>NZ_JBIBEO010000011.1:0-370475 GCF_042902595.1 Streptomyces sp. NPDC012508
TTGGTGATCCACCGCTTGACGCCGTTGAGGACCCAGAAGTCGCCGTCACGCACCGCGCGGGTCTTCATCCCGGCGGCGTCGGAGCCGGCGTCCGGCTCGGACAGGGCGTAGGAGAACATCGCCTCGCCCTTGGCGAGGGGGCCGAGGTACTTCTTCTTCAGCTCCTCCGAACCGGACAGGATCACCGGGAGCGAGCCGAGCTTGTTGACCGCCGGGATCAGCGAGGACGAACCGCAGGCGCGGGCGACCTCCTCGATCACGATCACCGTCGCCAGCGCGTCCGCGCCGGCGCCGCCGTAGGACTCCGGAACGTGCACCGCGTGCAGGTCGGCCGCGACCAGCGCGTCCAGCGCCTCCTGGGGGAACCGGCCCTCCTCGTCGACCGCCGCCGCGAACGGCGTGATCTTCGCCTCCGCCAGCGCACGGACCGTCTCCCGGAGCATGTCGTGCTCCTCGGACAGGCGATACAGGTCGAAATCGGCAGAAGCCGCCATGCTCATTCACTCCCACATCTGCTAACTACCGTTAAGTAACACAAATGGTAGGGCGTGTCCGGGCCCCCGGCCAGGGCCCGACTATGCTCGGGCAGGCATTCCGCCCGACCTCACTGGAGTCCCGTATGGCCCTCAAGATCACCGTGATCGGCACCGGCTACCTCGGCGCCACGCACGCAGCGGCCATGGCGGAGCTCGGCTTCGAGGTGCTCGGCCTCGACGTCGTGCCCGAGAAGATCGAGCTGCTCGCCACCGGTCGCGTACCGATGTACGAGCCCGGCCTCGAGGAGCTGCTCTCCCGGCACGTCGCCGGGATCGAGGGGTCGACGGGGCGGCTGCGCTTCACCACCTCCTGGGAGGAGGTCGGCGCCTTCGGCGATGTGCACTTCGTCTGCGTCAACACCCCGCAGAAGCACGGCGAGTACGCGTGTGACATGAGCTACGTCGACGCGGCCTTCGGCTCGCTGGCCGGTGTGGTGCGCGAGGGCGCGCTGGTCGTCGGCAAGTCGACCGTGCCGGTCGGCTCCGCCGAGCGGCTCGCGGAACTGCTGCCGGAGGGCGTCGAGCTGGCCTGGAACCCGGAGTTCCTGCGCGAGGGCTTCGCGGTGAACGACACGCTCCACCCGGACCGTGTGGTCGCCGGCGTGCGGAGCGAGCGGGCGGAGAAGCTGCTGCGCGAGGTGTACGCCGGGCCGATCGGCGAGGGCACGCCCTTCGTGGTGACGGACTTCCCGACGGCGGAGCTGGTGAAGACCGCGGCGAACTCCTTCCTCGCGACCAAGATCTCCTTCATCAACGCGATGGCGGAGGTCTGCGAGGCCGCAGGCGGTGATGTCGCGAAGCTGGCGGAGGCGATCGGCTACGACGAGCGGATCGGGTCCAAGTTCCTGCGGGCCGGGATCGGCTTCGGCGGCGGCTGTCTTCCGAAGGACATCCGCGCGTTCATGGCGCGGGCGGGCGAGCTGGGCGCGGACCAGGCGCTGACCTTCCTGCGCGAGATCGACTCCATCAACATGCGGCGGCGCGGCCAGATGGTCGAGATGGCGCGGGACGCGGTCGGCGGAGGGTCGTTCCTCGGCAAGCGGGTCGCGGTGCTCGGCGCGACGTTCAAGCCGGACTCGGACGACGTACGGGACTCGCCGGCGCTGAACGTGGCCGGACAGATCCACCTCCAGGGCGGACAGGTCACGGTCTACGACCCGAAGGGCATGGCGAACGCCCGCCGGCTCTTCCCGACGCTGGGGTACGCGGAGTCGGCCCTGGACGCGGTACGCGGGGCGGACGTCGTGCTGCACCTCACCGAGTGGCGCGAGTTCCGCGACGAACTCGACCCGGCGGAGCTGGCCGGAGCGGTCGGCTCGCGAGTGATCCTGGACGGCCGCAACGCGCTGGACGCGACGCGGTGGCGCGACGCGGGCTGGACGTACCGCGCGATGGGGCGTCCGCGGGCGTAGCGAATCGTTCGGACCGGGAAAGGTCCCGCCTCCCTCGGGGGGCGGGACCTTTCCCGTAATCAGGCCGCGCGGCGCAGACGGGACGTGCGGGCGAGGAACTCCGCCTCCCGCAGGGTCCGCGTGGCGTTGTCGTGGGAGAGCCCGATCAGGTCACGGGCGGGCCAGTCGCGGCGCAGGAGCTCGGCGAAGAGCGGGGCGTAGCCGGCCGCCGGGTCCGTGGTGTGCGACAGGCCCACACAGTGCGGGCCCGCCAGGGCGCGGACGCGGTCGAGGGCGTCGGCGGTCGCCGTCAGGTCCTCGGTCACCGGGAGCATGCAGACGCCGCCGTTCTCGCCGAGCAGGCCTAGGACGTCGTCCGTCACCTCCTCCGGTTCCGCGCGGGTCAGCAGGACCGGGGCCCTGGTGAGCGCGAGGGTCCGGCGGGCCGTCTCCGGGTCGGCCCCGGAGAGGTCCACGACGAGCCCGAGGCGGTTCACCTCCCGTACGGCCTCGCGGGCGAAGCCGTCGAAGCGGGTGAGGCTGACGGCCCGTACCCCGAGCGCGTGGTACGCCCGGACCGCGGCGATCGAGCCGGCGAGCGCCGACCAGCTCACCGGCCCCAGGAGCGCCGCGACCCGGCCGCAGTTGACGGCGTGGCCCATCTCGGCGGTGCTCTGGGCGAGGCGCAGCTCCTCGGGGTAGGCGGAGACGAGCGCGCGGAGCCCGTCGATCCGGCGCAGCGTGCCGACGACGCCCTCGTCGCGCAGGGACCAGAGCTGCGCCCCGGCCTCCGCCGCCCGCACCGGCGCAGGGTCCTCGGGATCGAACACGTGGGGTGGGATCGTGTGCCCCTCGACGACGGGCTGCGCGGCGAGCAGTGCCTGCGCACGGGTCAACTCGTCGAGAGGCAGCGGTTGTTCGGGGGCGTCTAGGTCATCGGATGCGGCACCGGTGTGCTCGACGGCGAAGGGATGGTGATCTTCAAGATCTGCCATGGCGTAACAACTCCGAACTGAACGAGGCAGTACCGCCCACCGTGGCACGAAGCCCCTTGTGACGAGCGGTGGAGTAGGCCGTTCGGGGGAGGCGTGAGCGCTCGGTCGTCCGTGGCCGTGATCCACTCCGCGCCGACGCCGTACGCCGGTCGCTCAGCGGCCGGGGCCCGTCGTCTCGGCTGCGGGAGCCGGCGGGCGGCGCCTACGGGACGCGGCGCGGCCGGCCCTGGACCGAGCGCTCCCGGTTCGACGGAGCGCGAACCGGGAGCGGGGCGCCATCGGCCCGCGGGACTGACGTCCCGTCACGACCCTTGCGCGTCCAGGGAGTCGATCGTCGCGTTCGACGGTCCGCGGCGGGCGCGCAGGTCGCGGGAGACCGCCTCGGCGTCGCGCAGGACGCGGACCGTGTTGGACCACGTCAGCTTCGCCAGGTCGGCGTGGGACCAGCCGCGGTGGAGGAGCTCGGCGATCAGGTTCGGATAGCCCGCGACGTCGTCGAGGCCGGCCGGTGTGAACGCCGTACCGTCGTAGTCGCCGCCGATGCCGATGTGATCGACGCCGGCAACCTCGCGCATGTGGTCGAGGTGGTCCGCCACCGTCGCCGCGGTGGCGATCGGGCGCGGGTTCTCGGCCTCGAAGGCGCGGTGGAGCTTCATCGCCTCGGCGGTGGTGTCGAGGTGGTGGAAGCCGTGCGCCCGCAGGTTGTCGTCCGCGCGGGCCGTCCACTCGACGGCGGCGGGCAGGATGAACTTCGGTACGAACGTGGCCATCGCGACCCCGCCGTTCCCCGGCAGCCGCTCCAGCACGTCGTCCGGGATGTTCCGCGGGTGGTCGCAGATGGCGAGCGACGAGGAGTGCGAGAAGATCACCGGCGCGACGGAGGTGTCCAGCGCGTCCCGCATCGTCGTCGCGGCGACGTGCGAGAGGTCGACGAGGACGCCGGTGCGGTTCATCTCCCGGACGACCTCGTGGCCGAACGGCGAGAGCCCGCCGACGCCCGGCTCGTCGGTCGCCGAGTCGGCCCACGCGGTGTTGTCGTTGTGCGTGAGCGTCATGTAGCGCACGCCCAGGGTGTGCAGCGCGCGCAGGGTGGCGAGGGAGTTGTTGAGGGAGTGGCCGCCCTCGGCGCCCTTGAGGGACGCGATACGGCCCTGCTTCCGCGCCGACTCCATGTCGTCCGCGGTCAGGGCGGGGGCCAGCTCGCCCGCGTACCGCTCCAGGAGCTGGTCGACGACGTCGATCTGCTCCAGGGTGGCGCTGACCGCGTCGTCCCCGGTCAGCTCCGTGGAGACGTACACCGACCAGAACTGCGCGCCGACGCCGCCGGCCCGCAGCCGGGCGAGGTCGGTGTGGAGCGCGCCGGTCTGGTCGGCCGCGATGTCGAGCCGGTCCAGGTCGTATCCGGCGTTCTTGCGCAGCGCCCAGGGGAGATCGTTGTGGCCGTCGACGACGGGGTGGTCCGCCAGCAGTTCGAGGGCTTCCGCCAGGCGTTCCGACGCGCCCGCCGAAACGCCTGCCGGCGTACCCGTCGAAGCGCCCGTCGAAGCACCTGCCGACGCGCCTGCCGGCGTGCTCGCCGGGCGGCTCACTTGGCGAAGCCGAACGACTCCGAGCCCTCGACCTTGGCCCGCAGCCGCTTGCCCTTCTCGGTCGCCTGGTCGTTCAGCTCCTGCTGGAACTCCCGCATCCTGCCGAGCAGTTCGGCGTCGTGCGTGGCGAGGATCCGGGCCGCGAGCAGACCGGCGTTGCGCGCGCCGCCGACGGAGACCGTGGCCACCGGCACACCGGCCGGCATCTGCACGATGGAGAGGAGCGAGTCCATGCCGTCGAGGTACTTCAGCGGGACCGGTACGCCGATGACCGGGAGCGGGGTCACCGAGGCGAGCATCCCGGGGAGATGGGCGGCGCCGCCGGCGCCCGCGATGATCGCCTTCAGACCGCGGTCGGCGGCCTCCTCGCCGTACGCGACCATCTCGCGCGGCATCCGGTGCGCGGAGACGACGTCGACCTCGTACGCGATCTCGAACTCGTCCAGGGCCTGCGCCGCGGCCTCCATGACGGGCCAGTCGGAGTCGGATCCCATGACGATGCCTACGACGGGGCTCACAGGGCTCATTCGGTGATCGTTCCTCGCAGATAGCCGGCGGCGTGACGCGCGCGCTCCAGCACGTCGTCCAGGTCGTCGCCGTAGGTGTTGACGTGCCCCACCTTGCGGCCGGGCTTCACGTCCTTGCCGTACATGTGGATCTTGAGCTGGGGGTCACGGGCCATGCAGTGCAGGTAGGCGTAGTACATGTCCGGGTAGTCCCCGCCCAGCACATTGCACATGACCGTCCACGGGGCGCGCGGGCGCGGATCGCCCAGCGGGAGGTCGAGGACGGCGCGGACGTGGTTGGCGAACTGCGAGGTGATCGCCCCGTCCTGGGTCCAGTGACCGGAGTTGTGCGGACGCATGGCGAGCTCGTTGACGAGGATCCGGCCGTCGCGCGTCTCGAACAGCTCCACGGCGAGGTGCCCGACGACGTCGAGTTCCTTGGCGATCCGCAGGGCGAGCTCCTGCGCCTGGCCGGCCAGCTCGTCGGACAGGTTCGGCGCGGGCGCGATCACGGTGTCACAGACGCCGTCGACCTGCCGGGACTCGACGACCGGGTAGGCGACGGCCTGGCCGTGCGGGGAGCGGACGATGTTCGCCGCCAGCTCGCGCGTGAAGTCGACCTTCTCCTCGGCGAGGACCCGGACGCCCGCCCGGAACGGGTCCTGGGCGTCCTCCTCCGTACGGACGAACCAGACGCCCTTGCCGTCGTAGCCGCCGCTGACGGTCTTGAGGATGATCGGGAAGCCGCCGACCTCGGCCGCGAAGGCCGCCGCGTCCGCCGGATCGGCGACGATCCGGTGGCGGGGGCTCGGTGCGCCGATCTCGTCGAGCTTCGCGCGCATCACCCCCTTGTCCTGGGCGTGCACCAGCGCGGCAAGCCCGGGGCGGACGACGACGCCGTCCTCCTCCAGGGCGCGCAGATGTGCGGCCGGGACGTGTTCGTGATCGAACGTGATCACGTCACAGCCACGCGCGAAGTCACGCAGCGTAGCCAGGTCGCGATAGTCGCCGAGGACGACCTCGCTCACCACCTGGGCCGCCGAATCCTGCGGGGTGTCACTGAGCAGCTTGAACTTGATACCGAGGGGGATGCCCGCCTCGTGGGTCATACGGGCGAGCTGACCGCCACCGACCATACCGACTACCGGGAACGTCACCCTCTTAGGGTATCCGCACCATCCGGTGAGCCCTCCCCGCCTGTGCTTTACGACAGCGGAACCGGATTTTCCGAGGTTTGCAATCTCCTCGGGCGGGTCACTGGTGGTGCTGGTTAGCATGGCTTGGTTGACGAAACCGAACGGACGGGGCTGAGCAATCACCATGAGTGAACGAAGCGCACTGCGTGTGCGGCTTGACCGGCTCACACGTGAGTTCGCCAAGTTCGGAGCGGTCGGTGGTGTCGGCCTTCTGGTGGACCTCGGGGTCTTCAACCTCGTCCGCCATGTGACGGAGCTTCCCGTCGTCCGGGCGAGCGTCATCGCCACGGTCGTGGCGATCGGGTTCAACTATCTGGGCTTCCGGTACTTCACCTACCGGGACCGCGACAAGAGCAGCCGGACGAAGGAGCTGACGCTCTTCCTGCTCTTCAGCGTCGCGGGTCTGGTGATCCAGAACGGCATTCTCTACGCGGCGACGTACGGCTTCGGCTGGGACACCCCGCTGCAGAGCAACGTCTTCAAGTTCTTCGGGATCGGCGTCGCGACCCTGTTCCGCTTCTGGTCGTACCGCACGTGGGTGTTCCGGACGCTGCCGGCCCGGGAGGCCGTGCAGACCGCCGAATCGTTCCTGGAGCAGGCGCCGAAGCAGCCGACGAGGAAGCAGCCGGACCGGGTTCGCTGATTGCGGGGCGGGTGCGGCTGACCGCGTGGCGGGAGCCGCTGACCGCGTTGCGGGGGCCGACTGCTGTGGGGCGGGCGCTCGCCGGTGTGATCACCGGACGGGGCGGTCCCGCGCCTCCTCCCCGCGGCCTCTGACCTCGCGGCTCAGGAAGAGCGCGAAGACCGGCGGCTGCTGCTGGAGGAGCTCCAGCCGGCCGCCGTCCGCCTCCGCGAGATCCCGGGCGACGGCCAGACCGATGCCGGTGGAGCTGCGGCCGCTGACCGCCCGCTCGAAGATCCGCGCGCCGAGGTCGGCGGGGACGCCGGGGCCCTCGTCGGTGACCTCGATCACGGACTGGTTGCCGGTGACCCGGGTCCGCAGGGCGACGGTGCCGCCGCCGTGCATGAGGGAGTTCTCGATCAGCGCGGCGAGGACCTGGGCCACGGCCCCCGGGGTGCCGACCGCGCGCATGCCCTGCTTGCCCGAGTGGACGATGGCGCGGCCGGCGCTGCGGTAGGCGGGGCGCCACTCCTCGATCTGCTGCTTGATGACCTCGTCGAGGTCGAAGGCGAGGGCGGAGCCGGTGCGGGGGTCGCGGGAGTTCGTCAGCAGCCGCTCGACGACGTCGGTGAGCCGCTCGACCTGCGTGAGCGCGATCGTCGCCTCCTCCTTGACCGTGTGGAGGTCGTCGGCGACGGCGACCTCCTCCAGGCGCATCGAGAGCGCCGTGAGGGGCGTACGGAGCTGGTGCGAGGCGTCCGCGGCGAGCCGGCGCTCGGCGGTGAGCATCCGGGCGATGCGCTCGGCGGACGCGTCGAGGACGTCGGCGACCCGGTCCAGCTCCGGGACCCCGTACCGCTTGTGGCGCGGGCGCGGATCACCGGACCCGAGGCGCTCGGCGGTCTCGGCGAGGTCCGTGAGCGGGGACGTCAGCTTGTTCGCCTGCCGTACGGCGAGGAGGACGGCGGCCACGACGGCGAGGAGGGCCACGGCGCCGATGATCAGCAGGGTGCGGGCGACCTCGCTGGTGATCGTGGAGCGGGACTCCTCGACGGTCACGGTCTCGCCGCGCTCGCCCTCGGCGCTGCCGCGGATGACGCTGCCCTCGGGGCGGGTGCCGATCTCGATGGGGGCGCGGCCGGGGATCTCGATCAGGGCGTACCGCTTGGCGCCGCTCTGCTCGGCGAGGATGTCGGGGTTGACGGGTTCCCCGCCGAAGAGCCGGCTGTCGACGATGGAGACGAGCCGGAGGGCCTCGGAGTCCACGCTCTCCTGGGCGCTGGAGGAGATCGTGCGCGTCTCGACGATGACGAGGGAGACCCCGAAGACGGCGATGACGACGAGGACGACGGCGAGGGTGGAGTTGATCAGACGACGACGCACGGGGCCCTCCGGACGGGCGGTGTAGAGGCACCCCCGAGCCTACGGCGACGCCCCGTCTTCACATGCCAGGGAGTCCGGCCGGCGGGGGGGGTAGGCGCCTCCCGGCGCGGCAGCGCCCGGCCCAGCGAGCCGGTGCCTCCCGGCCGGGGTCCGGCCGCCCGGCACGGCGGGCCGGCATCTCCCGGCGCGGGGGCCAGTGCCGCCAGGCTCGGGTGCCGGGCCGCGCCGCGGCGGCCGACCGGCCCAGCGCGCCGGCGCGGCGCGGGGGTCCGGCCCAGCGGGCGTCAGCTCTTCTCGAAGCGGAAGCCGACGCCGCGGACCGTTGCGATGTAGCGGGGGTTCGCCGCGTCGTCGCCCAGCTTCTTGCGGAGCCAGGAGATGTGCATGTCCAGCGTCTTCGTCGAGGACCACCACGTGGTGTCCCAGACCTCCCG
Organism: Streptomyces sp. NPDC012508; assembly: GCF_042902595.1. NCBI lineage: Bacteria > Bacillati > Actinomycetota > Actinomycetes > Kitasatosporales > Streptomycetaceae > Streptomyces > Streptomyces sp. NPDC012508. The sequence goes on from NZ_JBIBEO010000011.1 coordinate 8,653, forward strand.
CATCAGCTGGTCGCGGGTGACCACGCGGCCCGCGTCGCGGACCAGGACCCGGAGGAGGTCGAACTCCTTCGCCGTGAGCTGGAGCTCCTCGTCGCCCATCCACGCGCGGTGCGACTCGACGTCGATCCGGACGCCGTGCGTGGCCGGGGCGACCGCCGGTTCCGTGGAGCCGCGCCGGAGCAGGGCCCGGACCCGGGCGAGAAGTTCGGCGAGGCGGAACGGCTTCGTCACGTAGTCGTCGGCGCCGGCGTCGAGCCCGACCACCGTGTCGACCTCGTCCGCACGGGCCGTCAGGACCAGGATCGGAACCGTGTGACCCTCGGAGCGCAGCCGCCGGGCGACCTCCAGGCCGTCCATGCCGGGCAGCCCGAGGTCGAGCACCACGAGGTCGACGCCGCCCTGGAGTCCGGCGTCGAGCGCGGTCGGTCCGTCCTCCCGCACCTCGACCTCGTACCCCTCTCTGCGCAGCGCGCGAGCCAGCGGCTCCGAGATGGATGCGTCGTCCTCGGCGAGCAGTACACGGGTCATGGAGTGATGGTAGTCCGCACGGTGGACACCCAGGGGCATGATCCACAGGGTCGCCCGGGCCCCTGCGGATCAAGGCGGGTAACCTGCACATGACCTTCGAATAGCGCCTGTTGGTTCCTTCGTCACCTGTGATCCATCTCTCAAGTCCTTCCATATCCGGCACTCTCGTGTCGTATGGTGGCGAGACGTCTGTAGCGGTAATCGGGGACCTTTGGCTCGCTAAGTGCGCCAAAGGTCTCTTTTCTGCACGAGGTCGGCATCGCCAACCTTGAGACGGCGAACGACCTGTGGGCCGGGTTCCGTGGCGCGATACAGCGTCCCGGGGCGTGGATCCCGGCGGGGTGCGACCACTCCCGCCGGTGCCGGCCTCCCCCACCGGGCGCACCACGCTCACAAGGCGCGCGTCCCGACAGAGCAAGGATCGACATGGCGTCCAGCCTGACGACGGCTTCGACCGGAACCCCTGGTTCCGAGAAGACGTTCCTCGGCCACCCCCGCGGCCTGGCCACCCTCTTCTTCACCGAGATGTGGGAGCGCTTCTCCTACTACGGCATGAGGGCTCTCCTCGTCCTGTACCTGGTCTCCGGAGGCGCGGACGCCGCGACCGGCAGCCAGGGTGGCGGCCTCGCGATGACGGCGGCCACGGCAACGGCGATCTACTCCGTCTATGTCTCGATGGTCTACCTGATGGCCATGCCGGGCGGCTGGTTCGGCGACCGAGTCTGGGGCGCCCGGAAGACCGTCACGATCGCCGGCTTCGTCATCATGGCCGGTCACGCCTCGCTGGCCCTGCCCGGACAGGCGATGTTCTTCGTCGGCCTGGCGCTCGTCGCCGCCGGCTCCGGTCTGCTGAAGGCCAACATCTCGACGATGGTCGGCCACCTCTACAACGGCCCGGACGACCCGCGTCGTGACGGTGGCTTCACCCTCTTCTACATCGGCATCAACCTGGGTGCGTTCGTGGCGCCCTTCGTCGTCGGCACCGTCGGCGAGAAGGTCAACTGGCACCTGGGCTTCGCCCTGGCCGCCGTCGGCATGGGCCTCGGCCTCGCCTGCTTCCTGGCCTTCACCAAGAGCCTGAGCCCGACGAGCAACATCGTCCCGAACCCGCTCTCCTCCGAGGAGAAGAAGCGGATCCTGGTCAAGGCCTCGCTCGTCGTCGTGCTCGCCGCCGCCTTCTACGGCGTGATCGTCGCCCTCGACGTCTTCACCCTGAACTGGGCCCTGGTCCCGCTCACCCTCGCCGGTCTGCTCATCCCGGTCGCCGTCCTGGCCCGCATCAAGCGCGACAAGGACCTCGACAAGTCCGAGCAGTCGAAGATGAACGGCTACATCTGGTTCTTCGTCGCCGCCGCCATCTTCTGGATGATCTACGACCAGGGTGGCTCCACCCTGTCGCTGTTCGCCGACTCCAAGACCGGCACGCTCTTCGGCTTCGACCCGTCGGCCACCTGGTACCAGGCGCTCAACCCCATGTTCGTCATGGCACTGGCCCCGGTCTTCGCCTTCCTGTGGCTGTGGCTGGCCCGTAAGAACCAGGAGCCGAACACCATCGTGAAGTTCGCGATGGGCCTGGTCCTGGTCGGCGCCTCCTTCTTCGTCTTCATCGTCCCGATGGGCATGGCGGGCGACGGCTCCCTGGTCTCCCCGATGTGGCTCGTCTCGATCTACATGATCCAGACCATCGGTGAGCTGTGCCTGTCCCCCGTGGGCCTCTCCGTCACCACGAAGATGGCGCCGAAGAAGTACGCCTCGCAGATGATGGGCGTCTGGTTCCTCGCCGTCACCGCCGGTGACTGCACCACGGGCCTGCTCTCGCTCGCCGGTGTGGACCTCAACGGCACCGGGATCATCGCCCTGCAGGCGGCTCTCGCCGTCGGCGCCGGCTTCGCGGTCTACATGTACCGCAAGAAGGTCCAGGCGCTCATGGGCGGCGTCCACTGACGCCTCGCACCCCGCGCGCCTGAGGGCCGCCGCACCGGTCTCGGTGCGGCGGCCCTCAGCCGTTTCCGTAGGTTCCGGCAGGTCAGCGCCTCAGCCGCGCCCACGGGGTGAACGTGAACACCGCGCCGCCGAGCAGGATCACCGTGCCCGCGACCAGGGCGAGGGCGCGCAGCGCGCCGTCGTCCTCGGCGCCCGTCTCGGCGAGCCCGCCGCCCGAGCCGGCCGAGCCGGAGCCCGCAGAGCCGGAGCCGCCGCCGGACGCCGCGTCACCGCCGCCCGCCGCGCCGCCGTCCTGCTTGGTCGTGTCGAGCTCCAGTGAGGCCTGGACGGCGCCCTTGACCTGGCAGGGGATCACGATCGGCGAACCGCCGAGCGAGACGTTGATGGTCAGGGTGCCGGGGCTGAGCGTGGACTTGCCGCTCGCGCCGGGTTTGTACGTGCCCTTCATGTCCGGCAGGTCGACCGGCTTGCCCTGCTCCAGCGGGGCGGCGTTCGCCGGGCCCTCGACCTTGACCGTGCCGCTGTCCGCACCGCCGATCTTGACGGCCATGGACGGCTTGAGCGCACCCGCGGGCAGCGGGGCGGGGCTGTTCATGACGCCCTTGGCGGTCTTGACCGTGAGGTCGTAGGAGCCGCCGCTCTTCTTGGCGTTGACGGTGACCTTGGAGGTGATGTTCGCCGGGCCGGGCGACTGGCAGGAGAACTGGACCGAGACCTCCTTGCCGGTGAAGTCGGTCTGCCCCCCGCCGCCCCCGGAGGCGCTTCCGCCGGACGTGGTCGTGCCACCGGACGTCGTGGTGCCGCCGGACGTGGTCGTGCCACCGGACGTGGTCGTGCCGCCCGTCGTGGTTCCCCCGCCCGCCGACACCTTGATCGTCGCCCCGACCGGCACCGTCTCCTTCGGCGAACACTTCGTGTCCGTGGACATCGGCTTCGAGACGTTGATGGTGTATTTGTCCGGCGTCAGCGTGATCTCGCCGGCCTTCTCCAGCTTCAGCTTGCCCTTCATGTCCGGCAGCACCATCGGGCTGTTCTTCGGGATCGCCGGGTTCTGGCGCGGTCCTTCCATGTTCAGCGTGCCGCTCGCCGCGCCGCCGACCTTGATGACGCCGGTCGGCTTCACCGTGTCCTTCTCCAGGTCGAGGATGTCGGGGTTCTTCGACGCGGCCGCGACCGTCTTCCAGACGATCTCGACCTCGTCACCGACCTTGGCCTCCGCGGGTGCGGTGATCTGCACCTTCGTGGTGCCCTGCACCGGCGGAAGGCCGGAGATGGACGGCGGAATGCACTCGGTCTTGTACGCGACCTCGGCGGCCTGAGCGGGGCTGGCGGCCAGCATGATCCCCGCGCCGCCGAGCATCAGCGCGACTCCCGCCGCGCTCATCCTCCGTTGCGTGCTCACTGATGTCCCTTCGTCGTCGGGCTGTGCTCTGACGGTGCGGACGGTGCGGAGTCCGGGGTGAACCACGGCAGGACCGCGGTCGTCGTGGTTTCGTCCCGCTCGGGGACGGGGCCGGGTCGGGGGATACGTACGAGAGCGCGTCGGCGGCGGTGTCCGGAGCGGGCCCCGGCGGAGCCGCCCGGCCGGACCCGGTCCACCACCGCCATGCCGACCCGGAAGACCGCGGCCGGGACGACCACGGCGAGGAGCAGCCAGAAGAGCGTCACGCCCCAGGGCCGGCCGACCCCCCACGGATGGTCGACCAGGACCTTGCCGGCGTACTTCACCGACACCTCGTAGTCGCCGTGCGCGCCCGCCGACAGCTCGACGGGCAGCTTGATCCGGGCCTTCTTGCCGGGCTCGATCGTGCCGCGCCACTGCCGTTCCTCGTACTGCGGCGAGAAGACGCCGTGGCTCGTGCCGACCTGGAAGACCGGGTCCTTGACGGGGGTCTGGCCGAGGTTGCCGACGGTGAAGACGACCTCGCGGCGGGCGGGCGCGCCGAACCAGACGAGGACCCCGCTGGAGCCTTCGAGGCGTACGGAGGCGAGCACGGCCAGTCTGCCGACGCCGGAGGCCTCGGGGAGCGGGGCGGTCGGATGGCCGGCGACCGTGAACGCCACGTCCACGACGTCCTGTTGGCCGGTGACTGCAGCGACGTGCACGACGCAGGGGCACGGCTTGGGCGGCTCGGCGACCGGCATCTTCTGGCTGAAGGCGCCCTTGGCGTCGACGGTGGCGGCCCGGCCGAGGGTGTTGGCGCAGGAGTTGGTGCCGCCGATGACGCCCTTCCCCGGCGCGCCCTGACCGCAGATCAGCAGCATGAGCAGCGCGCCCGGCTTCCACCCGGCCCCGCTCACGGTGATCTCGCCGCCCTTGCCGCCCTCGGTCTGCGACAGTGCGACGGTGGGCCCGGGAGCGGCCGCCCGGGCCGCGGTCGGCAGGAGGGTGAGCGTGAGCGCGGCGAGGATGAGTCCCACGCCCGCCACCGCCCAAAGGCTCCGGGCCGCCGCCCGTCCCGTACCGCTCGTGCTCATCGGTCCGCTCCTGCCGTCACGTCCGCCAACTGGGGTTGCTCCACAGGCAATCCGGGCTCCCGTACGGCCCGGGCGCGGCGTCTTCGGGCCGTGAGCGCCGCCGCCACCGCCGCCGCGACCAGGGCGGCCGCGCCGACGGCGAGCGCGCCGCCGGAGACGAACACGCGCTCCGCGCGGGCTTCCGCCGCCGGTGCGCCGGAGGCGTCCGCCCGGACGCGGACCGTGACCGAGTCGAGTGCGGGCGGGTCGGGCCAGGCTTCGGTGCGGGTGAGGCGTTCGCCGGGGCGGAGGGTGAGCCCGAGGGGCCGGGCGGGGCGGTCGAGCACCGTCCCGAAGGCGCCGTCGGCGCGCAGGGACAGGCGCGGCGCGATGACCGTGCTGCCCCGGTTGACCAGGGTGTAGTGCACGGTGCCCGAGCCGTAGAGCCGTACATGCTCGACCGTGAGCGCCGCGAGGCTCGGCCCGCTCACCCGTAGATGCACCGGCACCCGCACCTCGCGTCCGCCTGCCGCCGCGGTCACCGAACCCCGGTGGTCGCCGGGGGCGGTGTCCGCCGTGACGGTGAGGGCGAACGGCACGTCCGCCCGCGTCCGCGCCGGGACCGTCACCGTCCGTGCGGCGAAGGCGAGCGGGGCGCCCTGCCCGCTCAGCCGTACGGTGAGCGGGCGCGCGCCCGGGTTGCTCACGGAGAGCGTGTCCTGGAGGACGCTGCCCGCCGCGCCTTCGAGATAGACGTACGGCCGTCCCGCCGCCGCCTCCGCCGTCCATGCCGGCGGTGTGGGCGCGGGCATGGGCGCCGCCGCCACCGCCCCGAGCAGCGCGGCGACGGCGGTCAGGGGCCCGGCCCACGCCCTCCGCATCAGCGTGCCGTGCGCCGCGTGAGCCAGAGCACGCCGGCCGCGCCGGTCAGGAGCACCGTGCCGCCGAGGGTGCCGAGCGCCGTGGCGGAGTCGAGCGGGCCGGTCTTCGGCAGCTCGCCCCCGCTCGTGGACTCCGTTCCCCCGGAGTCGGAGCCGGTGTCCGAGGAGCCGCCGGCAACCGTGACGTCGAGTTCGAGCGACGGCGCGGGGTTGTTCCTGGGGGTGCAGACGGCCGCGTCCATGCCGAGCGCGTGGACGGTGAGCAGCCCGGCTGTGAAGGTGACCTTGCCGCTCTTCCTCGGTGTGTACGTGCCCGTCAACTGCCCTATCTTGATCGGTGTGTTGGGCGGAATGGCCGCCGTGTTCGGTGTCCCCTTGACCTTGAGCGTCCCCGTGTCGGCGCCACCGAGCTTCAGCTCGGCGCGCGGGGTCATGACGCCCTTGGGCAGTTCGATCGGGCTGTCCGAGACGCCCTTCTCGAAGGACATGGTGATGGCGTACGAGGAGCCGTTCTTGACGGCCTTGATGTCGACGGGCGAGACCGCGCCCTTGGGCCCGATCTTCGTCTCGCACGCGTAGTTCACATCGACGACGGCTGCCTGAGCGGCGGGGGCCGAGGCCAGGACCGCCGAGCCCGCCACGGCCGCTGCCAGCGTGAACGCTGCTCTCCTCCGGTACGGCACGATCCATGCACCCCTCACCGCGAAGTTACTGACGGCATATCAGATTGCGCGTCAAGGTACGCCTGGGGCGTTGAGGAGGGAAGACAAAGGGCGCACCGAAGTGCGCCCCTGATGGCCTGATCCGTGAGTGAGCGCTAGGCCGGGGCGGCCAGCTCCGCCCAGACCGTCTTGCCGGGGGCGCCCGCCGTGCGGTCGATCCCCCAGTCCAGGCAGAGTCGCTGCACGATGAACATGCCGTGGCCGCCCGGCCGCCCGGCGCGGTGCGGGGTGCGCGGTGCGGGCTGGCCGGCGCCGCGGTCGGTGACCTCCAGGCGCAGCACCTTGGCCCGGCGTACGACGCGCAGCCCCTCGGGGCCCTCGGCGTGCAGGCAGGCGTTGGTCACCAGCTCGGAGACGACGAGCAGGACGTCCTCGGCGGCGGCCCTGGCGTCGGCGGTCGCGGCCGGGAGCCAGCCCCAGTCGTACAGCGCGGTCCTGGTGAAGTCACGGGCGAGCGGAACGGTGCCGCTGGTGGCGCCGAGCGCGAGCGTGCGTACGTCGAGAACGCCGGCGTCCACGACCGGACCCACCGACTCCTCGACCTCCCTGCCACCGGCAGCAGTGTCCATCAGCGCTTTCACCTCACCGATTCACCAGACGGATTCACCAGACAACGGACCAAACCGGGGCTCTCCTGCCCGGTCCTCGGCCGACGACACACGCCGCTCAGTCGGGCAGTGCCGCCGCCAGCGATTCATGCACGGTAAAGACGACGTCCGCACCGGTGATCTCGAAGACTCTGGCCACCACCGGACGCATCCCCGTCAGATGGACGCCTCCCCCGGCGGCGTCCGCCTTCAGTCGTGCCCCGAGGAGCACGTTGAGGCCCGTGGAGTCGCAGAACTCGAGCCGTGAACAGTCGACCACGAGCCGTGAGCGTCCTGCGTCCAGTGCGTGGTCGAGTGGCGCACGCAACACCTCGGCCGTGTGGTGATCGAGCTCACCCACCGGAGTGAGGACCTCGGTCGCCCCCACGGTGCGGACCTCGACCCGCAGCCGTCCTGGCTGCGTGCTGCCGATGTGCTGGCGGTCCATGCCCGTGCCTCTTCTCGCTCTCGCGGATGCCGGTTGACGTGCCTGAACCATACAAGCGAGACGCCAAGGGTTGCACCCAAACACTGCAACAGACTGCCGCAAAACGGACAATTGGCACTTGCAACCAGGTGTGTCGAGCGGGTAGGGCTAGTAGAGAACATTCGGAACTGCCGGCTTGGAGGCGCCGCAAACCGCAGCAGGAAGAAACGATGGAGGAGACCATGTCACCCCGGCTCGACGCCACGCGTACCCACGACGCGCCGTCGGCAGAAGCAACTCCGCCCCCCACCCTCGCAGAACTTCCCGGGATCTCCGCGATCCCCGAGCTCCCCGAGATCGGGCCCTTCGACCAGGTCGCCCCGCTGGACGCGCGGGCCCTGTCGAAGACCCTGTTCGCCCGGCTCGACGCCCTCGAAGAGGGCACCCACGAGTACGCGTACGTCCGCAACACCCTGGTCGAACTCAACCTCGCCCTGGTCAAGTTCGCCGCCTCCCGGTTCCGCTCCCGCAGCGAGCCGATGGAGGACATCATCCAGGTCGGAACGATCGGCCTCATCAAGGCCATCGACCGCTTCGAGCTGGCCAGGGGCGTCGAGTTCCCCACCTTCGCGATGCCGACGATCGTCGGCGAGATCAAGCGCTTCTTCCGCGACACCTCGTGGTCCGTGCGCGTCCCGCGAAGGCTCCAGGAGCTCCGCCTCGACCTCGCCAAGGCCGGTGACGAACTCTCCCAGCGGCTCGACCGCGCACCGACCGTCGGCGAACTCGCCGAGGAACTGCAGCTGAGCCGCGACGAGGTCGTCGAGGGCATGGCGGCCAGCAACGCGTACACCGCGAGCTCGCTGGACGCCCAGCCCGAGGAGGACGACGGCGAGGGCGCGCTCGCCGACCGGATCGGCTACGAGGACCACGGGATCGAGGGCATCGAGTACATCGAGTCCCTCAAGCCGATGATCGCCTCGCTGCCGGCCAGGGACCGGCGCATCCTCTCCCTCCGCTTCGTCGCCGGCATGACCCAGTCGGAGATCGGCGAGGAGCTGGGCATCTCCCAGATGCACGTCTCCCGGCTGCTGTCGCGGACGCTGGGGCGGCTGCGCAAGGGGCTGACCCTGGAGGAGTGACCTCCGCCTCCCCCAAGAGCCTTGTGGAAAGGGCCCGTTCCTCACGGAACGGGCCCTTCTGCGTTATTGACGGGCCGCCCGGAATGGGACACATTGAGGCCGGGGTTCAGGGGGGAATCGCATGGTTTCTGCGTACGCGGAACTGGAAGAGCGCATGCGCGGCCGGCTCGGGGGCAGGGAGTGCCTCCATGTGCCGTCGTGCCGCTTCGGTCTCTATCTCGCGCTGCGCCACTGGTGCAGACCCGGCGGCCGGGTGCTGATGTCACCGGTCAACGACGACGTGATCTTCTTCGTCGTCCTCGCCGCCGGACTCCGTCCGGTACAGGCGCCGCTCGACCCTCGTGACGGCTCGATCGACACGGCCGCCGTGCCCGAGTCCCTCTGGAGCGGACTCTCCGCCGTCCTGACCACGAATCTGTACGGGAATCCCGACCCGGCTCCCGACCTGCGGGCCCGCTGCGACGCGTGGGGCATCCCGCTCCTGGAGGACGCGGCGCACGCCATCGGCTCGACGGTCGGGGGCCGTCCGGTCGGCACGTGGGGCGAGGCGTCCGTGTTCAGCCTCTCCAAGCACACCGGGGCGAAGACCGGGGGCTTCCTGGCCTTCGACGACCCGGCCCTGCGGGACGAACTGAGCGGCGCCCGGGACGAGTTGCTGCACCCTGCCCGCACTACCGCCGAACTGGCCTATCTCGTACGGCCGTACGCCGAGTCCACCGTCCGGGGACTGCGCCTGGTGAAGGCCGCGCACGCCACGCTGCGGCTCCTCGGGCGGCAGGAGCGCGAGGAGATCAGGATGCCGCTGCGGGCCGGCGAGCTGAAGCAGGCCCTCGCCGCCGCGCCGGGACTCGCGCCCTTCCACTCCTGGGTCCGCGTCGACATGCACGACTACCGCCTCGGCCCCGGCCCGGGCCGGCTGCGCCGTACGGAACGGCTCCTGGCCCGCCTGGACGCCACGCTCGCCGCGCACCGGGCAGGAACGGAGCAGCTGCTCGCGAGCGAGTGGGGCGGGCTCGACACGGGCCAGCCGCTCTTCCGGGTCCCGCTGCTCGTCGAGGACCGGAACGCGGCCGCCGCCGCGCTCGCCCGCCGCCGGATCGTCACCGGCTACCTCTACGACCCGCCGCTCGACACCTACGCGGGCGAGCTGTTCACCGACCTCTCCCCCGCCCCGGAACCGGCGTCCTGGTTCGCCCGTCACGCCCTGCCCGTGGATCCACGACGGGCCGGCGAGGTGATCGAGACGCTGCGCGCCGCGGGCGTCCGGCCGGTGCGGTACGGCGACCGTGGCTGAGACCGTCCGGCTGCGCGAGCCGGAGGGGGAGGAGCGGGACGGAAGCGGCTCGGACGGCCCGGCCCCGGGCGGCTCCGACGGCCGGGAGTCCGACGGCCATGACTCCGGCCACTCCGGCGCATCGGGCGAATCCGGCGGGGACTCCATGTTCCGCAACGCGTACGCGCTCATGCTCTCCACCGGCGTCTCGGCCGCGCTCGGGCTCGGGTTCTGGCTGGTCGCCGCCCGGTACTACTCCGAGGAGGCAGTCGGCCAGGGCTCCGCCGCCATCGCCGCGCAGCGCCTCCTCGCCTCCATCACGGCGACGACCATGATCGGCGCGGTCGTCCGCTACGTGCCCCGGGCCGGCCGCGCCACCGGCCCCCTGGTCGGGCGGATCTACCTGGTCAGCTCCGTCGTCGTCGCCCTGGCCTGCGGGCTCTTCCTGCTCACCCTTGACTGGTGGGGCCCCTCGTACGCACCGCTCGGCACGCTCTCCGCCGGGCTCTTCTTCACCGCCTCCTGCGTCGGCTGGGCGCTCCTCACCCTCCAGGACGGCGTCCTCACCGGCCTCAGGCGCGCCTTCTGGGTGCCGGTGGGCAACGCCGGCTTCTCCATCGGCAAGCTGCTCCTGCTGGCCGCCTTCGCCACCACGATGCCCGTCCTCGGCGTCTTCGTGTCCTGGTCGGCGGCGATCGCCCTCTCCGTCGTCCCGCTGGGCTGGCTCGTCTTCCGCCGCCTCATCCCCCGGCAGGCCCGCGCCGACCAGGACCGCGAGCCGCCCGCGATGCGCGAGATCGGCCGCTTCATGGCCGGGGACTCCGTCGGCGCGCTGTTCAGCCTCGCCATGATCAACCTGCTGCCGGTGATGGTCGCCGTCCGCTTCGACGCCGCGCACAACGCGTTCTTCTACACCGCGTACACCGTCGGCGGCACGATGGAGTTCATGGCCATCAACATGGCCTCCTCGCTCACCGCGCACGCCTCCCACAGCCCGGAGTCGCTCGCCGAGGGCGTACGCGGGGCGCTGCGGCGCATGGCGCTGCTGCTCGTCCCCGTCGTCCTCGTCCTGCTGGTCTTCGCGCCGTACATCCTCGCCCCGTTCGGCCCGGAGTACGCCGACCACGGCACGACGGTCCTGCGCCTGCTCGCCGCCGCCGCGCTCCCCCGCGTCGCCGTCGAGCTGTACATCGGCGTGCTGCGCGTCCAGGGGCGTACGGGCGCCCTCGCCGTCCTCCAGGGCGCGATGTGCGTCCTCGTCCTGGGCTCCGCCGCGCTGCTCCTCGGCCCGGTCGGGATCTCCGGCGCCGGGCTCGCGATGCTCGGCTCGATGACGCTGATGGCGGCGGCCTCGGCGCCGGGGCTGCGGGCGGCGCTGAGGGGCGGCCGGGAGGAGAGCGAGTACGGCACGACCTGGGCGCGGCGCGCCGCCGAGCGGGAGTGGACGCCCCGGGGGGCCTCCGCGGACACGGTCACACCGGCCTTCGGCCTCCCGGTGTACGTACCGCGGCCGCCGCGGCCGGATCCGCGGGCCGGGGAGGACGGGACCGGGACCTGGCTGTGGCTGCTCCTCGGTCTGTCGACCGGGCTCTTCTGGATCCCGCTCGTCCACGCGGAGGGCCTCGGCCTGGACCGGCTGTCCGGTACGGAGCTGATCGCCGCCCTGCCTCCGGTGACCCTCGCCGCCGGAATCCTGCTGGTCGTCCTGCACGGCGCCGTGGTGTCGCCGCGCCGGGTCCGGCCCCTGCTCGCCGCGACCGTCCTGCTCGCCACGTTCCTGGCCCTGCACACGGCGCCACCGCTGCTCGGCATCCACCCGGACGCGGCGGCGGGCCCCGGCACGGCCCTCGTGCCCGCCGGCGCCCTGGAGGCCCTGCCGATCGTCCTTCAGGCGCTGTGCCTGGGGCTCGCGGCCGTCCTGCTGCGCGTCCTCGGCGCGGGCGTCCGGGTCACGGCGTGCGCGGTGTGGGTCCTGGTGTGGGCGGGCTGGGCTGCCCAGCACGCCTTCGCGGCGGCCCCGCTGCCCGTCCTCCTGGGGGTGTGCGGAGCGACGATGACGGCGGTGGCGGTTCGGGGACTGCGGCGCCGCTGAGGATCTCGTGCGCGGGCATCGAACCGCCCCGGAGCCGACCGGGCTCCAGGGCGGTCCGGGTGATCAACCCGCTGCGGGGAACACGAAGAAGCCGGCGTCGGTGCTGAAGTAGCCGTAGCCGGGCTGCTTGGCGGAGAGCGGGACGCTGTCCTCGGGCAGGTCCTTCGCGAGGACCTTCTTCGTGGCGGCGTCGACCGCGAGCGCGGTCTCGTCGCCGTCCTCCGTCGTGCCGTACAGCACGCCGCCGTTCGGGGAGAAGCGCAGCGGCGTCATCGCCTTCTCGCCCTCCTTCTGCGCCCAGACCTCCTTGCCGTCCGCAGGCTGCCACACGGTGGAGCCTCGCTCGGTGGCGGCCGCGGCGAACCGGCGGTCCGGGGAGAAGACGGACGAACCCTCGGTGTTGATCGTGTCACCGGGGAAGTCGGCGTAGGAGTACTTCGTGGAGCCGCCGATCTGCTTGCCGCTCGCCAGCTCGTACGTCGCCGTGACCCAGGTGTCGGTCGCGAAGGCGCCGGCACCCCACGCGGTGAGGATCCGGCCGTCGCGGACGTCGAGGACGCGGATGCTGCCGCTGGTCCGCACGCCGTCGTCGTCCAGCTCCACGCCCTTGGGCGGCGTGACGTCCGCCGTGCTCCACACCTTCCTGCCGGTGGAGAGGTCGGACATGACGAGCTCTTCCGGCGCCGTCTCGTACGTGGATCCGTTCTCCACGTGGAAGGTGTACGTGCCGGTGATCAGCGGGGCGTGGCCCTGGCCGCCGTCGATGTCCTTGTTGCGGGGGTCGAACGAGCAGCTCGCCTGGTTCCCGCCGCAGGTGACCTTCCGGGGCTGTCCGCCGCCGATCGGGGTGAGCTGGAGGGTCGCCTGGTCCGCCTGCTCGATCAGGTGGCCCTCGTGGACGTGGAAGGGGGTGTCGCCCTTGTGCTCCGCCTTGCCCAGCTCGGCGCCGTCGCTTCCGTACACGGTGACCGTGACGGTCGTGGCCTCCGCACTCAGCCCGTCGGACTCCGTGGTGGCGCTGGTGCGCACCTCGAACGCCGGCACGCCGTCGCGCCAGGTGGTGGCGGCGACGTGCTCGGCCGTCACCTTGAGGGTCTTCCGCACGGCGCCGGTCTTCACATCGCGGAACTCCAGCTCGAGCGGCTCCGGTTCGCTGCTGGAGTGGAGGGTGCCCGTGGTGCCGTCGAGCGGTTCCTTCTCGAACTGCCCGCCCTGGGCGTAGTCGCCCGAGGCGCTCTTGACGAAGAGGAAGGTGTCACCGAGGTCGATGGGATCGGCGGCCGGCAGGCTCCACGCCTGCTTCGCGGCCAGGCCGGGTATCGCGGTGCCGCGGTAGACCGGGCCTTCGGCCTTCGGCGCCTTCTCGGGAGCCTCCGAACTCCCCTTCTCCTCCTGCTTGCCCGCCTCCGGACCGTCGGAGGATCCGCAGCCCGCGACGAGCCCGAGCGAGAGGACGAGGCCCGCGGCCATCACTGTGTACTTGTTCATATCCCCGTTGCTTTCCGCCTGTTACGCGTGGATGAGGGTGTTTCCGCAGGTCGGGCCCGCGTGATCACCACGCAGAAGCATAGGCTCACGCCCGGCGCGCCGCGGGTGGCACCGTCGAAGGCGTGACGAGGGTCGGCGAGGCCGCCCCTCAGCCCCGTGGCACCGGCTGGTTGAAGTACGGGGCGGCGCCCGCGGCCTTGTAACCCTCAAGGGCGGGGCCGGAGTTGACGGTCAGGTCGCAGTTCGGACCCGGCACGGGCCGGTTCCAGTGGACGTACGCGCGGACCTTCGGCAGTTTCGGGGCGACCTCGGGGATGTCGGCGTACCACTCCCGCTGCCGCTCCGGCCGCCGTGGATCGGGCGCGGTGGAGAACTCAGACAGCATGATGGGCTTGTCCGCGGAGAGGTTCGCCCGCAGCCACTCGTAGCTCGGGCGCTGACTGGCCTCGAAGTCCAGCCAGTTGGGCGACTTGTGGCACAGGTAGTAGTTGTACTGGTCCATGCCGATCCAGTCGACGTACGCGTCCCCCGGGTAGAGCGCCTTCATCGTATCCTTGTTGCCGAGATAGCCGGACACGGTCCACACCCACACCACGTTCGTCACACCCAGCTTCTCGAAGCGGTCGCGCAGGTGGCGGTAGGCGGCGACGTACTCGGCCGGGGTCCCGGCGCCCTCCTTGATGCGGAAGTCGGTCTCCTGGTCGAAGGAGAAGAAGACCCGCTTGCCGTACGCCTTGATGCGTTTCGCCTGTGGATCGATGATCGACTCGTCGTACATCCCGGAGGCGATGTTCTTCCAGCCGAGCTGGTTCTCGCTCCAGTTGGCGTGGTGCTTCTCCTTCCAGACGGTGGACTCCCAGGCCAGCATCAGCAGCCGGTCGCGGCCGAGCTCCTGCTCGTCGGCGGTGAGGAGTTCGCCGTCGACCGGGTTCCCCGACATGTCGTGGTACGTGTAGACGAGGTCGAGCCTGCGGCCGATCTTCCTCTCCAGGGCGTACACGGGCTCGGTGAGCGAGCTGTCCTTGTCGTACGGGACGTAGGCGCCCCACCACGCGCCGCACGGCGTGACGAGCTTGGCGTCGGGGGCGCAGCGGTCGTCGGCGCCGCCGGTCCGGCTGCTGTAGACGCCGATCGCGGCGGCGAGCGCCCCGACGGCGGCGAGGGCGACGGCCATGTGGGCGCGCCGCTGCGGTGTCCCATGGCGTCCCGTCATCGCCCGTCACCGGGCTTTCGTTTGGCCCGCGGCCGGCTCCCGGCCCAGCCGAGGATCTTCCGGGTGCGCGGTCCGCCGGTCCGCCGTGGCTCGCGCTCGACGGCACCCCTCGTGGCCGCGGGCAGCGGGACGCCCGGCAGGGCGGCGACGACGGTCACGAAGACCGCGAGCGAGACGAGGAACGCGGTCGTGGAGAAGCCCTTGACCAGGAAGAGCGAGGTCGCGGCGAGCGCGGCCAGCGACAGGCTGACGGGGGCGGCGAGCGCGAGCGCCTCCAGACGGGCGCCGGGCCGCAGCCCGCTCGGCTGCGGGTGGAGCAGCGCGAGGCCCGGCACGAGGGTCACGAAGGCGAGGACGGGGATCCAGCGCAGCGGGGAGCCGCCGGGCAGCGCGGTGGCGCCGAGCGCGAGCCAGCCGGAGGCCGCCAGGCCCGCTCTGAGCCGGAGGTGTGCGAGGGGCATGGCGTACTCCCGTGATCGGTCGGGTCGGGGCGTGTGGGGGCTCGGAAGCCGGACGGTCGGCTCGGGGCGGTGACAGCGGGACGGTCGGAGGCGGGCGGTCAGCAGGAGGTTCGGAACGGCTGGCGTCAGGCCGTTCGGGACGGCTGGCGTCAGGACGTTCGGGACGGTGGGCGGTACTCCAGGACCAGCCCGTGTTCGCTCTCCTCCACCACGCGGAACAGCGGCGAGCGCTTGAGGTCCTCGCTCAGGGTCCGGAAGCTGCCGGGCGGCAGATAGCCCTCGCCGATGACCGCCTTCTCCTGCGTCGGGGTGAGGACGACGAACGCCGGGCGGTCCTCGGGGATGCCCCGTGCGAGATAGCCCGCCGGGTCCTTGAGCATCTTCAGGTTCTCGGGGACTTCCTGCTCGGTGAAGAACCAGCGCTCGTAGTGGTCGTAGCGGTGGTAGGCGCCGGGGAAGGAGCCGGTGGTGGCGAGGATCAGCGCACCGTCCGGCGCCCGGTCGTAGGCGCGCCGGGTGAGGGCGAGCTCGGCCGGCGGGGCGTAGTGCATGCCTTCCTTGCCGTAGTACGAGGGCAGGAAGCCGGCCAGCAGGGCGGTGACGGCGAGCGGCAGTGCGACACCGGCCGTGCGACGGGCCGCCCTGGCCGCCCTGCCGACCGCGCCCGCCGCGGGGACGAGTGCGGCGGCGGCGAAGAACGCGGTGCCGGGAAGCCCGAACAGGTAGACACGGAAGAGCATTTCGCCGCCGTAGTCGTTGACCGCGAACATCGGCACCGGCGCGGCGGCGGCGAGCAGCAGTGGCAGCGCGCTGCGGACGAGTCTGCGGCGCAGCAGGACGGCCGTTCCGGCGAGCACGGCGAGCGCGAGCACCATCAGGATGTTGGCGGCGCCGACCAGTTCGGGTCCCGGTCCGGTGGGCTCGCCCGCGTATCCGGCGCGGGAGTTGGAGAGCAGGTCGCCCGCCGAGTCCTTCAGGGTGCTCATGGTCTCCAGGAAGAGGACCCGGCCCATGGTGAGGTCCCAGGCCAGCATGATGAGGCCGGTGACGACGAGCAGCCCGATGTTGCGGTAGCGGCGGGTGAGGCAGAGCGCGAAGAGCGTCGCGCACAGCATCACCGGGGTGAGCTGGTGCGAGGCGTTGATGGTCGCGATCAGCGGCGCGATGATCAGTACGGCGATCGCGCGCTGCTTCGGCGTCGTGGGCGGCGGCACGGCCGCCGCCGCAGGGTCGAGGACGGTACGGTCGCGCAGCCGTCCCGCCGATCCGGGCCGGACGAAGTGCCGGACGACGACGGCGAAGACGGTCAGATAGAGCAGGTACGAGAAGCCCTGCGGCGACAGGTAGTCCTGGCCGACCCAGTTCGCCAGTTGGAAGATCCACACCCCGGTCCACACGAGCCGCCAGTCGTCGCTGAAGGTGCGGTAGATCAGCAGCAGGACGGGGAGCGTGAGGACGCCCAGGGCGATCGGCGCCCAGTTGATGAACGAGGCCGCCGACTCCACGCCGAAGGCGCGTACGAGCGCGGCGTCGAGCGAGAAGAACCCGGGCCACTGGTCGTACGCGGACATCCCGCCCGACAGCTCGCGCTGCGGGTACACCGTGCCCTCGACGAGGAGCCGGCTGATCACGGCGTCGTGCTTGGAGGCCCAGGCGTAGCGCACGGAGTCGTAGAGGATCGCCGGCGGCGCCTTGAGCGCCACGAGCATGGCGACGCTGTACGCCGCCGGCCACCACGGAGCCGTACCGGCGCGCCGGAGGGTGACCAGGAAGCCGCAGGTCAGGACGGCGAGGGAGGCGTAGAACGCGGGCGGGAAGCGGTCGAGGAGGCCGTAGTCGGCGATGTCGCGGAAGCCGATCCGCGGCAGCGCGTACACCCAGAGGGCGGCCGCCACGAGCAGCGGCAGCGCGCTGAAGAGGGTCTGCGGGCCGGGGAGGCGCGGTACGCGGCTCGGCGCGGAGGTGTCCGCGTCCGCGTGCGGGGCGGCGTTCGAGGACGCTTCCGCGTTCGGTTCCGCCTCCGGCCGCCGGGCGGAGGGAAGCGGCGGCACGTCGCTTCCGGTGGCCGGTGCGGGCACACGCTGTTGCACGGTGGAACTCCCCTTCGAACTCTTCGCCATCAGGTCACGCTCATCGGGTTCGTCGGCCCTCGGGTTCTCCGGCCCTCGGGTTCTACGGCCCATCGGGTTCTCCGGCCCTCGGGTTCTCCGACCCATCGGGTTCTACGACCCATCGGGTTCTCCGACCCATCGGGTTCTACGGCCCGGCCCTCGGGTTCTCGCGGTGACGCCGTCCCTGTCGCGGTCAGCCCGCGAACTCCGGTCCTCTGACCAGCGCGCGGGCCCTGCGGTACATCCGCCAGCCCACCGTCGGCAGCGAGTCCGGGTACGGCGCCGCCTTGGCGCCGCGGCCGTCCATCCAGTGCTCCACGTCGGCGACGGTGTGCCCGCGGCGCACGATGAGCCGGGCGATCCGGTACCGCTCGTCCGTCTCGGAGCTGAGCGCGTGCCGGACGGCGACGGCCGAGGCGTACCCGGCGGCGACGACGGCCCGGCGCACGGCCGGACTGTTGTAGCCGTGCGGGTAGGCCAGATGCCGGACCTCGTGGCCGAGAACGTCCTCCAGGGCCGCCTTCGGCTCGCGCAGCTCGCACGTGAGCTCCTTGGGCGGCAGCGTGTCGAGCTGCGGATGGGTGGCGGTGTGCGCGCCGACCTCCATCCCGTACTGCTCCAGGAGCGGCGCCTGCGCCAGCGCCATCATCGGCGCGGGCGGCAGCAGAGAGGCCCGGCCCGGGGTGATCGCCCCGGTGGTCAGATACGCGGTGGCGGGGAGCTCGCGGGCGGCGAGCGCCTCGGCGGTCGGACCTGGCAGGTCGGCGAAGCCGTCGTCGAAGGTGAGGACGACCGGCCGGGGCGGCAGCGGGGCGCGCCGGGTGAAGTGGTCGGCGAGGACACCGATCGTGACGGGCGTCCGTCCGCTGTCGACGATCGCGTCGAGCTGCGCCTCGAACTCCTTGGGCGTGACGGTGAATTCGGCGATCCAGTCGGGCGGGTCGTCCATCACGGCGTGGTAGAGGAGGACCGGTATACGGGTGTGGGCGGGTGCGCTCATCTCGTACCCCGCATCCGCAGCCGGGCCTTGGCGTAACCGAACGGTCCGTAGAGCATGCCGCGTCGCTCCAGTCGGGAGAGGCTGCGAGGCCAGGGGTGGGTGTGCGTGCCGTGCTCGCCGGGAACGCCGCCGTGCTCGGCGGTCCGGCTCGCGGTCATGTTCTTGGCGTGGACGAGCCCGCGGGGCAGCCGGGCGAGGAGCGCGGGCAGCAGGGCGGGGCGGCGGACGAGGGTGGCGGTGAGGTAGGCGGTGAGACCGGCGCCGTACCCGAACGCCTGGTTCCGCAGGTCCGGCCAGCTCTCGCGGTGGTGGTGCCAGACGAGGGCGTCGGCGGTGTAGCGGAGCCGGAACCCGGCGGAGAGGACGGCGACGAAGGCGTACAGGTCGTCTCCGCCCCGGGCCGCCGTCCCGGTGCCGGTGGCCGGATCGAAGCCGCCGGCGGAGGCGAGCGCCCCCGCGCGGAAGGCCATGTTGGCGCCGGAGCCGAAGCTGCCGGCGGTGAACGGGAAGAGCGGTTCGTCGGCGGGCGGCCGCACCGGGTCGTAGAGCCGGGGCGCGAAGCCCTTGGCGAAGCCGCCGTGGGATTCGAGCAGGACCTGGGCGGGGGTTCGCAGCCGGGCGGGCAGGATGAGGCCGGTGACACAGCCGAGCCGCGGGTCGGCGGCGAAGGGCGCGGTGAGGGCGGTCAGCCAGTGCGGATCGGCCACGACGTCGTCGTCGGTGAAGGCGACGACCTCCGTGCGGGCGTGCGCGAGCCCGGTGTTGTGGGCGACGGCGAGCCCGGGGGTGTCCTCGCGGACGTACGTGACGCGGTCGCCGTACTTGCCTCGGACCAGCTCCTCGGTGTCGCGTGTGACGGGCGCGTTGTCGACGACGAGAACCTCGTAGTCGGGATGGTCCTGGTCGAGGAGGGAGTCCAGGGCGCGGGCGAGCTGGTCGGCGCGCTCACGACTGGCGACGACGACGCTCGCACGGGGCGGGGCGAGGTGCGGCTGGTCCGGCCGGGACCCGGGGGTCCGGGACGCGTCGCGGCGGGGCTCGTTCAGCCGGGCCCGGGCGAGGTCGGCGAGCGTCTCCGCCGGATCGGCCCCTTCGGGTACGTGCCCGAGCACCGTGGCCGCGGGCCTGCCCCTGAGCCGGACGAGCGCGTAGACGTCTCCGGGTCCGGGGGGCGGGCCGCCGGGCGCGGGACGGAGGGAGAGGACGGGGCCGTCGGGCGAGTCGAGGTCGAGGTCGACGACGGAGAGGGCGTGTGGTGGGCGCATGTGCGTGTCCCCGCTGTCGGCTCAGGCCTGGCCGGCGCCGCGCAGGCGGGCGATCCGGGTGAGGGTGCGGCGGCCGCGCGCGGCGAGCGCCGGCCGGTTGCGTACGAAGCTGTGGGCGCGGCGGGAGGGCTCGCGGGAGAGCCAGTAGAGCCCGGCGCGTAACCCGGGGCGCGTCACCGACCCTTCGTACACGGTCAGTTCGCCGGTCTTCAGGGCGTCCTTGTACTCGGCGTCGCCGCGGCCGAGATCGAGCATGCCGATCCCGGCCGCGGCGGCGGCCTCGGCCATCCGCAGATGGAGGACGAGACCGGGCGAGTACTTCGCGAACTCGGGGTCGTAGGAGGGGAACCAGCAGGAGAGGACCGTGCGGGAGCGCAGCCCGAAGTGGGCGGCGACGGGCCGGTCACCGGCGTAGAGCACGGACAGGATGCCGGTGCAGCCGGGGGCGCGCAGCTCGTGCAGGCGCCGGACGAGGGTGCTGATCCACTCCTTGGCGAAGCGGTCGCGCCGGCCGGTCCTGCGGTACTGGGCGGACTTCCACGCCATGAGGGTGCGCAGGGCGGCCGGATCGCGCTCGTCGAAGACGAACCGGGTGGGGCCGACCTGGCGGCCGAGGCGGCGCTCCTTGGCGAGGGTGGTCCTGAGGAACTTGGGCGACTGGGCGCGCAGGACGTCTTCGTACGCCGCGTAGCCCTCGCCGACGTCGATGACGGGCGAGGCGAACGGCTCGGCGGCTTCGTCGAGGAAGGCGGCCTGGCCCGTCTCCAGATTGTCGAACTCCCAGGCGGAGAGCCCGCAGACGCGCAGAAGGGCGCGGGCGGACGGCGCGAGACCCGGCCGCGTGACGGCGCCCTGGCAGTCGGAGACTCCGAGCCCGACGGCCCGCCCGCGCCCAAAGGACCCCTTCTCGTACGGGAAGAACCCGACGGGCTCCCCGCCCTCCCACCAGACGGCCACCCTGACCCGGGGCCGCACGCCGGCGACGGCCCGGGTGAACTCGGGCCCCATGAACGGGTTCTCGGGTGCGCCCGACTTCCCCCGTAACTCCCGCCACGCCTCGTCCTCGCGCGCGGTCAGCTCCCCCGGTTTCACGATCTGTACGAACTGCCTACGGCCCCCGCCCTGTTCGCGGACAGCCTGACGACGGACAGCGCTCAACTCCGACCCCCCGGTCTTCCCCCCTGAGTCCTGCCGCTACAGGACGGTACCGGTCGAAAACCCTCCGGGACAGGGCACTCGACCTATCTGTGACTGAGGGGAATTCGTGATGATCAAGCGACCAATGGGACATGCCGGTCGAGGGCGCCGGCGGCGTAGTCTTCGCGCGTCCCCGTCCCCGGCCCCGCTGCTCCGCCTCGACCTGCACCCGGGCAACGTGATCCTGACGTCCGAGGGCCCGTTCGTGATCGACTGGCACACCGCGGAGGCGGGCGATCCGGCGCTGGATTGGGCGATGTCTGCCCTGATCCTGGCAGAGGTCGCGGTGGCCCCGGTCCCGTACGCGGACGACGCCCGGACGGGTATGGCGTCCCTGCTCATCCACGCGCCCGCCGGACCTCTGCCGCTGGCCGCGGCGCACCGTCGCCGGGCCGCTGACCCACACCTGGACGCCGCCGAACTGGCCCGTCTGGACGATGCGGTGGCGCTGGTCGCGGGCGTCCGGGTCAGTCCAGTGACTGGGTGAGCTCGCTGCGTGCCGAGGTGTGTACGACGCGGGCGCGCGCCCCGTTGACGAGGGGCAGGTACGGGGGCGCGTGGCCGCATTCGACGTCGGCGACGATCGGCACGTTCAGGGGGCCGAGGGCGTCCAGTACGGCTTCGTGCTGGGTGAGCGAGGCCGCGTCGGGCGCCGGGGTCCGTCCGACGAGAACGGCGTTCGCGTGGTCGAAGAAGCCGGCCATCCGCATCCCGTGCAGGTTCCCGCAGATGGTGAAGGCTTCGTCGCCGGCCGCCTCGACGTACACGAGGAGTCCTTCCGGGGCGTGCGTCCGGGCGAAGGCGTTCACGTCGAGATAGGGCGTGCCCGTGAGATTGCGCAGGGTCTCGATACAGCCCCCGATCAGGCGTCCCTCGACATCCACGTCGCCGTCGCCGTCCAGCCGGGTCCACCGGCCGGGAGTGTCGAGCGTGAGCTCGGCGACCTCGGGGTGACGCTGCCAGTCGTCCCACCCGGACGCCCGGTGCAGATTCGGGGGGATCTGGGTGAACGGCCGGCCCTGCGGAGCGGCGGCGATGTCGAGCCACGTCAGCAACCCCTCGGGCGCCTGGTACGGGGTGTCCATCAGATTGTTGCCGTGCAGGGTCGCCACCCCGGTGAGGAGGGTCAGCGGGGTCATGAGGGTCGACATGTCCGAGTACCCGACGAGCCAGGTCGGCTCGGCGTCGCGCAGCCGCTGCCAGTCGAGCAGGGGCAGGAGATCGAGCCCGGTCTCCCCGCCCCACGGCGGCACGACGGCCCTGATGTCGGGATCGGTCAGCATCCCCATGAACTCCCGCGCCCGCTCGGCGGCGGGAGCGCTCACATGACCGGCCCCGTCCATGCAGTCCCCGACGACGACCTCGTACCCACGCGCCTCGACGTGACGGATCGCCACCTCCAGGCGCGCACGCAGGTCCTTGCCGACGCCGCTGGAGGGAGAGGTGACGCCGACACGGTCACCAGGACGGAGGGGGCGCGGGTATCGAACTGACATGCGCCGGATTCTGGCACGGGGCCCCGGTCCGCCTCCACGGAATACCCGCGTGCGGCACCGGGCACGACACGCGCCGGTCCCCCTGGCCGTCAGATCACGCGCGTCCCCCGCCGCCAGACCTCCGTCACCAGGGGTACGCCCGGCCGGTAGGCCAGGTGGACGTGGGACGGGGCGTCCAGGATCGTCAGGTCCGCGGCGGAGCCAGGGGTGAGGTGGCCCACGTCCGCGCGGCGGAGGGCCGCCGCGCCGCCCGCCGTGGCCGACCAGACCGCTTCGTCCGGGGTCATGCCCATGTCCCGTACCGCCAGCGCGATGCAGAACGGCACTGAGGAGGTGAAGGACGAGCCCGGGTTGCAGTCCGTGGAGAGGGCCACCGTCACGCCCGCGTCCAGCAGGCGGCGGGCGTTCGGCCACTCGGCGCGGGTGGAGAACTCCGCGCCCGGGAGGAGCGTCGCGACCGTCGACGACTGTGCCAGGGCGTCGACGTCGGCGTCCGTGAGGCGCGTGCAGTGGTCCGCGCTCGCCGCGTCCAGCTCCACCGCCAGCTGGACGCCGGGGCCGTACGAGAGCTGGTTCGCGTGCACCCGGGGGTGCAGGCCCCGCTCCTTGCCGGCCGTGAGGATCGCCCGCGCCTGGTCCCCGTCGAACGCGCCCTTCTCGCAGAAGACGTCCACCCAACGGGCGTACGGCGCACAGGCGTCGAGCATGTCGCCCGTGACGAGGTCGACGTACGCGGCGGGGTCGTCGGCGTAGTCCGGCGGGACGATGTGGGCGCCGAGGTAGGTGACCTCGTCGGTGTGCGCGGCGGCGATGCGCAGCGCGCGGGCCTCGTCCTCGACCGTCAGGCCGTAGCCGGACTTGGTCTCGAAGGTGGTCGTGCCCTGGGCCAGGGCCTCGCGCAGATAGCGGGCGACGTTCGCCGAGAGCGCCTCGTCACTCGCGGCGCGCGTCGCCGCCACCGTCGTACGGATGCCTCCCGCCTTGTACGGCTGGCCCGACATCCGCGCGTTGAACTCCGCCGTGCGGTCGCCCGCGAAGACCAGGTGCGAGTGGGAGTCCACGAAGCCCGGGATCACGGCCCTGCCGCCGGCGTCGACCCGGTTGTCAGTGGCGGGTGCTTTGCTGGATTCACCGACCCAGACGACTCGGTCGCCTTCGATGACGACGGCCGCGTCCTGGATCAGACCCAGGGGAGATCCATCACCGAAGGAGGGATCGTTGGTGACCAGGCTTGCGATGTTGACGATGGCGGTCGCGGGCGTCGCCACGGCGCTGTTCGCGCTCGTGGGGGCGGAGGTCGCCGCCGGGCTGTTCCTCGTCGCGGGGCCGGTGTTCATGATGAGAGATGTCTCCTTCAGCCGCGCAGGGCGGCGATCGAGTCCGCGAGGGCGCGGGGCACGTCCGGTACGGACCGGTGGACCCCGTCCCGTACGACATGGCGGCCGCCCACGATCGTGTGACGCACATCCGCGGCCGACGCTGCGAATACCGCCGTCTCGGCTGCCAGACGCGGCACCGGTCCCGCTGTCCTGACCGAGTCCAGGGCGATCGTCGTGAAGTCGGCGAGCGCACCGGGTTCCAGGGTGCCCGCCTGACCCCAGCCGAGGGCCGCGTGGCCGTCGGCGGTCGCCGCCCGCAGCAGCGCGGCGGCCGTCCAGTGGCCGCGCGTGCGGGAGCGGAGGCGTTCGTTCAGCTCCATCGCCCGGGCCTCCTCCAGGAGGTCGATGACGGCGTGGCTGTCGCTGCCGAGCGAGAGCGGGGAGCCCGCGCGCTGGAGGGCGACAGCCGGGCCGATGCCGTCCGCGAGGTCGCGTTCGGTCGTCGGGCACATGCAGGTGCCCGTGGTGGAGGAGCCGATGAGCGCGATGTCCCCGTCCGTGAGGTGGGTGTTGTGGACGCCGGTCGTCAGCGGGCCGAGGACACCGTGGTCGGCGAGCAGCTGGGTCGGGGTGCGGCCGTGGGCCGCGAGGCAGGCGTCGTTCTCGGCCGTCTGCTCGGAGAGATGGACGTGCAGCGGTGCGCCCCGCTCGTGCGCCCAGCTCGCCACCGTCGCCAGCTGGTCGGCCGGGACGGCGCGTACGGAGTGGATCGCCGCGCCGATGCGTACACCGTCGCGCTCCTTGAGCAGCGAGACGCGCTCCGCCCATGCGTCGGCCGTGCCGTCGGAGAAGCGGAGCTGGTGGCGGTCGGGGGCGGCGCCGAAGCCGGAGGAGAGGTACGCCGTGTCGAGCAGGGTGATCCGGATGCCCGCGTCGGCCGCCGCCTGGACGAGGGCCTCGCCCATCGCGTTGGGGTCGGCGTAGGGGGTGCCGCCGGGGGCGTGGTGGAGGTAGTGGAACTCCCCGACGGCCGTGATGCCGGCGAGCGCCATCTCCGCGTACACCGCCCGCGCGAGCGCATGGTACGTCTCCGGGGTCAGCCGGGACGCGACCTGGTACATGATCTCGCGCCAGGTCCAGAAGGTGCCGGAACCGACCTGGACGGTGGAGCGCAGGGCGCGGTGGAAGGCGTGCGAGTGGGCGTTGGCGAGGCCGGGGATCGTCAGTCCGCGCAGGACGACCGCGCCGGGCGGCGGAACGTCGCCCCCCGCCCCCGTGCGTACCGCCGTGATCCGGCCGTCCGCGACCTCCAGCACCACGCCCGGCTCGACGTTCGTGTCGAGCCAGGCGTGTTCCAGCCAGTACGTCGTCACCTGCACGCCAGTCCTTCCAGTACGTCGGCGAGTGCGAGCACTCCGGCCACGCAGTCGTCCTCGGCCGCGAACTCGGCCGGGGAGTGCGAGACGCCCGTGGGGTTCCGTACGAACAGCATGGCGGTCGGGATCGATTCGGACAAAATGCCCGCGTCGTGTCCGGCGCCCGTGCCGAGGACCGGGGTCTTCTCGCCCAGGACGGAGGCGATCTCGTCCCGCAGGGCGTGGGCGAACTCCACGACGGGCGTGAAGGACTCCCGTACGACCGTGAGGTCGATGCCGTGGCGGGCCGCGTGGTCCCGGGAGGCCGTCTCGATACCGGCGATGACGGTGTCCAGGGCGTCCTGGTCGGCGGCGCGGGCGTCGAGCCAGCCGCGGACCAGGGAGGGGATGGCGTTGACGCCGTTCGGTTCGACGGCGATCTTGCCGAAGGTGGCGACGGCGCCCGCGAGTTCGGCCTCGCGACGGGCGGAGAGGACGGTCTCGGCGTAGGTGAGCATCGGGTCGCGACGGTCGACGAGCCGGGTCGTGCCGGCGTGGTTGGCCTCGCCCGCGAAGTCGTACCGCCAGCGGCCGTGCGGCCAGATCGCGGACGCGATGCCGACGGCGTCGCCGGAGAGGTCCAGGGCGCGGCCCTGTTCGACATGGAGCTCGACGAAGGCGCCGATCCGGGCGAGGCGCTCGGGGTCGGGGCCGATGGCGTCGGGGTCGTGACCGGCGGCCTCCATGGCCTTCGGGAGGGTGATCCCGTCGGCGTCGCGGAGCTCGTACGCCTGCTCCTTCGTCAGCCGGCCGGCGGTGAGGCGGGAGCCGACGCAGGCCAGGCCGAAGCGGGCGCCTTCCTCGTCACCGAAGTTGGTGATGGCGAAGGGGCGCTTGAACTGGACCTCGCGGGAGCGGAGTTCGTCGAGCGCGGCGAAGGCGGACACGACGCCGAGGGGGCCGTCGAAGGCGCCGCCGTCGGGCACGGAGTCCAGGTGGGAGCCGGTGACGACCGCGTCACCGGCCGCGGGGTCGCCGAGCCAGGCCCACTGGTTGCCGTTCCGGTCGACCTCGTAGTTCAGCCGGCGGGCCTCCGCCTGCATCTGGAACCAGAGCCGGCAGTCGGCGTCGGCGCCGGTCCAGGCGTAGCGGCGGTAGCCGCCCGAGGCGTCGCTGCGGCCGATGGGCCGCAGCGAACGCCACATGGCGTGGAAGGTCTCGCTCACGCGTCGTCGCCCTCGCGCATCGGGACGCGGACGCCCTTCTCGTCCGCGACGCGCTCCGCGATGTCGTAGCCCGCGTCGACGTGGCGGATGACGCCCATGCCGGGGTCGTTGGTCAGGACGCGGCGGATCTTCTCGCCGGCCAGCGGCGTGCCGTCGGCGACCGTGACCTGGCCCGCGTGGATGGAGCGGCCCATGCCGACGCCGCCGCCGTGGTGGATGGAGACCCAGGAGGCGCCGGAGGCGACGTTGACCATGGCGTTGAGCAGCGGCCAGTCGGCGATCGCGTCGGAGCCGTCGAGCATGGCCTCGGTCTCGCGGTACGGGGAGGCCACCGAGCCGCAGTCGAGGTGGTCGCGGCCGATCGCGAGGGGCGCGGCGAGGGTGCCGTTGCCGACCATGTCGTTGAACATGTCGCCGGCCTTGTCGCGCTCGCCCTGGCCGAGCCAGCAGATACGGGCGGGCAGGCCCTGGAAGTGGACCCGCTCGCCGGCCATCTTGATCCAGCGGTGGAGGGACTCGTTCTGCGGGAAGAGTTCGAGCATCGCCTTGTCGGTCTTCGCGATGTCCGAGGCCTCGCCCGAGAGGGCGGCCCAGCGGAACGGGCCCTTGCCCTCGCAGAAGAGCGGGCGGATGTAGGCCGGTACGAAGCCGGGGAAGGCGAACGCGCGGTCGTAGCCCGCGAGCTGGGCCTCGCCCCGGATGGAGTTGCCGTAGTCGAAGACCTCGGCGCCGGCGTCCATGAAGCCGACCATGGCCTCGACGTGCTGGGCCATGGACTCGCGGGCGCGGGTCGTGAAGCCCGCCGGGTCCTTGGCGGCGGCGCTCGCCATGTCGTCGAAGTCCACGCCGACCGGGAGGTAGGAGAGCGGGTCGTGGGCCGAGGTCTGGTCGGTCACGATGTCGATGGGGGCGCCCTCGGCGAGCATCTGCGGGAGCAGTTCGGCCGCGTTGCCGAGGAGGCCGATGGAGAGCGGGCGACGGGCGTCGCGCGCCTCGGTCGCCAGCGCCAGCGCGTGGGCGAGGCTGTCGGCCTTCACGTCGAGGTAGCGGTGCTCGATGCGGCGCTCGATCGCACGCGGGTCGACGTCGATACAGATCGCGACGCCGTCGTTCATCGTCACGGCGAGGGGCTGGGCGCCGCCCATGCCGCCGAGGCCGGCGGTGAGGGTGATCGTCCCGGCGAGGGTGCCGCCGAACTTCTTCGCGGCGACGGCGGCGAACGTCTCGTACGTGCCCTGCAGGATGCCCTGGGTGCCGATGTAGATCCACGAACCGGCCGTCATCTGGCCGTACATCGTGAGGCCGAGAGCTTCGAGGCGCCGGAACTCCTCCCAGTTCGCCCAGTCGCCGACCAGGTTGGAGTTGGCGATGAGCACGCGCGGGGCCCACTCGTGCGTCTGCATGACGCCCACCGGGCGGCCGGACTGGACGAGCATCGTCTCGTCCTGCTTCAGGGTCCGCAGCGTACGCACCATCGCGTCGAAGGAGCGCCAGTCGCGCGCGGCCTTCCCGGTCCCGCCGTAGACGACGAGCTTGTCGGGGTGCTCGGCGACCTCGGGGTCGAGGTTGTTCTGCAGCATCCGGAGGGCGGCCTCCTGCTGCCATCCCAGGGTGCTCAGTTCCGTACCGCGCGGGGCCCGTACGGGGCGGGGTCCTGACATGGGTGCCTCCATCCGATGTGACGTAACTATTCACATCCTGGCCTGGTGAATAGTTGTAGTCAACAGCTGCGGCGCCACCCGTCCCGGTGGTCCCATGGATCCATGGCATCCCACCGTCGCGATCAGGCCGTCCGTGCCGCCGTCGAGCAGGGCCTCCTCACTCCTTCCTCCGGGCAGGTCGTCGGACTCCTCGACACCGCCGGCATCCGTGCGTCGGCCGCCGCCCTCGTCTCCGCCTTCGCCGCAGTCACCGACGCCCCCGTCCTGCACGCCTTCGCCGTGAAGGCCTGCCCGCTCGTGCCCGTCCTGCGCCTGCTGGACGCGTGCGGACTCGGCGTCGAGGTCGCGAGCCCCGGCGAGCTGGCCCTCGCCCGGGCGGCCGGCGTGGCCCCGTCCCGTACCGTGCTCGACTCGCCGGCCAAGACGCCCGCCGAGCTGCGCCAGGCCCTCGCGCTCGGAATCGCCGTCAACGCCGACAACCTCCAGGAGCTGGCCAGGCTCGACGCGCTCGTCACCTCCGCGCCGACCGCCTCGCCCCTGGGAATCCGGGTGAACCCGCAGGTCGGAGCCGGTTCGATCGGGGCACTCTCGACCGCGACCGCCACCTCCAAGTTCGGGGTGGCCCTCCGGGACGAGGGGGCGCGGGAGGCCGTCGTCCAGGCGTACCTCGAACGGCCCTGGCTGACGCGGCTGCACACGCACACCGGCTCGCAGGGTGTCCCGTTCTCCCTCATGGCCGAGGGCGTCGCCGCCGTGTACGAGCTGGCCGAGGAGATCAACACCAAGGCCGGACGGCAGCAGATCGACACCGTCGACATCGGCGGCGGACTGCCGGTGAACTTCGCCTCCGACGAGGAGACGCCGACGTACGCCGGGTACGCGGCGCTGCTCGCCGAGACCGCGCCCGGCCTCCTGGACGGGCGCTACGGCCTGGTCACCGAGTTCGGCCGCTCGCTGCTCGCCAAGCACGGCACGGTCCTCGCCCGCGTCGAGTACACCAAGACCTCCGGCGGACGCCCCATCGCGGTCACCCACGCGGGCGTGCAGCTCGCCACCCGTACCGTCTACGACCCGGCCTCCTGGCCGCTGCGCATCCTCGCGTACGACTCCGAGGGCCGGCCGCACGACGGGGCCGAGACCGTCCAGGACGTGGCCGGCCCCGCCTGCTTCGCGGGGGACCTGCTCGCCACCGCGCGCCCGCTGCCGCTGCTGCGGCCGGACGACGTCGTGGCGGTCCCCGACACCGGCGCGTACTACTTCGCCCACCACTACGCGTACAACAGCCTGCCCCGGCCGGCCGTGCACGGCTTCACCGTCTCGGACGACGACGGCCGTGTCTCGTTCTCGACCGTGCGGACGGCGCAGAGCCTGGACGAGATCGTCGCCGAGGCGGGCGGCGACCGGGCGGACGCCCTGCTGCCGTAGCACTGCGGGCGCTCGTCCGAGGCCGGTGGTTCGATGGAGCCATGGCTACGAAGAGCGTCACCGTCGAGCGCCGGGTCGCGGCATCTCCCGGGCCCGTCTGGGAGGTACTGACGGATCTGCGGGACATGCCACGGATCCTGAGCGGCGTGGAGCGGGTCGACGTGCTCACCGAGGGCGCCTTCGGGGTGGGCACCCGCTGGCGCGAGACCCGGCGGATGATGGGCAAGGAGGCCACGGAGGAGATGACCGTGACCGAGGCCGTGCCGCCGGACCGCTATGTGACGGTGGCCGAGTCGCACGGTATGCGCTACGTCTCCGAGATCGCGCTGCGGCCGGACGGGGAGGGGGCGACGACGGTACGGATGACGTTCTCGGCGACCCCGGCCGCGGGCAGCCGCACGGGGTTCCTGGCCAAGCTGCTGAGCGGCCTCGGCGCCAAGGCGGTGAGCCGGGCGCTGGCGAAGGACCTGGACGACGTGGCGGCCTCGGTGGAGCGCCGCCACTGAGCGTCGCCGGTGTCCTCGCCGGTGACCGTCGCGGTGACCGTCGCCGGCGTCCGTCGTCCGTACACACGTTCGCCCGTACGAGTGACAGTGCGGTCGGCATCAGGTGACGGGCTCCCGGGCAGGCAATCTCCCGACGACGCACGGGAGGCCGCCCATGACCACAGCACCACGATCCGACGAGCCCGCAGCCGAGCGGACCGGTCCGATCGGACAGCCTCCGCTGAAGCGCGCCATCGGGCCCAGACTGCTGATCCTCTTCGTCATCGGCGACATCCTGGGCACCGGGATCTACGCGACGACCGGCAAGGTCGCGGGCAAGGTGGGCGGCGCGCTCTGGCTGCCCTTCGTGATCGGCTTCGTCGTCGCGCTGCTGACCGCCGCCTCGTACGTGGAGCTGGTCGGCAAGTATCCGAAGGCGGCGGGCGCCGCGCTCTACACGCAGAAGGCGTTCAAGGTCCCCTTCCTCACCTTCATCGTCGCGTTCATGGTGATGTGCTCGGGGCTCTCCTCCGCGAGCGCGGCCGCCCGCGCCTTCAGCGGGGACTATTTCCAGGAGTTCACGGACGCGATCCCGGCCACGCTGATCGCGATCCTCTTCGTCCTCGCCCTCGCGTGTCTCGCGCTGCGCGGGGTGTCGGAGTCCGTGAAGACGAACGTGGTCCTCACGCTCGTCGAGGTCACCGGTCTGCTGATCATTCTCGGGATCGGCGCCTGGGCCGTCCTGAGCGGGGACGGGGAGCCGTCGCGGCTCGGCGAGTTCGAGGCGTCGGGCGGCGGATACGCACTGATCACGAGCGTGCTGGGGGCCACCGCGCTCGGGTTCTTCGCCTTCGTCGGCTTCGAGGACTCCGTCAACATGGCGGAGGAGACGCAGGATCCCGTCCGCACCTTCCCCCGGGCCATCTTCATCGGCGTCGCCGTCACCGGAACCGTCTACGTCCTGGTCGCCCTGGTCTCCTCGCTCCTCGTCGACCACGAGACCCTGGAGAAGTCCAGCGGGCCGCTCCTGGAGGTCGTGAAGGCCGGCGGGGTCGACTTCCCGCCGAAACTGTTCGCGCTGATCGCGCTGTTCGCGGTCACGAACTCCGCGCTCATCAACATCATGATGGCCTCCCGGCTCTGCTACGGCCTCGCCAACGAGCGGGTGCTGCCGCGTGTGATGGGCAGGGTCCTGAAGCACCGCCGCACACCCCTCACCGGCATCGTCTTCGCCACCGTCCTCACCATCGGTCTGGTCTCCACGGGCGAGATCGAAGGCCTCGGCGACACCACGGCCTTCCTGCTGCTGTGCGTCTTCGCCGTGGTCAACATCGCCGTCCTGGTGCTGCGCAAGGACCGGGTGGAGCACGCCCACTTCCGGACGCCGACGGCGCTCCCGGTCCTCGGCGCCGTCACCGCGCTGATCCTGGCGAGCCCGCTCGCCGACCGCTCCGCGGACGTGTACATCCGGGCCGGCGTGCTGCTCGCCATCGGGATCGGGCTGTGGGCGGTCAACAAGGCCGTCCTGCGCGTGCGCGGGGAGGACTGAGGCGCGCACGGGGGCGCCCGGGGCGCCCCCCATGGGTGCGAGGGCGAATTCAAGCAAGCGGACGGCATGTTCCGATGGAAAATGCCAGAACTCCTCCCCACGACCGGAACGTTGAGTAACGTCACGGTCACTGCCGTACGCCCGCACGCTGCATCGGGAGGGGAATCCGCGTGCCCGGAATCGACGAGTGCCTGCTGGAGGCCATGAGCCTGCCGGGCGCGCGCGGAGCCTGGCTGGTCGACTGGACCAGCGGGCTCGCCCTCGGCGCGGCGGGCGACTCGCCGGTCGGCGACCACGAGACGACGGCCGCCGAGGCGGCCGAACTGGCGCGCGCGGCGGCGGAGTACGACTCCTTCGCGGGCGTCCCGACGCCGACCACGGCCATCGTACTGGCGACGGCGAACACAAGGGCGTCCACCGCCCGGGCCACGCGCCCGGGACCCGAAACACCGCCCCGCGAAGGCGCGTTACCCAAGGGACCGCCCGTCGAGGATCTGATCGTCACCACCCGCAGCGGCTATCACGTCCTGCGTTTCGTCGACACCGCCTTCGACAGCAGCGTCTTCCTCCACCTGTGGCTGGACCGGGACACCGGCAACCTCGCGCTCGCCCGTCTCAGACTGCGCGACCTCGCCGAGAGGCTGGTGCTCGGATGACCGTCTCCCCGATGCTCGTCCGCCTGGCCGCCGAGCGGGCGACGGGCGCCCTGCTCCGCGACCACGGAACGCTCTACCTCGTCGACGGCCGCGTCGTGCACGCCGAGAGCCCCGCAGCCCCCGGGCTCGACGTCCTGCTGACCACCGGCGGACGGCTGCCGCGCGAGGGCTGGGACGAGGCCGTCGACCGGGCCGGCGCGCGGCGCGAGGTCGGCAGGTTCCTGGTGGAGAGCGGCCGGCTGCGCGACGGCGAGCTGGAGATCTGCCACCTCGGCGCGGTCTTCGACGCGGCGTTCTTCGCCCTCGCCCCCGCCACCGGCCCGACCCGCTTCCGTTACGGCGTGGCCCACTGGTTCGGCCCGGTGCGCCCGGTCTCCACCGAGGCCGTCGAGCGCGAGACGGTA
Source organism: Streptomyces sp. NPDC012508 (assembly GCF_042902595.1). Taxonomy (NCBI): domain Bacteria; kingdom Bacillati; phylum Actinomycetota; class Actinomycetes; order Kitasatosporales; family Streptomycetaceae; genus Streptomyces; species Streptomyces sp. NPDC012508. Next base: position 41,017 of record NZ_JBIBEO010000011.1, read on the forward strand.
CGCCGCCGTGAACTGCTCGACAGCGTCTGGCCGTACGGAACGGTGGACACGGCCCCGGTCGTCGTCCGCGCCCCCGCTCCGGGGCAGACGGTGAGCCTGCGTCAGCGGGCGCTGCTGGCCGCCGCCGACGGGACGCGTACGCCCGCGGACATCGCGCGCCTGCTGGGCCGCCCGGCCTTCCACACGCTTCTCGACGTCCGCCGGCTCGCCGCCGCCGGCCTCGTGGAGACCCCGCCCGACCCCGTGGCGGCCGCGCCGCCCGCCGTCCCCGCCTGGATCGGCGTGGTCGCGGCCGACCCGGACATAGCCCTGCTGCGCCGGCTCCGCGACGCCCTGGAGGCAAGTCTGTGATGAGGCGTGCCCTGCGCCTGCGCGCCGAGAGGAGATTACTGATGTCCGCAGAAGCCGAGGTACTCGGCGAGCTGAGACGGCTGCGGGCCCGACTGCCCCAGCTCACCGGGGCGCTCGCGGCGAGCGCCGACGGCCTGGTCCTCGCCCATGACACGGCCGACACAGGGGCGGAGGGGGTGGCAGCGCTGACCGCGGCGGCCCTCGGCGTGGCCCAGCGGCTGACCGAGTCCACCGGGCAAGGCCGCTTCCGCGAGCTGCTCGTCCGGGGCGAGGGCGGCTATGTCGCCACGTACGCGGCCGGCGGCGCCGCCGTGCTGACGCTGCTCGCCGAGCCCCGGATCAACGTGGGCCGGCTCCATCTGGAGGCCCGGCGGTCCAGTGCCCGGATAGGCGAGCTGGTCGACGGGGCGCTGGAGCGCAAGGACCTGAACCGACACCAGGCGTAGCCGCACCCCGAGTGCGCATCCCGAGTGCGTCACCCGGATGCAGACCGAACGAAGACCCGACGAGAACCGAAACCGAACCCGGAAAAGGAAGTGCGACACCCATGGCGAACACCGAGACCGCTCTGAAGGAAGCCGCGACCATCGAGGGCGCCATCGGCGCCGCGCTGGTCGACTACACCAGCGGCATGGCCCTCGGCACGATCGGAGGCGGCAAGGATCTCGACCTGACCGTGGCGGCGGCCGGCAACACGGACGTGGTCCGCGCCAAGGTCAGGGCGATGGAGATGCTCGGCCTCCAGGAGGACATCGAGGACATCCTGATCACGCTCGGCACCCAGTACCACCTGATCCGGCTGCTGAAGGGGCGCGGGACGAACGGCCTGTTCCTCTACCTGGCGCTGAGCAAGGACCGGGCGAACCTGGCGATGGCACGCCACCAGCTGAAGAAGATCGAGGCCGAGCTGGAGGTCTGAGAGAGCCCGCTACTCCACGAAGAGGCCGCGAGCCGCCGCCTTGGTGTCGAACTCCTCCAGGCGCGCCTGGGCGTCGGGCAGTTCGTCCGCCATCGCCTCCAGGAGCACGCGGCCGAGCAGCATCGGGGCGCAGGCCGTGTCGAAGGCGAGCCCGGTGCCGACGGCGGCCGGGATCAGCAGGTCGCTGTGGGCGGCGACGGGCGCGAACGCCGACTCGGCGACCGTCACCACGGTCGCTCCCGCGCCCTGGGCGTACTCCAGGGCCTCGACGACCTCGCGCGGGTGGCGGGGCAGCGCGAAGCAGAGCAGGGCCGTGGCCCCGGCCCGTACCGCCGCGTCGATACGGTCGGTGAGCATCGAGCCGCCCTCGTCGAGGAGGCGGACGTCGGGGTGGACCTTGGCGGCGAAGTACGCGAAGCCGCGCGCCTGCGAGGAGGCGGCCCGCAGCCCGAGGACGGGCAGCGGCCGTGAGGCGGCGAGCAGCCGACCGGCGCGGACGACGGGTGCGGGGTCGGCGAGGAGCTCGGCGAGGTGCCGGAGGTTCTCGATCTCGGCGAGGACGGCCTGCTGGTACTCGTTGTGCTCGCCCGCCTCCCCCGACACCTCCCCGGCGGGGGCGACCTCCCGCAGGTGGCGGCGCAGAGCGGGATAGCCGTCGAAGCCCAGGGCGACGGCGAAGCGCGTGACGGAGGGCTGACTCACGCCGGCGAGGTCGGCCAGCTCCACGCTGGACAGGAACGCCACGTCTCCGGCGCGGCGCACCATGCAGTGCGCGATCCGCCGCTGTGTCGGTGTCAGCCGGTGCCCCTCGAAGAGCGTCTGCAGCCGTCCGGCCGGGCTGTCGCTCACGCCGTCCCCCTTCCGCCTATTCATTCACCTTGAACTCTGCATGAAGATATGCAGGAGGGCAAGAAATGCGGGGGGTACCCCTACTGACAGGTGGGGCGGGCGCTCCCTACGGTGACGATTATGGACAGCCGCGACCCCGCCCGCACCGACGAGTTCAAGACCGAGCTGGACGCCACTCTGCACGCCCGGCGGGAGCTGGGCGCGGAGTACGAGTCCGCGCTCATCGAGTCCTTCCTCGGCAGGGTGGAACAGAGCCTGGAGACGACGATCGACCGCCAGGTCCGCCGCCGCACGGCCGAACAGCAGGTGGCGACGGCCCGCGGCGTCCGCCCTCCGGGCGCGGGTCCCGAGGGCTTCGGCGAGCGCTACGGCTTCGGCATCATCTCGCTGCTCCTGGCGATCCCTCTCTCCGCGATCGCCGTCACCCAGGCGGACCTCGAAGGCCTGATCGTGGCCTGGCTCGGCATCGTCGGCGTGAACTTCGTCCACGCCACCCGGGGCCGCTTCCCGCTCGGATCGAAGCGCGACGAGGACCGGGACGCCTTCTAGCGCCTGAGGCGAAGGAGCCCGAAGAAGAGGAGGCGGGGACCGCCGCACCCCCATTGCTGGGGGGCGGGACGACGGCGGTCCCCGCGAGGGACACGGGCCCGGGTCAGGGCCGGTCTCGCGTCCGGAAGGCGTCGTCAGGAGGTCCGGGAGCCGCTCCGTTGTCCTTGACGCCGACAAGAAACACTGTGCCGGACGCGTGTTAAGCGGGTGCTGCGCGTACGTGTCGCGCTCGTACCGATTGCGCGAACGCCCGCTCGGACACGCGTCGCGCTACTTCGTGGCGCCCTTCGCCCCGCCGTTGGCCAGGAACGCGAGCAGGTCCTGACGGCTCACCACACCCGTCGGCTTGCCCTCGACCAGCACGATCGCCGCGTCCGCCGACTCACCGAGCACGGACATCAGGTCGGCGACCGGCTCGCCCGAGCCGACCTGCGGCAGCGGCGCGCTCATGTGGCGCTCCAGCGGGTCCTCCAGGTTCGCCCGCTTGGTGAACAGCGCGTCGAGGAGCTCGCGCTCGACGACCGAGCCGACGACCTCCGCCGCCATGACGTCCGGGTGACCGGCGCCCGGCTTGACGATCGGCATCTGGGAGACGCCGTACTCCCGCAGCACCTCGATGGCCTGACCGACCGTCTCCTCCGGGTGCATGTGGACCAGGGAGGGCAGGCCGCCCTCCTTGTGCCGCAGCACGTCGGCGACGGTGGCGGAGGAGGTGTCCTCCAGGAAGCCGTAGTCGGCCATCCACTCGTCGTTGAAGATCTTGGACAGGTAGCCGCGGCCGGAGTCCGGCAGGATCACGACCACGACGTCGTCCGGGCCGAGCTCCTTGGCGACCTCGAGCGCGGCGACGACCGCCATGCCGCAGGAGCCGCCCACCAGGAGGCCCTCCTCCTTGGCGAGGCGGCGGGTCATCTGGAAGGAGTCCTTGTCGGAGACCGCGACGATACGGTCCGTGACGTTCCGGTCGTACGCGGTGGGCCAGAAGTCCTCACCGACGCCCTCGACCAGGTACGGCCGGCCGGAGCCACCGGAGTACACCGAGCCCTCGGGGTCGGCGCCGACGACGGTGACCTTGCCGCCGCTGATCTCCTTCAGGTACCCGCCGGTGCCGGAGATCGTGCCGCCGGTACCGATGCCCGCGACGAAGTGGGTGATCTTCCCGTCCGTCTGCTCCCAGAGCTCGGGACCGGTGGTCTCGTAGTGGGAGCGGGGGTTGTTCGGGTTGGAGTACTGGTCCGGCTTCCAGGCGCCCGGGGTCTCACGGACGAGGCGGTCGGACACGTTGTAGTACGAGTCGGGGTGCTCGGGGTCGACGGCGGTGGGGCAGACCACGACCTCGGCGCCGTACGCCCGAAGCACGTTGATCTTGTCCGTGGACACCTTGTCGGGGCAGACGAAGATGCACTTGTAGCCCTTCTGCTGGGCCACGATCGCGAGGCCGACTCCGGTATTGCCGGATGTGGGCTCGACGATGGTGCCGCCGGGCTTGAGCGCACCGCTCTCCTCGGCCGCCTCGATCATGCGCAGGGCGATGCGGTCCTTGACCGAGCCGCCGGGGTTGAAGTACTCGACCTTGGCCAGGACGGTCGCCTGGATACCCGCCGAGACGTTGTTGAGCTTCACCAGCGGGGTGTTGCCGACGAGGCTGATCATCGAGTCGTGGAATTGCACCGTAATCTCCGGGGTCTCCGTAATGGTGCGTCCAGCGTATGCGTAGTCGGAGCGGGTTACGGGGCAGTTACATCCTGAACGGCTTGAAGGAGGTGACTGCCCCCATGTCGAGGGCGAGGGTGGCACGGCGGATCGCGGCGGGCGCGGCGTACGGCGGTGGGAGCATCGGGCTGCTCGGTGTGGCGGCGGTGGGTGTGGTCCTGGCCGAGGTGCAGCTGGCGAAGCGGAACGTGGGGGGCGGGGTGGCACCCCTGCCACCGGGGGCGGACGGGCTGTACGGGCGCTCGTTCGCGGCCTCGGATCCCGGCTCGGGGCCTCTTCGGCTGGCCCTTCTGGGTGATTCGACGGCGGCGGGTCAGGGGGTACGTCGCGCGGGGCAGACCCCGGGGGCGCTGCTGGCCTCGGGGCTCGCGGCGGTGGCCGAGCGGCCGGTGGTGCTGCGGAACGTGGCGCTGCCGGGTGCGCGCTCGGACGATCTGGAACGTCAGGTGTCGCTGTTGCTGTCGGCTCCGTCGGGCCCGCCGGACGTGGCCGTGATCATGATCGGCGCGAACGACGTCACGCACCGGATGCCGGCCACGGAGTCGGTGCGGCTGCTCGCGGCCGCGGTGCGGCGGCTGCGGACGACCGGGGCGGAGGTGGTCGTCGGGACCTGCCCGGATCTGGGCACGATCGAGCCGGTCTACCAGCCGCTGCGGTGGATGGCGCGGCGGGTGTCGCGGCAGCTGGCGGCCGCGCAGACGATCGTGGTGGTGGAGCAGGGCGGGCGGACGGTGTCGCTGGGCGATCTGCTCGGCCCTGAGTTCGCGGCGAACCCGCGGGAGATGTTCGGGGCGGACAACTACCACCCGTCGGCCGAGGGGTACGCGACGGCGGCGATGGCGGTACTGCCGACGGTGTGCGCGGTGCTCGGCGTGTGGCCGGAAACGGACCGCCTGGAGCCGGACCGCCACGAGGACATGCTGCCGGTGGCGAAGGCGGCGGCGGAGGCGGCGAAGGAGGCCGGTACGGAGGTCACGGGGGCGCGGGCGCCGTGGGCGCTGCTCAAGCACCGCCGCCGCCGGCGCCTCGCGGAACCGGCCCCTGCCCCGGACCCCGCCACCTCCCCGGAGGAGGTCCACCGGCCGTGAGGGACGCCCGCCCCACCTCCCGTGGAGGCAGTCGACTGAGCGCTCGCTTAGAAAAGAGGTCCGCGTCACACCGCTCGGGCGGTGACCCGTGCCGTACGTGCAGGTAACTTCCCTTTCAGTCCGTCCACCCCGCCGCATCCTCCTGGAGCCGTGATGCCCGAAGCCGTCATCGTCTCGACCGCCCGCTCCCCGATCGGCCGGGCCTTCAAGGGCTCCCTGAAGGACCTGCGGCCCGACGACCTCACCGCCACGATCATCCAGGCCGCCCTCGCCAAGGCCCCCGAGCTGGACCCGCGCGACATCGACGACCTGATGCTCGGCTGCGGCCTCCCCGGCGGCGAGCAGGGCAACAACCTGGGCCGGATCGTCGCCGTCCAGATGGGGATGGACCACCTCCCCGGCTGCACGATCACCCGTTACTGCTCGTCCTCCCTCCAGACCTCCCGTATGGCGCTGCACGCCATCAAGGCGGGCGAGGGCGACGTCTTCATCTCGGCCGGTGTCGAGATGGTCTCCAGCTTCGCGAAGGGCAACTCGGACTCCCTGCCCGACACGCACAACCCCCTCTTCGCCGACGCCGAGGCCCGTACCGCCGCCGTCGCCGCGTCCGAGGGCTCCACCTGGCACGACCCGCGCGAGGACGGTCTCGTCCCCGACGCGTACATCGCCATGGGCCAGACCGCCGAGAACCTGGCCCGCTGGAAGGGCATCAGCCGCCAGGAGATGGACGAGTTCGGCGTACGGTCCCAGAACCTCGCCGAGCAGGCCATCAAGAACGGCTTCTGGGAGCGTGAGATCACCCCGGTCACGACCCCGGACGGCACCGTCGTCAGCGCGGACGACGGCCCCCGTGCCGGCGTCACCCTGGAGGGCGTGCAGGGCCTCAAGCCGGTCTTCCGCCCCGACGGCCTGGTCACCGCCGGCAACTGCTGCCCGCTCAACGACGGCGCCGCCGCGCTCGTGATCATGTCGGACACCAAGGCCCGCGAACTCGGTCTGACCCCGCTCGCCCGCATCGTCTCCACCGGCGTCTCGGGCCTCTCCCCCGAGATCATGGGCCTCGGCCCGGTCGAGGCCTCCAAGCAGGCCCTCAAGCGCGCCGGCCTGACGATCGGCGACATCGACCTGGCCGAGATCAACGAGGCCTTCGCCGCCCAGGTCATCCCGTCCTACCAGGACCTGGGTCTGGACCTGGACAAGGTGAACGTCAACGGTGGCGCCATCGCCGTCGGCCACCCCTTCGGCATGACCGGCGCCCGCATCACCGGCACGCTGATCAACAGCCTCCAGTTCCACGACAAGCAGTTCGGCCTGGAGACGATGTGCGTCGGCGGCGGCCAGGGCATGGCCATGGTCATCGAGCGGCTGAGCTGAACCTGTCATGGGGGCGCCTCGGCGGCGCTCCCATGGCCTTCTGACGCGGAATCCAACCGCCCCGCGTCCCAGCCGTGACCGAATCTCCCCCAGGATGTGACCTATGTCCCGGGGGAGAGTCGTTCCCGCAGGTCACAGTAGTTCCGGGGTTAAACACCGGGCCCAAATACCTGTCCATTTCGTGACGTAATGCACTGACAGGGGGCGCACTCCCAGGACAAGCTGATGTAGGAAGTCGGGGGGATCGACTCGGAATCGGGAGTACGTCAGTGAGCGCCATGTCTCTTGCCCTGCTGGTGACCACGGCCGCCGCCACGGCCGTGGGCGCCGCCGCCCTGCACGCTGCCCACGGTCTCCGTAAGCAGGTCGTCGCTCTGCGTGGTGAACTCGCCGCCGCGCGCGGGGTGTCCGTCCCGCACGCCCGCGAGACGCCCGCCTCGGAGATACGCGCCGCGGTCGCGGAGGCGCTTGCCGAGGAGCGCGAGCGCGAGCTCGCCGAGGCGCGTGCCTTCTGGGCGGCCCAGGAGGCCCGTGACGCGGCCGACGCACCCTCCCTGCTGGGCGGCCTCGGCAGCCCCGCCGAGGACGGCGGCCCCTTCTACGTGCCGCGCCAGGCCGACTTCGTGGGCCTGGAGGCCATGGCCCTCGAGGCGATGGAGGCCGAGGCCGCCGCGCTCGACGGCACCGGGGTCGACAGCGTCCTGGAGGAGTTTCCGGAGCTGACCGAGTACGCGGAGGACTCCCCCGAGCTCGCCGCGGCCCGCCGCCGCCACCCCTCGCACCCGGACTTCGTCCCGGTGCAGACGCCCGTCGTCACCGACCACGAACGCACCGTGGCCCGCCTGGAGGAGCTCGCCGACACGCGCACCGCGCTGACGGACGTACGCCCCGGCCCGCTCGGCACGCTCGACGTGTACGTCTTCGCCGACGGCACCACGCTCTGCATGACCCCCGGCCACCGGGAGACCGCGGAGCGCCTCGCCGAGGCCCTGCGCGCCGGCCGTACGCCGGTCCTGCTCGGCGGCTCCGGCATCTCGGGCGCGTACGCCCTGACGTTCTCCTTCGGAGAAGCGGACGACGAGAACGTCTACATCCTCGCCGACCGCGTGATCGCCTCGCTCTGACCCCGCCCGGCGGCCGTTCGGCCGCCACGGTCCCCGGCGGTCCGTGCCGGCGCCGGCACCGGCGCCCTGCCGCGCCTACAGCCCCGAGCGCTCCGCCGCCTCACGTACCAGCCTCACGGCCTCGCCCAGTTCCCGTTCGCGGGGGCCGGCCGGGGCCGTTCGCAGAGCCTCCGCCAGATCGGTTCCCGCGACGAGCAGTTGGTCGGCGACGGTGAACACCCCCGCGTCCGGCATGATCCGGCCACCGTCCCCCGCCGCCCCCGGCTCCTCGATCCGCTGCGCCCACAGCGCCAACTCCCGTGCCAGCGCGAGCCCTTCGGCGGCGGCGCCACGCTGGAGGCGGCTCTGCGGGGCGGCCCGCAGCCGGTCGGCGAACCGTTCGACGGCGGCGGTCAGTTCAGTCGTATCGAGCACTCCGCGACCCTACGCGCCCTCCACGCACTGTTGCCAACGCGCCGACGCTCGGGCACGGTGTCGGGAAGGAGCACACGGCAACACGCGTCCGGAGGCGCCGATGTCCCACGCATTCTCCGAAGAGACCCACCGCAACCTGCTCGCCCGTATCCCGCATTGCACCGGTCGTGAGATCTCCGACTGGCTCCGCACCGTCGAGGAAGGCCCCTCCCTCGTCCGCTTCGAGGAGAAGGTCAGCTGGCTCCGGGGCGAGCACGACCTCGCGTACGGCCACGCGAAGGCGATCATCCACGAGTACGACCTTCGGCGAGCGGCTCGCAGACTGCTCTGACGTCGCCCCGGGTAGAGTGGGAGAACGATGGTTCTCCCACTCTGGGGGTGAAGCGACGATGGACACCGAGACCGCCGAGGCGCGGCTTCTGGAGGCCGCCGAGGAGCTGTTCGACGAGCGCGGGGTGCAGGCGGTCGGCATGGACGCCATCCGTTCCGCGTCCGGCGTCTCGCTCAAGCGCCTCTACCAGCTCTACCCGTCCAAGGACCACCTGGTGTGGGCCGTCCTGAACCGTCGCGACGTGGCCGTACGCGAGGCCATCGCCGCCCATGGAGCCGCCCGCGCCACCACCCCGTACGAGCGCGTCCTGGCGGTCTTCGACTACCTCGGCGAGTGGTTCGCCGACCCCGGCTTCCGCGGCTGCGCCTTCATCAACACCTTCGGCGAGATGGGCGGCATCTCACCGGACGTCGCCGACATCGCCCGCGGACACAAGCAGGCCCTGCGGGGGTACTTCGCCGAGCAGACCGTCGCCCTGGGGGCGCCCGGGGAGCTGGCCGACCAGCTGGCGCTGCTCGCCAACGGCGCCATGGTCGTCGCGGGCATCGACGGCTCCCCCGAGCCGGCCGCCCGGGCGAAGGACGCGGCACACGTCCTCCTGAACGCGGCACTCAAGGGCTGACCGTGCCCTCGTGACGCGGAGACGCGGAGACGCGGAGACGCGGAAGGGCCCGCCCGGCGGAAGCCGGACGGGCCCTTCGTCACACACGGGTGTGCGCACGCGTCGTGCGTCAGTCGTCGCCCTGCAGGATCGACAGCAGACGCAGCATCTCCAGGTAGATCCACACCAGGGTCAGGGTGAGGCCGAAGGCCGCCAGCCAGGACTCCTCGCGCGGGGCGCCGTAGTTCACGCCGTCCTCGACCTGCTTGAAGTCCAGGGCGAGGAAGCAGGCACCAAGGATGATGCCGATGACACCGAAGAGGATGCCGAGGCCGCCGCTGCGGAAGCCCAGGCCGTCACCGGCGCCGTCGAAGAGCGAGAAGAGCGCGTTGACCGCCATCAGCAGGATGAAGCCGATCGCGGCCGCCATCACGAAGCCGTAGAAGCGGCGCGTGACGCGGATCCAGCGCATCTTGTACGCGATCAGCACACCGGCGAAGACCGCCATCGTGCCGAGTACCGCCTGCGCGACGACACCGGGCGAGATGTACGTCGAGACGGTGGCGGAGATCACGCCGAGGAAGACACCCTCGAACGCCGCGTACGCCAGGATCAGCGCCGGCGAGGGCTTGCGCTTGAAGGACTGCACCATCGCCAGGACGAAGGCCACCAGGGCGGCGCCGACGGCGATGCCGTAGGACTTGCCGATGTTCGCCTCGTCGACCGGCAGCAGGAACCACGCCAGGGCGGCGGTGACCACGACCGTGCCGAGCGTCATGGCCGTACGGCTCACGACGTCGTCGATCGTCATCACGTTGCCGCGGGCCTGCTGCGGGGCTCCGAGCTGGGTGTCCTGCGCGTACGGGTTGGTCGCGTACGGGTTCGTCGCGCCTTCGGCGTACGGGTTGGTTCCGACGGCGGGGCCCCCGGCCTGCGGCTGCGGCGGCGCGCTGAAGCCGGCGTGGCCGTTGTCGCGGCTGAACCCCCGTCGCGAGAAGACCGGGTTGCTGCTCCTCATCTCACTCCTCCATGGCCGCACTGCGCGGCCTTGCGTCAAGAGTAATGCGCAAGCAAAAGAAACTCCCTAGTGCTCTGGGAGGATCTTTCCGAGATCGTTAGGGAAACACCGGGGGTGACAGCGGTGAGCTGCCCCGTACGGCCCTGCCCGACCGGGCCCGGCCGGAGTGTCCACTCCGACTCCGTTCGGCCGGTGATCTCCTCGTCCGCCTGCCCGGGATGAGGCCGCGCATGCCGTTGCCCTCGGAGGATGAGGCACTCGGTGCCACGTCACGCACCGCTCTCACGCGTCACACCGCGTGTCCAGTGCAGTGCCCGGAACCGGACTCGAACCGGTACGGCCCGAAGGCCAGCGAGGTTTAAGCTCGCCGTGTCTGCATTCCACCATCCGGGCATGGCGCGCGGCTCCGCGTCGGCACATGAGCCTATCGGGATGCTTCGCTCGTTCAGCGGAACGCCGGCCCGATGTTGTCTTATTTTATTGACGTCTGAGTGAGCGTCAGCGCTGGTGGGGCCTGGTCTGACGGAGTGTGACAGGGCTCGCGGACGCAAAGGTCCCTCCACCGGAATGACGGAAAGTCGCCGCCTCGACACCGCCGGGAGCGGCAATCCCCCGGGGGGGTACCGGGTCTCAGGGGCCCCGTCATACCTCAGGAGGAGAGCCGGGCTCCCCGGTCCGACTCCAGTCGCCCCCGGGAACGGGCATGTGGGCGGACGACCCGGCCCTCAACGCTCGACACGATGGAGTGGTTCCCGAACACCCCGCAGTGACAGGAGTCCCTCGTGACCACCACCCCCACCGTGTCCCGCGCCACCGCGGTGGCCGCCCGCGCCACGGATCTCTCGAAGGTCTACGGACAGGGCGAGACCCAGGTGGTCGCCCTCGACCGGGTCACCGTGGACTTCCGGCAGGGCGAGTTCACCGCGATCATGGGCCCCTCCGGCTCCGGCAAGTCGACCCTCATGCACTGCGTCGCGGGTCTGGACTCCTTCAGCTCCGGATCGGTCCGCCTCGGCGAGACGGAGCTCGGCACCCTCAAGGACAAGCAGCTGACGCAGCTGCGCCGGGACAAGATCGGCTTCATCTTCCAGGCGTTCAACCTGCTGCCGACGCTGACGGCGCTGGAGAACATCACGCTGCCGATGGACATCGCGGGCCGCAAGCCCGACAAGCAGTGGGTGGAGAAGGTCATCGACCTGATCGGCCTGTCCGGCCGGCTGCACCACCGCCCCACGCAGCTCTCCGGCGGCCAGCAGCAGCGCGTCGCCGTGGCCCGCGCGCTCGCCTCCCGCCCCGAGATCATCTTCGGTGACGAGCCGACCGGAAACCTGGACTCGCGCTCGGGCGCCGAGGTCCTGGGCTTCCTGCGCAATTCGGTACGGGAGCTGGGCCAGACGGTCGTCATGGTCACCCACGACCCGGTCGCCGCGTCCTACGCGGACCGGGTGATCTTCCTCGCGGACGGCCGGATCGTCGACGAGATGATCGCCCCGACGGCGGACGGGGTGCTGGACCGCATGAAGGCCTTCGACGCCAAGGGCCGTACGAGCTGAGGCAGCGGCGCCCGCCGCACCGCCCCGCCCGGGCACCGACGCCGCGCCCGCGCGGCGAAACGCACCGGCGCCCGTCGCGCCCGCCCGCGGGCGAAACGTACCGGCGCCTGTCGCGCCGCCCGCGGGCGAAACGTACCGGCGCCCGACGCCGGACCCCCGGCGCCCGGCGGTGACCGGTGAACGGCCTCCGGCCGTGTGCGCCCCGCCCTTCCAGTCCTCTCCCTTCCCGGCCCGCCCCGCAGGCGCCGGCCACCACCCCAGGACACACACATGTTCCGTACCGCCTTGCGCAACGTGCTCGCGCACAAGGCCCGGCTGCTGATGACCGTGCTCGCCGTCATGCTCGGCGTCGCCTTCGTCTCCGGCACCCTGGTCTTCACCGACACCCTCTCCCAGGCCTTCCGCAACCAGTCCGCGAAGAGCTACGACGACGTCGCCGTCGCCGTGAACCTCTACCCGAGCCAGGAGGAGGCCGCGAAGACGCCCGGCCTCTCCCAGGCTGTGGTCGACCGCATCGAGAAGATCGACGGCGTCACCTCCGTCACCGGACGGGTCGACGGCTTCGCCGGCGTGCCCGACAAGAACGGCAAGCTGATCGGTGTCGGCTGGTCCAACAAGGGCACCAACTTCGCCCCCGGCGCCGACGGCAAGGACCGGGCGTACGACTTCACCGAGGGCGCGGGCCCGCTCCAGGACGGCCAGATCGCCCTGGACAAGGAGACCGCGGCCAAGGGCGGCTACAAGGTCGGTGACACCGTCCGCGTCGCCACCAACGGCCCGGTGAAGGAGTTCACCCTCTCGGGCATCTTCACCACCGACGACGGCGCGGTCAGCGCCGGCGGCAGCCTGGTCCTCTTCGACAACACCGTCGCGCAGAAGCAGTACGTGAAGCCGGGCTTCTACCGGGACGCCATCGTCGTCGCCGCCCCCGGCACCGACGCCGACAAGCTCCTGGACGAGGTCCTGAAGGTCGTCCCGAAGGCCGCCACGGCCCAGACCGGGCAGGCGCTCGCCGACCAGCAGGCCAAGGACATCGAGGCCGGGCTCGGCGCGCTGAAGCAGGTGCTGCTCGGCTTCGCCGGCATCGCCCTCTTCGTCGGCGTCTTCCTGATCGCCAACACCTTCACCATGCTGGTCGCCCAGCGCACCAAGGAGCTCGCGCTGATGCGCGCCGTCGGTGCCTCGCGCAAGCAGATCACCCGCTCCGTCCTCGCCGAGGCCGGTCTGGTCGGCCTGGTGGCCTCCGCCGTCGGCTACGGCCTGGGCATCGCGCTCGCCGTCGGGCTCCGCGCGGGCATGAACGCCTTCGACCTGAAGGTGCCGGGCGGCCCGCTGGTCCTCGGTGCGACCCCGCTCGTCGCCGCGCTCGGCGTCGGTGTCCTGATCACCATGTTCGCCGCCTGGCTGCCCGGCCGACGCGCCGCGAAGATCCCGCCGGTCGCCGCCATGAGCAGCGTCCACGCCGCCGCGACGACCAAGTCCCTGGTGGTCCGGAACTCCATCGGCGCCGCGATCACCACGCTCGGCGCGGTCCTGATCGTGCTCGGCGCCGGCAAGGGCGGCGACGACGGCCGGATGTTCATCGCGGGCGGTGCGTTCACCACCCTCATCGGTGTGATCGTGCTGATCCCGCTGCTCTCCCGCCCGGTGATCGCCCTGATCCGTCCGCTGTTCGTGGGTGTCTTCGGGGTCTCCGGCAAGCTCGCCGGCCTCAACGCGGTCCGCAACCCGCGCCGTACCGGCGCCACCGCCTCCGCGCTCGCCATCGGTCTGACCCTGGTCACCGGCCTGACCGTGCTCGGTACGACCGTCGGCGCCGCCCTGGACAAGATGACGACGGACCAGATCCGGGCCGACTACATGATCACCATGGCCGACGGCGCGGGTGACGGTCTGGACGCGACGGCCCTCGATGCGATCAGGAAGACGCCGGGCGCCACTGCCGTCTCGCCGCAGCTGGCCGGCTGGTTCACGCTGAAGGGCAAGGACGTCTCGGCCTCCGGTGTCACCCCCGGCGACATCGAGAAGCTCATCAAGCTCAACACCGTGAAGGGCTCGCTCGGCTCGCTGGGCGAGGGCCGGATCGCGATCGCCGAGAAGACCGCCACCAAGCAGGGCTGGAAGGTCGGCGACACGCTGCCGGTCGAGTTCGGGGACAAGAAGAAGGGGAAGCTGACGGTCGGCGCGATCTTCGAGGACAGCGAGTTCGTCTCGCCGGTCGTCGTCGACGCGAAGATCATCACCGCCCACGAGCAGCAGTCCTACATCCCGCAGATCTTCGTCTCGATGGACGGCGGCTCCTCGGCGGCCAACGACAAGGCGCTGGCGAAGGCCATGGGCGACAACCCGGCCATCACCGTCATGGACCAGAAGGACATCCGTGACCTGTTCGGCGGCCAGATCAACCTGCTCCTGAACATCATGTACGGCCTGCTGGCGATGGCCCTGATCATCGCGATCCTGGGCGTCGTGAACACCCTGGCCATGTCCGTCTTCGAGCGTCAGCAGGAGATCGGCATGCTGCGGGCGATCGGTCTCGACCGGCGCCGCGTGAAGCGGATGGTCCGTCTGGAGGCCGTGGTCATCTCGCTCTTCGGTGCGGTGGTCGGCATCGGTCTCGGCTCGTTCCTCGGCTGGGCGATCGGCGAGACGTTCAAGAGCAGCCTGCCGGGCTACGCGCTGGTCCTGCCCTGGGACCGGATCGGGATCTTCCTGGTCCTGGCCGGACTGGTCGGCGTCCTGGCCTCCCTGTGGCCGGCCCGCAGCGCGGCGAGGCTGAACATGCTGACGGCCATCAAGACCGAGTAGCAGGGCGCGAAAAGCGAAGGGCCGGACTCCCCCGCGGGAGCCCGGCCCTTCGCCGTTCGTACGGTTACGCCTTCTCGTTCCAGACCCGCGGCCGCAGCGCCACGCCCGAGGCTCCCGACTCCGGCGTCTTCACGGCGAGGAACTGGTTCACGCCGATCCGGTTGCGCTCGAAGGAGACGGCGGAGGCCGCCATGTAGAGCCGCCAGATCCGCGCCCGGCCCGGCGAGGTGCTCCGCACGGCCCTCGCCCAGTCGCTCTCCAGGTTGGCCACCCAGCGGCGCAGCGTCAGGGCGTAGTGCTCGCGGATGGCCTCGACGTCGCGCACCTCGAAGCCGGCGTCCTCCAGCGTCGTCAGCGTGCGTCCCATCGGGGCGAGTTCGCCGTCGGGGAAGACGTACGCGTCGATGAAGGCGTCGATCTGGTAGGCCTCCTCGTCCGGCTCGGGGCGGCGGGAGATCTGGTGGTTGAGCAGCCGGCCGCCGGGCCTGAGCAGGGTGTGCAGTATGTCGGCGTACTCGCGGTAGCGGGCCTCGCCGACGTGCTCGGCCATGCCGATGGACGAAATCGCGTCGTACGGCCCGTCCTTGACGTCCCGGTAGTCCTGGACCCGGATCTCGATCCGGTCCGTCAGGCCCTCCTCGGCGATCCGCTTGCGGGCGTAGGCGGCCTGCTCGCGCGAGAGGGTGATGCCGACGACCTGTGCGCCGTACTCGCGGGCGGCGTGCATGGCCATGGAGCCCCACCCGCAGCCGACGTCGAGGAGCCGGTCGCCCTCCTTCAGGTTCAGCTTGCGGGCGATGAGGTCCAGTTTGTCGCGCTGGGCGTCCTCCAAGGTCCCGCCCTCGGTCCAGTACGCGCACGAGTAGACCATCGACGGCCCGAGGACCAGTCGGTAGAAGTCGTTGCCCACGTCGTAGTGGTGGCTGATCGCCTGTCTGTCGCGGCGCTTGCTGTGCCGCGATCCGGCACGCCGGCGCATCTCCTCGGCGGGCGGCGCCGGGGGCGGCAGTGGCCCGGCCAGCTTCAGGAACGCGGCGGCCGCGGCGCGCAGCTTCGGGTCGCGTACGGACTCCAGGGCGCTCCGGGTCTCCTCGCCGCGCTCCCAGAGCAGCCCCGACAGCCGGTCCAGGGCCTCGTAGAGATCGCCCTCGACGTCGATCTCACCGGCCACCCAGGCCCGTGCGAGGCCCAGTTCGCCGGGCTTCCACAGGAACCGGCGCAGGGCGCGCCGGTCCCGGACGATCAGAACGGGGCCGTCCGCGGGGCCGGCTTCGCTGCCGTCCCAGGCTCGCAGCCGCACCGGGAGCGGGGACCCCAGCAGATCCTCCGCGAGAGTGGTCAGCCGCAGTGCGGCGTCGGCCATGGTGCACACCTCCGTGATGTCGTGCCCCAGAAATGCTCGTCACCACGTAAACACCGTCCGTAGGCGAAAACACTCCCGCCGCCGCGCAACGACTCCGCAAAAACACGCGAAAGGGCCGTCCGCACCACGGATGGCGGACGGCCCTTTCGGTGAACGTAGGGTCCTGCTGTCAGCGCGTCAGGAGGCCTTGGCCTTCTCCTGCGCCGGGGTGGCGGGAGCCGGGGCGGGCTTGGCCGCCTCGTAGAACTCCTCGCGCGGCGTCTCCATCGCACCGAGGGAGACGACCTCGCGCTTGAGGAACATCGCGAGGGTCCAGTCGGCGAAGACGCGGATCTTGCGGTTCCAGGTCGGCACGGCCATGCCGTGGTAGCCACGGTGCATGTACCAGGCGAGCCGGCCCTTGAGCTTGATCTTCATCTTGCCCATGACGATCATGGCGACGCCCTTGTGGAGGCCGAGGCCCGCCACAGCACCCTTGTTGGAGTGCTCGTACGTCTTCTGCGGGAAGCCCCGCATGCCCGAGACCACGTTGTCGCCGAGGACCTTCGCCTGGCGCAGCGCGTGCTGGGCGTTCGGCGGGCACCAGGCGTTCTCGACGCCGGCCTTGCGGGCGGCGACGTCCGGGACCTGGGCGTTGTCGCCGGCGGCCCAGATGTAGTCGGTGCCCTGGACCTGGAGCTTCTCGGAGGTGTCCACGTGGCCGCGCGGGCCGAGCGGGAGGCCGAAGCGGGAGAGCGCCGGGTTGGGCTTGACGCCGGCGGTCCACACGATCGTGCTGGAGTCGACCTCGAGGCCGTTCTTCAGCACGACGTGGCCGTCGACGCAGGAGTCCATGGACGTCGAGAGGTAGATCTCGACACCGCGGCCCTCGAGGTGCTCCTTGCCCCAGCGGCCCAGCTCCGGGCCGACCTCGGGAAGGATCTTGTCGGCGGCGTCGACCAGGATGAAGCGCATGTCCTCGCGCTTCACGTTGGTGTAGTACTTCGCCGCGTCGCGGGCCATGTCCTCGACCTCGCCGATGGTCTCCGCTCCGGCGAAGCCGCCGCCCACGAAGACGAAGGTCAGCGCCTTGCGGCGGACCTCCTCGTTGGTCGTGGAGTCGGCCTTGTCGAGCTGCTCCAGGACGTGGTTGCGGAGGCCGATGGCCTCCTCCACGCCCTTCATGCCGATGCCCTGCTCGGCCAGGCCGGGGATCGGGAAGGTACGGGAGACCGCGCCCATCGCGATGACCAGGTAGTCGAACGGCAGGTCGTACGCCTCGCCGACGAGCGGCGCGATCGTGGCGACCTTGCGGTCCTGGTCGATGCTGGTGACGCGACCGGTGAGCACCTCGGCTCCGCGCACGACGCGTCGCAGCGGGACGACGACGTGGCGCGGGGAGATGCTGCCTGCGGCGGCTTCGGGGAGGAAGGGCTGGTACGTCATGTACGAGCGCGGGTCGACGACCGTGACGGTCGCTTCCGCATAACGCATCTTCTTGAGGATGCGTCGAGCTGCGTACAGGCCTACGTACCCACCGCCTACTACGAGGATCCTGGGACGCTCCGTGGTGCTCATGCATCCGAGTATCCACCCCTCCCAGGGGGGTCGCTCGTGCGCCCCTTCACAAGCTCTTCGGGTACCTCTGCTACACTCCGCCGCCCACGTGACCCAGGTCATGGTCGTGCAAAGGAACCAGGGTGCAGGGGTGAACGTTGTTCACCCCTACTGAACTGGCCTGGAGAGCCCCCGTTAACGCGGAACCACAGGGTGCATTCACACGATGGAAACATCGAGCGAACCGGGCTCCCCGCCTACGAAAGAGCCCCGACAGGGGCGTTGGAGGCCTTAATGGCCCTCCACAGCCCCCATCAGGGCCCTTTTCCTTGTGAAGAACTTCACGAACTTTCTCGGCGGACCGATTCCGGACGCGTCGCCGGGTGCCCGTTATGCCACGGACAGTGCGATTCCGTCGAGGATGTCGTGCTCGCTGACGACGACCTCGCGGGCCCCGGTCCGCTCCATGATCTCCAGCAGCACGAGCGCCCCGGCGACGATGACGTCCACTCGCCCGGGGTGCATCACGGTGATCGCGGCGCGCTCGGCGTGCGTGGAGCCCAGCAGCGACCCGACGATCTCCGCGACCTTCTCGTACGGAACACGGGAGTGGTGGATCCGCTCCGAGTCGTACTCCTGGAGCCCCAGCGCGATCGCGGCGACCGTGGTGACGGAGCCCGCGAGCCCGACCAGGGTCCCGGCCGAACGGATCGGGACGGTCTCCTCGGCCAGGTCGAGCGCGGCCCGGATGTCGGCGCGGATCGCGTCGACCTCCTCGGCGGCCGGCGGGTCGCTGCGGACATGGCGCTCGGTGAGCCGTACGCAGCCGATGTCGACGGACCGGGCGGCCTCGACGTGCTTGTTGCCGACGACGAACTCGGTCGAGCCGCCGCCGATGTCCACGACCAGGTACGTCTCGGTGCCGTGCAGCTCGCCCGTGGCGCCGGTGAAGGAGAACTCGGCCTCCTGGTCACCGGTGATCACCTCGGGCTCGACACCCAGGATGTCCAGGACGCCGCGCACGAACTCGTCGCGGTTCTCGGCGTCACGGGAGGCGGAGGTGGCCACGAAGCGGAGCCGCTCGGCGCCCAGTTCCTTGATGACGGCGGCGTACTCACGGCAGGCCGCGAAGGTCCGCTCCAGCGCCTCGGGCGCGAGGCGGCCGGTCCGGTCGACGCCCTGCCCGAGCCGGACGATCGTCATCCGCCGGTCCAGCTCGACCAGCTCACCGGTCTCGGGGTGGACGTCGGCGACCAGCAGGCGGATGGAGTTCGTACCGCAGTCGATGCCCGCGACCCGGGTCACTCCGCCGACTCCTTCTCGTCCGTGCACGGCGTGACGCAGGGGCCCTTGGCCCACCACTCCGGCAGCATGGCGATCGCCTCGTCGCCCAGCGGGTTCACGCCAGGTCCCGCGGCCAGCGAGTGGCCGACGAGGACGTGCAGGCACTTCACGCGGTCGGGCATGCCACCGGCGCTCGGGAAGCCCTCGAGAACCTCGATGGCGTCACGGCGGGCGATGTAGTCCTCGTGCGCGGCCCGGTAGGAGGCGGCCAGCTCCGGGTCGGTGGAGAGCCGGGCCTGCATCTCCTTCATGACCCCGTTGGCCTCGAGCGTGCCGATCGCGGAGGCCGCGCGGGGGCAGGTCAGGTAGTACGTCGTGGGGAACGGGGTGCCGTCCGGGAGCCGCGGCGCGGTCTCGACGACGTCCGGGTTGCCGCAGGGGCAGCGGTGCGCGATGGCGCGCAGACCCCGGGGCGGGCGGCCGAGCTGCTGCTCGAAGGCGGCGACGTCCGCCTCGGTCGGCTCGGTGCGTGCGGTCTGCGGAGGGGGCGTTTCCATCGTTACGTCTTGTCTTCTCGTCGGAGTGTCGTCGGGGGCGGTCGGTGGGGAGGTCTGCTTCGGTGCGGGTCGGCTGCGGGTCGGCTGCGGGTCGGCTCCGGTGTGCGGGTCGCCCGCGCTAGCGGCGCGCGTCCGCGCGGTCGACGCCGTCCCAGAGGTCGGAGTACCAGGGGTGCTCGGCGGCGCCCTGCTCGGTGCGCCGGGCGCGCTCGGCCTCGGGGTCGTTCACGGTGAAGCCGGTCTCGCCGGGCATCACGTAGTGGAGGTGCTCGCGGGCCAGCCGGCGGACGTAGGCGGGGTCCTGGAGACGGGCCTTCTCGTCCCGCAGCTCCTCGACGCGCGCGGCGGCGTCGGCGGCCTGGCGCTCCTGCTCGGCGATCTCGCCGCGCTGGGAGACGTACTGGCGCATGGGGTACGCGAGCGCGACGACCAGCGAGCAGACCACCAGGGCGAGGAAGGCGGCCCGGCCGGTGAGCCGGGAGCGGCGGGCCTGACGGCGGGTCTGGGAGCGGTAGACACGGGCGGCGGTCTGCTCGCCGAGCAACCTGATCCTGGTCGCGGTGGAGAACCGGTCCCGGTCCTTCGCGGCCATCTCCTGTCGCCTCCCCTGTGTCGTCCCGTAACAAGTGCGTCCCCGCACACGGTACGGGACCGGGTGCGGGGACGTACGTAACCGAGGGTTCCCCGGGATCAGCCGATCAGCCCTTGAAGCGCGGGAAGGCGCTGCGGCCGGCGTAGACGGCCGCGTCGTCGAGGATCTCCTCGATGCGCAGGAGCTGGTTGTACTTGGCGACGCGCTCGGAGCGGGCCGGGGCGCCGGTCTTGATCTGGCCGCAGTTGGTGGCGACGGCGAGGTCGGCGATGGTGACGTCCTCGGTCTCGCCGGAGCGGTGCGACATCATGCACTTGAAGCCGTTGCGCTGGGCCAGCTCGACGGCGTCCAGGGTCTCGGTCAGCGAACCGATCTGGTTGACCTTGACAAGCAGGGCGTTGGCGGCGCCGTCCTCGATGCCGCGGGCCAGGCGCTCCGGGTTGGTGACGAACAGGTCGTCGCCGACGATCTGGACCTTGGAGCCCAGCTTGTCGGTGAGGACCTTCCAGCCGGCCCAGTCGTCCTCGAACAGCGGGTCCTCGATGGAGACCAGCGGGTACGCGGAGACGAGCTCCTCGTAGTACTCGGTCATCTCGGCGGCCGAGCGGGACTTGCCCTCGAACTCGTACGAGCCGTCCTTGTAGAACTCGGACGCGGCGACGTCGAGCGCCAGCGCGATGTCCTTGCCCGGGACGTAACCGGCCTGCTTGATGGCCTCCAGGATGAGGTCGAGCGCCTCACGGTTGGAGTCCAGGTTCGGGGCGAAGCCGCCCTCGTCGCCGAGGCCGGTGGACAGGCCCTTGGTCTTCAGGACGGACTTGAGGGTGTGGTAGACCTCGGTGCCCCAGCGCAGGGCCTCGGAGAAGGACTCCGCGCCGATCGGCGCGATCATGAACTCCTGGATGTCCACGTTGGAGTCGGCGTGCGAGCCGCCGTTCAGGATGTTCATCATCGGAACGGGCAGCAGGTGCGCGTTCGGGCCGCCGAGGTAGCGGAAGAGCGGGAGGTCGGAGGCCTCGGACGCGGCGTGCGCGACGGCGAGGGAGACACCGAGGATGGCGTTGGCGCCGAGGGAGGCCTTGTTGTCCGTGGCGTCCAGGTCGAACATGGCCTGGTCGATGAGGCGCTGCTCGGTGGCGTCGTAGCCGACGAGCTCCGGGCCGATCTGCTCGATCACGGCGAGGACGGCCTTCTCGACGCCCTTGCCCTGGTAGCGGTTCTTGTCTCCGTCACGGAGCTCAATGGCCTCGAACGCACCGGTGGAGGCACCGGACGGAACAGCAGCACGGCCGGTGCTGCCGTCGTCGAGGCCGACCTCGACCTCGACCGTGGGGTTGCCTCGGGAGTCCAGGATTTCCCGGGCTACGACGACGTCGATGGACGGCACGAGCATCTCCTTCTGGGATGTGACGCTAGATGTGACGCTTGCGGTGCAGGGTCGCTTTGGCCTTGCGGCAAGAGCCTAACCGGCTCCAGGGCTCCCGTCGGCCGGGCGCCCGCCCCCTGGGACGAAAAAGGACCCAAGGGCACGCATCTGGGGCCAAAGACCCCCAGAACTACTCGGTGGTAACCGGGGCTGCGCCCCCGGACACGCGGAACCCCGGCCCGGAGCGCACGGGGGAAGAACGCTCCGGACCGGGGTGGTCACCGCGGGAGGGTCATCGGACCCGCGTGAGCCGCCGGACTCACGCGAGCCGCCGGGCTCACTTCAGGTGAAGCTGCTGGCCCGGGAAGATCAGGTCGGCGTCCTCGACGACGTCCTTGTTGAGCTCGAAGAGCTTCGCCCAGCCGCCCTTGACGTCGTGCGCGGCGGCGATGGTGCTCAGGGTGTCACCGGCGACGACCTTGTACTCGCCGTCACCCTTCTTGACCTTCTTGCCGGTCGGGGTGGTGACGGTCTTCGTGGACTCGGCCTTCTTCGGGGCGGTCCGCGTCTCGCTGCGGGTCGTCGGCTCCTCGGCCTGACGCTCCTGCTGCTTCGGGGCGGCCGGCTTCGCCGGCGCGGTCTCGGCGGCGCCACCGGTGTAGGCGGCGTTGGAGAGGCCGACGCCACAGCTCGGCCAGGCACCCTTGCCCTGGCCGGCGAGGACCTTCTCGGCGATGGTGATCTGCTGCGACTTCGAGGCCTGGTCGGCGGTGGCGGCGTACGCGGTGCCACCGTAGGCGGCCCAGGTGGAGGCGGAGAACTGCAGGCCGCCGTAGTAGCCGTTGCCGGTGTTGATGGACCAGTTGCCACCGGACTCGCACTGGGCGACGGTGTCCCACTCGGAGGCCGTGGCGGCCGAGGCGGACCCGGCGGTCATCAGCGGGGCGGCGACGGCGACACCGGCGACACCGGCGAGGGCGACGGCGCGGGTGGCCTTGGAGGCACGACGGTGTTTGCCCTTGGCGGAAAACAGCATGGAACTTCTCCTCACCGACGCCTGCGAGGTGAGCTGTCGGGTTCGGGCCATGTGAGTTGCCCGGCCGCGCGACCTTGCGCGCGGCTTCACCCCAAGCCGGTCCGTCGGCCGTCTGTCTCAACGGCCGGGGACGGCACTTACCTTGGGTCCCCCGCTCCTGCCTACGGCGCTTGACGCGACGACTGTTCCCATCGGCCGACGGCAGGATTCGGCGATTCGGTCGACGGGGCCCGCGGTGGCGAGCGGTCCTGACCGTAGACACAGACCCGGGGGAAGTTCAAAGAGGTCCAGGTCGGACAAATCATCCCTACTTACCTCGGGACGAAGGGTATTTACGCAGGTGAGAGGTGACGGAAGCAGAGTTTGCGGACGGGACGCGCCAGTTGAGACAAAGAGACCCATGTCTCACTGGCGCAGAACCGGACATACGATCCCGAACTACCCCTGGTTCGCGGTCGACCCGAGACTGAGGTCGAGGCTCTGGCCAGGGAGAATGAGGTCCGGATCGGTGCCCACCGTCGAGCGGTTGGCGTCGTAGAGGGCGCCCCAGCCGCCCGGGAGTTCGTTCTGCTGGGCGATCGCCGAGAGGTTGTCGCCCGGCTTGACGGTGTATTCACCGATCGCGTCGGTGATGTCCTGAGCGGCCGTGTTGTCCAGGCTGTCCGGAGTGCCCTTACTGCCCCGGTTGTCCTGATCTGCCGCATCGGCGTCCGCGCCAGGTGTCGGGGTGTCAGACGGGGTGCCGGTCGGCGAGTCGGCCGGGGAGGCATGGCGGCCCTTTTCGCCACTCTTGCCCGGATTGACCGACTCCTCCGGAGCCGCGTCGCCGCGATGCTTCCCGGTACCCGGGGTCGACGGAGCGCTGGGCGTGCCGGACGTCCCGGGCGTGGTGGACGCCTCAGGCGTCGCGGTCGACCTGTCCGCCCCCCGCGAGGTGGTCTCGGGGGTCTCCGCCTCGGGGGTGCCGGCCTCGGGGGACGACGTCTCGGATCCGGCCGGAAGGCCCGCGGTCCGGTTCGACTCCGGGAGGGGACCCGTGGGCTCCGCCGGCTTCACGGCCGGGCCCGGGTCCACATCGGGCCTGGCGCCGTCGTTCGTCAGCCCGGCGATCGGGGCGCAGGTGGCCCACTGCGTGTCGCCCGCGGCGAACGCCCTCTCCGCCACCGCGATCTGCTGGGCGCGGCTGGCGAGGTCCGCACTGGTCGCGTACGCGAGGCCGCCGTGCCGCTCCCAGCTCTCCTGGGTGAACTGGAGTCCGCCGTAGAGCCCGTTGCCGAAGTGGGCGCTCCACAGGCCGCCCGACTCGCACTCGGCGACCCGGTCCCAGGTGGCGGCGTCGGCGGCGGACGCCGAGCCGGCACCCAGGAGGGGAAGCGCCAAGGCCGATCCCGTCACGCCTGCGGCGACAACGATGGCGGGGGCCTGGCGGGGTCTGCGGTGTCGTCCGTTCCCGGAGCGCATGGGGAGGGCCTTTCGCGTGACTGCTGAGGTGACGGTGAACGTAGCGGCATTCGAACGTCAGTAACAAGTCGATGCAGCGGAGATCACGCGAAAGTCACAGTCTTGACGGTCCGTCAGTCACCCAAAGGGGAGAACTCGACCGGAAGCGTGCGCAATCCCCGCATGATGAGCCCTCCGCGCCACCGCAGATCGGCCGGATCCGCGGCAAGTCGCAGGTCCGGCAGGCGAGTCAGCAGCGTCGCGAGCGCGATCTGCCCTTCGAGGCGGGCGAGCGGCGCGCCGATGCAGTAGTGGATGCCGTGCCCGTAGCCGAGGTGCTGGTTGTCGCGCCGGGACAGATCGAGCGTGTCCGGCTCCTCGAAGCGCGCCGGGTCGCGGTCGGCGGCGGCCAGCACCACGAGGACCGGATCACCCGCCGGGATCCGCTGCCCGCCGATCGTCAGCGGCTCCATGGCGTACCGCCAGGTCGCCAGCTCCACCGGCCCGTCGTAGCGCAGCAGCTCCTCGACACCGGTCTCCAGGAGCCCCTGCTCCCCCGCCGCGAGCGAGGCCTGGAGCCGCTCGCGCTGACCGGGGTTGCGCAGCAGGGCGTAGACCCCGTTGCCCACCAGGTTGACCGTGGTCTCGAAGCCGGCGAAGAGCAGGATGAAGGCCATCGCGGCGGCCTCGTTCTCGGTGAGGTGCTCGCCGTGGTCGGAGGCCTTGATGAGCCCCGAGATCAGGTCGTCGCCGGGATCGAGCCGCTTACGGTGGATCAGCTCCGCCAGATACCCGCGCATCCTCTTGACCGACCGCGCCACACCGCCGCGCGGTCCTCCGCCGTGCCGGATCATCATCCCGGCCCAGTCCCGGAAGTCGTCCTGGTCCTCGGCCGGCACGCCGAGCAGGTCGCAGATCGCGTAGATGGGCAGGGGGAAGGCGAACTCGTGGATGAGGTCGGCCTCGCCCTTCGCAGCGAAGGAGTCGATCAGCCGGTCCGTCAGCTCCTGCACCCGGGGAGCGAACTCGGCGACCCGGCGCGGGGTGAACGCCTTGGAGACCAGCCGCCGCAGCCGGGTGTGGTCGGGTGGGTCGATATTGAGCAGATGTGTCATCAGCTCGGCCTTGCGCTCCCCCGGGATCCCCGTCTTCCCCTTGGCGTGCGCCGGCTCGTCGTGGTGCGCCGGGTTCTTGGAGAGCCGCTGGTCGGCGAGGGCCTGCCGGGCGTCCGCGTACCGCGTCACCAGCCACGCCTCGACCCCGCTGGGGAGCTTCGCCCGGTGCACGGGCGCGTGCTCACGCAGCCAGGCGTAGGCGGGGTACGGATCGGTCGCGAACTCCCAGGTGAAGAGCTCGGGAGCGGGGGGCTGGGCGGGGGGCGTACTCACCCTGAGACGGTACAAGGTCGGCGTCGCGTCGGCCTCCGGGCCGACCGGTCCCCGAGATGTGATCGTCCTGTGAAGGCGCGTGGCCTAGATTCTCCCGCGTGGATGCCCAGTTACTCAGAAGCACGTTCGCCGTCGTCGAGAGGCGGGCCGAACATGCCGTCACCTTCTTCTACTCCCATCTGTTCTGGCACAACCCGGGCGTCCGCGAGCTCTTCCCCGAGGACATGCGGGCCCAGCGCGACCGGCTCTTCGCCGCGCTCACCCATGTCGTGGCCCACCTGGAGGACCCCGGGCTGCCGGAGTACCTCGCCCATCTGGGACGCGACCACCGCAAGTTCCTCGCCACCCCCGCGCTCTACGCCGCTCTCGGCTCCAGCCTCACCGCCGCCTTCGCCCACGCCGCCGGGGCCGCCTGGACCGTCGAGGCCGAGAAGGCGTGGACCGAGGCGTACGGGTACGTCGCCGAGCTCATGATGCGAGGCGCCGACCAGGCCGAGGCCGAGGGGCAGCCGGCGTGGTGGGACGCCGTCGTCGTCCGGCGCGAGCTGCTCGGCGAGGACCTGGCGGTCCTCACCCTGAAGCCGCGCCGCCCCTTCGCCCATCTGCCCGGACAGTACGTCGGCGTCAGCTCGCTGCGGGTCCCCCGGGTGTGGCGGACGTACTCCCTGGCCAACGCCGTCCGCGCGGACGGGACGGTGGACCTGCACGTCAGCCGCATCCCGGGCGGTGCGATGAGCACGGCGCTCGTCGACGACACGCGGGAGGGCGAGTGGCTGCGGCTGAGCGCGCCCGGCGGCGCGCTGACCGCGCGGACCGCGCCGGGCGACCCGCGCAGCTACATCGCCGCCGGGACCGGCTGGGCGCCCGTCAAGGCGCTGCTCGAAGAGGTGGCGGCAGGACCGGAGGGCGTCGAGGCCCGGCTCTTCCTCGTCGCGCGCGCGAAGGAGTACCTGTACGGGAAGGAGGACGCCGAGCGCCTGCGGGAACGGATACCCGGGCTGCACGTCACGTACATCACCTCCGCGCCCCGCCACCCCCGCGACCAGGCCACCGAGCGGCTGCTCCACGCGCTGTACACCTGCGGCAACTGGCCGGCCCACGACGTGTACCTGGCGGGTCCGCCCGGCTTCCTCGCCGAGGCCCTCCCGGTCCTCGACCATCTCGGCGCGGCCCGCGTCCACCACGACCGCCTGCCGGCCGTGGCCGGCTTCGGCACCCGTGCGATCGGCACGGCGGAGTGGTTCATCGACCCCCCGGAAGTCCCCTGGCACGACCCGGCGGCACGGGCACCGCACGGCCCCTGATCAGAACCCGGCCGACACCCCGCCGCTCCCGGTGCTCTCGCAAGCCCCGGTGGCCCCGCTCCGTGCGTTCACGCCGTCCTGAGGGCGGCCTCCGCCGCGAGGATCGTGTCCCGGTACACGCGGGCGGCCGCGCGCAGGGCCGCTTCCGGGTCGACGCCCGACACCTCCGCCCGTGCCGCGAGCTCGAGCAGCTCGTAGCCGATCCCCTCACCCTTCGGCAGTTCGACGTCCAGGCCCGCCGTCCGCACCCGGCCCGCAAGCTTCGCGGCGAGCGCGAGGCCGGGCTGACCGAGCGGCACCCCTTCGGTGACCGAGTCGCGCTGCTTCTCGATCGCCTTGGTGCGCAGCCAGTGCTCCTTGACCTCTTCCGGCGTCTCGGCCGTGGCGTCGCCGAAGACGTGCGGGTGGCGGTGGATCAGCTTCTCCACGATCGTCCCGGCGACGTCGTCGACGGAGAAGGGTTCCTCCTCGTCCTCCTCCGCGATCCGCGCGTGGAAGACGACCTGGAGCAGGACGTCCCCGAGCTCCTCGCGCAGCTCGTCGCGGTCGCCCTCCTCGATCGCCTCGACGAGTTCGTACGCCTCCTCGATGCCGTACTTGGCGAGTCCCTTGTGGCTCTGGCGCGAGGACCACGGGCACTCGCGCCTGATCCGGTCCATGACCTGCACCAGGTCGAGGAGGCGAGCCCCGGGCAGGTCGTACGAACCGGGGAGCAGCTCCAGATCGGGCATCGTCACCCGGCCCGAGCCGGCCAGCCGGGCGAGCCCGTCCGTCAGCGCCTGGTCGCCCTCACCGGAGGGCAGGACGACGACGGTCCGGCCCCCGGTGCACGCGTCGACGAGGTCCTGCGCGGCGGGGCGGGCGTGCTCGACGGCGACCCCGGCCTCACGCAGGTACGGCAGCTGCGGGTGGTTCTCGTCGGCGCACACCACCCGGTCGGCGCCGTGCAGCGCCTGCCACGCGGGCCAGGACAGCAGTCCGGGCGCCACGCGGTGGCTGGCGGTGAGCAGGACGATACGGCCGGGCTCGACGGGTGATTCAGCGTTCACCCTTCGACCTTACGTGGACGCCGAGGCGGTCACGCACCCGCTTCGGCGGCCGCCGGGTCCTGGCTGATCTGGCGCACCCACGGGGCCGTGAACGTGCCCAGCTGGATCTTTTCGTCGTCCCACGCACCGAAGCGCGGGTTCACATCGATGTCGAGGTCCTTGGAGGCGGCGGTGAAGACATCGGTGAGCTTCTTCTGGCCCTCGGGGGTGTTCGCGATGCCCAGCTTGGCGGCGATCTTGTTCATCAGGACCGTGCGGCGGACGACCCCGTCGATCTGGTCCGGCGCGACGCCCTGCTGCTGGAGCAGCGTCGCGGCGAGCTGCTCCTGGCCGCCGCTCTGCTGGGTGAACTCGTCCCTGGCCTTCTGGATCTCGCCGCGCGAGGCCGTGATCCCGTTGTCCTCGGCGACCCGGTCGACCACCCGGTCGAAGATCATCACGTTGAGCTTCTCGCGACTGAGGTCACCGGTCGCCTCGATCAGCTGCGCCGCCTGCGGCGAGGCCTCCTGCGCGGTCCGCACGTCCCGTACCTGCGCCTGGAGGCTGGACACCTCGATCCGTTCGCCGTCCACGACGGCCGCCGCCCCTGGGTGGGCCTCACCGCCGCAGGCGGTGAGCAGCGGCGCCGCGGCGAGGAGCGCGGCGGAGACGGAGAGCGCAGTGCGGCGGTGCAAAGGAGCCTCCCGGCGTGGGTCATTCAGCAGGTGCGGCGCGAAGCGCCTCGTTGAGGGGTGGTGGTCGGGTGACGGGCGGGTGGAACGACCTTGCGGTGATCGATGTTAGGCAGTCACCGGAGCCGGGGCCACTCCTTCGCGGCCACTACTTCGTCGTGACTGTCTCGACCAACGACGTAACGGTTCGGCTGGTGTCGGTCCTGGGCCGCGGAACATCGGCGTTCGTGGCCTTCACCAGGAAATGCGGCCGCCGCTTCACCTCGTAGTAGATGCGTCCCACGTACTCGCCGACGAGCCCGAGCATCACCATCTGGACGCCGGCGAGCGCCGTGACGATGACGAGCAGCGTGACGTATCCGGGCGTGTCCACGCCGTTCACCAGCGCGTCCCCGACGATCCAGGCCGCGTACGCCAGCGCCACCGAGACCAGGATCATTCCCAGATAGACGGCGGCCCGAAGCGGTTTGTTGTTGAAGGAGAGCAGCCCGTCGAGACCGTAGTTGAGCAGCTTTCCGAACGTCCATTTCGAGCGGCCCTGCTCGCGCACCGCATTCTCGTACTCGAATGTGGTGGTGCGGAATCCGACCCAGGCGAAAAGGCCCTTGGAGAAACGGTTGTACTCGGTGAGTTCGAGGATCGCGTCGACGGTACGGCGCGAGAGCAGCCGGAAGTCGCCGACACCGTCCACCAGCTCGACGTCCACCAGCCGGTTGATCGCCCAGTAATAGAGGCGCGCCGTCATGGTGCGGGTGACCCGGTCGCCCTTGCGGGTGCGCCGGGCGATGACCTGGTCGTACCCCTCGGCGTGCAGGGCCACCATGCGGTGCACGAGCTCCGGCGGATGCTGGAGGTCGGCGTCCATGATGACGACCGCGTCGCCCTCGGCGTGCTGGAGACCGGCCAGCATCGCGGCCTCCTTGCCGAAGTTACGGCTGAAGGAGACGTAGCGGGCGCGGGGGTCGGAGGCGGCGATCTCCTCCAGGAGAGGGAGAGTCCGGTCGTGACTTCCGTCGTCCACATAGACCAGCTCGAATTCTCCGTCGAAAGCGGAGAGTTCGGTGGTCACATGGTCGTGGAAGCGACCGATGATCTCCTCTTCGTTGAAACACGGAACCACGATCGAGAGCAGCACGAAGGACACGACAGCCCACGCGGATGTCTCCGGCCGATTCGAAACATGACGGCCAGGCGACCATTCGGTGAACTGGCCCCGCTCGATCACCATTTCGTGTTCCGTACTGGCATATTCGCACCATCATGCCTGCTCAGACCACACCGGCCGTGGGCCGGTCCGCCGGCCTCGCCTCGTTCCTCACCGTCCTCGCGGTGTTCGCGGGCGACGCGGTCGCCCGCACGTTCCCCTTCGGTCCGGAACGCCGGAGCGTCAACGACCTGGCCAACCAGTTCGTCCCCTACCACGCCCATCTGTGGGACCTGCTGCACGGACGGGGAGACGGCGGGCTGCTCCTCAACTGGCAGTCCGGCTGGGGCACCAGCTTCCTGCCCGACCTCGGGACGTATCTGGGCAGCCCGTTCGCGCTCCTCGTGGCGCTCTTCCCGCGCGAGGACATCGAGTACGCGGTCTACGCCGTCACCGTCCTGAAGATGGCCGCCGCCGCGGCCGCCATGACGGTGACACTGCTGCGCCTGCGGCCCGGCCCCTGGTGGGCGGCGGCGGTGCTCGGCGCGTCGTACGGACTGTGCGGCTGGTCGGTCATCGAGGCCACGTACAACCCGATGTGGCTCGACGGGCTGATCGCCTTCCCGCTGCTGGTCCTGGTCGGCGACTGGGCACGGCAGGGCCGCCGCCCGCTGCTCGGTCCCCTGGTCGTCGCGCTGTGCTGGGTGGGCAACTTCTACACCGCGTACATGGCGACCATCGGGGCCGCGGTCGTGCTCCTGCTCCGGCTCGCGGCCGCTCACGAGCTGCGCGTCCGGGTGGTGGTCCGGGCGATGGCCACCGTGCTGCTCGGGATCGGGCTCGCCGCGCCGGTCCTCGTGCCGGTGTTCCTCGGCTCCACGCACGCGTACCCGGGCTGGACGAACGACTTCCAGGCGGCCGGCTGGTCGGACTTCCTCGCGCGGCTGCTCCCGGCGACGTACGGCTTCTACACCCCCGCCGCGTTCCTGGGCACCGGCACCCTGCTGCTCGCCGGGGCGCTGCTGTTCCACCGGAAGGTGCCGCGCCGGGAACGGTGGCTGTGGGCCGGGTTCGCGGTCGCGGTCGCGCTGTCGCTCCAGTGGGCGCCGACGCATCTGGTGTGGCATGTCTTCGCCACGCCGAACGGCAGCCCGTACCGGCAGACGTTCGTCTTCTCCGGGGTCCTGGTCCTCGTCGCCTGGACCGTCCTCTCGTACGGCTGGCCCGGGCGGCGCGCGCTGCTCGGCGGGGTCGGCGTGACGGCGGCGGTCGGGGTCGGCGCGGTCGCCAGCGAGCTGGTGACCGGCTGGTCGTACCCGCTGTTCGCCCTCGGTCTGGCCGCGGCGACGGGCGCGCTGTGGCTGGCCGCGCGCGGGAAGCTCCCGGTGGTCGCGGCGGCCCTGCTGGCCGGGGCGCTCGTCGGGCAGGCGGCGGCGACCACGGCGTACGCGGACCGGGAGCGGCTCGGCCGGCTCGACGACTATCCGGCCTGGGGCGCGGAGCAGGACCGGCGGACCGCGGCGCTCGCCGAGGCCGACGGCTGGCCGGCGTACCGCACCGACTCCGGCCGCGAGCAGATCACCGGCAACGAGCCGATGCTCTTCGGCGGCCAGGGCGCCGCGTACTACAGCAGCCACACGCCGACCGTGCTGACGGAGACGCTGGCCTCGCTCGGCGGCGGCTGGACCTCGCGCGGGCGCAATCTGCAGAGCCTGGACAACCCGGTGACGGACGCGCTGTTCGGCGTCGGCGCGCGATGGCGGGGCGACCGGGTGGTACGGACGGATGCGGTGCTGCCGCTGGTGACGGTACGTCCGGAGGGAGCGGCCGTACCGCGGTACGGGGCCTCTCCGTTCCGCAACCAGGAGATGCTGCTCGGCTCGTCGGTGTACACGCTTCCGGGCAAGGCGGCCTGTCCGGTCGGCAGCGAAGTCTTCCTCTGGGCCCCCGACTTCAGGGGGACGGCCCGGCTCGGCGCGGGCGGCACGCCGGTGAGGATGAGCGGCCAGATGCCGAAGCGGCGGGCCGCGCTGGCCTCCCTGGGCGTCCAGGAGTCGGCGGGCACGGTCGTGACCCTGAAGGGCGAACGCGGCCGTGACCACGAGATCGGCTGCCTGGACCGGGCGCGGCTGGCGGCTGCGGTGGAGGGCCTGCGCGCGAAGGCGGCGACCTCGGTCGACGTCACCGGCAGCGGTATCCGCGCGGATCTCCCGCCGGGGACGAGGGGAACGGCGCTGATCGCGGCCCCGAGGATCGCGGGCTGGACCTGCGAGGGCCGCCCGGCGGCTTCGTACGGCGGCCTGGTGGCCGTGCCGCTCGACGGCCGGACGTCGGTGAGCTGCGACTTCCGCCCGCCGGGCCTGCGAGCGGGCCTGGGCCTCGGCGCCGTGGCGGCGGTGCTGCTGGCGGTATGGGTGTGGTGGAGGTCCCGCCGGGAACGACAGGGCCGGCAGGGAGGCTCCCCCTCGGAGACCCCACCGCCGACGGACGTACGGGCGGACGCGCTGGCGCAGACGGGCTGAGCCGGGCGGAGACACGCCGTCGTCCGGCGCTACGGCTGAGCCGGGCGGAGACACGCCATCGTCAGGCCGTCGTCCGGTGCGACGCGACGTCGAGGTGCCAGCGGACCTCGCCCTCGTGCCGCTCCCCGGTGGGCGTGAGCCCG
The DNA here is from genome assembly GCF_042902595.1 of Streptomyces sp. NPDC012508. Taxonomy (NCBI): domain Bacteria; kingdom Bacillati; phylum Actinomycetota; class Actinomycetes; order Kitasatosporales; family Streptomycetaceae; genus Streptomyces; species Streptomyces sp. NPDC012508. Next base: position 73,104 of record NZ_JBIBEO010000011.1, read on the forward strand.
GCGGCTGTGGCGACGGCGGCGGACGCGGCGTGGTCGGGGTGGATGTGCGCGACGAACGTCCGCACGCCGTGCTCGGTGAGCCGGGCGACCATCCCCCGGACGGCCTCGGTGGCGATCCCACGCCCCTGCCAGGGCGTCCCGACGACCCAGGCGATCTCGGCGGTCCCGGCACGGTGGAGAGTCGCCTGGACCGTACCGACGAGCGGCCCCTCGTCCCCCTCCCGGAGCCGGACGACCCAGTTGCACCAGATGACCCCGTCCTCGGGCGACCCCGCGGTCTGGCGCTCGTAGCGGGCACGGAGCTCCGGCACGGTGGGCGGCGCACCGCCGATGAAGGTGTGGAGCCCGGGGTCACCGAGCACCCCGGCCATCTCCTCTGCATGCGCGACGGCCAGGGGAAGGAGGGCGAGCCGGGCGGTACGGAGGCTCTCGGTGGCAAGGGTCACCCGAAGGAGTATCCGCCTCCGGCCGCAGGGGGCGTGCCTCAGCCCACCCGCCGAAACCTGAACTGCGCTCGGTACCCATCGGATTGAGTACCGGTGCTCATGTCGGCGGTGGTCGGCAACCCGCAGAGTGCGGACATGCGATCGAACCTCTTCCCGAAGTCCCTGCTGGCCGCCGCGCTCGGCGGCGTCGTCGTCCTGGCCGGCTTCGGCGCGCAGAACGCCACCGCCGGTCAGCCCTCCATGGCCAACACCGCCACAGCGAGCAATGCCATGGAGGCCCGGTTCCTCGAGATGGCGGACCTCTTCTCGCAGAGCTGTGCGCCCGACGTCTCCAACGGCGTCGACGGCGTGGCGTCGGCCTCCGTGGCCGACACCACGGGAACGGAGCCGACCCCCGACTCCACCCTGCCCGTCCTGGTCGACCCGGTGCCGCTGACCGCGACAGAGGAGTGTGTCGCGCAGAGGCACAGCCTGCGCATCGGCAAGGCGTTCTCGGGGACGGACACGGCCACGTACGAGCAGTTGCGGAGGAAGTTGACGAGCCTGAACTACCCGGCGGCGCGGATCCACCGCATGCCGGACTTCGCGGGGGAGCCCGTGGCCAGGCTCGACCTGCGCGTGGGAGCCGAGCACGTGGCTCTGCAGGTGACCGACATCGACAGCGGCGTCATGGTCGAGGCGTTCGGCGCTCCGGAGGGCGTGAGCGTGACCGAGGTGCGGCTGGCGCCGCAGCTGGACGCGCCCTCATCCTGATGCCCTTGCCGACGCCCTCAGTTCACGCTGCGAGCTTCTCCGCCGAGGGGCCGCAGTCGCGGCACCGGCCCGGTTCCGGGGCGCGGAAGGCGCGGTCGCAGTCCTCGCAGGTCTGCATCGGGTCGGGGGCCGGGGGTTTCACCTGGATCGGGAGTGGCGGTGGGAGCAGGCCGTCAGGCGGTGGGCGAGAAGGCCTGCCGGGTACTTCAGGTGGTCCGGGAGGCACGCCGTGAGTGTGCGACTGATCGCCTCCGGGTGGGCGCCCCGGGCCAGCCAGGTGTCGACACCAGGGGCCAGGCGCTGGACGTCCCGCACCGACAGCAGCAGGCGAGGGTCGTGGGCCCGCAGGCCGAGGAGGAGGTCAGCCGCCGGGCCGTCCGGCAGGCGGATCGGCGGCGCGGGCGGAGGTACCGGGGCCCGCTCGGCCCGGGGCTCGGGCTCGGGCTCGGGTTCCGGGCCCTTCGGGTCCGGCTCGGGGTTCGGTCCGTCAGGATCGGGTCCCGGCTCCGACGCCCCCGGGCGGTTGTACGAAACCGTGCGCGTGGCCATCCGGCCGCCCGGCAGCCGCTCAAGGGTCCTGGCGAGATAGCCGTACGCCTCCAGGTCCCGCAGCGCGGCGGCGATACGGATCTCGCCCTCAGGGAAGCGCTCCGCGAGCGACCTGATCGAGATGCAGGTACCGGCGGGGAGCGACTGGATGTGAACGGCGAGGCCGATCGCGAGCAGCGTGAGCTCCTCGTGCTGGGCGAGGTGGTTGCCGATCACCACGAAGCAGCTGGTGTGCTTCACGTTGACGTGGATGACGCCCCCGCGAGGAGCGGGCGCGCTAGGGTGCTGGGTATCCATCGGGAAGGTTGTTGCTTCCTCGTTGGTCAGGCCCTCGATCGGGATTGCGAGTCCCGGCCGGGGGCCGAACTGTTTTCAGTTGGGTCGCCGAGAGCATATGCCAGGCAACCGGCACCAAATCCAGCCCAGTTGGCACAGTTCGCTCATGTGGGTGACGGGCGCGTCCTGGGGAGGCTGGAGGGGTGGGGAGGGTACTTTCCCCGGTTCTTTGGTCTTTGATCTCGCGCCTCGCCGCCCCGTGGGATCCCACGGCCCGGTCCGTCCCGGCGCATGCGAAAGGGGCCGGACCCCGCCGGGTCCGGCCCCCTCACATGGACACGCGTCAGTTCTTGACGGGGTTCAGGCAGAGGACGAACTTGTACGACTCCAGCTGCTGCGCGAGCGCGACCTCACCCGCGTCGCCGCACTTCTCCACGTCGAAGGTGTCGTCGACGACCTTCACGACCTTGTAGAGGTCGGGCACCTTCTCGCCGCAGGGCTTGGTGCTGACCTCGGGGTCGTTGTCCGGGCCGGTCACCGTCACGCACTCGCCGACCTTGGCGGACACGGGCGCCTCACCCGTCAGGTACGGGAGACCGAGCTTCCAGAACAGGATCGCGGCGATGGCCACGACGATGCTCAGGATCGTCTTGCCTATGCTGCGCTTCTTCTTCGCCGGCTCGGCGGGCGTCACGGGCTGCTCGGCGGGCGCGAGGGGCTGCTCGGGGGAGGCGGGCGGCTGCGTCGTCATGAGGGATTCCTTGGGGACGTGAACATGATCAGACGCGAACGCTACAGCGCACGGAAGGGGCAAACCGGACCCGGAAGATCCACTTCCTCATCAGTTGTGGACTCGTGATTCTGGCGCCCCGTCAGGCAAGCGGCCCGGTCAGGCACAGACCCGCGTCAGGCGAAGCGGCCCATCTGCTGCTGGCGCGCCAGCGCGCGCCGCAGGTCCGTCGGCAGCGCGTGATACGGGCCGTATGCCCGTTCCGTGTCGTACAGGAGCCCCTGGAGCTGCTGATGTGCCGCCGTGTGGTCGCCCATCGCCAGGAGGAGGTTCCCGATCCGGCGGCGGATGTCGAAGAACCGGCTCTGGTCCGCACCGTGTTCGACGAACGGGAGCAGGGAGCGGTACTCCGTCAGCGCGGCGGCCGTCTCCCCCAGCTGCTCCAGACACTGCGCCGCCTCGTAGCGGAACTGCAGGGTCTGCGGGTCGGCCGGGCCGGACTCCGCCGCGCGGTCCTCCGCGAGCCGGCGGAGCTCCGGCAGGGCGCGGCGGTACTGGCCGTCGTCCATGAGGGTCGTCGCGTACTGCTTGCGCAGGATGCGGACGACGGGCGAGTGCTCGCCGTGCTCCGCGGCGGCCGCGGGCAGGATGGAGCCGAGGAGGTCGACGGCGCGGGTCAGGGAGCCCTCGCCCAGCAGCCGCTTGACCTCGTCGACCGTGGCGGCCACGTCCGGCCGGGCGGCCGGCGGCGGGACCGGAGGGGCCACCGGCGGGGGCGGGGTGGAAGCCCGGTCGGGCCAGGGCGCGTGCGGGCGCAGGAAGGGGCGCGTCGGATCGAGCGGCCCCGCCGGGGCGCCGCGCGCGGGAAGCATCGGCAGCAGGGCCTCGTACACCTCGTGCGCCCCGGCGGGGCGGTGCTGCGGGTCCTTGGTCAGCAGCCGCAGCACCAGCGCCTCCAGGGCCTCCGGCACCTCGGGGCGCAGCTGGCGGACCGGCAGCGGCGGCTCGTACAGGTGCCGGTGCAGCACGCCGAGCGCGGTCGACCCGGCGAACGGGACGTTGCCGCTGAGGAGTTCGTGGAGCAGGACGCCGAGCGCGTACAGATCGGTGTACGGGCCGACAGCACCGCCCATCGCCTGCTCGGGCGCCATGTAGGCCGGGCTGCCGATCGGCGAACCGGTGTGGGTGAGGCGGGTGGTGTCGGTGTCCAGGACGGAGGCCACACCGAGGTCGAGGACGGTGACCGTGCCGTCCGGACGCACCATCACGTTCCGCGGCTTCAGGTCGCGGTGGACGATCGGCACCGCGTGGACGGCGGCGAGCACCGCGCACAGCTGGGCGGCGACGGAGACGGCCCACTCCCAGGGGTACGGGTCGTGCTCGGCGAGATGGTCGGAGAGGTCCGCGCCGTCGAGGTACTGCATCACGAGGTAGAGGTCGTCCCCGTCGCTGCCCGCGTCGTGGACGGTGACCAGGCCGGGGTGGTCGACCTGGGCCGTGACCCGGCACTCGCGCACGAAGCGGCGGCGCAGCTCCTCGGCGGCGGTGGCGGGGCCGGTCATGGTGGCGGGCCGGAGCAGCTTGACGGCGACGCGGCGGTCGAGCCGTCCGTCGTACGCCGTCCAGACCTGGCCCATGCCGCCCTGGCCGATGACGGTGGACAGTTCGTACCGCCCGCCGATGACGCGTCCGTTCACCGACCGCCCTCTCGCGGGTCCCTCTGGTCCCTCTGGTCCTTCGGCTCCTTGCGGAGGAGGTCGCTCAGCTCGTCCAGCTCGGCGCGGACCTGGTCGATCCGGGGCGCGGGCTGAGGGGTCTGGACCGGCTGGTGCTGCGGCTGCGGCTGCGGCTGCGGCTGCGGCTGCGGCTGCGGCTGCGGCTGCGGCTGCGGCTGCGGCTGCGGCTGCGGCGGAACGGCCGGCTGGGGCGGCACCGCCTGCCGGGGGTAGGCGTAACCGGTCTGGGGGCGCGGCACGGTCGTCCCGTACGGGCTGTACGCGCCGCCGGCGGCCGCCGGGGACACGAGACCGAGACGGACCTTGTCGTGCTTGATGTCGACGACCAGGAAGTAGACCGTGAACGCCGCCGCGTTGAGGAGGATCATCCCCATGGCGACGTCCGCCTGCGTCGTCTCGATGTCCTCCGGCAGCAGCACCATGCCGGTGATCATGACGGCCGCGGAGACCCCGCACAGGACCCAGTCGAGCGTACGACGGGTCACGACGGCGAGCCGGATCATGGTCCCCCACGTCAGGAACCCGATGCTGAACAGCGGCAGCATCGCGAAGAGCACGCGGAGCACGATCACCGAGGCCGGAAGGGCACGCGGTGGTGGCGGAGGCACATAGCCGTGGCCGTACATTCCTGCTCCTGTGCGTTCGGTTCGGTTGCGGAGACGAGCGTATACACCGACAGGGACAACGGCTCAGGGATGTACCGAACCGTTGTCGGACCGATCGCCGTGCCACCGCTCAGGGGGCCACCGTGCCGTCCGCCAGCCCGTCGTACAGCCCTTGCACCAGCTGCTCACCGAGCCGGCCCGCGAGCCGCAGGGCGTCCTCGAACTCGGCGAGGGCCCTGAACCGCTCCCCGTACCGCTGCTGTTCGGCGAGCGGCAGGCGCGGGAGCTGGAGGCGGCGGACGTCGAGCCGGGTGGCGGTGGAGGCGTAGCTGCTGGCCTGGCGGGTGTTGGCGGTGCCGCGCAGGAACCCGGCCAGGAACCAGGGGTCGAGCGCGGCGGGGTCGGGGCGCAGAAGCTGGAGGTTGCGGCCGAGGGCGGCTCCCGCGGTGGTCGCGTCGACGACCCGGGCCAGGGAGCCGCCGCCGAGGACGGGGACGACGACGTCGCCTTCGGCGAGGACGACCGGCTCCTCGGGGGCGCCGTCGGGGAGGGAGCCGGAGGGCGGCTGGGCGGAGAAGACGTCGTTCTCGCCGAGGACGCGGAGGGGGGCGCCGGTGAAGGAGGCCGTTCCGGTGCCGCCGGCGCGCAGTTCGAGGGCGCCGGTGCGGGCCAGTTCGCCGACGGTGACGCCGGTGGGCCGGGCCGCGGCGGCCGGGTCGGCGGCGGTGTCCGCGGGCAGCGCGGGGGGTGGGGTGAGCGTGACGGTACGGCCCAGGGTCTCGGCCAGCCGGTCGCGGACCGCGAGGAGTTCGCCGGCGCCGCCGCCCGCGGCCGGGGGCGGCAGATGGCGGGCGGGGGCCAGGTCGACGTCGTCGTCGAGGAGTTCGATGACGGGCACGGCCCTGCTCGCACCGGGGGTCTCGGTGACCGTGCCCTGCTTGTCGAAGGGCAGCCAGGCGTCCAGGACGGCGCTGTGAACGGCCTGCCAGTCGAGTCGGTCGCGGCCCGCGCCGCCGATGTGGTCGCCGGCCGTGTCGACGACGAGGAGCTCCGGAGACGGGGTGGCACCGGGGGCCGGCCTGCGCAGCACCCAGAGGTGGAGCGGGATGCCGTACGGCGGGGCCGCGCCGGCGGGCAGGGCGACGACGGCCCGCAGGGCGCCCCTGCGCAGGAGGTCGGCGCGGATACGGCGGCCGGAGCGGCGGGAGGCGGCGGCGGGCGGCATGAGCAGGACGGCGGTGCCGCCGGGGCGGAGCCGTGCCAGGGCGTGCTGGACCCAGGCCAGTTCGGACTCCGTACGGGCCGGGAAGCCGTACTCCCAGCGGGGGTCGTAGGCCAGTTCGTCGTGGCCCCAGTTGCGCTCGTTGAACGGCGGGTGGCAGAGCACGACGTCCGCCGTCAGGTGCGGGAAGGCGTCGGCGCGCAGGCTGTCCCCGGTGCGGACGCGGATGTCCGCGTCGGAGGCGAGGGCGAGACGCAGGGCGGTGAGCGCGGCCAGGTCGGCGTCGGCGTCCTGGCCGTGCAGGGCGCCGGGGTGGTCGACGGCGCGGAGGAGGCCGCCGGTGCCTGAGGCCGGGTCGAGGACCGTGGGGCGGGGGCCTGCGCCGGGGGCGGCGAGTGCGGCCATCAGGGCGGCGGGGCCGGGCGGGGTCAGCGTGTACTGGCGCGGGTTGGCGTCGAGGTGGCGGCCGAGCAGGAACTCGAAGGCCTGGCGGGCGCCGATCTCGGCCGCGAGGTCCGCGGCCCCGCGCAGGAGGGGTACGACAGGGACCAGTTCGGCCGCTGCGGGCGTACGGACCGCACGCTCGGCGCCGAGGCGTTCGGTGAGGACCTCTTCCAGTGCGACCGGCAGGGTCTCGGCGAGCCGTTCGTCGGAGACGGCGGCGAGCGTCGGCCAGGCGGTGGAGCGGTCCCGTACGAGCAGGAGGACGGAGCCTGCCTGGGCGAGGGCGGTGACGGCGCCCGCCGGATGGCCGGCGATCTGCTGCCAGACGCGCTCGCGCAGGGGGACCTCGGCGAGCTTGCCCTGGGCGCGGAGCCAGCGCTCGACGTCGGCGAGGGCGAAGGAGGGGCTGGTCTCCGTGCCGCCGACGGGCCGGGGGAAGTCGGCGTGGCGGCGCCGCCAGTTGCTCACCGCGGCCCGTCCGACTCCGGCGAGCCGGGCGATCCCGGCGGCGGTCACCTCTGCTGCGTGCTCCGGCACCTGACTGCCTCCCTTGGCTGTCCGCACGATTCCCCGCGTACACGTGCTGTGACCCCGGATCTTACCGATGAACGCAAGACCCCTCCCTTCACAGCGTGAGCCGATTCAAAATCGGTGAACCGTGTTGACTCGGTTCACAGGCTCTGCTGTTATTGATTCATCGCTCCACGGGGTCCGGAAGGGCCTCCGTCAACCATCGGCACGTCATGTCCGGGAGGACACCCATGTCGTACGACACCCAGACACCGCAGGTTCCGCAGGTCCCGCACGTGGCCGTGCGCAACGGGCTCGGCACCGCGGCCCTGGTCCTCGGCATCATCGGCACGATCTCCGGCGTCATCCCGCTGCTCTTCTGGCTGGCCGGCATCCTCGGCCTGATCGCGCTGATCCTCGGTCTCGCGGGCAGAGGCCGGGTGAAGCGCGGCGAGGCGAACAACAAGGGCGTGACGACGACCGGTGCGATCCTCGGCCTCGCGGCCCTGATCCTCTCGGTGGTCGGCGCGGTCATCACGTACACCGTCGTGAACGACGCGGTGAACGAGCTCGACAAGGCCATCGAGGAGTCCGCCCCGAAGGACCCGTCGAGCAGCACGGGCAAGGGGGGCGCGGGCAAGGGCAACGTCGGCAAGGGCCTCGCCGCCGGTGACACCGCGATCTACGACGACATCAAGGTCACGGTCTCCGCGGCCAAGGCGTACAAGCCCGGCGAGTTCGCGTCCGGCCACACCAAGGGCAACAAGGCGTACCAGGTGACCGTCGTCATCGAGAACGGCGGCACGGAGAAGTTCGACGCCGCGCTGGCGACGGTGACCGCCCGGGCCGGCAAGGAGGGCGTGACCGCCGAGCAGATCTACGACGACAAGGTCGGCACCGGCTTCAGCGGCACCATCCTGCCCGGCAAGAAGTCCACGGTCGTCTACGCCTTCGACGCCCCGAAGGACGCGAAGGACCTCGCGGTCGAGGTCGGCCCCGGCCTGGACCACGAGGCCTCCCAGTGGGAGCTGAAGGTCGGCTGACCTACCGGCCACCCCGCCCCGCCCCACCCCGTCACACCCGGCCCCGCCGGCCACGCCGGCCCGGCCGCACCCCCCACCGCTCAGCCCTTCGTACGCCCGTAACCCTCCCCACCCCCGGAGAACCACCATGTCTGCCGCCCGCCGCCCCCGAACCCGTCGCACGGCCCTCGTCACCGTGCTCTGCGCCGCGGTCGCGCTCGGCGCCACCGCCTGCGGCCCCTTCTCCGACGACGCGAAGCCCGCGGCGTCCGGGCCCTTCGGGGACCTGACCGGGCCTCAGATCGCCAACAAGGCGATCGCCGCCACGAAGAAGGCCGACTCCCTGACCCTCGACCTCGCCACCAAGACGACCGACGGGCCGATGAAGGCGTACCTCGCGATGGACACCGGCGGAAAGTGCGCCGGCACCCTGACCGTCGGCACGACGGGCACGGCCGAACTGATCAAGGCCGACGACAAGGACGTCTACCTCCGCTTCGACGAGGCGTTCCTGCGGGCCCAGGGGGAGGGAGAGCCGGCCGAGGTCCAGGCTGCGATCCTCAAGGAGTTGAAGGGCCGCTGGGTGAAGACGCCGGTGACCGACCCGGACGCCAAGGACAACCTCGAACTCTGCGATCTGGAGTCACTCCTCGGCGACTTCGAGCAGGGGGTCAACTTGGCGGTGAAGGGCAAGGAGACGACCGTCGGCGGCAAGAAGGCGCTGACGCTCACGGAGAAGTCCGGCGGCGAGACGACCACGCTCTACGTGGCGACGCAGGGCGAGCCGCACATCCTGAAGGTCGTGACGGCGGGCGGGGAGGAGCCGGGGACGATGTCGTTCACCGACTACGGCAAGCCGGTCGAGGCGAAGGCGCCGGCGGCCAAGGACGTCGTGTCCGAGAAGAAGACCGGCTGACCCGCACGGACGCGGACACGGCTGCGAGGGTGTGAGGGCCACCGGAGGGGGGCGGCCGTCACACCCTTCGCGCTGTTCACAGGCTGCCGCTGTTCACAGGCTGCCGCGAGGTTCACAGCGTGTGGCGGACCCACACGTTCGGCTCGACGTAGACCGCGTAGCCGCGGGAGAGCTCGCAGTGCACCGGGACCAGCGCGCCCTCGACCTCCACCGGACCGTCCGTGTCGAACGGCAGACCGGTCCAGGCGCGCCACTGCTCCACCGAGGCCGCGACGGTCATCGAGGCCGGGCAGACGGCCTCCACCTTGGCGCCGGCGCGGACGTGGACGCGCAGCCACGGGTCCTGGGGCAGGCCGTCCGACTCGCGCGTTCGGAAGGCGTACTCGTGGAAGGAGGACGCGGCCTCCAGGTGCTTGCCGTTGGGGCGGACCGGAGCCACGACCTCCGAGAAGCCGAGACGCCGGGCGTTGTCCCGCATGGCGCCGAGCATCTTCGCCGACAGCCCCTGACCGAGCGCGCTCGTGTCCACGGTGACCTCGATCGCGCTCACCGTGTCGGGGACGCGCCCGTGCCGCCGGTCGGAGAACGCCCAGAGCAGCACCTGGTCCCAGCCGGTGGCGGGCAGTTCGCCGCGGTCCTTGGTGTGGAGCTGGAAGGGGACGCTGAGCGCGCGGGCGACGACCTTGCCTCCGGGGTCTGTGGCGACGAGGACGAACTCCGGCAGTTCCGCGACGATCCGGCCGTAGTGCGACCAGCCCACCGGGTCGTTGAGGGTGAACTCCGGCCAGAGGTCCTTCATCGACCACATCGCGCCTTCGAGTTCGGGGCGCTCGGCGAGGGTCGTTATGTTCAGCTCCATGATCGCAGGCTAACGACCGTTCGCGTGACGGAGAAACGATTTACGGAAGCCTCTGCTCCGGGCAGCGGCCGAGGACCTTCTTCATCGCGTCGCGCTCGCCGCTGGTCACCCAGACCCCGTACTTCTTCTTCACCGCGACCTGCGCGGCGACGTAGGTGCAGCGGTACTCCTTGTTCGGCGGCAGCCAGGTCGCCGCGTCCCCGTCGGACTTGCGCCGGTTGGCGGTCGCCTCGACGGCGAGCAGGTTGAGCGGGTCGTTGGCGAACCGCCGCCGCTTCTCCGCGTCCCACTTCTGCGCGCCCTTCTGCCAGGCGTCGGAGAGCGCGACGAGATGGTCGATGTCGACCTTGCTGCGGCCTCGGACGAAGTCGACGCGGTCCCCGGTGTACGGGTCGGCGGCGAGGGTCCCTGAGGCGACCTTGCAGCGGCCGTCCTTGAAGCGGACGTCCGCGAGGTCGCGCCTGAGGATGTCGTCGCGGGTGCCGCAGCCGTTGCGGTCGACGTCGGCCCAGGCCCGGCCGAACTTCTCCCGGTCGTAGCCGGTCTTGGGGGCACGGCCCTTGACCGTGAGCGTGTCCACGGCGGCGAGGGCGGAGCCGCGCGCGCCGGGGGCGCCCTCGGCCGGGGAGTCGTCAGGGGGCTGCGTACAGCCGGAGGTTATGAGGACGGCGGAGGCGAGGGCGGCGAGGGGGAAGGTCCCGCGATAGCTGAGCACGCCGGGATCCTAGCCAGACCCTTTGTGGTCCAGACCATTAAGCCGTTCGGCGCGCGGAAACGACAGGGGGCGCGTAGCGTCGAATAGGCCGTATGTCCCTTTCGAAGGAGTCACGCACATCATGGGGATCATGGACAAGCTCAAGGGCATGATGGGTCAGCACCCGGACAAGGCCCAGCAGGGCGTCGACCGAGGCGGCGACATGATCGACCACAAGACCGGTGGCAAGCACGCCGGCCATGTCGACCAGGGCCAGCAGAGGGCACAGGAGTACATCGACAGGCAGCGGGGCCAGGACCCGCAGCGGGGACAGGACCAGCCCCCGACCACCTGAGGCTCCTCCGCACACATCCCGCCGTGGGGTACGCGTCACGCGCGCGCCCCACGGCCGCGGCGCGTCCAGGCCGTCCTGCCCGCACACGCCACCGCCCGCGTCACCGCGCATGCCACCGCCCAGCATGGAATAACCGGAGCACATCTCCGATTGTCCCCTGCATGACGACCTTGACCGGAATCACAACGCCCTTACGACGTACGACCGTTGCCGTCCTGACCGCCGCCGCGCTCACCGCACTCCCCCTCGGCGGCTCCGTGGCCGCCGAGCCCCGCCACGACGGCGGCACATGGCGCGGCGCCTGGGCCGCCTCGCCGCACGCACCGACCGCACCCTTCGGGCCCAACTGGTCCCAGGCGGGCTTCTCCGACCACACGGTCCGCCAGGTCGTCCGGGTCACGACCGGCGGCACCACGGCGCGGATCGAACTGTCCAACCGCTACGGCACGGCCCCGCTGCGGATCACCGGCGCGACCGTGGCCCGCACGGACAAGGGCGCCTCCGTGAGGGCCGGTACCGTCCGGCAGCTCTCCTTCGGCAAGGGCCGCTCGGTGACGATCCCCGCCGGCGGCACGGCGTACAGCGACGGCGTGCCGTTCACCGTGAAGGCGCTGGAGTCGGTGACGGTCACCCTCTACCTCGCCGCGCCCACCGGCCCCGCCACCTTCCACCACATGGCCTCCGCCACCAGCTACCGCGCGGACGGTGACCACCGCTCCGACCGCGCCGCCACCGCGTTCAAGGAGAGCAGCGGTTCCTGGTACTACCTCTCCGGTGTGGAGGTGAGCGGCGGCGCTCCCGCCCGCCGGGACGGCATCGTGACGTTCGGCGACTCCATCACCGACGGCGTCGGCTCGGGCCTGGAGGCGAACAACCGATACCCCGACGAGCTGGCCGAGCGCTTCGCCGCCGCGGGGAAGCCACGCAGTGTCCTCAACCACGGCATCGGCGGCAACCAGGTCACCAACGACACGACCTGGGCGGGCGAGAAGGGCATCGAGCGGTTCAAGAAGGACGTCCTCACCGAACCGGGCGTGCGGACGGTCATCCTCCTCGAAGGCATCAACGACTTCGGCGGCAGCCTCGCCGGCGGCGTCGTCACCCCCACCCCCGAAGTCCCGGTCGAGCGGCTCATCGAGGGCCACCGCGCGCTGATCCGCGAGGCCCACGCCCGGGGCATCAAGGTCGTCGGCGCGACGCTCACCCCGGTCAAGGGCTCCTTCTACGACACCCCGGCCGTCGAGGCAAAGCGGGACGCCTTCAACCACTGGGTCCGCACCTCCGGCGCGTACGACGCCGTGGTCGACTTCGACCGCGCCGTCGCCGACCCGGCCGACCCGGACCGCATGCTCCCCGCGTTCGACTCGGGCGACCACCTGCACCCGGGCGACGCCGGCTACAAGGCGATGGCCGAGGCGCTCGACCTCGACCGGCTCTGATCACCCCGTCGGCCGTGCCCTGGAGCGGGGCACGGCCGACCCGGAGCCTCTAAGTCCCCAGGACCGTGGTCACGACCCCAGGATCGTGGTGAGGAACTCGCCCGTCCACGCCAGCAGTTCGCGGCCCACCACCGGCTTCCCGCCGATCTTCCCGCTCGTCGGGCGCGGCACCAGGATCTGGTGGACGGCCGGCTTGATGACCGTCCGCGGGTAGAGGCGCTTCAGCCGCAGCTCCTGCGACTCCCGCAACTCCACCGGCGCGAAGCGGATGTTCGGGCCCTGGAGCACGATCTCGCCGACGCCGCACGCGCGCGCCAGCATCCGCAGCCCGGCGACCAGGAGCAGGTTCTCCACCGGCTCGGGCAGCTTGCCGTAGCGGTCGGTGAGCTCCTCCCGTACGGCCTTGATGTCCTCCTCCGTGTTGGCGGAGGCGATCGCGCGGTACGCCTGGAGGCGCAGCCGCTCGCCCGGCGCGTAGTCGTGCGGGACGTGCGCGTCGACCGGCAGCTCGATCTTGACCTCCAGCGGCGGCTCCTCCTCGACCCCGCCGTCCAGGGAGGCGCGGTAGTCGGCGACCGCCTCGCCGACCATCCGTACGTACAGGTCGAAGCCGACGCCCGCGATGTGGCCGGACTGCTCGCCGCCGAGCAGATTGCCCGCGCCGCGGATCTCCAGGTCCTTCATCGCCACGTACATGCCCGCGCCCATCTCGGTGTGCTGGGCGATCGTCGCGAGCCGCTCGTGCGCGGTCTCGGTCAGCGGCTTCTCCGGCGGGTAGAGGAAGTAGGCGTACCCGCGCTCGCGCCCACGGCCGACACGGCCGCGCAGCTGGTGCAGCTGCGACAACCCGAAGTTGTCGCCGCGCTCCACGATGAGCGTGTTGGCGTTGGAGATGTCGATGCCGGACTCGACGATCGTCGTCGAGACCAGCACGTCGAACTTCTTCTCCCAGAAGTCGACCACGACCTGCTCGAGCGCCGATTCCGACATCTGGCCGTGGGCGGTCGCGATCCGGGCCTCCGGGACGATGTCGCGCAGCCGCGCCGCCGCCCGGTCGATCGACTCGACCCGGTTGTGGATGTAGAAGACCTGGCCCTCGCGCAGGAGTTCACGGCGGATGGCCGCGCCGATCTGCTTCTCCTCGTACGGCCCCACGAACGTGAGGACCGGGTGCCGCTCCTCCGGCGGGGTGGTGATCGTCGACATCTCACGGATGCCGGTGACCGCCATTTCGAGCGTACGGGGGATGGGAGTGGCCGACATCGTCAGGACGTCGACGTTGGCACGGAGCTTCTTCAGCTGCTCCTTGTGCTCGACGCCGAAGCGCTGCTCCTCGTCGACGATGACCAGGCCCAGGTCCTTGAACTTGGTCTCCGAGGAGAACAGGCGGTGGGTGCCGATGACGATGTCGACGGAACCGTCCTTCAGGCCCTCCATCGTCGCCTTCGACTCGGTGTCCGTCTGGAAGCGGGAGAGCGCGCGGGTGACGACGGGGAACTGCGAGTACCGCTCGGAGAACGTGCCGAAGTGCTGCTGCACGAGGAGCGTGGTGGGGACCAGGACCGCGACCTGCTTGCCGTCCTGGACCGCCTTGAACGCCGCGCGGACCGCGATCTCCGTCTTGCCGTAGCCGACGTCACCGCAGATCAGCCGGTCCATCGGGACCGTCTTCTCCATGTCCTCCTTCACCTCGGCGATGGTGGACAGCTGGTCGGGCGTCTCCGCGTACGGGAAGGCGTCCTCCAGCTCCCGCTGCCAGGGGGTGTCGGGGCCGAAGGCGTGGCCGGGGGCCGCCATCCGGGCGCTGTACAGCTTGATCAGGTCGGCGGCGATCTCCTTGACGGCCTTCTTCGCGCGCGCCTTGGTCTTCGTCCAGTCCGCGCCGCCGAGCCGGTGCAGCGTGGGCGCCTCGCCGCCGACGTACTTGGTGACCTGCTCCAGCTGGTCGGTCGGGATGTAGAGCCGGTCGCCGGGCTGGCCGCGCTTGGCCGGGGCGTACTCCACGAGGAGGTACTCGCGGGTGGCGCCCTGCACGGTCCGCTGCACCATCTCGATGTACCGGCCCACGCCGTGCTGCTCGTGCACGATGTAGTCGCCGACCTCCAGGGTCAGCGGATCGATCGTCTTGCGGCGCTTGGCCGGCATCCGCTGGCCGTCCTTGCCGGCCGCCTTCTGGCCGGACAGGTCGGTCTCGGTGAGGACGGCGAGCTTGAGCGCCGGGTCGACGAAGCCGTAGTCGATGGATCCGGTCGCCACGTGGACGACGGACGGGGTGACCTCGGCCAGGTCCGCGTGCAGCCGGGCCGCGATCCCCTCGCCGCCGAGGACCTCGACCGTGCGGGTCGCGGGGCCGTGCGCCTCGGTGACGTAGACCGTGCGCCAGCCCTCGGCCAGCCAGCCCTTGGTGTCGGCGAGCGCCCGGGCGGTGTCGCCGCGGTAGGACTCGGGCGCGTGCATGCCCAGCTTCACCGTGTCCGCGTCCAGTGTCTCGTCCGCCGCGAACGGGGAGACCGACCACCACATCATGTCGAGCTCGCGTGCCCGGTCCCGTACGTCCGCGATCCCCCACAGGGAGGCCGCGCCGACGTCGATCGGCGCCTCGCCGCCACCCGCGGTCGCCGCCCAGGACGCCTGGAGGAACTCCTGCGAGGTCGCGACGAGGTCGGCGGCGCGCGTACGGACCCGCTCGGGGTCGCACACGACGGCCATCGAGCCCTTCGGCATGACGTCCAGGAGCAGCTCCATGTCGTCGACCAGGACCGGGGCGAGGGACTCCATGCCCTCGACGGCGATCCCCTCGGCGATCTTGCCGAGCAGCTCACCCAGCTCCGGGTGCTCCTCCGCGAGGGCGGCGGCGCGCCGCTTCACCTCGTCGGTGAGGAGCAGCTCGCGGCAGGGCGGGGCCCACAGGCCGTGCTCGGCGACCTCGAGGGAGCGCTGGTCGGCGACCTTGAAGTAACGGATCTCCTCGACGTCGTCGCCCCAGAACTCGATCCGGAGCGGGTGCTCCTCGGTCGGCGGGAAGACGTCCAGGATGCCGCCGCGGACGGCGAACTCGCCGCGCTTCTCGACCAGCTCCACCCGGGAGTAGGCGGCGGCCGCGAGACCCTCCACGATCTCGTTCAGATCCGCTGTCTGTCCGGTGCGCAGGGCCACGGGCTCCAGGTCGCCGAGGCCCTTGACCTGCGGCTGGAGCACGGACCGTACGGGCGCGACGACGACGGAGACCGGGCCGGCGGACGGGTCGTCGGCGGACGGGTGGGCAAGGCGGCGCAGCACGGCGAGGCGCCGGCCGACGGTGTCGGAGCGGGGCGAGAGCCGCTCGTGCGGGAGCGTCTCCCAGGACGGGTAGTCGACGACCGTGTCCGGGTCGAGGAGGCTGCGCAGGGCGGCGGCCAGGTCCTCGGCCTCCCGGCCGGTCGCCGTGACCGCGAGGACGGTCCGGCCGGCCTCGCGGGCCAGCGCGGCGACGGCGAAGGGCCGAGCGGCCGGCGGGCCGACCAGGTCCACGTGCGTGCGGCGACCGTCGGACGCGGCCTTGACCGCTTCGGCGAGGGCCGCGTCCTTGACGACGAGGTCGAGCAGACCGTGCAGGCTCATGGAGCTTTCCATCCCGGGTTCGACTACGGGGGCGGGCAACGCGAACAGCCCGACACGTGTAACGGGCCGGGGGTCCCGGCGCGGCGGCCGAGTGAGACCAGCCTACGACGTGGGCGGGGCACGGGCGCGGGGGACGGCCTTCACCCTGAGGAGTGAGAGCGGGTGGATCGGGTGGCGCCGCGGCAGGCTCTACGGCCCCGGCAAGCACATCCCGCTCCACGACGAGCCGGTCCCGGCCCTGCGAAAGCTCCACGACGCGCCGGTCCCAGCCCGGCGGACACGGGACGGCCCCGGTGGACCGGAGACCGGTCCACCGGGGCCGTACAGCCCGTGGGGGCACCCCCGTAACCCCCTGGGAGCTACTCGGTCGCGATCGCGTTCAGGACGTTCATCCGGCCGGCCCTGAACGCCGGGACCAGCGCCGCGAACAGGCCCACGAACGCCGAGCCGACGAAGACCGTCAGGATCGTCGGCCACGGGATCTCCAGGACCCCGAGGCCCTCCAGGGCCAGCAGCTTCTGGGCCGCCGTGCCCCAGCCCATGCCCAGGGCGAGACCGAGCAGCGCGCCGAAGAGGGCGATGACCACCGACTCCAGGCGGATCATGCGGCGCAGCTGGCGGCGCGAGAGGCCGATCGCCCGCATCAGGCCGATCTCCCGCGTCCGCTCGACCACCGACAGCGCGAGCGTGTTCACCACACCGAGCACCGCCACGATGATCGCCAGCGCCAGCAGGCCGTACACGATGTTGAGCAGCTGGCCGACCTGGTCCTTCAGGTCCTGCTTGTAGTCGGCCTGGTTCTGCACCTTGTACTGCGGGTAGGCGGCGAGCGAGTCCTTGAGGGCCGCGTACGCCTCCGTCTCCTTGCCGTCCTCGGCCGTCGCGAACATGATCATGCTCTGCGGCTGCTTGTCGGCGGGCAGGAACCGCTCCATGGTGGTGATGTTCGTGTACATCACGCCCTTGTCGACGTTGTTCTCGTCCGACGTGATCGCCGCGACCTTCAGCTTCGCGGTGTCGCCGCCCTTGAAGGCGACGGTCAGCTCGTCGCCGACCTTCACGCCGTGCTCCGTGGCGTAGTCGCTGCCCACCGACATCGCGTCCGCCCCGTACGCGGCGGCCAGCTCGCCCGCCGTCGTGTCGCGCCGCAGATCCTCCGCGTACGACGGCTCCGCCGCGACGAGGCCCTTGTCCACCGGCTTGCCGGCCGGGTCGGTGATCGTCGCCTCGACCCAGGTGTACTCGGTCACGTGGTCGAGGCCGGGCGTCTTCTCCAGAGCGGCCTGGGCCTGCGGCATGATCGGCTGACCGTTGGCGGACTGCACGATGAAGTCCGCGCCGACCGAACGGTCCAGCTCCTCCGTCGCCGAGGCCACCATCGACGAGCCGACCACCGACAGACAGGCCACCAGCGCGAGCCCGATCATCAGCGCGGCGCCGGTCGCTCCCGTACGGCGCGGGTTGCGCAGCGCGTTGCGCTCGGCCATCCGTCCGACCGGGCCGAAGACCCGCAGGACGACGACGCCCAGGGCCCGGACGACACCGCCCGCGAGCAGCGGTCCGACGACGATGAAGCCGATGAGGGAGAGGACGATGCCGAGGCCGAGCCAGAGGGAGCCGGCCGAGGCCTTCTCGGCCTGGGTCGCGGTCCACAGCGCGGCGGCGCCGCCGAGCGTGAGGAGCAGGCCGACCGCGCCCCGCACGAGGCCGGCCTTGCCGTCGGCCGGGGTGCCGGCGTCGCGCAGGGCGGCCATCGGGGAGACCTTGCCGGCCCGGCGGGCCGGGATGTACGCGGCGAGGACGGTGACGACGATGCCGAGGAGGAGACCGACGGCGGGCGTCGTCCACTTCACGGTCAGGTCCTCGGTGGACAGCTCCATGCCCATGGAGGACATGAGCTCCATCAGGCCGACGGCGAGTCCGACGCCGGCCGCGACACCGGCGATCGAACCCACGACACCGAGGAGGACCGCCTCGACGAGGACGGAACGGTTCACCTGCTTGCGGCTGGAGCCGATGGCCCGCATGAGGCCGATCTCGCGGGTGCGCTGGGCGACCAGCATCGAGAAGGTGTTGACGATGAGGAAGATGCCGACGAGGAAGGCGATCCCGGCGAAGCCGAGCATCGCGTACTTCATGACGTCGAGGAACCCGGCGACGTCCTCGCGGCCCGCGTCGGCGACCTCGGCCGCCGTCTGGAGCGTGTAGTCGCCGCCGACCGCGGCGACGATGTTGCTCTTCAGCTTCTCGTCGCTGACCCCGGGCGCGGCGTCGGCCGTGATCTGGGTGAACAGACCTTCCTTGCCGAGGAGTTCACGCTGCGCGGTGGCGGTGTCGAAGTAGACGACGGTGGCACCGGGGTTGGTGACCTTGAACTCGACGATGCCGGAGATCTTCGCCGTGAAGTCGCCGGTGACGGCGATGGTGCGCAGCTCGTCGCCGATCTTCAGCTTGTGCTTCTCGGCGGTGCCGGCGTCGACCATCACGTCGGTGGGGCCGCGCGGCTCATGGCCGGAGGCGACGTCCACCGAACGCAGCTCGTTGGCGCTCCAGTTGGCGGCGATCGTCGGGGCGCCGCTGGTGGGTCCGACGTTCTTGTCACGGGAGTCGACGACGGTCACGCTCAGGGAGATGACCGAGCCCTGGGCGGCCTTGACGCCCTCCGCCTTGCGGACCTGCTCCACGAGGGAGGCCGGCAGGGTCTCGGGCCGGCCGGACTGCGGGGTCTCGTCGTCGACCGCCGCGTCCTTGGGGCTCAGCGTGACGTCCGAGGCGGTCGAGGCGAAGAGCTTGTCGAAGGTGGTGTTCATGGTGTCCGTGAACACCAGAGTGCCGCTCACGAACGCCACGGAGAGCAGGACGGCGACGGCGGAGAGCGCCATCCGGCCCTTGTGCGCGAAGAAGTTGCGCAGGGAGGACTTGAGGACGGTCATGACGTCCGTCCACGGGCGTCGAAGTCCTTCATGCGGTCGAGGACGGCGTCGGCTGTGGGCCGGAACATCTCGTCGACGATCCGGCCGTCCGCGAGGTAGAGCACACGGTCGGCATAGCTGGCCGCGACCGGGTCGTGGGTGACCATCACGATGGTCTGGCCGAGCTCGTCCACGGACTGCCGCAGGAACCCGAGGACTTCGGCGCCGGCACGGGAGTCGAGGTTTCCGGTCGGCTCGTCACCGAAGATGATCTCCGGCCGGGCGGCCAGCGCGCGGGCCACGGCGACACGCTGCTGCTGACCGCCGGAGAGCTGCGTGGGCCGGTGCCCGAGACGGTCGGCGAGACCGACGGTCGACACGACCCGGTCGAGCCACTGCTTGTCGGGCTTGCGGCCCGCGATGTCCATCGGCAGCGTGATGTTCTCGAGCGCGTTGAGGGTCGGCAGCAGGTTGAACGCCTGGAAGATGAAACCGATCCGGTCGCGCCGCAGCTGCGTCAGCCGCTTGTCCTTCAGCCCGGTGATCTCGGTGTCGTCCAGGAAGATCTGGCCGCTGGTGACGGTGTCGAGCCCGGCGAGGCAGTGCATCAGCGTCGACTTGCCGGAGCCCGAGGGGCCCATGATCGCGGTGAACTGCCCACGGGCGATGTCCACGTCGACATGGTCGAGCGCGACGACCCGGGTCTCGCCGGTTCCGTACGCCTTGACGACCTGCCGCGCCTGCGCGACCACAGCCGTCCTCCCCCCGGTCTCCCCGTGCTGGGGAATGGTCACAGCCGAAGTCACGGTATGTCTCCTATGTCTGGGACGGATCCGACTCGTGTCCGAGTCTGCGAGAAGGAGGGCGGAGGATCACTGGTGCTGGGCGCACTCTTCGCCCTGGGGTTATCCGTAAGAACAAGCTAAAGACGAAGAGGCCCGTTCTCCTCCTCCGCCGGGACGAACGGCCCCTGCCCTCTATGGGGGAGGGACCCCTAGGGGTTCTCCGCCCACGGTTCGAGTGGGAGGCTAGGCCGACGGAATTAGATGTACGACCCATCGGATGGAGGGCCGGAGTGTCACGGACGACGACGCGGCAGGCCGCAGCAACGGCGACGACTCCGCGCGGGCGCGGGCCGGTCGTCGCGGCGCTGATGCTCGGCATGGCCCTCGCCGCGCTCGACGGCACGGTCGTCTCCACCGCCGTACCGCAGATCGTCGGCGACCTCGGCGGTCTGTCCGTCTTCTCCTGGCTGTTCTCCGGCTATCTGCTCGCCGTCACGGTCACCCTGCCGGTGTACGGGAAGCTCTGCGACACCTTCGGCCGCAAGCCGGTCCTGATCGCGGGAACGATCCTCTTCCTCATCGGCTCACTGCTGTGCGCCATGGCCTGGAGCATGGGCTCGCTCATCGCCTTCCGCATCGTGCAGGGCCTCGGCGGCGGCGCGCTCCAGGGCACGATCCAGACGATCGCGGCGGACCTCTACCCGTTGAAGGAGCGCCCCAAGATCCAGGCGAAGCTCTCCTCCGTCTGGGCGACGGCCTCGGTCGCCGGCCCGGCGGCCGGGGGCCTCCTCGCCGGATACGCGGACTGGCGCTGGATCTTCCTGATCAACCTCCCGGTCGGCCTGGTGGCGCTGTGGCTCGTCGGCCGGTACCTGGTCGAGCCGGAACGGAAGTCGGTCGAGGCGGCGGCGGATTCGGCGGCGGCGGATTCGGCGGCGCCGGCGGACGGGCAGGTGGATCCGCGGGCGGCGGGCGGGGACGCGAGGGCGGCTGTGCCCGGGGACGCGGCGGCGCCGCGCAAGGCGCGGTGGTACCGGAAGGCGCATGCCGTACGGAAGGTGCCGGTCGTACGGAAGGTGCCCGCCGTACGGAAGGTGTCGGTCGACTGGGCGGGCGCGGTCACCATCTTCGCGACCGGGTCCCTCCTGCTCACCGCTCTCGTCCAGGGCGGCGTCGCCTGGCCCTGGCTCTCCGCGCCCTCCCTCGGCCTCTTCGCGGGGGCGCTCGCCCTCGCCGGAGTCACCGTCCTCGTCGAACGCCGGGCCGCCGACCCGATCATCCCCGGCTGGATCTGGCGACGCCGCACCATCTCCGCGGTGAACCTGGCTCTGGGCGCGCTCGGCCTGCTGATGGTCGCCCCGACGGTCTTCCTGCCCACCTACGCCCAGTCCGTGCTCGGCCTCGGCCCGATAGCCGCCGGCTTCGTGCTCTCCGCGATGACCCTCAGCTGGCCCGTCACCGCCGCCCTCTCCAACCGCGTCTACAACCGCATCGGCTTCCGCCAGACCGCCGTCATCGGCATCACCCTCGCCCTGCTGGTGCTGCTCGCCTTCCCCTTCCTCCCCTTCCCCGGTGAACCCTGGCAGCCCGCCCTGCTGATGCTTCTCCTCGGCGGCGCTCTCGGCCTCTTCCAGCTCCCGCTGATCGTCGGCGTCCAGTCGACCGTCCCGTACGAGGAGCGCGGCACGACCACCGCGTCCGTCCTCTTCTGCCGCCAGGTCGGCCAGAGCGTCGGCGCGGCCCTCTTCGGCGCGATCGCCAACGGCGTCCTCGCCTCCCGCCTGGGCACCGGCACCGACGTGGACAGCCTCGCGTACGCCCTGGGCCACGCCGACGACACCCTCCGCCGCGCGGTCGACGCGGCCGTCGACTACGTCTACCTCGGCGCGGCGGGCGCCGCCGCCCTCGCGCTGCTGGTCCTGCTCACCCTGGCCCCGCGCCGCTTCCCGGTCCTGACGGAGCACCAGGACCGGGGTCAGTCGGCCTGATCCCCGTCCTCTTTCCCCTCCGCTTCCCCGTCGTCCTCCTCCTCTGCCTCCCCGCCGCCGCCCTCGGCCGTACCGCCCGCCTCGTCGGCCCCGCGGCCCGTGAGCGAGGCGAGCGCGGCGCGGATGTGCTCCATGTGGGCGTGGATCTCCTCACGCGCCTCCTCGTGCTCCCGCAGCACGCGCTCCGTCTCGCGCTCGACGCGCTCCTGCCGGGACCGCGCCTCCGCCAGGAGCTCCGCCGCCTCCGCCTCCGCGTCCTCCTGGCCGTGCCGGGCCTCCTCCTCCGTACGCGCCAGCGCGCGTTCGGCCTCCGCGACCTCCGACCGCGCGGCCGCGACGAGCTCCTCGTGGTGGGCGTCCAGTTCGGCCGCCCGGGACGCCGCCGTCCGCTCGGCCTCCTCCCGCGCCGCCGCCTGCTCCACGCGCTGGGCCTCCAGCAGCGCCGCCGCCCTGCGGGCCCTGTCGTCGACCACCACCCGCGCCGCGGCCCGGCGCCCCGCCGCCTCCTCGCGCGCGGCGGAACGCAACGCCTCGGCCTCCGCGCGCGCCGTCTCCAGGGTCTCGGTTGCCGCGGTCTCCGCCTCCGCCAGCAGCGCGTCCGCGTACGCGCGGGCCGCCTCCGTCGCCGTACGCGCCGCCTCCTCCGCCGTCTCCGCGAGGGACTGCGCCTCGGCCTCCGCCGCACGTACGAGACTCTCGTCCTCGGCCTCCGCGAGCTCCAGGATCTTCCGCGCCCGCTCGCCGAGCGACTCGTACCGCTGCGGTTCCAGCGCCTCGATCTCCGCCCGCAGCCGGGCCGCCTCCTCCTCCATCTCCCTGGCGAGGACCGTCAGCCGGGCCGCCCGCTCCCATCCGGCGTCGCGTTCGCCGGAGAGCGCGGCGAGGTGACGGTCGACCTGCCGGGGGCGGTATCCGCGCCCTCGCGCGACCACGGCGAAACCCATTTCTGACGCTCCTTCCGTAATGGCTCAAATGCCAGGATGCGTCATCGGACACGACAAAAGGCGCCCGACGTGTCGTGCACGTCGGGCGCCTTCGGTCACGCGTGGTCTACAGCAGGCCGTCCCACATCTGCTCCAGGAGCACCGACCACCAATTCTCCGGCGACGCCAGCGCCGCCGGGTCCAGCATCGCCAGCTGCGCCTGGAAGTCGACCGTCCAGCGCCCCGCCTGCTCCGGGTTGAGCCCGAAGCGCAGTCGCCACATGCGCCCCAGCAGCGCCATCGAACGGGCGAACTCCGGCAGCCCGCTGTTCACGAACTGCGGCGCCACCGGCGCACCGCCCGGACCGGCCTCGACCGGTACGGCGACGATGTGCGCGGTCCCGTACTGAACGCAGAGCGCCCGCCCGAAGTCCGAGCCGATCACCAGGTACGAGCCCGCGTCCGACGCGGGCTGGATCTGACGCTGCGCCGCGAGCTCGGCCAGTGTCGGCACCACCGGCTGTGCCGGCTGCGCCCAGAAGAACGGACCGAAATCGGCCGGCAGACCCGCCCATACGAGGGTCAGCGCGACGACCTCCGGCACACCCTGCCGGGACACGGCCCGCTGGTCGAACCGGCAGATACCGGGCCCGAAGGCGCCCGCCATCTCCTGCGCGATCCCGTCCGGGGGAATCGGCGGAGCCGGCTGCACCTGCGGCAGCGGGGCACGCACCGGCGCCGGGCGCGCGGGGCCGTCCGCAACCTGGTGCAACTCGCCCTGATGGGTCAGGAGTTGACGCATGCCCTGCTGACGGCCCGCATGATCCTTGCCGTACGGCGCGATGTTGGTGATCCGGGCCTGCGGCCAGGTCTCCCGGATCATCCGCGCGCAGTAACCGCCCGGCAGCTCGCAGGACTCCAACTCCGTGTGCAGTTCGAGCACCTGCTGCGGCGGCACGTTCATGGCGCGCAGCTCGTGCAGGATCTGCCACTCCGGGTGCGGGGTGCCGGGGGCGGACCGCCGGATGATCTGCGCCTCGGAACCGTCGGGCGCGCGGTAGCGCAGCACGGCCTGGTAGCCGGGGCCGACGGTCGGCTGACCGGTGGGCTGCTGCGGGTACCCGTACGCCGGCGGGGCGCCGGGCACCGACGGCGGCGGCATCGGCGGAGCCGGCGGTCCACCCGGACCGGGCTGCGCCAGCATCGTCGCCGCGTGGTGCACCCCACCGGGCGGCGTCCCCGGACCACCGGGAGCACCCGGAGCACCGGGGGGCCCGGGCGGGGCGCCGGGCGCGCCGGGAGGGCCGGGCGGCGCGATGCCGCCCGGTCCGGGGTGAGCCAGCATCGTCGCCGCGTGCGCGACACCCGCACCGTCGGATCCGCCGGGCGCACCCGGCGGCGCGGGCGGAGGCGGCGGACCGCCGGGCCCGCCCTGACTCGGGTGCGCCAGCATGGTCGCGGCGTGGTGCACGGGCTGCGGAGGCGTCGGCGGAGAGGGAGGCCCGGGCGGCTGGGGCCCGTCGGGCCCGAGCTGCGACACCATCTGCGTCGGTACGTAACCCCCGGCGGGCACACCGGGAGCCCCCGGCGCCTGCGGCGGCGGAGGAGGATTCCCCCCACCCCCGCGCGTGGCACGCGGAGGCAGCGCGGCCTTGCTGGTCGCGGCGTCCGCGATGTCCCCGGCCCCGGGAGCCCGAGGCGCGGGAGGAGGCGTGGGCGCGCCGGGGACACCCGGCGGAGGCGTGGCACCGGGAGCACCCGGGGTGCCGGGAGCGCCGGGCGGCGGGGCAACGGCGGGACCACCGGCCGGCACGGACGCGCCGGGCATGCCAGGGGCACCGGGGGCTCCTGGCGCCGACGGCGCGGCGGGGCCACCGATCGAGCCGCCACCACCCGGGGCCGAAGGCGCACCCGTACCACCCTGACCGCCCATGGACGCCGGGCCGCGGGACGCGAACGGGTCGCCGGCGCCGGCCGGCGCCGGGGCGTTCGGGTCGAGGGCCCGGGCGATCGCCGTCGGAGGAAGCGCGCTGCCGCCCGACATCAGGGCCGTCGGAGCGTCCGCACCCACCACCGGGAGCGGCGTGTCCTCGTCGTCCGCGCCCGACAGCGGCGGCGCGAAGACCGTCGCGGGGAGCGGCACGGAACCGTCCGCGCCGCCCGAACTCGCGTTGGCGTCCGCCCACGGGCTGCTCGACGGCGCCTCCGCCGGAACCCCGTCCGAGGCCGTCGGCTCGTAGTCGACCGACCGCCCCTCCGACGCGTCCACGGAATCGGCGGCCGCACCCGAAGGCACCGCCCCCGAAGACACCGAACCGGAAGACACCGAACCGGAAGGCGCCGAACCAGAAGGCACCACATCGGAAGGCGCCGCATCGGAGGGCGCCGGACGGGGAGCCGGAACGTTCACCGGCTCGGCGGACGGCGAACCGTCACCCGTCGCCTCCGGCGTCGACGAACTCCCGCCCGCCTGAGACGCGTTCGGCCCCTTCGGCGGCAGCCCCAGCTTGTCCGCCGCGTCCTGCAGCCACTCCGGCGGGGTCAGCAGGAACGACGTCGCGTTCAGATCGACCCGCTCCGGCGGCGCGGGCGCCGTCGCGCCCGAGCCCGCCTCGTCGGCAACGGCTCCGTACTCCTCCTCGTACCGCCGGATCACCTCGCCCACCGGCAGCCCGGGCCACAACGTCGCCTCGCCGCTGTCCCGGGCGATCACCAGACGCTGCCGGCCGCCGTCCGAGATCGGGCCGCCCTCACGGTCCTCCGCCCACACGACGAAGCCGAGCCCGAACTCCCGTACCCGCACCTCCCGGTGCTGATACGCCGGCACATCACCGTTGATCCATTCCTCGGCGCGCTCCTGCGCCTGCGCGAACGTCACCACAGCCAGTTCACTCCCCCACCGGGACCACGGGCACAGCGCGCGCGAAGCCGCCGTCCACCATCAGGTTCGCCACCGTCTCCAACTCCGGCGGGTTGCCGGCCAGCCGCTGGAGGAACGCGTCGAAGTCCTCACCGCACGGGAGCAACAGTTGCTCCACGCGCTCACCCACACTCCACCCGGCCGTGTCATGGGAGTCCCGCGCGTCGTCGTACGCGCAGAACCACACCGTCCCGATCCGGTCGCCCTTCACCTTCACCGCCAGGATCCCGCCCTGGACGAAACCGACGCCCAGGTAGTCCTTGGTCAGATGGTCACGCAGACACTTGTTGGCGTAGACGAGGTCGTTGACCCCCGCCTCGTCGCGCACCGTGAAGAACGGCTGGTCCACCAGCAGACCCAGCTCCGCGTCCAGCGCCGCGCCCACCGGCGCGCAACCGCCCGCCGCCTTGAGGAAGGAGCGGTACGCGCCCGGCAGGCGGTATCCGAGGTCCTCCTCCACCCCGAGCAGTTGCTGCTCGGTCACCGACACCAGCCCCTTCGGCACCCCGAAGTGGGCCGGCCGGGTCTCCTGCAGCGGGCGCGTGCCCCGCTTGCCGTGATCGACGGCGGCCGTCGCGACCCCGCCGTGGTGACGCAGCAACGCCTTCACCTCGACCGGGACCAGCTCCATCCGCCGGCCGCCCGCCACGTGGTGCCAGGTCCAGCCGTGCGGCGTCGCGACCGAGGGGATCGTGTCCCACAGCTCGTGCCCCGTCGCGGCGAGCGCCGCGTTCGCCGACACGTAGTCCGTCAGCCGCAACTCGTCGACGCCGAAGCCCTCGGGCGGGTCGGCGATCTCCGCCGCCGCCCGGGCGTACGGCGAGAAGTCCGGATAGCCGTGTTCGTCCACCCGCACCCCTCTGGGGTGCCGGGAGGCGCGGACCGGGTCCGGGAAGTGCACGACCTGCCCGGCGTAAGCCGCGTTCGGCGGTGCGGCTTTCCCGAGCCGACCTGTCGTCATGGCGGTTGCCCCCTGCGCTGGCTGCTGGCTGATTCCGCACAGCCTATGCGCTGCCACAAGCCTGCCACCCGGCCCGATGCGTCCACCGCCACGGTCCGTGACCAACTGTCACGAGCGGATGACGCACCGGCGATAGTTCCGACACACCGACACCCCGTTTGTGTACCCCGCTTCCACATGAGGCGTCCCATTTGGCAGTCTGTTCCCGCAACTCGGGGGATTGCAGGAGGGGAAGACACGCACCATGTACGCAGCACCGACGCCCACGCAGGGTGACCCACGCCTCAACTGGAGCAGCACCGAGCCCACCCGCGCCCCGTTACTGCGCTTCCGCCGCGACGGCATCCTCCCCACCGTCGGCGCCGCGCTCTCCGTACGTGGCGAAACACTCACCTGCACTGCGGGCCGCGGAGACCGACCGCCCACCCTGCACCCACTCGTTCAGGACTTTCTGGACACCCTCAGCAGCGGCCAGCGCGAACGCTTCACCGGACGCTGCCCCGAGGCGATCCTGCTCTCCCGCCACCTCACCGCCACCGACGCGAGCCGCTCCAAGCGCGCCCAGCGCAAGGCACTCACCCACAGCGAGGCACGCCGCTCGCTCAAACACGCCAAACTGACCGCACGGCGCATCCGCGAGGACGGCGACCCGCTGCACGGCAGCTACGCCGCACCCTGCCGTTCCTGTACGGCGATGCTCGCGCACTTCGGTGTACGCACCGTGGACCCCACCTCGACTGTCGAGAACGGCTGACCGCACCTTCATGCCCGACCACCTGAGCACCACCCGGTTCCCGGTCAACGTCGACGCCGCCCTCCGCGAGGCGGGGTGGCAGCCGGGCCGCTGGGACATCAAGCTCGCCGAACAGTGGGCCGACGCCCTGCGCGCACACGTCTCACCGGCCGGCCACCGGCACAGCGTCTTCCCCGCGGCCGTGGAGGCGTGGGCCGAATTCGGCGGCCTGCGCGTCACCGCGCCGGGCGCGGGCCGCCAGATCGCCCCCGCGACCCTCCGCTTCGACCCGCTCGCCGGCCTGCACCTGGCCCGCACCCTGGCGGACCTCGGACGCGCGCTGGACACGGAGATCTCCCCCCTGGGAGAAGAGGTCGAACACCAGGCGGTCCTCGCCATCGACCTGGACGGCCGCGTCTACAGCCTGGACCACACGGGCGACTGGTTCCTGGGCCAGGACATCGACACGGCACTGGCGACGCTGATCACGGGGGTACAGCCGGGGCGGCTGGTGACGGGGTAGCCGCCGGATCGAGGATCGGATCCCGGACATCGGATCCAACCTCCCGGCCGGCCTACGACGCGGCCCGCTCCCCCACCGGCAGCACCGCCGACACCCGGAACCCGCCCCCGTCCGTCGGCCCCGACACGAACACACCACCCAGCCGCGTCACCCGCTCACGCATGCCCACCAGACCGTTCCCGCCGCTCGGAAGATGCGCGTCCGCCGCCTCCGCGTCCGAGGGGCCGTTCTCCACCTGCATGGCGACCTCCGCCTCGCGATGCGCGAGCCGGACGACGACCTTGGCGCCCGCCGCGTGCTTGTGCACATTGGTCAGCGCCTCCTGGACCACCCGGTACGCGGTCCGCTCGAGCTCCGCCGCATACGCCCGCGCCTCACCGAGCACCGTCAGTTCGACCACCGCACCCGCCTGACGGGACTGCTCGACCAGATCCTCCAGAGCGTCCAGACACGGCCCGTCCTCCGAAGCCGCCTCGGCCGCCGCGGCCGCAGCCCGCCCCACCGCGGCCAACGGGACCGGAGCCACGGAAGCACCCACGGCCGGACCCGCGTCCTCCCGCAGCACGCCCAGCATCTCGCGCAACTCCGTCAGCGCCTGCCGGCCCATGTCACCCACCAGCGCCGCGTTCTTCACCGCCTTCTGCGGATCCTTCAGCGCGACCGCCTGCAACGCCGCCGCGTGCACCACCATCAACGACACCCGATGCGCGACCACGTCGTGCATCTCCCGCGCGATCCGCGTCCGCTCCTCCTGCCGCGCCCACTGCGCCCGCTGCTCCGCCCGGTCCGCGAGCAGCGACAACTCCTGCTCCAGACTGTCCGCGCGCTCCCGCAGGCTCTCCATGAGCCGCCGCCGCGCCCCTATATAGAGCCCGAAGAGAACGGGGGGCGCGTTGAGACCCAGCGTCAGGAAGACCGCAAGGACCGGCACGTACCAGTCACTGGGCTGCTGGCCCGGATCGCCCTGGGTCACGTCCTGCCGTACCCGCACCACCGTCACGATGAAGACGGCGACCGACGACATGCCGGCGAGAGCGGCCGTGATCCGCCGGGGCACCTCGGAGGCGGCGAGCGAGTACAGCCCGACGATCCCCATCAGGTAGCCCATCTCGGCGGGCGTCACGGCGATCGAGACCAGAACGACGACGATCGGCCACCGCCGCCGTACGAGCAGCACGGAGCCGACCATCAGCCCGAACAGCACCCCCACGGGCACGGGCAGACCCGCCTTGTCGGCGAAGCCGACCCCTTCCAGCCCGCACTCCAGCGCGGACACCCCCGCCAGCCCGATGTCGAGCACCGCGCTGCGCCGTCTTCCCCACCACCACCGGCCACCGGGCGTCATGCCCGTCGCGTCCTGGTGTGCCCCCGTTGTGGTCATGCCCTCCAGCGTACGGGCGGGGGCGAATCATTTTCCGAAGTCCACGGGACACGGCGGCGACGCCCATCACGGGGCGCACGGAGGGCGGCCGGTCATCGAGCGCGGAGCTCTACCGTCGCATGGAGGGGGCTTGGTACGGCATAGTGTTGGGTGCCGATCCGACGGCCTGACCGAATGTCCGGTTTAGTTGGATATTATCCCCTGTGGTGTAATTGGCAGCACTGAGGCTTTTGGTGCCTTATGTCCGGGTTCGAGTCCTGGCGGGGGAGCTCCAGGTTTCGGGTTCCGGCCTCCAGCGTCGGGACCCGCACTCATTTCCGCTCCAGAACCCCCCGGTATCCTGCGGGTGTCCACCACCCGAAGCCGAAGGGCATTCCCGTGAGCGCCAACCGCCCGGCCGCCGTCGTCGTCCTCGCAGCGGGTGAGGGCACCCGCATGAAGTCGAAGACCCCCAAGGTCCTGCACGAAATCGCCGGACGTTCCCTTGTCGGGCACGTCGTGTCCGCCGCGCGTGAGCTGGAGCCCGAGCACCTCGTCGTGGTCGTCGGACACGCCCGTGAGAAGGTCACCGCGCACCTCGACGCGCACTACGCCGGTACCCGCACCGCCGTCCAGCACGAGCAGAACGGCACCGGTCACGCCGTCCGCATGGGTCTCGAGGAGCTGGGTCAGGCCCCCGAGGGCACCGTCGTCGTCGTGTGCGGCGACACCCCGCTGCTGTCCGGGGAGACCCTCAAGGCCCTCGCCTCCACCCACGCCGCCGACGGCAACGCCGTCACCGTGCTGACCGCCGAGGTTCCGGACTCCACCGGCTACGGGCGCATCGTCCGTGACGCCGCGTCGGGTGCCGTGACCGCGATCGTCGAGCACAAGGACGCGACCGACGAGCAGCGCGCCATCATGGAGATCAACTCCGGTGTCTTCGCCTTCGACGGCCGGCTGCTCGCCGATGCGCTGGGCAAGGTCCGGACGGACAACAGCCAGGGCGAGGAGTACCTCACCGACGTGCTGTCGATCCTCCGTGAGGCCGGTCACCGGGTGGGCGCGTCCGTCGCCGGTGACCACCGCGAGATCCTGGGGATCAACAACCGGGTGCAGCTGGCCGAGGCGCGTGCGCTCCTGAACCGGCGTCTCCTCGAGCGGGCGATGACCGCCGGTGTGACCGTCGTCGACCCGTCCTCCGTGTTCGTGGACGTCACGGTGACGTTCGAGCCGGATGCCGTCATCCACCCGGGTACGCAGCTGCTGGGCGCGACGCACATCGGCGAGGACGCCGAGGTCGGCCCGAACACGCGCCTGAAGGACACGACGGTCGGCAAGGGTGCCCGGGTGGACAACACGGTCGCCGACTCCGCCGTGATCGGCGAGAGCGCCTCCGTGGGGCCGTTCGCGTATCTCCGTCCGGGCACCAACCTCGGCCTGAAGGCCAAGGCGGGTACGTATGTGGAGATGAAGAACGCCACGATCGGCGAGGGTACGAAGGTCCCGCACCTCTCCTACGTGGGTGACGCCACGATCGGCGAGTACACGAACATCGGCGCGGCGAGCGTCTTCGTGAACTACGACGGTGAGGCGAAGCACCACACGACGATCGGGTCGCACTGCCGGACCGGGTCGGACAACATGTTTGTGGCACCCATCACGATCGGGGACGGTGCGTACACCGCCGCGGGGTCCGTCATCACGAAGGACGTACCGGCCGGTTCGCTCGCTGTCGCCCGTGGCCAGCAGCGGAATATCGAGGGTTGGGTGGCGCGGAAGCGGCCTGGTAGCGCTGCCGCGCAGGCTGCTCAGGCGGCTGTGGAGGAGCCCGCCGGCGAAAGCTGACCGGAAACGGGTACGTCGAACTCGGCGTACCGTGATACGTGCACATAAATTCGGCTGGCTCGCACACGCGCACGGGAGCGCTGTGGTCGCGACCAGAGGACACGTCTGAGGAGACAGTGCTGTGACCGGGATCAAGACGACCGGCGAGAAGAAGCTGATGCTCTTCTCCGGCCGCGCCCACCCCGAGCTGGCCGAGGAGGTCGCGCACCAGCTGGGTGTCGGTCTCGTGCCGACCAAGGCTTTCGACTTCGCGAACGGTGAGATCTACGTCCGTTTCCAGGAGTCGGCTCGTGGCGCGGATTGCTTCCTGATCCAGAGCCACACGGCTCCGATCAACAAGTGGATCATGGAGCAGCTGATCATGATCGATGCTCTGAAGCGGGCCTCCGCCCGGAGCATCACCGTGATCATCCCGTCGTACGGCTATGCCCGTCAGGACAAGAAGCACCGTGGCCGTGAGCCGATCTCGGCCCGTCTGGTCGCGGATCTGCTGAAGACGTCGGGTGCGGACCGTATTCTCACGGTCGACCTGCACACGGACCAGATCCAGGGCTTCTTCGACGGTCCGGTGGACCACCTGTCGGCCCTTCCGGTCCTGGCGGACTACGTGGGCAGCAAGGTCGACCGCACGAAGCTGACGATCGTGTCTCCGGACGCGGGTCGTGTGCGGGTCGCGGACCGCTGGTGCGACCGTCTGGACGCGCCGCTGGCGATCGTGCACAAGCGTCGTGACAAGGACGTCGCCAACCAGGTGACGGTCCACGAGGTCGTCGGTGACGTGAAGGGCCGGGTCTGTGTCCTGGTCGACGACATGGTGGACACGGGTGGCACGATCTGCGCCGCGGCGGACGCGCTGTTCGCGCACGGTGCGGAGGACGTCATCGTGACGGCGACGCACGGCATTCTTTCGGGGCCGGCCGCCGATCGTCTGAAGAACTCGAAGGTGAGCGAGTTCGTGTTCACGGACACGCTGCCGGTGCCGGGTTCGCTGGAGCTCGACAAGATCACGGTTCTGTCGATCGCGCCGACGATCGCGCGTGCGGTGCGTGAGGTGTTCGAGGACGGTTCGGTGACGAGCCTCTTCGAGGAGCACTGAGCGGCTCGCAGACCCTGAGCGAGGCCCGCTTCCCTTCCGGGAGGCGGGCCTTTCTCGTGCCCGCCGCGGCGTCGACGGGTGGCCCGGGTGATCCAATTGGGTGCGGCGGCGGGGGGCGAGTAGACTGCCGTAGTTGCTCGGCGAGGGAGGCCGTACCGGTGAGGTGCGGCGGTCCGTTATCGACGCGCTCTTCGTAGCAGGCCAGTCGTGGCCGGGTAGCCACACTGTTCCGTTTCTGCTTACGAGGAGTGCATATGTCCGAGGTGAAGATCTCCGCCGAGGTTCGTACCGAGTTCGGCAAGGGCGCCGCCCGCGCCGTCCGCCGCGAGAACAAGGTTCCCGGCGTTCTCTACGGTCACGGCACCGAGCCGGTCCACGTGACCCTTCCGGGCCACGAGCTGCTGCTCGCGCTGCGTACCCCGAACGTCCTGCTGGCCCTGGACGTCGACGGCAAGAGCGAGCTGGCGATCCCGAAGGCCGTCCAGCGTGACGCCATCAAGGGCTTCCTGGTCCACGTCGACCTGCTCCTCGTCAAGCGTGGCGAGAAGGTCACGGTCGAGATCCCGGTCCAGGCCGAGGGCGAGCTGGCCGCCGGTGGCAACCTGCTGGAGCACGTGCTGAACACGCTCTCCGTCGAGGCCGAGGCCACCCACATCCCCGAGGCCGTCACGGTCTCCGTCGAGGGCCTGGAGGCCGGTGCCTCCATCCTCGCCAAGGACATCGCGCTGCCGAAGGGCTCGACCCTGGTGACCGACGCCGACGCCGTCGTCCTGCAGGTCCTGGCCGCGCAGGCCGAGGAGCCGGCCGCCGAGGGTGAGGGCGAGGCCGCCGAGGGCGCCGAGGGCGCCGAGGCCTGAGCCGTAGGCTCTGCTTGACGCGGACGGGGTGGTGGGCTGCGGCCCGCCACCCCGTTCCTCTGTGCCCCTGCCGCACTGTTCCTTTGTTCCCCGCCCAGTAGTACGCAGACGAGGAGACGCCCCACGATGACGGACGACGCGAACGCCCCCTGGCTGATCGTCGGTCTCGGCAATCCGGGCCCTGAATACGCCGCGAACCGCCACAACGTGGGCTTCATGGTGGTGGACCTGCTCGCCGAGCGCATCGGCGGGAAGTTCAAGCGGGCGCAGAAGGCGCAGGCACAGGTGGTCGAGGGCCGGATGGGCCCTCCGGGGCCGGCCAACCGGCGGGTGATCCTCGCGAAGCCGATGTCGTACATGAATCTGTCGGGCGGCCCGGTGACGTCGCTGCGCGACTTCTACAAGGTGCCGACGGCGCACATCGTGGCGATCCATGACGAGCTGGACATCGATTACGGCGTACTGCGACTGAAGGTCGGTGGTGGTGACAACGGCCACAACGGTCTGAAGTCGATGACGAAGGCGATGGGCGCGGACTACCACCGGGTGCGGTTCGGTATCGGGCGTCCGCCGGGGCGGATGCAGGTCGCGGACTTCGTTCTGAAGGATTTCGCGTCGTCGGAGCGCAAGGAGCTCGACTATTTCGTGGACCGGGCGGCGGACTCCGTCGAGTGCCTGGTGGCGGAGGGTCTGGAGCGCGCGCAGTCGGCGTACAACTCCTGACCGTTGCCTCGTGGCGGTACGACTGTACGATCGCGGGTCATGATGCACGCCCGTAACGCCGCCATGGCCCTGGTCGCCCTGCTGCTCCTCGTCGCCGGAGCCTGGTCGTCGTGGGGCAGCGCGCAGCACGTCCTGCTCCCGAAGGGCCGTGAGCACGGCACGTTGACGGTGACCGGCTGCAACGACGAGACGTGCAGCGGCCGTTATGTTCCGGACGGTCCGCCGTCGCCGCATGCCACCTTGACCATCGCCCGCTCGGTCGCGGCCGAGAAGGGGCAGACGCTGCCCGTGGTGGTGAAGCCGGGGACCAGCGAGGCGGTGCGCGCGGGGTGGGGCGGCGGTCTGCACGCCTGGCTGCCGCTGGGCGGGGCGCTGCTGTTGGCGGCACCGCTGATAGGCGGCGGTCTTCGGCTGACGCGGACGGCGTGGTCGATGGCGGGCGCGGGTGGCGTGTTGCTGGTGGGGGCGTTCTTCGCTCTCTGATTGTTATCGGGTCACGGGTTAAAGGTGGCTTAAATGTGCCGCTAAGCTGCCTCCGCTGCCCCCCACGGCATCCCTCATCCCAGATGGACGACTGCACATGCGACGATCCCTCATTCCCGCAGGCGCGCTGGTCGCCGCCGTGGCGGGCTCTCTCGTCCTGGCTCCGGCGGCTTCCGCCCAAGGCAAGCACGGCGACAACGGCACGGTGAAGATCCACGACGCCAAGACCGGCGAGGAGCTCCGTAAGAACGAGCCCAAGGTCTGCGTCTTCTACCTCGACGCCTTCGGCTTCGACGCCGGTCAGAAGGTGACCTGGAAGATCAAGGCCTGGGCGAACAACGACCAGGACAAGGGCACCACGGTCAAGTCCGGTCTCATCACGCTCGACGCCGACGGTCACGAGCGCACCGAGGACATGACCCTCCCGAACGGCCAGTACAAGCTGTTCTGGAACTGGGAGGGCGAGAAGGGCGCGGCCAAGCACAAGGTCTTCAAGACCGACTGCCCCGCCGAGACCCCGGGCACCGAGACCCCGGGCACGTCCGAGACGCCCGGCACGGAGTCCCCGTCGGCCACCCCGACCGACTCGGAGACCCCCGGGACTCCGGGTACCTCCGAGACGCCCGGCGCCACGCCGTCCGCCACGGACTCGGCCTCGGCCGGTGCGACCCCGTCCGCGTCCACCGGCGGCTCCGGTGGTGACCTCGCCGAGACGGGCTCCAGCGTCCCCGTCGGCATCATCGCCGCCGTCGCCGTCGCCCTCGCGGGTGCCGGTTCCGTCCTGGTGATGCGTCGCCGCAAGGCCCAGCAGCACTGAGCACGGTGAAACGAAGTGCCCCCATCGGTCCTGCCGATGGGGGCACTTGTCGTTCACGGGGCAGGCGTCAGCCGGTGTTGCGCAGGCCTGCCGCCACGCCGTTCACCGTGAGCAGCAGGGCCCGGGCGAGCAGCGGGTCCGGGTCCTCGTCGCGCTCGGCGGCGGCGCGCTGACGGGCGAGGAGGGCGACCTGGAGGTAGGAGATCGGGTCCAGGTAGGCGTCGCGGATGGCGAAGGTCTGCTGGAGCACCGGGTTGGAGTCCAGCAGCTTCTGGCCGCCCGTCACCTTCAGGACCTCGGCGACGGTGAGCGCGTGCTCCTCCTCGATGGTGGCGAAGACGTGCTTGAGCTCGTCGGGGACGAGGGTGTCGACGTAGTGCCGGGCGATCCGCAGGTCCGTCTTGGCCAGTGTCATCTCGACGTTGGAGAGGAAGTTGCGGAAGAAGTGCCAGCGCTCGTACATCTCGCCGAGGACCGGGTCGAGGCCCGCTTCGCGGAGGGCCTTGAGGCCCGAGCCGACGCCGAACCAGCCGGGGACGATCTGGCGGGACTGGGTCCAGCCGAACACCCACGGGATGGCGCGGAGTCCGTCGAGGGAGACGCCGGAGCCGGGGCGGCGCGAGGGCCGTGAGCCCAGGTGCAGGTCGGCGAGCTGGTCGACGGGGGTGGAGGCGAGGAAGTACGCCGGCAGGCCGGGGTCCTCGACGAGCTTGCGGTAGGCGGTGTGGGCGGCCTCCGAGACGGTGTCCATGGCGGCGTCCCAGCGGGCCAGGGACTCGTCGGACTGGCGCGGCGCGGTGTGCAGGGCGGAGGCCTGCAGCGTGGCGGCGACGGTCAGTTCGAGGTTCTCGCGGGCCAGGGACGGGATGAGGTACTTGTCGGAGATGACCTCGCCCTGCTCGGTCACCTTGATCTCGCCCTCCAGCGTGCCCCAGGGCTGGGCGAGGATCGCGTCGTGCGAGGGGCCGCCGCCGCGGCCGACGGTGCCGCCGCGGCCGTGGAAGAGACGGAGCCGCACGCCGTACCGGTGGGCGACGTCGCGCAGCCGGCGCTGGGCGCGGTGGATCTCCCACTGGGAGGTGGTGATGCCGCCGAACTTGGAGGAGTCGGAGTAGCCGAGCATGACCTCCTGGACGTCGCCTCGGAGCGAGACGAGGCGGCGGTAGGAGGGGTCGGCGAGCATGTCGTTGAGGATGACGTCGGCGGCCTTGAGCTCGTCGGTGGTCTCCAGGAGCGGCACGATGCCGATCTTGGCCCAGCCGGCGTGCAGGTCGAGCAGTCCGGCCTCGCGGGCGAGGACGGTGGCGGCGAAGACGTCGTCGGCGCCCTGGCACATCGAGATGATGTACGACTCGATGACCTCGGGGCCGAAGCGCTCGAAGGCTTCCTTGATCGTGCCGAACACGCCGAGGGTCTTCTGTCCCGCGGCGTCCAGCGGGGCCGGCGTCGGGCCGAGCGGGCGGCGGGAGCGCAGCTCCTTGGCGAGCAGCTTCTGCCGGTAGTCGCGGGGCATGTCGGCGTACCGCCAGGACTCCTCGCCGAGCCGGTCGAAGAGCTGGCCGAGGGCGTGGTGGTGGGCGTCGGCGTGTTCGCGGACGTCCATGGTGGCGAGCTGGAGGCCGAAGGCGGACAGGGTACGGATGGTGCGGTCCATCCGGCCGTCGGCGAACAGGGCGCCGCGGTGCTCGCGCAGCGAGGTCTGGATCAGGGCGAGGTCGTGGACCAGCTCGGAGGTGCCGAGGTAGTCGCGGCCGTCCTGGTGCGGGGTGCCCTTGGCGAGGCGCTCGCGGGTGTTGACGAGCTTCTGCCGGATGCAGGTGGCCTTGAGCCGGTACGGCTCCTCGGCGTTGAGCCGCTTGTAGCGGGGGCTGATCTCCGGCAGGCCCTCCAGGTCGCGCTGGAGGGAGGTGAGGAGTTCCTCGGTGGCTCCGGCGTAGCGGATGGAGTTGGAGAGGAAGCCGCGCAGCTCGTCGATGAGTTCGAGGGCGTCGGTGATGCCGTGCTCGTGCTGGAGGATCAGCACGTCCCAGGTGACCTGGGGTGTGACGTTGGGGTTGCCGTCGCGGTCGCCGCCGATCCAGGTGCCGAAGGTCAGCGGGCGGGTGCCGGCGGGCAGCTCGACGCCGACGCGCTCCAGCTCGGCGGCGAGGTCCTCCAGGACGTCGCCGACGGCGCCGGCGTGCAGCTCGTCGAGGTAGTAGATGGCGTTACGGGCCTCGTCGGCGGGCTCGGGGCGGACGACCCGGAGCTCGTCGGTCTGCCAGATGAGGTCGATGTTCTCGGCGAGCCGCAGGTCGTGGCGGCGCCGGTCGGCCTCGATGACCGGGGTCTCCAGGAGGGCGGCGATCCGGCGCAGCTTGTTGAGGACCGAACGGCGGGCCGCCTCGGTCGGGTGCGCGGTGAAGACGGGCCGTACGTTGAGGTTCCGTACCGTGTCGCGGACGTGCTGCGGGTCGCCGTCCTTGAGCATGTCGGCGGTGCGGGCGAGCAGTCCGCCCTCGGCGGCGCGCTTCTCGCGCATCTCGCGGCCACGGTGGACCTGCTCGGTGACGTTCGCCAGGTGGAAGTACGTCGAGAAGGCGCGCACCAGCTTGGTCGCGGTCTCCAGGTCGGTCTCGCCGAGCAGCTCGGCGGCGGCCTCGGTGTCCTCGCGGGTGAGCCGGCGGACCTTCTCGACGAGGTCGAGAAGCTCGTGGCCTTCCTGGCGGACGAGCGTCTCGCCCAGCAGATCGCCCAGTCGGCGGATGTCGGAACGCAGCTCGGCGCTGGCGGTGGGGGTCTGGTCGGCACTGCTCACAGGTGCGGCTCCTTGCAGTGTTCGGGCACAGCTGGAGGGGGTACTGAAGGCTTGCGGACCGCGCTGTCCGACGCCAACAGGATAGGTGTCCATTCCTTGGACACTCGCTAGCCCCTCGTGTGCCCTCTTGCCGCGCGCCACGGCGCTGCCATACTTACGTCGCCGTAGGTTACGGTCCCGTAGGCGCGGCTCCATTCCCTCACCCTCACCCCCCAGGGGACACCCATGACCTCCAGCCCCGAGGTACTCGAACCCACCGGCCAAGACCAGTCCGATCTGCCCTCCGCCACGCTCGGCGGCGACAGCAAGCGTTCCATCGAACAGATCACCCTGCTGCTGTTCATCACGGTGCCCTTCCTGGCCCTGCTCGCGGCGGTGCCGCTGGCGTGGGGCTGGGGGGTGAGCTGGCTCGATCTGGGCCTGCTGGTGGCCATGTACTACATCGGCTGTCACGGCATCACGATCGGTTTCCACCGCTACTTCACGCACGGCTCGTTCAAGGCGAAGCGTCCGCTGCGGATCGCGCTGGCGATCATGGGCTCGCTGGCGGTGGAGGGCCCGCTGGTGCGGTGGGTGGCGGACCACCGCAAGCACCACAAGTTCTCGGACGCGGAGGGCGACCCGCACTCGCCGTGGCGGTTCGGCGAGACGGTGCCGGCGCTGATGAAGGGCCTGTGGTGGGCGCACATCGGCTGGATGTTCGACGAAGAGCGCACGCCGCAGGCCAAGTACGCCCCGGATCTGGTCAAGGACCCGGCGATCCGTCGCATCTCCCGTGACTTCATCTACTGGACGATGCTGTCGCTCGCCATCCCGCCGCTGGTCGGCGGTCTGGTGACGATGTCCTGGTGGGGCGCGTTCACCGCGTTCTTCTGGGGTTCGCTGGTCCGGGTCGCGCTGCTGCACCACGTCACGTGGTCGATCAACTCGATCTGCCACGCGGTCGGCAAGAGGCCGTTCAAGTCGCGTGACCGTTCCGGCAACGTGTGGTGGCTGGCGGTCCTGTCGTGCGGCGAGTCCTGGCACAACCTGCACCACGCGGACCCGACGTCGGCACGCCACGGCGTGCTGCGCGGCCAGGTCGACTCCAGCGCGCGGCTGATCCGCTGGTTCGAGCAGCTGGGCTGGGCGTACGACGTGCGCTGGCCGAACGCCTCCCGGATCGAAGCCCGGCGCCGGGGCGAGCCCGTCGACGCGGCATGATGGAGAACGTGGCGATCGACGGCAGTACCAGCAGCGAGAACAAACCACGGCGTGGCCGCCGGGTGAGGATGACGGGCGCGGAGCGCCGCGAGCAGCTGCTGGACATCGGCCGGACCCTCTTCGCCGCGAAGGGCTTCGAGGGCACGTCGGTGGAGGAGATCGCGGCGAAGGCCGGGGTCTCCAAGCCGGTGGTGTACGAGCACTTCGGCGGCAAGGAGGGGCTGTACGCGGTCGTGGTCGACCGGGAGATGCGCCAGCTCCTCGACATGGTGACGGGGGCGCTGACGGCGGGGCATCCGCGTGAGCTGCTCGAGCAGGCGGCGTTCGCGCTGCTGGACTACATCGAGCGGTACACGGACGGCTTCCGGATCCTGGTCCGTGACTCGCCCGTGGCGCAGTCGACGGGCACGTTCGCGTCGCTGATCAGTGACATCGCCACGCAGGTGGAGGACATTCTGGGTCTGGAGTTCAAGGCCCGGGGCTTCGACCCGAAGCTTGCGCCGCTGTACGCACAGGCGCTGGTGGGCAGTGTGGCGCTGACGGGCCAGTGGTGGCTGGACGTCCGCAAGCCGAAGAAGGCGGAGGTGGCCGCGCATCTGGTGAACCTGGCGTGGCACGGCCTCGACGGCCTGGAGCAGAAGCCGCGCCTGATAGGCCACCGCAAGTCCTGACGAGGCCGGCTCCGGGCCCCGGGCCCGCCGCCGGCCGACCCGGTCGCCCGAACCGCCGCCCCGGTCGTGGGCCGCCCGGTCCGCCCGGTCCGCCCGGTCCATCCGGGCCCCCGGTCGCCCCGCGGTATGCGTGGTCCCGTTGTCGGTGATCGGCGGTATGCTCCCCTCCACATCCGGGGGGGTGTTCGCCCTTCGTACGCGCGTGCGCGTCGTACGAAGGCGTCGCGGACCCCTGCGCCCGGTCCATGCGTTTTTCTGATCCCTGGGGGGGATCCCTTGCGTTCTGTGCACTCCACGCGTGCGCGCCTCGCGGCCTGCACCGCTCTCGTCCTCTCCGCGGGCATGCTGCTCGCGACCCCGGCGTCGGCCGATCAGCCCACGCCGCACACCGCCGTCGAGAAGCCGGCCCCCGCCTTCACCCCGCCGACGCTGACGCGTCCCTCGTCCGACGCCGCCCGCGCGGGCGCCGCGGCCGCCGACGGGGCCACCGCCGCCGCACCCCAGCTGTCGGACTTCGACGGCGACGGCATCAGCGACCTGATCTACCGCGCCTGGAGCGGCGACGTCTACACCGCCACGTCCACGGGCGCGGGCGGCCTCGTCACCCTCCACGAGGGGGAGCTGACGAAGGACATCGTCCCGATCGGCAACCAGGGCGGGGACACCAGCGGTCCCGAGGTCCTGATGCTGTCGGAGCAGGGCGTGCTCTCCCTGTACCGGGACATGACGCCCAGCGGTCCGGCGGACGTGCCGTGGCGGGGCACCGGCTGGCAGACGTACAACAAGATCGTCTCGCCCGGTGACGTGAACGCCGACGGCCGCGCCGACCTGCTCGGCCGCGACCACGGCGGCAGCCTGTACCTCTACCTGGGCACCGGCGACGTCACCGCGCCGTTCACCGCGCGCGTCCGGGTCGGCGGCGGCTGGAGCATCTACGACCAGCTCGTCGGCGTCTCCGACAACAACGGCGACGGCAACGCCGACCTGTACGGCCGTGACACGGCGGGCACGCTGTGGTTCTACCCCGGTACGGGCGACCCGGCCGCGCCGTTCGGCTCGCGCGTGAAGGTCGGCAGCGGCTGGAGCATCTACAACCAGATCTTCGCCGTGGGCGACGACAACGGCGACGGCCACACCGAGCTGATCGCCCGCGACACGGCCGGCACCCTCTGGTACTACCTGGGCAGGGGCGACGGCACGCTGGGGGCCCGCTCGCAGTCCAGCGACCCCGGCGGCTGGGACGGCGTCCCCCAGTTCGGCGGCGCGGGCAACATCCCGGTCACGGGCAACAAGGAAGGCGTCCTGGCGCGGGACAAGGCCGGGACGATGTTCTGGTACGGCAGCAGGACCACCGGCAAGCTCGCCTCACGCAGCCAGTTCGGTGACCCGGGCGGCTGGGCGGGCGTCAACTTCACGCACCTGTCATCCCTGAACCCGGACGGCTCGTCCGACATCGCGGAGGTCTTCCAGGGCGACCTCTACATCCAGGGCGACTACATCGGCTCCGGCTGGGGTGTGTACAACACGCTCGTCGGCGCGGGTGACCTCAGCGGCGACGGCAAGGGCGACCTGCTGGCCCGTGACGGCTCCGGCACGCTCTACCTGTACCGGGGCAACGGCCAGGGCACGGCGTTCTCGTCCCGCGTGAAGGTCGGCAGCGGCTGGGGCGTCTACAACAAGATCATCGGCGCGGGCGACTACACCAACGACGGCCGCACGGACATCGTGGCCCGCACCTCGGGCGGCGACCTGTACGTGTACCCGGGCACGGGTGTCGCGGCCACGCCGTTCAAGGCGCGGGTCAAGGTCGGCACCGGCTGGAACACGTACAACAAGCTGGTCGCGCCCGGTGACCTGAACGCCGACGGCAAGGGCGACCTGCTGGGTGTGACGTCGGCGGGCGACCTGTACAGCTACCTGAACACCTCCGCGAGCAAGTTCACCGCGCGGGCCAAGATCGGCCACGGCTTCGGCATCTACAACACGATGTCCTGACGCCCCGAGGGCGGACACGGCACACGAAGGCGCCCCGCACCGGTCTTCCGGTGCGGGGCGCCCGTGCGTCACGACGCCGTTTCACCGCGCCGCCGTCACAACGGCTTCGTCGCCATCGCGAAGATCCGCCGGAACGGAAAGACCGTGCCGCGCGGGCCCGGCGGATAGGCGGCGCGCAGCAGGTCGCGGTACTGGGCGAGGAAGGCGTCCGTCGCCTTCTGGTCGCCCTCCAGGGCCGTCAGGACGGGCCGGAGCGCCGTGCCCTTCACCCAGTCGAGGACGGGGTCCTCGCCCTGGAGGAGTTGTGAGTAGGTGGTCTCCCAGACCTCGGTCACGCAGCCGAGGTCGGTCAGGCGCAGGAGATAGTCGGCCGGGTCGAGGATGTGGACGAAGCGGCGCCCCTCGCCGGCGAGACGGGCGCGCCACTGGGGCATGTCGCAGAGTTCGCCGAGCAGTGCGTGGCTGGGCGCGGTGAAGTTGCCGGGGACCTGGAAGGCGAGCGTTCCGCCGGGCTTGAGGGCGTCGATCCAGGCGGCGAAGGACTCGGGATGGTTGGGGACCCATTGCAGGGCGGCGTTGGAGACGATCAGGTCGTAGGGCTCTTCCGGGGTCCAGTGCGCCGCGTCGGTCGGACGGAAGTCCAGCCAGCCGCCGCCGGCCGTGGTGCCCGCCCAGTCCTTCTCGGCCCGTTCCAGCATGTCGGGAGAGAGGTCGAATCCGGTGATGTGGGCGTCGGGCCAACGGTCGGCGAGGAGCACGGTCACATTGCCGGGACCGCAGCCGAGGTCGGCGATCCTGGCCGGGCTGCCCACGGAGGGAAGACGCGGTATTCGGGAGAGCAAGTCGAGAAACGGACGGGTGCGGTGGCCGGAATGCCGCAGGTACTGCTGCGGATCCCACGTTGGCGCGGCGGAAGCGGAAGATGGTGCGGAATGCATGTTCGAGCCCCCTTGCTGGAACGAGCTGCCGAAGCGGAACTAGGTCCCGGCCCGGTCCTTCCCCATAGTCCATCCGAATATATCTTGACGTCAAGAGACTTTATGTCAACAGACCCTCTACACTGATCGTCATGGAGGACGAGGTCGACCGGTTGGTCGCTGCATGGCGCCGCGAGCGCCCGGACCTCG
Organism: Streptomyces sp. NPDC012508; assembly: GCF_042902595.1. Classification (NCBI taxonomy): domain Bacteria; kingdom Bacillati; phylum Actinomycetota; class Actinomycetes; order Kitasatosporales; family Streptomycetaceae; genus Streptomyces; species Streptomyces sp. NPDC012508. The sequence goes on from NZ_JBIBEO010000011.1 coordinate 115,982, forward strand.
ACGTGGAACCGCTCGAGGTGCTCAGCCGCGTCTCGCGGCTCGCCCGCCATCTCGACCGGGCCCGTCGGCTCGCCTTCGCCGAGCACCAGCTGGAGCCCTGGGAGTTCGACGTCCTCACCTCGCTGCGCCGCGCGGGAGCTCCGTATCAGCTCTCCCCCGGCCAGCTCCTCACCCAGACGCTGGTCACGTCGGGCACCATGACCAACCGCATCGACCGGCTCACCAAGAAGGGCCTCGTGGAGCGGCTTCCCGACCCCAGCGACCGGCGCGGGGTGCTCGTCCGTCTGACGCCCGAGGGGCGCGACCGGGCCGACCAGGCGCTCGCCGGGCTGCTCGCCCAGGAGCGGGCCATCCTCGCGCAGCTCTCCCGCGGCGAGCGCGGCGAACTGGCGGGGCTGCTACGCCAGCTGACCGCCCCGTTCGACAACATCCCCGGATAGCTCGGCGGGCCCGACCCCGGCGCGGCGCGCCAGCGCCACCGCGGCGAGCGTGGAGTGCACGCCCAGCTTCCCGAGCACGTTCTGCATATGCGTACGGACGGTGTGCGGGGAGAGGAAGAGGCGCTCGGCGACCGCCTTGCGGCCCAGCCCGGCCACCATGCAGCGCAGCACCTCGCGCTCGCGCGGGGTCAGCGACTCCACGAGCTGCTCGCTCTCGGTGCGGTGCTTACGGGCCGCCGTCAGCTCCCGCAGCACGCCGGTCAGCAGCGCCGGCGGCAGATGCGTCTCGTCGCGCAGGACCCCGCGGATCACGGCGAGGAGCCGTTGCAGCGAACAGTCCTTGGCCACCCAGCCCGAGGCCCCGGCCTGCAGCGCGAGCGCGGCCCGGTGCGGGTCGTCCTTCTCGGCGAGGACGACCGTGCGGACGGACGGCTGCGTCGAACGGACCCCGGCGACCAGCGAGATGCCGTCGACGACACCCCCGCCGTCGTCCGGTACGGCCTGGGCGACCGTCAGGGAGGCGGCAGGTCCTGCGACCGTGCCCAGGTCGGCGTCGACCAGCATCACGTCGTACCGGCGCCCCTCGGCGACCGCGCGGTCCAGACAGCGCACGGCGGCCGGACCGCTGCCCGCGGCGGACACGTCGACGTCGGGCTCCGCGGCGAGCGCGGCGGCCAGCGACTCGGCGAAGATGCGGTGATCGTCCACCACCAGGACCCGGATACGAGCCACGGACACCCCCAAGTGTCGAGGAACGGACCGGCGCGGGTACGGCTCCGGGGACGAGGGTCCGTCGATCGCGCGGCCGCCGCCGTGCAGTGACAGTTACCCCGTCCCGGGCGCCGTACCCGACTGGTCTCGCCCCCTGATCAGCACCGGCCCCCACCGGCGCTGTGCATCAGAGTACGGGTGGGGGGCCACCGGGGAAGCCGATTGCGAGAAGTGGCCGAACACGATGGGACTGCTGTGCCACTAGGACACCGTCGCGACAGAAGTCGACAATTCCGAAGACGTTCTCACCGTGCGGCTGCCGGTCTCCCTCCCTACGACTCCCGGCGGGCCCCCTCGGAGGGCACGGCGGGGAAGACGCGCGGCGCGGTGAACCCGGCCTCGGCGAAGGCCTTCCCGACCGCCGCGGCCACGGTGTCCGCCCGCTCCTGCGCCACAAGGACGACCGCCGAGCCACCGAAACCGCCGCCCGTCATCCGCGCCCCCAGCGCGCCGGCCGCGTTCGCCGCCTCGACCACGAGGTCCAACTCCGGACAGGAGACGCGCAGATCGTCCCGGAGCGAGACATGGCCCTCGGTGAGGACGGGACCGACGGCCGCCGCGTCCCCGGCGTCGAGGAGGGCGATCGTCCGCTCGACCCGGTGATTGTCCGAAACCACATGCCTGACATAGCGGCGAACCGATTCCTCGCTCAAACGCGCGAGGGCGTCGGGCAGTTGCACGTACGGGACTTCGCGCAGCGCGCGCACGCCGAGCGCCCGCGCGCCTGCTTCACACCCGGCGCGCCGCTCCGCGTACGCGCCGTCCCCGAGCGCGTGCTTCACCCGGGTGTCCACCACGAGGAGCCGCAGTCCCCGCTCGGCGAGGTCGAAGGGCACCTGCCGGTACGAGAGGTCCCGGGTGTCCAGGAAGAGGGCGTGGCCCTCGATCGCGCACGCGGACGCCATCTGGTCCATCACCCCGCACGGGACGCCGACGAAGGCGTTCTCCGCGCGCTGGGCCACGACGGCGAGCTCGGGGCGGGAGAGCCCCAGACCGAAGAGGTCGTTCAGGGCGAGCACGGTCACGACCTCCAGGGCGGCGGAGGACGACAGGCCCGCCCCGGTCGGCACGGTCGACGCGAGGTGGATGTCCGCCCCGGTGACCGGGTGCCCGGCCTCGCGCAGGGCCCACAGAACACCGGCCGGGTAGGCGGCCCAGCTCGCGCCGGAACCGCCCGCGAGCGGGGCGAGCGGTTCCAGCGCGTCCAGGTCGAGCCGGGTGATCCCGCCCTCGACGTCGGCGGAGTGGACCCGCAGCACCCCGTCGTGGCGACGGGAGACGGCGGCGACCGCGGTGTGCGGCAGGGCCAGCGGCATCACGAAGCCGCCGTTGAAGTCGGTGTACTCACCGATCAGGTTGACGCGCCCGGGGGCGGCCCAGACCCCCTCGGGCGCCGCCCCGTACAGCGCTTCGAACTCGCCCGCCACGCTCATCCGCGCTCCCGCTCCCGCTCTCTGGCGAACGCCCAGGCGTCCGAGACGATGTCCGCCAGGTCCGGGCGGGACGGAGTCCAGCCGAGCCGCTCGCGCGCGGCCTCGGCCGAGGCGACGAGGACGGCGGGGTCGCCGGCCCGGCGCGCGGCCATGATCTCGGGCACCGGGTGGCCGGTCACCTTGCGGACGGTCTCGACGACCTCGCGCACGGAGAAGCCGTTGCCGTTGCCGAGGTTGCAGATCAGGTGCTCGCCCGCGGTCATGGCGTCGAGGGCGAGGAGGTGGGCCTCGGCGAGGTCGGCGACGTGGATGTAGTCGCGGACGCAGGTGCCGTCACCGGTCGGATAGTCGTCGCCGTACACGCTGATCGCCTCGCGCCGGCCGAGTGCCACCTCGAGGACGAGCGGGATCAGGTGCGACTCGGGGTCGTGCCGCTCGCCGCAGGCGCCGTACGCTCCGGCCACGTTGAAGTAGCGCAGCGAGACCGCGGCAAGGCCGTGGGCGGCGCACTCGCCGCCGATCATGTGGTCGACGGCCAGCTTGGAGGCGCCGTAGGGGCTCGTCGGGGCGGTCGGCGCGGACTCCGTGATCGGGACGGACTCCGGCTCGCCGTAGGTGGCGGCCGTGGAGGAGAAGACCAGCTTGCCCACCCCCGCGGTGCGCATGGCGGCGAGCAGGGCCATCGTTCCGCCGACGTTGTTCTCCCAGTACTTCTCGGGCCTGGCGACCGATTCGCCCACCTGGGAGAAGGCGGCGAAGTGCAGCACGCCGTCGTAGGAGCCGTCCAGCCACTTCGCGGCGTCCTGGATGCGGCCCTCGACGAACTCCGCGCCGGCCGGGACGCCTTCGGCGAAGCCGGTGGAGAGGTCGTCGAGGACGGTCACCTCGTGGCCCGCCTCGATCAGATGACGCGCGACCGTGCTCCCGACGTATCCCGCGCCGCCGGTCACCAGGTATTTCGATGTCGCAGCCTTCACTTGCCTGCCACCTCTCGGAGTCGTTCGGCCGCCGCCTCCGGCGGTACGTCGTTCATGAACGCGCCCATGCCGGACTCGGTGCCCGCGAGGTACTTCAGTCTGCCGGGCGCCCTGCGGACGGTGAAAAGCTCCAGGTGCAGCCCGAACTCTTCACGGTCCGCGCCGGTGAACGGCGCCTGGTGCCAGGCGGCGATGTACGGCGTGGGCGGCTCGCCGGGTCCGAAGATCCGGTCGAAGCGCCTCAAGAGTTCCAGATAGATCTGTGGGAAGGCTGTGCGGGCCCCCTCGTCGAGCGCCCGCAGGTCGGGCACCCGGCGGGTGGGGTGGAGGTGGACCTCGTACGGCCAGTGCGCGGCGTACGGCACGAAGGCGATCCAGTGCTCGCTCTCCAGGACCACGCGGACCTCGTCCGCCCGCTCACGGGCGACGACGTCGTCGAAGAGGTTGCGTCCGGTGCGGGTGCGGTGTTCGGCGGCCCGGCGCCGCATCAGGGCCGTACGGGGGGTGACGTACGGGAACGCGTAGATCTGGCCGTGGGGGTGGCCGAGGGTGACGCCGATCTCGGCGCCGCGGTTCTCGAAGCAGTAGACCTGCTCGACGCCGGGCCGCTCGGCGAGTTCGGCCGTCCGGTCGGTCCAGGCGTCGAGGACGAGCGCCACCCGCTCGGGGGTGAGGTCGGCGAAGGAGGCGTCGTGGTCGGAGGTGAAGCAGACGACCTCGCACCGGCCGTTCTCGCCGGCGAGCGAGGGGAAGCGGTTCTCGAAGACGGCGACGTCGTAGTCAGGGGCCGGGATCTCGCTCTGCCGGCCGTCGCGGGACGGGCAGAGCGGGCACTCGTCGGCCGGCGGATGGTAGGTCCGGCCCTGGCGGTGCGAGGCGATGGCGACGGAGTCCCCGAGGAGCGCGTCGTACCGGATCTCGGAGGCGGAGGAGACGGGGTCGAGCGGCCGGGAGTCGACGGCGTCCCGGACGGCGTCGTCCCGCGCGTCGTAGTAGATGAGCTCGCGCCCGTCGGCGAGGGTGGTGACGGTCTTCTTCACGGGGTGTCCTCAGCGGGGAACCAAACAGAACCACGCACAAGGAACCACAATCAAACATCACGAGTCAACGGTGAGCGCACATCGCGCAGGTTGACGCGGATGCGTTCAGGCCGCGGACGCGGCAACGGGCAAGGGTGACGGATCCGCGTTACGGATCGTCGTCACGGGTACTCGCTGCGGGCTCCCGGCACCGGGGCGCGGTCCAGCAGCCCCGTGCGTGCGGCCAGCGCCGCCGCCTCGAGACGCGACCCCACACCCAGCTTCATCAGCACCCGCTGCACATGGGTGCGCGCCGTGCTCGGCGCGATCCCCATCCCGGCGGCGATCAGCCGGGTGTCCTCGCCCTCGGCTACCCGGACCAGGACCTCGACCTCGCGCGGCGTCAGCATCCGCAGCAGCCGCTGCCCCTCGTCGTCGGGCTGCGCCGCCGGGTTGAGCAGCTCCGTGAAGGCCCCCTGGAGGAGCTGCGGCGCCACCGCCGACTCCCCCGCCCGCGCCTTGATCAGCGCCCGCTCGACGCCCTCGATGCGCTCGTCGTGCCGTACGTATCCGGAGGCGCCGGCCGCGAAGGCCGCGGCGATCCCGCGCGGCGAGGGCACAGGGCCCAGCACGACCACGGCCACCTGCGGCCGCTCCCGCTTGATCCGTACGATCGGGTCGAAGGCCCCCGGCTCCGCCGGGGCGGCCGTGCCCAGCAGGCACACCTCGGGCGCCCGGCTCACCACCAGTTCCGCGGCGCCCGCGACCGGGGCCGCCGCCGCGAGCACACGGTGCCCGCGCAGTTTCAGTGCCGAGGCCAGCGCCTCGGCGAGCAGTCGGTGGTCGTCGACCACCATGAGCCGCACGCCCATCGAGCAACCCCTCAGTTCCCCCCTGAAGCCGTCCCCCGGCCCCAGTCACTCCGATGACCCGGCAAACTACACGCTTGTCCCCCCAGACTGTCGAATACTCACCCAACAAGGGCCCACGCAAACAGCCCGGCGCGTCGAGTGATTCGACGCGCCGGGCTGTGCTTCCGTGCGGCCGGGTCAGCTGGTGCCGAACGCCAGTGCCAGGTACTCCTTGTCGGTCGTCGAGGACGACTCGCGCGGCTTGCTCAGGTTGACGGCGGAGATGAACATCCGGCCGTTCGCGTAGAGCATCTCGGAGTAGTCCGCCGAGAAGCTGCCCTCGGCGTCCCGCACCGTCTTGTCCGACGGGTTCTCCAGGAGCAGCGTCGACTTCATGGTGCCGCCGTCGATGGAGACGATCTGCCCGCCCTTGTCGTACGGCGGGGCCTTGTACGCGATGATGTTGCCGCCGTCCATGCGCAGCGGGAACAGCGTGTACCGGTCGCCGGCGTCGGCCTTCTCGGGGGCCTGCTTCCCGGTGGTCAGGTCGAACGACAGGATCTCGTTCGTCTCGTCGCCGTACTCACCGGTGGAGCCCTCGTGCTCCTCGGTGGGCAGGTACAGCCGGCCGTTGCCGACGACGATCTTGCTGCAGGTCTCGACCTCGGTGGAGCGGCAACGGCCCGCGAAACGGTCCGCGTTCGCCGCGATCTTGGCCTTCAGCTTGCCGGTCTTCTCGTCGATCGAGAAGAAGTCCGAGATGCCGCTGCCGTCACCGGCGGTGTCGCCGACGTCGGCGGCGACCACGAGCGGCTTGGTCGAGACGACCGCCGCGTACTCCACGCCCGTGGGCATCTTGTACTGGGAGATGGGCTGGCCCGTCGTCGGGTTGAGGTTCTGGATGACGACGTACTGGCTGCCGTACGAACCGCACTTGCGCGCCGCGACGAGGCCCTCGCCGCCGCCGTAGCCCATGTCGTAGCAGTCCTGCGCGTTGGCCTGGGGCTTCCAGCGCGGGTTGCCGTTGGCCAGGTCGAAGGCGGCGCCGCCGTCGGTGCCGCCGGCCGCGACGGTCGTGCCGCTGAGCGTGACCTCGCTGAACTTGGCCTTGCCGTCGCCCGCGTTGCCGCCGGTGACGGAGGTGGACCACACCAGCTTGCCGGCGGTCAGGTCGACGACGCCGACCTCGGTGCACGGCTGGTAGAACTTCGGCCCGACACGCTTGGTCGCCTCGAAGAGGATGGCGGTCTTGTTGTCGGCGGTGGTGTGGCGCGAGGTGCCGCAGACCTGACCGGGCAGGGGCAGGGTCCAGACCGGGGTGCCCTTGTCGAGGTCGTAGCCGACGATCGAGTTGACGCCGGTCTTGACGTACGCCTTGTCGGTGATCCAGGAGCCGCCGACGTCGGTGATGTCCTCGACCTTGGGCTCGGGGAGCTGGAACTTGAGCGTGGCCTGCGTGTTGCCCGGCACCTTCTCCTTGCCGTTGCCGCCGAGGCCGTTGCCGCCCTTGTTCTGCTCCTGGGTCGAGCCGGTGGTGCCGCCCGCGGTGTCGTTCTCCTCGCCGCCGCCGGAGTTGGCGTACCAGATACCGCCGCCGACGATCAGGGCGACGGCGACGACGGCGGCGATGACGATCTGCATCTGCGCGGACAGCTTCTTGCCGCCGGCGGGGGCCATGGGCACTGGCTGCTGCGGATAGCCGTAGGGCTGCTGCTGGGTGGGATACCCGTACGGCTGCTGCGGCTGCTGCGGGTAGCCGTACTGCGGCTGCGTGGGCGGCTGCTCGGGCTGCGGGTAACCGTACTGCGGCTGCGTCGCAGGCTGCTCAGGCTGCGGGTAGCCGTACTGCGGCTGCGTCGCAGGCTGCTGGGGGTAGCCGTACGATGGCTGGTTCGGCGGCGGCGTGGGCGCGCCGAACCCTCCGGGCGGCGGGTCCTGCGGCGCGCCGAACCCGCCCTGCGGCGGCTGGTTCGGTGGCGGGCCCGGGGGCTGGTTGGGCGGTGGCGGCGGCTGCGTCATGGTGTGGATACCTCTGAGGTGTGGGAGGACGGACGGGGGTCGGTGTCACTTGCCGAAGGCCAACAGCGTCTCCCTCTTCATCTCCTCGTCGTCGTTCGCACCCAGGACGAGCTGCTGCACAAGGATGTACCGGCCGTCGACGTACAGCGCCGGCGAATCGTGGAAGCGCGACTCCAGGCGCCCGGTCACGCGCGGCAGGCGGAGCGTCTCGACGGGCTCGGTCGCGCCCGGCGCGACGGTGGCCAGCGAACCCGGCTCGTCGAGCAGCGCGGCCCTGCGGACGACCAGCGAGCCGCCCTCCATCCGCAGCGGCCAGGACCTGCGCCCGTCGAGTCCCTGGATGCGCCGCACGATGGCGCCGGTGTCGAGGTCGAAGGCGGCGATCTCGTTGCCCTTGCCCTCGGGCGCTCCCTCGGGCGCTCCCTCGATCGCGATGTAGACGGTGGTGTCGTCCGCGACGACCTGGCATCGCTGCAGGTTGCCCCGCTGGACGGTGTCGTCGTCGCACCCCTCGGCATAGAAGCCGGGGCCCTTGAGCGACGCGCGCTTCGTGCCGTCCTCGTTGAGGACGACCATGCCGTGGGTGCCCTGGGCGCGGTTGTCGGCCGAGACGACGAGCGGTCGTACGGACAGGACGTGGTCCACCCGGTAGCCGACGGGAAGCCGGTACTTCCAGCGGGACTTCCCGGTCACCGGATCGACCTCGTGGATCTCCTCCTGCGGCTTGTTCACGTCCTTCGTGCAGGAGACCGCCGCCACCAGCTTCGGGCCTCCGGCGTACGCGTACGGCTGACACTCGCTCTTCTCCCACCGGCCGAAGAGCTGCTTGCCGTCGCTGAGCCGGTATCCGGTGGAGTACTGGTCCCGGCCCGCGGTGACGGTGCCGCCGCTGATCGCCAGCGAGAAGTTCGTCCCGAAGTCGAAGTTGCCTTCCTTCACGATCTTCCGCTGCCAGCTGGACCTGCCGGAGCGAAGGTCGATCGCCTGGAGCTGACGGCACTCGTCGACGTCCGCGTGGAGTCGGTCCTTGCGGGCGAGGACGATCTTCCCGTCGGCCGAGGCGTCGTGCGACGCACGGCAGATCTCGGTGTCGAGCATCATCCGCCACTTCACCGTGCCGTCGACGACCGAATGGGCCGTGACCGTGCGGTACATGGCGGTGACCAGGGTGTCGCCGACCAGCCAGGGGCCGAAGACGTCGCCGGTGAGCGTGGTGACGTCGATGTCGTTCTTCCGGACCCACAGGACGGAGGCCTCGCCCGGAGCGCGGCCCGCGTTGTAGCGGGCCGCGTCGGCGGCGTCCGGGGCCGGCGGACCCGAGGGCCCGGCGGACGGGGTCGCCGCGCCGGCGGCGGTGGGGCCCGGCGACGCCTTGGCGTCGTCGGTGCCCCGTGAGCCCTCGTCGCCCCCCAGGGCGTACCAGGCCACGCCACCGGAGGCGAGCAGCAGTGCCACCACCGCCGCGATCACGGCGGTGGTACGGCGGTGCTTCCCGCGGACGGGTGGTGGCGGTGCCTGAGGCGGCACGACGGGGCCGGAGCCCCCGCCGCCGTACGGATTGAGTCGTCCGTACGGCCCGTACGTCGGCGCGGGCGACTCCGGTTTCTGCGGTGTCGTCATCGGATTCGGCCGGGCCTCACTTGCTGAAGGCCATCATCGTCTTGGTCTCCTTCTCCTCCGCGTCGTTCTGGGCGCTGACGCGGCCCGCCGCGACGACGAAGGTGCCGCCCGAGTAGACGTAGGCCGGGTTGTAGTAGTCGTCCTCGATCTCGGCCGTCGCCAGCGGGTGCTGCTGGAGGATCTTCGGGGTGCCGCCGGTCGGGGCGATCGTGGCGACCGCGCCGCCCTTGTCGTACATCGCCTTCATGTAGACGACGACCTCCGAACCCTCCATGCGCAGCGGGGTGATCGAGCGCTCGGCGGGGGCGGCGGCGCGCCACTTCTGCTTGCCGGTGTTCAGGTCGAACGCGACGACGGCGTTGGCCTGGCGGTACTCGGAGTCCGTCGCCATGTAGAAGGTGTTGGCGTCGGCGGCCACGCCCTGGCAGCCCTGGAGGTTGCGGCCGAAGATGACGAACGCGCCGCCGCCGCAGTCGGGGGCGTACTTGTCGGTGCCGCCCTGGATCTGCGAGCGGAGCTTGCCGTCGGGGGTGACGGCGAAGACGGTCCACTTCTTCTCGTCGCGCTGCTGGGCGGAGACGACGAGCGGGTTCACCGAGTAGACCTTGTCGACCTCCCAGTTGGGCTGGAGCTTGAAGGTCCACCGGGGCTTGCCGGTGTTCGGGTCGACCTCGCTGATCTGCTCCTGCTTCTTGTTGACGTCGCTCGTACGGCAGCTGGCGGCGGCGATCAGCTTCGCGCCGCCCGCGAAGGCGTACGGCTGGCACTGGCCGGTGGCCGGCTTGCCGAAGAGCTGCTTGCCGTCGCTGAGCGAGAAGCCCCAGGAGTTGTTGGTGCCGGCCGCCGTCACGGTGCCGCCGCTGATGGCGAGCGTGATGTCGGAGAGCGAGCTGAAGCCGGTGCCCTTGTCGAGGGTCTTCTTCCAGCCCGCCTTGCCCGTCTTCAGGTTGACCTGCTGGAGGACGGTGCAGTCGGCGCGGTCGCCGGCCTTGTCGTTGACGCCGATGACGGTCGTGCCGTCGGCGGCGGGCTCGGGGGCCGCGGCGCACACCTCGAAGGGCAGGTCGAGGTGCCACTTGGAGGCGCCGTCGCCGAGGGCGTAGCCGCTGATGCCCTTGTACATGGCCTTGGCGACGACATCGCCGACGACCCACGGACCGAAGACGTCGGCGCCGTTGCGGGGCAGGTCGACGTTGTTCTTGAGCAGCCAGTTGATCTTGGCCTCGCCGGGCTTGCGGCCGGCGTTGAGGTCGTCCTCGCCGTTGCGGCCCCCGCCGTCACCGTTGCCGTCGCCCTGGTCGATGGACTCGGAGGGCTTCGGGGTGTCGCTGGTGGCGGTCGGCTTGGCGACCGGCTTGTCCTCGCCGTCACCGCTGAGCGCGAACCAGGTGCCACCGCCGATGACGAGCGCGGCGGCCACGGCCGCGGCGACGATGACGGCCGGCTTGCCCTTGAAGGGGTTCTTGCCGCCGGGCGCGGGCGCCGGGGCGGGGTAGCCGCCGCCGTAGGGACCGGGCTGCTGACCGTAGGGACCGGGCTGCTGACCGTACGGGCCGGGCTGCTGGGGGTATCCGTAACCGGCCTGCGGCGGCTGGTTGTACGGGCCCGGCTGCTGCTGGGGGTACCCGTAACCCGGCTGCGGCGGCTGGTTGTACGGACCGGGCGCGGCGGGCGGCGGCGTCTGCGGGGCCGGGGCCTGCGGAGCCTGCGGCGGGACCGGCGGAGCCTGGGGCGGCATCGGCGGGGCCTGCGGCGGCATCGGCGGCGGGCCCTGGGGCGGTCCCTGAGCCGGGTTCTGAGCCGCATTCGGATCCGGATTCTGGTTCGGATCCGGGTTCGGTGCGCCGAAGCCCGGCGGCTGGTTGCTGGGCGGCTGGGTCATCAGCGCGTTCCCCCTTGGTGTGAGCGGGTTTTCTTTCTACCACTCGGGGGATGGCGCAAAAACGACCGGTCCACCCCTTGTTCCCAAGGGAGGACCGGCCCGTGATGCCCTCGTTACGCGTTTCGCACGGCTTCTCTACGCATCCTCCGCCAATTCCAGCCAACGCATCTCCAATTCCTCGCGCTCACCCGCGAGTTCCCGGAGCTCGGCGTCCAACTTCGCGACCTTCTCGAAGTCGGTGGCGTTTTCGGCGATCTGCGTGTGCAGCTTGGCCTCCTTCTCGGAGACCTTGTCCAGCTGGCGCTCGACCTTCTGGAGCTCCTTCTTCGCGGCGCGCGCGTCTGCGGCGGAGAGACCGGGCTTCGTCGGCGCGGACGCGGCGGCGGCCGGGGTGGGCACCGACGCCTCGATCATCTTCTGACGCCGCTCCAGGTACTCGTCGATTCCGCGCGGCAGCATCCGCAGCGTCGCGTCGCCGAGCAGCGCGAACGTGCGGTCGGTGGTGCGCTCGATGAAGAACCGGTCGTGGGAGATGACAACCATGGAGCCCGGCCAGCCGTCGAGGAGGTCCTCGAGCTGGGTCAGGGTCTCGATGTCCAGGTCGTTGGTGGGCTCGTCGAGGAAGAGGACGTTCGGCTCGTCCATCAGCAGACGCAGCAGCTGGAGCCTGCGCCGCTCGCCACCGGAGAGGTCGCCGACCGGCGTCCACTGCTTCTCCTTGGAGAAGCCGAACTGCTCGCACAGCTGACCCGCGGTCATCTCGCGGCCCTTGCCGAGGTCGACCCGGTCGCGGATCTGCTGGACGGCCTCCAGGACGCGCAGCGTCGCGGGCAGCTCGGTGACGTCCTGGGAGAGGTAGGCGAGCCGTACGGTCTTGCCGACGACGATCTTCCCGGCCGCCGGCTGCTGCTCACCCTGGCTGACGGCCGCGTCGGCGAGCGCGCGCAGCAGGGAGGTCTTGCCGGCGCCGTTGACGCCGACCAGGCCGATGCGGTCGCCGGGCCCGAGCTGCCAGGTGAGGTGCTTGAGCAGCGTCTTGGGGCCGGCGGTGACGGTGACGTCCTCCAGGTCGAAGACCGTCTTGCCGAGCCGGGCGTTGGCGAACTTCATCAGCTCGGAGGTGTCGCGCGGCGGCGGCACGTCGGCGATCAGCTCGTTGGCCGCCTCGATGCGGTAGCGGGGCTTGGAGGTACGGGCGGGGGCGCCGCGCCGCAGCCAGGCGAGCTCCTTGCGCATCAGGTTCTGCCGCTTGACCTCCTCCGTCGCCGCGATGCGCTCGCGCTCGGCGCGGGCGAAGACGTAGTCGGAGTAGCCGCCCTCGTACTCGTGCACGTCACCGCGCTGCACGTCCCACATGCGGGTGCAGACCTGGTCGAGGAACCAGCGGTCGTGGGTGACGCAGACGAGCGCGGAACGGCGCTCCTGGAGGTGCTTGGCGAGCCAGGAGATGCCCTCGACGTCGAGGTGGTTGGTGGGCTCGTCGAGGACGATCAGGTCCTGGTCCTCGATGAGGAGCTTGGCGAGCGCGATCCGGCGACGCTCGCCACCGGAGAGCGGGCCGATGACCGTGTCGAGGCCCTGGTCGAAGCCGGGCAGGTCGAGCCCGCCGAAGAGGCCTGTGAGCACGTCGCGGATCTTGGCGCTGCCGGCCCACTCGTGGTCGGCCATGACGCCGATGACCTCGTGCCGGATGGTGGCCTTCGGGTCGAGCGAGTCGTGCTGCGTGAGCACGCCGAGCCGCAGCCCGCCACTGTGCGTGACCCGGCCGGTGTCGGCCTCCTCCAGCTTGGCGAGCATCCGGATGAGGGTGGTCTTGCCGTCGCCGTTGCGGCCCACGACGCCGATCCGGTCACCCTCGGAGACGCCGAGCGAGACGCCGTCGAGCAGGGCACGTGTGCCGTACACCTTGCTGACAGCCTCGACATTGACCAGGTTGACGGCCACTTTGACTCCTGTACGGGGGGATGGATCGACGTCCAAGGGTAGACGCCGGGCCGGTACGGCGACGCCCGCAGGATCCGTGGGGCCCTAGCAGCGGGCGAGGCCGCCGCTCCCCCCGGTGGTTTTGTCGGCGAACACCCATCCCTCGGTCTCGGTGTTCTGGATACGGGCGTAGATCCACTTGTTGCCGTGGGCGTTGGTGACGTAGCAGTGGTAGTAGACCTTCACGCCGTCCTTGACCGCGGTCACCCAGCCGCAGTCCGCGTACGGCCCGGTGTAGAGGTGGGAGTTCTGGGCCAGGTATCCGTAGCCGTCGCTGCGGTTCGCGTGGGCCCAGCCGGTGCACGCCGTGGTGACGGGGGTGGGCTCCTTCGCCGTGGAGCTGGGCGTGGGCTTCGCGGAGGCCGACGGGGACGCGGACGGTTTCCCGGACGGGCGCGCGGACGGCTTGTCGCCGTCGCCTGGCGTCGTCGGGGTGGGACCCGACTCCCCGCCCTCGCCCGGGGCGGAGCCGTCAGGCGTGCCTTCGGGGTTCATGGACGTCAGGTCCCCCGGGGAGGTCGGGCCGTCGCCCGAACCGCCGCTGCCGGACATGTCGCCGTCGGCCGGGGCGCTCGACGTGGGAGGTGCGGCCGCCGAGCCGCCGCCGGCCGGTTCGTTCTCCGTGTTCATCAGCCCGTAGGCGACTCCGCCGCCGACGAGGACGGTGGCGACGGCGGCCGCGACGACCGTACGGCCGCCGCGCCGACGCTCACGGACGGTCGCGGTACGGGTGTCGGCGTGGCTGCCTGGGCCGACGGGCGCACCGGGCTGCGGGGCGGGCTGAAAGTGCGGCTGCGGGGCGGGCTGCATGCCGGGGTGGGGAGGGGGATGCGGGGCGGGATGCATGCCGGGGTGCGGGGTGGCCGGGAGGCCCGGCTGCGGGGCGGGCTGCTGGAACGGTGCCGCGGCCGGACCGAAGGCACCGGGCGGTACCGCGGGACCGGGGGCCTGTGCCTGTACGGGAGCGGGGGCGGGGGCGGGAGCCTGTACGGGCCCCGGTACGGGCCCCGGCGCGGGAGCCTGTACGGGCCCCGGCGCGGGGGTCGGCGTCCTGCCCGCGGCGACCGCCTCCAGCATCTCGCGGGCCTGGGCGGCGTCGGGACGCTGCCGCGGGTCCTTGGCCATCAGCGCCCGCAGTACGGGAGCGAGCGGTCCGGCGCGCACGGGCTCCGGCAGCGGCTCGCCGACGATCGCCGCCAGCGTGGACCAGACCGACGTACGGCGGAAGGCCGAGGCGCCCTCCACGGCCGCGTACAGCGTCATGCCGAGCGCCCAGACGTCCGAGGCGGACCCCGGCTCCTGGCCCTGCGCGCGCTCCGGCGGCAGGTAGTCGAGCGAGCCGACGATCTGGCCGCTCTGGGTCAGCTTGGCCAGGGCCTCGTCACCGGCGGTCTCCATGCTGGCGATGCCGAAGTCGGTGAGGACCACGCGGCCCCCACGTTCGAGGAGCACGTTCCCCGGCTTGACGTCCCGGTGCAGGACGCCGGCCCGGTGCGCCGCGTCCAGCGCGTCCATGAGCTTGGCACCGATCGTGGCCGCCTCGCGCGGGTCCAGCGGGCCGCGCTCCGCGAGGACGTCGTCGAGGGAGGGGCCGTCGACCAGCTCCATGACGATGACGGGCAGCCCCCGCTCCTCGACGACGTCGTGCACGGTGACCACACCGCTGTGCCGGATCCGGGCGGCGGCCTGTGCCTCGCGCTCCATCCGGACCCGCAGATCGGCCAGCTCGGCCGGGGAGGCGTCGGTGTAGGCCCGCAGGACCTTGACGGCGACCTCGCGGTTCAGGACCTGGTCCACGGCCCGCGCGACCACACCCATGCCACCGCGCCCGATCGTGGCGGTCACGCGGTACCGCCCGCCGAGTACCTCGCCGACCAGCTCTCCGCCGTTCGCCCCCGTCACGTGTCACGCTCCGATCCGTCGTACCTCGTCGATGCCGCCCTGTCGCGTGCACCAGCGTAGGCGTACGCGAAAGGGCGCCCTCCGACGCCCTCGTCCGGCCCGGCGAAGGCCGTCACGCCGCGCCGACTTCCGTGACGCACAGTCGATCTGACGTGAGGTCAGCGCGAGCGCTGACCGGGAATCCGCGCGCGGCCCGCCCGTTCGACGAGCAGCCAGCCCACGAGGGCCATCGCGATTGCGGCCGGGGCGGTGACACGGACGGCGACGAGGGTGGCCGCGTGGCCCTCCAGGAGGCCGCCGAAGCCGGTCATCGACAGACCGAGGACGCCGAAGAGGGCGAGGGTGACGCCGACGGCGGCGAGCGGGGCCGAGCCGGCGGGCGGGCGGTGGGCGGCCGGGCGTTCGAAGCGGCGGAAGGCGGCGACCAGCAGGCCGGTGAGAACGGCCGCGGCCGCGATACGGAGGGGTACCTGCGCCCACCAGGCGCCGGTCGCGGGCGCGGGCAGCGTCACGTCGAGCGCGAGGAACGTCCCGTACACGCCGAGCATCGCGGTCAGGTGCCACAGGAACGCGGTCATGGCGATCCCGTTGGCGGCGACGATCTTGTGCCAGACGCCGGCGCGGGCCGCGAACCGGGCGCCCGGTCCCTTCAGCAGCTCCACCGCGCCGACCAGCCAGAGGCCGTGCGCGAGCAGGGCGAGGGTCGGCGGGGCCATGTTGGAGACCTTCTCGCCGGGCATCCCGACCATGGAGAGCGGGTACGGCCCGAGGGCGACGAGGAGGCCCGCGCCGAGCAGACCGCCCGCGGCGAGGACGCCGGGGAGGCGGATCATGCCGTCGGCCCTGAGGAAGCCGAGCTGATGGACGGCCAGCCAGACGAAGGCGAAGTTCAGGAACTCCACGAAGGGCACGTCGAACGCGAACCGCAGCACGTCCACGGCGACCGCCCCGCCCGCGAGCGCGGCGAAGGCGCCCCAGCCCCACCGCTCATGCAGCTTCAGGAGCGGCGGCGTGAACGCCACCATGGCGAGATAGATCCCGATGAACCAGAGCGGCTGGGTGACGAGGCGCAGCGCGACCCCGGTCAGACCTCCGTCCGCGCCGAACAGCTGGATCACAAGCGCGGCGCTCCCCCACACCCCGACGAACACCATCGTCGGGCGCAGGAGCCGCTGGAGCCGGGCACGGAGGAAGGCGGCGTAGGCGGGGCGGGAGCGGTAGGCGAGGGCGTGGGAGAACCCGCCCACGAAGAAGAACACGGGCATGACCTGGAGCAGCCAGGTCACCCCCTGGAGCTCCGGCACGACGGCCAGCAGGTTGCCCACCGACCCGTCGGTGGTCACCGCTGCCATCAGCCAGTGGCCGAGGACCACGACCCCCAGCGAGGCGACCCGCAGCAGGTCGACGTACCGGTCCCGCGTCGCGGGTGTGGCGGCGGCGAGTTCCCGCGCGCTGACTGCGCTGTTTCCCATACGGGTACGGTCCCGCCCGGCTGCGGGCCCCCGGCAGCGCTCGCATACTCAACTCGGTTCTGAGTACGGGCCGACTGGCCCCATGTCGTCGGCCACGCGGGCGACCTCCCGGCCACGGCACACGACTCCCCACCTGACGGTTCGTCATGTTCAAGGGTGTTCACGGCTGCCGCACCGGCACCGTACGACCCGAGTCCCGCCCCAGGAGAAGCCCATGCCCCGGCTCCCACGCCTGGCGGTCGCCGCCACGGCCGCCCTCGCCCTCGCCCTGCTCGCCTCCGCCCCCACCTCCGCCGGAGAGCCGACCGTCACCGACCCGCGCGTCGTCGCCCACTTCGACTTCGCCGCCGGACAGGCCCCGGAGAACATCGCTCTCGAACCCGACGGTTCCGCGAACGTGACCTTCGCCTTCGCGCGGCAGGTCGCCCGCGTCGCCAAGAACGGGGACACCCGGATCCTCGCGACCCTGCCCGCCGTCGAGAACCCGAGCACCCCCGTCATCGGGGTGGCCGCCGCCCTGGGCATCACCCGCGCCCACGACGGCACCCTCTACGTCACGTACGCGACCGGGACGAGCGAGACCGGTGTCTGGCGCGTCGACCCCGACGGCGGCGCGCCCGTGCAGATCGCCCAGCTGCCGGCCGACGGGTTCCCGAACGCCCTCGCCCTCGACGAGAAGTGCCGCACGCTGTACGTCGCCGACTCGGTCCACGGCACCGTGTGGAGCGTCCCGCAGGAGGGCGGTACGCCCACGGCCTGGGCCACCGGGACGGCGCTCCAGCCCATCGCCCCGCCCGCCGGCGCCGGCGTCGGCGCCAACGGCCTCAAGTTCCACAACGGCGCCGTGTGGGTGTCCAACACCGACCGCCGGACGCTGCTGCGCATCCCCGTACGCGCCGACAAGAGCGCCGGCCCGATCGAGACCCGGGCGACCGGGCTCGCCTGGATCGACGACTTCGACTTCACCGGGAAGGGGGACACGGTCCTCGCCGCGCTGATCATGACCGACGACGTCGCCCTCGTACGCCCCGACGGGACGCACACGATCGTGCTCACGGAGCAGGACGGACTGTCCAACCCGACATCCGTGGCGGTGCGCGGCAAGACCGTCTACGTCACCAGCGCGTCCTTCTTCAAGGAGGTGCCGGACCCGAACCTGCTCCTGGCCACGCTGAAGAAGGGCTAGCGGACAGCCCCTGGCGGGGCTACAGGACCGTCGCGCCCGGCGCCGGAGACGTGGCCACGCGGGCCGTGCGGCAGGTGCCGGAGGCGATCAGGGCGTCGGCGACCGCCCGGGCCGCGTCCTCGTCCTTCACCAGGAACGCGGTCGTCGGCCCGGAGCCCGAGACGAGGGCCGCCAGGGCGCCGGCGGCCGTACCGGCCTCCAGCGTGGCGTTCAGGGCGGGCCGCAGGGAGACGGCGGCCGGCTGGAGGTCGTTGGCCAGCGCACCGGCCAGGGTGGTCACGTCGCCGGTGCGCAGGGCGTCCAGGAGCGCCGGGGAGGCGGCCGGTTCGGGCACGGTGACGCCCTCGGTGAGGCGGTCGAACTCGCCGAACACCACGGGCGTCGAGAGCCCGCCGTCGGCGACGGCGAAGACCCAGTGGAACGTGCCGCCCACCGGAAGCTCCGTCAGCTTCTCGCCGCGGCCGACACCGAGGGCCGCACCGCCGACCAGGCTGAACGGCACGTCGCTGCCGAGCTCGGCGCAGATCTCCAGGAGTTCGGCGCGCGAGGAGTTCAGGCCCCACAGCGCGTCGCACGCGAGGAGCGCGCCCGCTCCGTCCGCGCTGCCGCCCGCCATGCCGCCGGCGACGGGGATGTCCTTGGCGATGTGCAGGTGTACGTCCGGGGAGATCCCGTGCCGGGCGGCAAGCAGCTCCGCGGCGCGCGCGGCCAGGTTGGTCCGGTCTAGCGGCACCTTGTCGGCGTCGGGACCCTCGCAGGTGACCGTCAGCTCGTCGGCGGGCGTCGCGGTCACGTCGTCGTACAGGGAGACGGCGAGGAAGACGTTGGCCAGGTCGTGGAACCCGTCGGGCCGCGCCGCGCCGACGGCGAGCTGGACGTTGACCTTGGCGGGCACCCGCACGGTGACACCCGGCGCGGCGGCGGAACGCACGCCTTCCACCCCTGGCGCGGCGGCGGAACGCACTCCGTCCACACCCTGCCCCGACATCGCGCCCTGCCCCGTGCCCGGACCCGTGCCGCTCACGACTTCGCCTCCGCGATCCTCGCGAACTCCTCCACCGTCAGGGCCTCTCCCCGGGCCTGCGGGGAGATGCCCGCCTTGACCAGGGCCTCCTCCGCCGCCGCGGGCGAGCCCGCCCAGCCGGCGAGCGCGGCCCGCAGGGTCTTGCGGCGCTGCGCGAACGCCGCGTCGACGACCGCGAAGACCTCCGTCTTCGACGCGGTCGTGGCGACCGGCTCCGTACGCCGGACCAGGGAGACGAGGCCCGAGTCGACGTTCGGCGCCGGCCAGAAGACGTTGCGGCCGATCGAGCCCGCCCGCTTCACCTCGGCGTACCAGTTCGCCTTCACCGACGGCACGCCGTACACCTTGTTGCCGGGCTTGGCCGCCAGCCGGTCCGCGACCTCCGCCTGGACCATCACGAGCGTGCGCTCGATCGTCGGGAAGCGGTCGAGCATGTGCAGCAGGACCGGCACGGCCACGTTGTACGGCAGGTTCGCGACGAGCGCCGTCGGCGCCGGGCCCGGCAGCTCCTGGACGTCCATCGCGTCGGAGTGGACCAGCGCGAAGTGGTCCTTCTTCGCCGGCAGCCGGGCGGCGATGGTCGCCGGCAGCGCACCCGCCAGGATGTCGTCGATCTCGACGGCCGTCACCCGGTCCGCGGCCTCCAGGAGCGCCAGAGTCAGCGAGCCGAGCCCGGGGCCCACCTCGACGACCACGTCGTCGGGGCGCACCTCGGCCGTGCGGACGATCCGCCGCACGGTGTTGGCGTCGATGACGAAGTTCTGGCCCTTCTGCTTCGTGGGGCGCACGCCGAGGGCGGCGGCCAGTTCACGGATGTCGGCGGGGCCGAGGAGGGCGTCGGGGCCGTCGGGGCCGGTGGTGGTGCTCACCGGTACAGCCTACGGCTCACCGGGTGAGCCTTCGGCCGCAGTGCGGCCAGGGGCTCGCGCCGCGCTGCACGTAGAGCTTCTTCGCCCGGTACGTCTGCTCCGAGGCGGACGCGTTCTGGGCGACCCCGGTGCCGCCCAGCGACCGCCAGGTGCCGGGGTCGAACTGGTAGAGCCCGCCGTACGTCCCCGAGGGGTCGACCGCGTTCGGCCGGCCGCCGGACTCACAGGCGGCGAGCGCGCCCCAGTCGAGCCCGTCCGCGCCCGCGACCGACGTGGGCAGCGGCCGGGTGCCGACCCTCACCTTCCGGCTGACGGGCTCGCGGACGATCTCCTCGCCGGTCTTCCTCGGCTTCTGCCGGACGCCGTTGACGGTCCGAAGGGTGTAGGTGACGCGGCGCACGCCTTGGGCGCCCTGCCGCTCCACGACCTCCGTGCCCGCGAAGAGCTCGGGGTCGCGGGTCCGCTCGACCGCGTACGGGATCGGCTCCTCGCGGATCTCCTGGGTGCCGGTGATCCGCAGCACGGTGATCGTCTGGCCGTCGCGCGGGAAGGAGCCGGGCGGTACGGAGGTGGTGTCCTGGCCGGAGAGGGTGATCCCGGCCTCCTCGACGGCCTCGCGGACGGTGGCGGCGTTGGTGCGCAGGGTCCGCTCGCGGCCGTCGGCGAGGAGGGTGACGGTCCGTTCGGTGCGGACGTCGAGGGAGAGGCCCCGGCGGGAGATGGGGGCGTTGCGGGAGACGGAGAGGAACGCGCCCTCGGCCCGTACACCGAGCTGGCGCAGGGCGCCGTCGACGGTCCTGGCGGTGGTCCACACCTGGCGGCGCCGGCCGTCGAGGGTGAGGGCGACGGGCCGCCCGTAGCGGACGACGACCTCGTCGCCGCTGGTCAGGGCCGCGCCGGGGGCGGGAGCCACGATGTCGTGCGAGCCGACGGCGAGGCCCTCGTCCGCGAGCAGCTCGTCGACGTCGTCGGCGAAGGTGTGCAGGGTGCGCGGGACGCCGTCGACGGAGAGCCGGATCGCCTTGTCGTTGGCGACGAAGGCGCTCGTGCCGCCGGCCAGGAAGGCGACGACGAGGGCCTGCGGGACGATGCGCCGCAGGCTGTCGCCGGGGCGCGGCCTGGCCTTGCGACGGCGGGCGGCGCGCCGGGCCTCGGCGCGGGAGCCCTGGCCCGGCACGAGGACGGCCTCCTGCGTCGGCTGCTCGTGGACGGGCACGGGCGGCGGCACGGTCGGCGCCGACCGCCGCCCGGCTCGGTGACTGCCCTGGGAAGTGCTCACGAGGCCGGGACCCTAGCCCCGGCGACGATCACTCTCCAAAACGACTCGACTACAACACGTAACCGTTATGCATCGGTAATCGAAGTCAGTAGTCGAAGGCACGGGCCGTGTTCACGGCGAGCGCCTCGCAGAGCTCCTCCTCCGCGATCCCGCGCACGGCGGCCATCGCACGGACGGTGACCGGGATGAGGTACGGGGCGTTCGGCCGGCCGCGGTACGGCGCCGGGGTCAGGAACGGGGCGTCCGTCTCGACCAGGACGAGCTCCAGCGGGGCGACGGCGAGGGCGTCGCGCAGCGGCTGCGCGTTCTTGAAGGTCATGTTGCCGGCGAAGGACATGTAGTAGCCCTTCGCGGCGCAGATCTCCGCCATCTCCGCGTCGCCGGAGTAGCAGTGGAAGACGGTCCGCTCCGGCGCGCCCTCCTCGTCCAGGACCCGCAGGACGTCGGCGTGGGCCTCGCGGTCATGGATCACCAGCCCCTTGCCGTGCCGCTTGGCGATCTCGATGTGGGCGCGGAAGGAGCGCTCCTGGGCGGCCATGCCCTCGGGGCCGGTACGGAAGAAGTCGAGCCCGGTCTCACCGACGGCGCGGACGTACGGCAGGGCGGCGAGGCGGTCGATCTCGGCGAGGGCGTCGTCCAGGGCCGCGTCCCCGCCCGCCTCGCGGGCGCCCTGGCGGGACCAGCCGTCCGGGTCGCCGAGCACGATCCGGGGCGCCTCGTTGGGGTGCAGGGCGACGGCGGCGTGCACGTTCTCGTGCGCGGCGGCGGTCTCGGCGGCCCACTGGGAGCCCTTGATGTCACAGCCCACCTGGACGACGGTGGTGACTCCGACGGCGGCGGCCTTGGTGAGGGCCTCCTCGACGGTGCCGGACTGCATGTCCAGGTGCGTGTGGGAATCCGCCACCGGGACCAGGAGCGGTTCGGGCAGCGGCGGTGGGGCGTCCTTCGAACTCATGGCCCCGATCGTACGAGGGGCCATGGGTTCGCTCGCGATGGGCGTACGTGGCTAGGGCGCCGGCGGTTTGCGGTGGAACAGGTCCGACAGGCGGCGCCGGGACTCCTGTACGTGCACGGGGCCGGGGGCGTCTCCCTCCGGTGCGGCCGGGCCCTCGTCCCGCTCCAGGTCCTGCCCGATCGGCCCCGCCAGACCGATCGGCCCGGCCGGGGTGACCGGCCGGTGCGGCGTCCCCGCCACGTTCCGGTGATAGGCCTGTTCCCACGAGTCCAGGACCGAGGAAACCTGCCCCGCGCGCATGATGCGGACGACGTGGCCGCCGCAGTTCATGCAGGTCGGACTGGACAGCGGTGAGGGAACCCGCTCACCACCGGCCTTGTAGACGACGAATTCCTGGCCGGCGGCGTCGACGTGGTGCTCGATGTCGTACGCCTGCTCCCAGCCGTATCCGCAGCGCATGCAGGCGAAGGCGTACGCCTCATGGGCGACGGATATGCCGGTGCCGGTGATCTCACTCATGCCAGCTCCTCTCCACCGACCAGTGGACGCCTTTTAGGGCCGGAGCGCATCAGCGCCGGACGAACCATGGAACGTCCTTGGGCGTTCCCTTGCCCTCAGGCCCTCAGGAGGCCCGCCGCGCGGGGTTTGGCTTTGCTTTTCACGATAGCCCTTTACCTTTTCCGGGGCCTGTCACAGCCGCGTTCTTTGCCGCGACGACGGCATCGAACACCTCACGCTTGGGCAGGCCCGCGTCGGCGGCGACCGCCGCGATGGCCTCCTTGCGCCGCTCCCCCGCCTCCTCGCGCACCCGCACCCTGCGCACCAGCTCCTCCGCGTCGAGCTCGGCGGGCGCGGCCTCGGGGGCGCCTTCGACGACGACGGTGATCTCGCCGCGTACGCCCTCGGCGGCCCACGCCGCGAGCTCGCCGAGACCGCCGCGCTTGACCTCCTCGTACGTCTTGGTCAGCTCGCGGCAGACGGCGGCGCGGCGCTCGGCGCCGAAGACCTCGGCCATCGCGGCGAGCGTGTCGTCGAGCCGGTGCGGGGCCTCGAAGTAGACGAGGGTCCTGCGCTCGCCGGCGACCTCGCGGAGCCGGCCGAGCCGCTCGCCGGCCTTGCGGGGCAGGAAGCCCTCGAAGCAGAAGCGGTCCACGGGCAGCCCGGACAGGGCGAGCGCGGTCAGCACGGCGGAGGGGCCGGGGACGGCGGTGACCTTGATGTCCTGCTCGACGGCGGCGGCGACCAGGCGGTAGCCGGGGTCGGAGACGGACGGCATCCCTGCGTCGGTGACCAGGAGCACGCGCGCGCCGCCGGCGAGCGCCTCGACCAGCTCCGGCGTACGGGCGGACTCGTTGCCCTCGAAGTACGAGACGACCCGGCCCGAGGTGTGCACGCCGAGGGCGCGGGTCAGGCCGCGCAGCCGCCGGGTGTCCTCCGCCGCGACGATGTCGGCGGTCTCCAGCTCGGCCGCGAGCCGCGGCGGGGCGTCCGCGATGTCCCCGATGGGAGTCCCTGCAAGTACCAGCGTTCCTGTCACATGGGTCATCCTCGCAGGGCGGAGAGGCGACGCGCACAGGCGCGTTCCCTACGATGGCGCGGTGACCAGTACCGCACCCGAGACCCTGCAGGGTCAGCGCGCCGTGGAAAAGCCCCCGTCGTGGCAGCAGCGTCTGCGGCGCTTCGGCTACACGCCCCCCGCGGGGCGCGCCGCCGGACCGGGGCTGCGGGAGCGGCTCGTACCGCCGTACACCCGGCCCTCGCAGCGGATGTGGTCGCTGCTCGGGCTCTCGCCGGGCTCCGGCGACCGGGTGTGGCGACTGGCCGCCTGGGGCGGTCCGCTGCTCGTCGCGCTGCTCGCGGGGGTCCTGCGGTTCTGGAACCTGGGCAAGCCGCACGCGGTGATATTCGACGAGACGTACTACGCCAAGGACTCCTGGGCGCTGATCAACCAGGGGTACGAGGGGGCGTGGCCGAAGGACGTCGACAAGTCGATCCTGGCCAACCCCGACGCGGTCGCGATCCCCACCGACCCGGGCTATGTGGTCCACCCGCCGATGGGCAAGTGGGTCATCGGCCTCGGCGAGAAGATCTTCGACTTCACACCGTTCGGCTGGCGCTTCATGGTGGCGCTGCTCGGCACGCTGTCCGTGCTGATGCTGTGCCGGATCGGACGTCGGCTGTTCCGCTCGACGTTCCTGGGGTGTCTGGCCGGCCTGCTGCTCGCGGTGGACGGCCTGCACTTCGTGATGAGCCGGACGGCGCTGCTCGACCAGGTGCTGATGTTCTTCGTGCTCGCGTCCTTCGGCTGTCTGGTGGTGGACCGCGACTGGGCACGGCGGAAGCTGGCGGGCGCCCTGCCGGTGGACGCGGAGGGGGTCCTGCGGCCGGACGCGGTGGTGGCGGAGACGCTGCGGCTCGGCTGGCGGCCGTGGCGGCTCGCGGCGGGGGTGTCGCTGGGGCTCGCGGCGGCGACCAAGTGGAACGGCCTGTACGTGATGGTCGCCTTCGGGCTCCTCACGGTGCTGTGGGACGTCGGCGGCCGGCGTACGGCGGGCGCGTTCCGCCCGTACGCGGCGGTGCTGAGGCGTGACCTGATCCCGGCGTTCGTCTCGGTGGTGCCGGTCGCGATCGTCACGTACCTGGTCACTTGGACGGGCTGGATCGTCACGGACAAGGGGTACTTCCGCAACTGGGCGGCGGAGCAGGACAAGGTGAACGGCGGCGGCTTCTGGTCGTGGCTGCCGGACTGGCTGCGGAGCCTGTGGCACTACGAGAGCGAGGTCTACACGTTCCACGTGGGCCTGAACTCGCCGCACACGTACGAGTCGAACCCGTGGAGCTGGATCGTCCTGGGCCGCCCTGTCTCGTACTTCTACGAGTCCCCGGCCCCCGGCCAGGCGGGCTGCCCGACGACGGCGACGGAGAAGTGCGCCCAGGAGGTCCTGGCCCTGGGAACGCCCCTGCTGTGGTGGGCGGCCTGCTTCGCGATCCTGTACGTCCTGTGGCGCTGGTTCTTCCGCCGTGACTGGCGGGCGGGCGCCATCGCGTGCGGCATCGCGGCGGGCTGGCTGCCGTGGTTCCTCTACCAGGAACGCACGATCTTCCTTTTCTACGCGGTGGTCTTCGTCCCGTTCCTCTGTCTCGCGGTGACGATGATGATCGGCGCGATGATCGGCCCGGCGGGCTCCTCGGAAAGGCGCCGGACGTTCGGGGCGGTGGCGGCGGGAGTTCTCGTTCTCCTCATCGTGTGGAACTTCATCTACTTCTGGCCGCTGTACACGGGAACGTCGATTCCGCTCGATCAATGGCGCAATCGGATGTGGCTCGACACGTGGGTTTAGCGGGGCGGGTGTGAGGAAGGGCGCGGCCGGTCGGCCGCGCCCTCCACCACGACACCGCTGTCGGGCCCGGGATCAGAGCGGGCCCAGCACCTCCCGGGGTGCGGCTTCGAGCTCGAGGGTCTCGAGCACGGTGAGCAGTTGGCGCTCCTCGTAGCGGAAGTGGCTCTCCATGATCGCGGCGATGCCTTCGAGATGGAGCTCGAGCTCCTCGGGCGGCGCCGCCCGGTCGACCGCGGCGCGGAGGCTGCCGATCAGGTGGGCGATCATCGAGTGATCCTGCTCCAGCAGGCGCAGCACCGGCCGAAGCTCCGGATGCGCGGCCGCGATGGCCGGGAACAGGGTGCGGTCCTCGCCCTGATGGTGGCCGTCGAGCGCCGCGCAGAAACCGTGGCAGTACAGCAGCAGTTCACGGGTGGCCGCTTCACCGGGGGTGCCGTCGGCAAGGGAGGCGCGGGTCACGGACAGCGCTTCCCGCAGGCGGACGTGCACCCGACGGAGTTCTTGGCTCCAGGCGACGAGCCTGGTCGTCTCGCGCTCAGTCACGCGAGAGCGAAGGGTGCGACACGTTCATCGTCGACCTCCTTCGATCCGGCGCCTCCATGCCTGACACGGTCTGCCAGCGGCACGCGACGCTTCCGACACCCTACAGCGCCCGATGTCCCCTGCCGCCTACTCGGAGTGTGCCCATTGGACGGCGGTGCCGTAGGCGACGTACATGCGGTGGCTGACGACGATGATCGACGCGCCCAGCACCCCGTCGGCGCCGATTTCACGCGCCCGACGCTGCATGCTCAGCACCGCTTCCATCGGGGTCGCCCTCGTGTCTCCGGCGGCTATGCCCAGGACGGTGTGGGGGTGAGGCGGTGCGTCGACCGTCGCCGTGTAGAAGCCGATGCTGGCGTCACCGGCGGCCAGGTCCCTCCGGTCGAGTTCGTCGAGTTCTTTCCTGATCTTTCGGTCCATCGGGCCATCTTCTCGCGGCACGAACGCGCGAGCGACGGATGTCGGGTGACAGCGACCGTGGCGGGTGCTTCACTGTTTGGGCTCTGGGGACCCTGGGGCTTCTGGGGAGGGGGAACCACAGAGATGCGCAGTGGAGCCAGAGTCGCGATCGTCGGCGGTGTCTTCGTCGTCGTGGCCGGTGGGGTGGCCTACGGGGGCTACAACCTCTGGCAGGGCATCAGCGGCGGCGCTGGCGGGGGCGTTTCCGCGGCCGCGCCGGAGACGAAGCGTTCCGGGCCCGTGACCTCGGACGAGGTCACCAACACCGCCGAGGAGTTCCTCGCCGCGTGGGCGGCGGGTGAGCCTGAACGGGCCGGGCAGCTGACCAACAACCCCGTCGACGCCGGGCCGGTCGTGGCCGACTTCGGCGTGGGCGCGAAGGTCACCAAGGCCGAGATCACCGCGGGCACGCCGGTCGGCCCGAAGGTGCCGTTCACGGTGAAGGCGACCGTCACGTACGAGGGGCAGTCGAAGCCCTGGACGTACGACTCCGAACTGACCGTCGTGCGCGGACTCTCCACCGGGCGGGCGCTTGTCGACTGGAAGCCGGCGGTCGTCCACCCGAAGCTCACCAAGGGCGCGACCCTGCACACCGGCGCCGCGGAGGTCGGCGAGATCAAGGCCGTCGACCGTAAGGGCGTGGAGCTGACGGCGGAGAAGTACCCCTCCCTCGGCCCGATCCTGGCGCAGCTGCGCGAGAAGTACGGGGCGAAGGTCGGCGGGCAGCCCGGGGTCGAGACCTGGATCGAGTCAGGCCCGGAAGGCACCGCGAGCACCACGCTCGTGACCCACGTGAAGGGCCGGCCCGGGCGCCTGGAGACGACCATCGACGCGCAGGCGCAGGCGGCGGCCGAACAGGCGGTGAAGCAGTACGGCCAGGCGTCGGTGGTGGCGGTCAAGCCGTCCACGGGCGAGATCCGGGCGGTCGCCAACAGCCCTTCAGGCGGCTTCAACGCGGCCTTCGAGGGCCGGCAGGCGCCGGGCTCGACCCTGAAGATCGTCACGGCCGCGATGCTCCTGGAGAAGGGGCTCGTCACGGCGAACGGGGTCGCCCCCTGCCCGAAGGAGGTCCGGTACTACACCCGGACCTTCCACAATCTCGAGTACTTCGAGCTCGGGAACGTCCCGTTCTCGCGGAGCTTCGCCAAGTCCTGCAACACCGCCTTCATCAAGCTGATCGACGACGTGGACGACGACTCGGCGCTCGGCAAGGAGGCCCAGGACGTCTTCGGGATCGGCCTCGACTGGAAGACGGGCGTCCAGTCCGTCGACGGGTCCGTCCCGCCGGCGGTGGAGGGCGAGGCGGCGGCGCAGTACATCGGGCAGGGCACGGTGCAGATGAACGCCCTCAACATCGCCTCGATCACCGCCACCGCGAAGTACGGGACCTTCAAGCAGCCGTTCCTGGTCTCCCGGAAGCTCGACGGCCGGACGTTCGCCGAGGCCTCGCGCTCCCTGCCGGACTCGGTCTCCCGCCAGCTGCGCGCGATGATGCGGGCGGCGGCCACCGGAGAAGGCACCGGCGCGAAGGCGATGGCGTCGGTCGGCGGGGACAAGGGCGCGAAGACGGGCTCGGCGGAGGTCGACCACCAGGCCACGTCCAACAGCTGGTTCGCCGCCTTCTCCGACGACCTCGCCGCGGCGGCGGTCGTCGGCGAGGGCGGCCACGGCGGAGACTCGGCGGGCAAGGTCGTGGCAAGCGTGCTGCGGGCGGGGTAAGGCGGGGGCGCGGCGGCCCGGCGCGGGCCCGGTGCGCGGGCCTGGCGCAGGGGCCCGGCGCGGCGGCGCGGCGCGGCCGGCGCGGTGGCCCGGTGCTGGTCCTCGCTCACGGCAGTGTGCGCAAGGGCCGGCTCACGCGGGGGGGCGGTGCGCGGTGGGAATCGAGTCGCGTGGCCCGTACACGGAACGCTAGCGTGCGGGCCATGACGTCTCCCTCCTCTCCCCCGTCCCCCGGCTCCCCCGCGCACCCCCAGTTCGCCGCCGCCCTGCGGGAGCTGGGCCTCGATGTCGAGATCCGCAGCTTCCCGGACGAGACCCGTACGGCCGCCCAGGCCGCCGAGGCCATCGGCTGCGAGGTGTCCGAGATCGTCAAGTCGCTGATCTTCGCGGCGGACGGCGTCCCGGTCCTCGTGCTGATGGACGGCTCCTCGCGGGTGGACCTGGAGCGGGTGCGCGCTGAGCTGGGCGCCGAGGCGGTGACGCGGGCCGACGCGAAGGTCGTACGGGAGACGACCGGGTACGCGATCGGCGGCGTCCCGCCGTTCGGGCACCGCACCCGGACGCGGGTCCTCGCCGACCGCGGGCTGCTCGACCACGCCGTGGTGTGGGCGGCCGCGGGCACCCCGCACACGGTCTTCGCGCTGGACCCCAAGTCCCTGATCGCCCACGCGGGCGGGGCACTTGTGGACGTCCGCGAACGGCCGGCCGCGTGACGCCGCTGGTCGTGGCGGCCGTCCTGCTCGCCGCGGTGACGCACGCCGCCTGGAACGCGATGGCCCACACCATCCGCGACCAGCTGCTCTCCTTCACGCTGATATCCGGCGGCGGTGCGCTGATCGGTGGTGTCGCGGCCCTCTTCGTACCGCTGCCGGCGGCCGCTGCGTGGCCGTACCTGATCGCCTCCGCCGTGCTGCACGTGGGCTACATGGTCCTGCTCATGCGGTCGTTCACGCTGGGCGACTTCGGGCAGATGTACCCGATCGCCCGCGGTACGGCCCCGCTGGCGGTGACCCTGCTCGCGGCGGTCTTCGTCGACGAGATCCCCGACTCGTGGCAGCTCATGGGGGTGGCCGTCGCCTGCGCGGGCCTGACGGGCCTGGCCCTGTGGGGCATCCGGGGCTCGGGCAGGCGCCCGGACTGGGCGGCGCTGCTCGCGGCCGGGGCGACGGGCCTGGCCATCGCCGCGTACACCGTCGTCGACGGCGTCGGAGTGCGCGCCTCCGGCACGCCGCTCGGCTACATCGCGTATCTGATGATCCTGGAGGGCCTGGCCATCCCGGTGTACGCCCTGTGGACCCGCCGCGCCGCCCTGCTCCCGCAGCTCCGCCCGTACGCCGCACGCGGGCTCCTCGGCGCGGGCCTGTCGGTCGCCGCGTACGGACTGGTCCTGTGGG
The DNA here is from genome assembly GCF_042902595.1 of Streptomyces sp. NPDC012508. Lineage (NCBI taxonomy): Bacteria > Bacillati > Actinomycetota > Actinomycetes > Kitasatosporales > Streptomycetaceae > Streptomyces > Streptomyces sp. NPDC012508. The sequence continues at coordinate 145,120 of NZ_JBIBEO010000011.1, forward strand.
CGCAGACGAAGGCGCCGCTCGCCCCGATCGCGGCGCTGCGCGAGTCCTCGATCATCGTGGGGGCGGCGATCGGCGCGCTGTTCTTCAGGGAGCGCTTCGGGGGCCCGAGGATCGCGGCGGCGGGGCTGATGGTGGTGGGCATCGGGCTGATGCTGACCACGGCGTGACCGGCCGGCGGCCGGGCGTACGGCCCAGGGAGCCGGGCCCGTCGTCCGCGCGGATGTCAGCCCAGGTCGAGCCGCATCAGGACCCGGGGGTGACCGGCCAGCACCGAGGTGGTGTCGGCGGCGTGGACGAACCCGGCCCGCTCGAAGTTCGTGCGCAGTCCGGCGTACGCATGGTCAGGTCGACCTTGGCGTCGCCGTTGTCGAGGGGGTACGCCTCGACGGCCGGTGCGCCGTGGGAGCGGGCGAAGTCGACCGCGCCGGCGATGAGGGCGTGCGAGATCCCCTTCTTCCGGTGACCGGGACGCACCCGCACGCACCAGAGCGACCAGACCGGCAGATCGTCGACGTGCGGAATCTTCCGGCTGCGCGCGAAGGAGGTGTCCGCCCGCGGCGCCACGGCGGCCCAGCCGACCGGCTCGTCGCCGTCGTAGGCGATGACCCCGGGCGGGAGCCGGCCCCGGCACAGCTCGGCGACGTACTCGCCGCGCGCGGGCCCACGGAGCTCGTTGTTGAGCTTCGACGGGATCCGGTAGCTCAGACACCAGCAGACGTTGGCCCCCGGCGACTTCGGGCCGAGCAGGGTCCGGACGTCCTCGAAGACGGACGCCGGACGAACCTCGATGGTCATACCTCCACGATGGCACGGCCCCCGCCCGCCGGGCGGCTCACGTCACTCCCCGCCCGGGCGGCTCACGTCACTCCCCGCCCGCCGGGTCCGCTCACGTCACTCCCCGAGCACCGCGGCGACCTCACGTCACTCCCCGAGCACCTCGGCGAAGTGGGAGTTCACCGCAAGCAGCCCGCCGTCCACGCGAATCGTCGTGCCGGTGATCCAGGCCGCGTCCCTGGAGGCGAGGAAGGCGACCGCGGCGGCCACGTCCTCGGGGGTGCCGACGCGGCCCAGGGGGTAGACGCGGTCGGCGAGGGCCGCCAGGCGGTCCTCGCGGGACTCCCAGCCGCGCGTGGCGATCGTGCCCGGGGTGACCTGGTTGACACGTACGCCGTGCGGGGCCGCGTCCCCCGCGAGGGTACGGGTGAAGGAGGCGATCCCCGCCTTGGCCGCGCTGTAGGCGTGGTTGCCGAAGTCCGCCTCGGCGTTGACGGACCCGATGTTGACGATCGCCCCGCGCCCGCCCGCCGCGAGCAGCGGAAGCGCGGCCCGGGCGCACCGCACGGCGCCCATCAGCGTGACGTCGAACTGCTGCCGCCAGCCGTCCTCGGGTTCGTCCTCGAAGGGTTCGACGTCCGGCCGGTCCCGGGCGAAGGCGTTGTTGACCAGCACATCGAGCCCGCCGAACGTCTCCGCCGCGTACGCGACGGCCGCCGCCACGGACTCCGGATCCCCCACGTCGCATCGCACGGCCCGGGCGCCGGGCAGCGCATCGGCCGTCTCCCGGGCCACGTTCTCGTCCACGTCGGCGACCAGGACCCGCGCGCCCTCCTCGGCCAGCCTCCGCGCGCTGGCGGCCCCGATGCCCCGTGCCCCACCGGTGACCAGTGCCGCGTACCCCTCGAATCTGTCCATGCCCCGATCACACACCGCCCGCGCGGCCCGCACCAGAGGGACGACGGCTCCGGCCCCTGGTCGAGGGCGGCTCAGGCCCCCTGGTCGAGGGCGGCTCGGACCGCGCGGACCAGGGACTGGGCCCGGGGATCCGCGGTCACCGTCTTGCGCATGCCGTTCGTGACGTAGCCGAACGCGAGGGACGACTCCGGGTCCGCGAAGGCCAGGGAGCCGCCTCGGCCCGGGTGGCCGAAGGAGGTGGGGCCGAGGAGGGGGGAGGCAGGGCCGTGGAGCATGTGGCCCAGGCCGAAGCGGGTGCCCACCATCAGGACGCGGTCCGGGCCCGCGGACTCCTCGGTGCGGGCGAGGGTGAGGGTCGCCGGGGCGAAGAGGCGGGGGCCTCCGTCGACCGGGCCGAGGGTCGAGGCGTAGAAGCGGGCAAGGGCACGGGCCGTGGAGACACCGGCCGAGCCGGGCAGTTCGGCCGCGCGGTACGCCGCGTCGTTCTCGTCGGGCTTGGGGTCGATCGCCCCGAAGGCGCGCCGGGTGAGGGAGTCGGGGTTGCTGTAGGCCTCGGTGACCGAGCGCTTGGGGCGGAGCTTCAGGGCGCCGCTGTCGGCGGGCTCACGTTCCTCCACCGGGCCCAGGCGGCCGACCCGCGCGGCTTCGTCGGCCGGAAGGCCTATCCAGAGGTCGAGGCCGAGCGGGCGGGCGATCTCCTCGGCGACCCAGCGGCCGATGGTGCGGCCGGTGACCCGGTGGACGAGGCCGGAGAGCAGCCAGCTGAAGGTGTGCGCGTGGTAGCCGTGGGCCGTGCCCGGCTCCCAGACCGGGGCCTGGGCGGCGATCGCCGCCTGGGCGGTCGCCGGGTCGATGGCCTCCGCGAGCGTCAGCGGACGGTCCAGGACCGGCACGCCCGCACGGTGCGCGAGGAGCTGCCGTACGCTCACCCGCTCCTTGCCCGCCGCCTTGAACTCCGGCCAGTACGTGCCGACCGGCGCGTCCAGGTCGAGCTGGCCGCGCTGGTGGAGCAGCAGCGGTACGGCGACGGCGACGCCCTTGGTGGCCGAGCGGACGACCTGCGCGGTGTCGATGGCCCAGGGGGTCTCGCCGTCGACGTCGCGGGTGCCCGCCCACAGGTCGACGACCTTGACGCCGTCGCGGTAGACGGCGACCGCCGCGCCCCGCTCGCCGCGCTGCTCGAAGTTGCGCAGGAACGCGTCCCTGACCGGCTCGAATCCCGCCGCCACCGTGCCCCGGACGTCCACGTCCCACACTCCTTCTCGCTCGTACCCCCATGGTGCAACGTCGGTCCGGGACCGCCGATTCCGGGGTCGGAACGGTCAGCTGACGGGGCGGGGGACGAAGCCGTACGGGAGTTCCAGGCGGTTGCGCCTCATCAGCTCCTCGTCGGCGAGGACATCGGCCGTGGGGCCGTCCCCGGCGATCACGCCCTCGCTGAGGATCACCGAGCGCGGGCAGAGCTCCAGGGCGTACGGAAGGTCGTGGGTGACCATGAGGACGGTGACGTCCAGCGAGCGCAGGACGTCCGCGAGCTCGCGGCGGGACGCCGGGTCGAGGTTGGAGGACGGCTCGTCCAGGACCAGGATCTCCGGCTCCATCGCGAGGACGGTCGCGACCGCCACCCGCCGCCGCTGCCCGAACGACAGGTGGTGCGGCGGCCGGTCAGCGTACTCCGCCATGCCGACGCGCTCCAGGGCCCGGTGGACGACCGCCTCGAGCTCCGCGCCCCGGAGCCCCGCCGACGCCGGGCCGAACGCGACGTCCTCGCGGACGGTCGGCATGAAGAGCTGGTCGTCCGGGTCCTGGAAGACGATCCCCACCCGGCGCCGGATCTCGGCCAGGTTCCGCTTCTCGACCGGCAGCCCGGCGACGGCGACCGTGCCCGCGCCGCCGGTGAGGATGCCGTTGAGGTGGAGGACGAGGGTCGTCTTGCCCGCGCCGTTGGGGCCGAGCAGCGCGACCCGCTCGCCGCGTGCGACGGTCAGGTCGACGCCGAAGAGGGCCTGGTGGCCGTCGGGGTAGGCGTACGCCAGGCCGCGCACGTCGAGAGAAGGAGAGGTCATCGGAAGGTCCATCCCAGGAGGCAGATCAGCAGTGCGGCGAGCGGCAGGGCGGCGGCACGCGCCCACTGCGCCCGGGTCGCGGTCACCTCGTCGATGACCGGTACGGATCCCGCGTACCCCCGGCTGACCATCGCGAGATGGACGCGCTCGCCTCGCTCGTAGGAGCGGATGAAGAGCGCGCCCGCGGACTTGGCGAGGACGCCCCACGCTCGCACGCCCTTCGCCTCGAAGCCGCGCGAGCGGCGGGCGATGGACATCCGGCGCATCTCGTCCGTGATCACATCGCCGTACCGGATCATGAAGGAGGCGATCTGGACGAGGAGCGGCGGAAGCCTGAGCCGCTGGAGGCCGAGGAGCAGCTCGCGCAGTTCGGTGGTGGCGGCGAGCAGCACGGAGGCGGCGACGCCGAGAGTGCCCTTGGCGAGGACGTTCCAGGCGCCCCACAGGCCGGAGACGGAGACGGAGATCCCGAGGACCTCCGTCTGCTCGCCCGGGACCACGAAGGGCATCAGGAAGGCGAAGGCCACGAACGGGATCTCGATCAGCAGCCGTCGCAGCAGGAACCCGGCCGGGACGCGGGCCGCCGCCGCGACGGCGCCGAGCAGCACGGCGTAGAGGGCGAAGGCCCAGACCGCCTCGCGGGGTGTGGAGGCCACGACCACCACGAAGGCGAGGACGGCGGCGAGTTTGGTGTGCGGGGGCAGCTCGTGCACCGGCGAGGTGCCCCGCCGGTACAGCTTGTGCGTGTGCCCCGCTCCCATGTCAGACCTGGGCGCCGGTCGACTCCGCACGGCGCCGGCGGACGAGCCAGAAGGCACCCGTGCCGACGGCGAGCGTCGCTCCGACGCCGATCACGCCCGCGAGGCCGCCCGAGAGCCGGGCGGTCTCGATGCCCTTGACGCCGTAGTCGGCGAGCGGGGAGCCGGCGGCGTCGTGCTCCTCGACGTTCTTGTCGAAGCCCTTGTCGGCCGCGACCTTCTCCAGGCCGTCCGGGCTCGCGGAGGCGTAGAAGGAGACGAAGCCGGCGAGGACCAGCGCGGCGGCCAGGCCGCCGAGCCAGAACTTCCTCGGGGAGCGGGCGGCGACGGGCGCGAAGTCGCGGGCCGGCGCCGCGTCGACGAGCTCGCCGTCGACCCTCAGCTTGAGCGGGGCGGTGAGCCCGCGGGCGCCGTACACGAGGTCGGGGCGGACGGCGACGACCGCGCCGACGGTCAGCATCGTGATGGCCGCCTCACCGATGCCGATGAGGGTGTGCACGCCGACCATCGCGGTGAAGACCTTGCCCAGCGGTACGGCGGTGGTGCCGCCGATCGCGTAGACAAGGGTGAAGGCGGCGGCCGACGCGGGTACGGAGACGAGCGCGGCCACGAAGGAGGCGACGGTCACCGAGCGGCGGGTGCGCGGCAGGACGAGGACGAGGCCGCGGAAGAGCGCGTACGCGACGACGACCGTGACCACGCCCATGACGGTGATGTTCACGCCGAGCGCGGTGAGTCCGCCGTCCGCGAAGAGGATGCCCTGCATCAGCAGGACCACGGCGATACAGAGCACGCCTGTGTACGGCCCGACGAGGATCGCGGCGAGCGCGCCTCCGAGCAGATGTCCGCTGGTCCCAGCGGCGACCGGGAAGTTCAGCATCTGCACGGCGAAGATGAACGCCGCGACGAGACCGGCGAGCGGAGCCGCCCGTTCGTCCAGCTCACGGCGTGCTCCGCGCAGGCTGACGGCGACGGCGCCGGCGGCGGCGACACCGGCGACTGCCGATACGGGGGCGTTGATGAATCCGTCAGGTACATGCACGTCCCGAATGATGAGCGCTCCTGCAAAGTCCTTGCAAGAGCGCACAGGTCACAGAAAGGCGGCTCCCCCGCGCGGACGCCTCAGAATATGGGACATTAGGGTGTAAATAAGACGAGTGTGAGGAGTGGCTCGATGTCCCCCACCGCGGAAGGCCATGAGATCCAGGACCACGCCAAAGGCCGGATCATCAGCGACGCCCCTCTCTCCCGTCCCGTCCCGGTCGCCCTGCGCTACGACCCCGGATTCGACCCCGCCACCGTGCGCTTCGTCTTCCCCGGCAACATCGAGTGGTCCTTCCCGCGCGAGCTCCTCGAAACCGGGATGCGGGCTCCGGCCCGCATAGGCGACATCGGCGTCTGGCCCTGCGGCCGGGTGCAGACGGTGGTCGAGTTCCACACGGCCGACGGGGTCGCGGTCGTCCAGTTCGACACCACGGCCCTGCTGCGCTTCCTGAAGCACACCTACGCCGTCACCGCGTCGATGGCCCCGTAGGCCCGTAGGCCCCGTAGACCCCGCCGGCACCACGTCGCTCGCCCCGTAGAGTTCCGGTCGTCAGTAAGACGATCATGGGGGATCCACGTGAAGAAGCGACTGTGGGGCGCGCTCGGCGCTGCCCTGCTCGCCCTGTCCGGGGCATCGGTCTCCGGCGCGTCGGCGCAGGCCACGGAGGTACCGCCGGCGCCGAAGGCGACATCGGCGGCAGGGTGGGCGTCAGTGGCGGCGACACCGCCGCCGGGGACGAACCTGCAGGTCATGAGCTGGAACATGTGCGGCGTCGAGCGGTGGGGCTGCACGGGCACCGGCACGGCGGCGGAGAAGGCCGACGTGGTCAAGCAGTACGTGCAGAGCCACTACGTGCAGGCCGTCCTGCTCCAGGAGGTCTGTGCGAGCGGCCTCGACGACCTGATGACCAAGCTCGGCGCGGGCTGGAGCAAGAGCTTCGCGCCGTACCACTGGTCGCAGAAGGGCGTACGGACCGCGAGCCCCTGCGCTACCGGCGCCGGGTCCGACCCGAACGACCTGGTGGGCACCGCGATCGTGGTCAAGGCCGGCCTCGCGGACGCGCAGCAGTACCCGACGACGCAGCCGTGGACCGGTCTCAATCCGCCCTTCCAGTGCGCGACGGCGACGTACTTCGGCGTACGGCTCTGCAATGTGCACGTGTCGACGAAGAACGCGAACCCCGAGCACCCGGACTGGGACTACCGCGACGACCAGCTCGCGGAGATCCAGCGGGTGGTGTCCGGCTTCCCGAAGGTCGCCTTCGCCGGCGACTTCAACGCGAGTCCGCCGGACCGGGCGGGCAACCCCGACGCCTGGATCTGGCCGGCCGGGCTCTACTCCCAGGGCCCGGGCACCCCCGGCTACCAGGAGTGCGACCAGCAGGGAGCGGTCCGCAACGGCCGGGACACCCATGACGGCGGATGGAAGCTGGACTATCTGTTCAGCAGCGAGGCGCGGCGCTGGTGCCTGGTCGCCGACACCCCGCGCTCGGACCATCACGTCCTCGTCGAGAGCGTGACGATCACTCCCCCGGCGGCCTGACCGCTCCAGAAAGGCCCCGAACGCGACCGCGCCGTCACCGTGTCGGACTCGACACGATGACGGCGCGGTGCCGCGTCGGCTCCCCGTCCCCACAGGTTCCGGCGCGATCCGGGGCCTACTCCTCCGCTCAAGGAGCGGCCCCGGAGTTCATCGGGGGCTCGGACCAACGAGCCGCCCAGGGGCTCAGACCTTCACGAGCTCGCGCTCCGGGTCCTGGGGCCCTTCGGCGTCCTTCGCCGCCAGGCCCTCGCCCTCCACGTCCACGTTCGGCAGCGCCCTGTCCAGCCACTTCGGCAGCCACCACGCCTTGTGGCCGAGCAGCGCGAGCACCGCGGGGACGATCGCCATGCGGACCACGAAGGCGTCGAAGAGAACGGCGACGGCGAGACCGAAGCCGATCATCTTGATCATCTGGTCGGTCATGCCGATGAAGCCGGAGAAGACCGCGATCATGATCACCGCGGCGGCGGTGACGACCCGGGCGCTGTGCCGGAAGCCGGTCACGATCGTCTCGCCGGGCCGCTCCCCGTGGACGTACGCCTCGCGCATCCGGGTGACGAGGAAGACCTCGTAGTCCATGGCGAGACCGAAGACCACACCGACCATGAAGATCGGCATCATCGACATGATCGGGCCGGTCTGCTCGACCCCGAACAGCGAGCCGAGCCAGCCCCACTGGAAGACCGCGACGACCGCGCCGAGGGCGGCGACCACCGAGAGCAGGAAGCCGAGGGCCGCCTTCAGCGGAACGAGGATCGAGCGGAAGACCACCATGAGGAGCAGGAAGGCGAGTCCGACGACCAGCGCCAGGTAGGGCACGAGCGCGTCGTTCATCTTCTGCGAGAAGTCGACGTTCATCGCGGTGGCGCCGGTGACCAGGACGTCGTCGCCGGTCGTGTCCCGGATGTCGTGGACCAGGGTCTCGGTCTCGACCGAGGAGGGGCGGTCCTTCGGGATGACGGTGATCATCGAGGTGTCGCCGGCCTTGTTGGGCGTCGGCTTCGTTACCGCCACGACCCCGTCCAGGCCCTCGATCTTCTTCACGGTGGACTCGGCCGCGGCCTTGTCACCGTCGACGACGACCATCAGCGGCCCGTTGAACCCGGGACCGAACCCGTCCGAGAGCAGGTCGTACGCCCGGCGCTCGGTGGCGGAGGCGGGCTTCGCGCCGTCGTCCGGCAGACCCATCTCCAGGGAGGCGGCCGGCAGGGCTATCGCGCCGAGGCCGAGGACACCGACGAGCAGGACCATGATCGGGCGGCGGATGACGAACCGGGCCCAGCGGGTGCCCATGTTGGGCTTCGCCTGCTCGTCGTCGGTCTTCTTCAGCCCCTTGCGCTCCTTGCGGCCCACGACCTTGGCGCCGGCGAAGCCGAGCAGGGCCGGGATCAGGGTGAGCGCGATCAGGACCGCGATCACGACCGTGCCGGCCGCGGCGAAGCCCATCTTCGTCAGCATCGGGATGTTGACGACGGCGAGGCCGACCAGGGCGATGACCACGGTGAGACCGGCGAAGACGACGGCCGAGCCGGCCGTGCCGACCGCGCGGCCCGCGGCGTCCTCGCGCTCCCGGCCCTCGGCGAGCTCCGCGCGGTAGCGGGAGACGATGAAGAGGGCGTAGTCGATGCCGACCGCGAGGCCGATCATCATCGCGAGGGTGGAGGTGGTGGAGCCGAGGTCGAGCACGTTCGCGAGCGCCGTGATCGAGGAGACGCCGATCCCGACGCCGATGATCGCGGTGAGCAGCGGCAGCCCCGCGGCGACCAGCGAACCGAAGGTGATGACGAGCACGATGCCGGCGATGACCACGCCGACGATCTCGCCCGCGCCGGTCTCCGGCATGGTCTGGAGCGCGTCACCGCCGATCTCGACGGTCAGCCCCTGTCCCTGTGCGTCGTGCCCGGTCTTCTGCAGCGCCTCGCGCGTCGCGTCGCTCAGCTCCATGCCGGAGACCTTGTAGCTGACGGAGACGTAGGCGGTCGAGCCGTCCTTGGAGACCGCCTGGGCGGTGTACGGGTCGGCGACCGAGGCGACCTCGTCGGAGCCGGACTTCAGCTCGGCGACGACGTCCTGGACCTTGGCCTTGTTGGCCGCGTCGGTCATCTTCTGGCCCTCGGGGGCCTTGAAGACGACACGGGCGGTGGCCCCGTCGGCGTTGCCGCCGGGGAAGCGCTGCTCAAGGAGGTCGAAGGCCTTCTGGGCCTCGGTGCCGGGGATCGAGAAGGAGCTGGAGGTCGCGGCGGGCGCGGTGGCCGCGCCGACTCCGGCGAGCGCGAGCAGCGCCACCCAGAGCAGGGCGACGAGCCGTCGGCGCCGGAAGGCGGAGCGACCCAGCTTGTAGAGGAACGTGGCCACGGGGGCTTACTCCCATTTCGTGGTGGGACAGGGCATGGGGAGCCGGCCCGACGGCGTGAGCGGTGCGCAGCGTCAGGGGGTGCGGGTGAGGACGTATCGGTGGTACCGGCCGGGGAGCCGGTGCCGGTCAGACGCCGAGTGAGGGGAGCACGACGGCGTTGACGTAGTCGTTGATGAAGGCGCGGTCGATCGGCTGGTCCTCGATCAGCGGACGGGCGACGAACGCCCCGATGATCATGTGCGGGACGAACTTCAGCGCCGGGTTGCCGGCACTGATCTCGCCCCGTTCCACCGCTCGCTCCAGGGTGACGCGCAGGTTGCTCATCTCGGGTTCGATGAGCAGTTCGCGCAGCGCCTGGTGCAGGTCGGGGTTGGCGTGGACCGCCTGGGCGAGGCCGCGCATCAGCGCGGTGTCCTTCTCCATCTGGCAGTCGTCGGTCAGCTCCATGATCGCCTGGAAGTCGCCGCGCAAGGTGCCCGTGTCGATCTCGGCGAGCTTGATGGGCTTGTTGTCGCGCAGTGCCGTGGCGACCAGCTCGGGCTTGCTCCCCCACTGGCGGTAGAGGGTGGCCTTGCTGGAGTGGGTGCGGGCGGCGACGGCGTCCATGGTGAGGGCGTCGTAGCCGACCTCGCGCAGGAGGTCGAGCACGGCGCCGTACAGCTCGGACTCACGCTCTGGGGTGAGCCTGCTGCGTGCCATGACCGGACTCCATCCGAACGAAACCGTTTCGTACACCTCGAAGGTACCCCCGCCGCCAACGAAACGAAACCGTTTCGTACGTGTCGTGGGCCACACCCGCCCGCCCGCGGCGCACGGCCGGGCACGAAAACCCGTACGAGTTGCCGCACCCCATCAGGGTGGAAAGCATTGGGGGGTGAGTGACGACGCCGCGTATCTCCGCTACCCGCACCTCCACGACGACCTGCTGTGCTTCGCGGCCGAGGACGACCTCTGGGTCGCACCCCTCGTGCCCGACGGCCACCACCCCGGCCGCGCCTGGCGGATCACCGTCGACCGGACCCGGGTCGGCCACCCCCGCTTCTCGCCCGACGGCCGCCACATCGCGTACACGACCTGGCGCAGCCTCGACCCCGAGATCCATCTCGCGCCGGTCGAGGGCGGCCCCTCCCGGCGGCTCACCTACTGGGGCTCGACCGACACCCGGGTCTGCTCCTGGTCCCCGGACGGCGACATCCTCGCCGTCTCCTCGCACGGCCAGCCCTTCTCGTACTTCTCGTGGGCCTACACCGTCCCCACCGACGGCTCGCCCGGCGGCCGGATGCCCTGGGGCCCGGTCTCCGACATCGCCGTGGCCGACCTCGACGGAGAGCGCCGCACGCTCCTCCTCACCGGAAAGCCCCCGCACGAACCGGCCGCCTGGAAGCGCTACCGCGGCGGGGCCACCGGACGGCTCTGGCTGCACGGCGAGCAACTGCTGCCGGACATCGGCGGCCATCTCGACGCGCCCATGTTCGTGGCCGGCCGGATCGCGTTCCTCTCCGACCACGAGGGCGTCGGCAACCTCTACTCGTGCCGGCCCGACGGCACCGATCTGCGCCGCCACACCGACCACGACGCCTTCTACGCCCGGCACGCCTCCAGCGACGGCCGACGGGTGGTCTACCAGTGCGCGGGCGACCTGTGGATCGTCGACGACCTGACCCTCCCCGACTCCGCCCCGCGCAAGCTGGAGGTACGGCTCGGCGGCCCGCGCGCCGGACGGCGGCACTACCAGGTCCCGGCCGCCAACCACGTGGACGCGCTCTCGGTCGACGAGACGGGCCGGGCGAGCGCGGTCTCGGTGCGCGGCAGCCTGTACTGGCTCACCCACCGCGACGGCCCGGCCCGCACGATCACGGACACCCCGGGCGTACGGGTCCGGCTGCCGGAGATGCTGGGCAGCGGCGGCCAGGTCGCCTACGTCACCGACGCCGAGGGCGAGGACGCCATCGAGGTCGCGTACCTGCCGCGCGCGAGCGGGGACCGGGAGCCGCGCCGACTGGCCACGGGCGAGCTCGGCCGGGTGGAGGAGATGATCGCCGACCCGGACGGCGAGCGCCTCGCGATCGCCTCCAACGACGGCCGGCTACTGCTCCTCGACGCCACGGAGGAGTCCACCGGCGAGACCACCGAGCTGATCCGCTCCCTCAACGGGCCGGTGCGCGACCTGGCGTTCTCCCCCGACGGGACCTGGCTGACCTGGGCACACCCGGGTATCGGCCGTTCGCTGCGGCAGATCAAGATGGCCCGGATCGCCGGCCCGGGCGCCCGGACGATCGTCGATGTCACCAACGGCCGCTTCGAGGACGAGAATCCGGTCTTCACCCGCGACGGCCGCTATCTCGCCTTCCTCTCCTGGCGGGGCTTCGACCCGGTGTACGACGTGCACACCGGCGACCTGTCCTTCCCGCTGGGCTGCCGCCCCTATCTCGTACCGCTCTCCTCCGCCACGCCCTCCCCCTTCGCCCTGCTGCCGGACGGACGGCCGGCGGCGGGCGGGCTCGACCCGGCCGAGGCGGAGAGCGAGGCCGCGGGCGGGGAGGGCACCACGATCGTGGAGGTGGAGGGGCTCGCGGACCGGGTCACCCCCTTCCCGGTCTCCGCGTCCAAGTACTCGGCGCTGTATCCGGTCAGCGGCGGCGGGCTGGTCTGGCTGCGCTGGCCGATCTCCGGCGCGCTCGGCGAGACCTTCGCCAACCCGGCCGACACGACGGGCCGGCCGACGCTGGAGTACTTCAACATCACCAAGGCCCGCAAGACCGAACTGGTACAGCACCTGGACTGGTTCGCGGTCAGCGGCGACGGGTCACGGCTCGTCGTGGTCGACGAGGGCGAGCTGCGGGCGGTGCCGGCGACGGAGCTCGGGGACGGCGACTCGACCGTCTACATCGACCTGCGGCGGATCCTGCACGAGGTCGACCCGGAGGCGGAGTGGCGGGGCGCCTACGACGAGGCGGGCCGGATCGTCCGGGCCTACTTCTGGGACCCGAACATGTGCGGGGTGGACTGGCCTGCCGTCCTCGACCAGTACCGTCCCCTCGTCGAACGGGTCGCGTCCCCCGACGACTTCGCCGATCTGCTGCGCGAGGTGATGGGCGAGCTGGGCACCTCGCACGCGTACGTGACGCCCGCACGGCGCAACGAGGGACCGCCGCACTACGAGCGGCCGATGGGCCTGCTCGGCGCCAACCTCGTTCCCCGGGACGGGGGGTGGATGGTCAAGCGGATCCTGCCGGGTGACTCCTCGGACTCCAAGGCGCGCTCGCCGCTCGCGGGCACGGGAATCCGGGAGGGCGCGGTCCTCACCCATGTGGACGGCCGCCCGGTGGACCCGGTGACGGGACCGTACCCACTGCTGTCCTCCTCCGGCGGTACGACGGTCGAGCTGACCTTCCAGCCGGCGGAGGGCGAGGGGCGCGCGCGCCGGGTGGCGATCGTGCCGCTGATCGACGAACGGCCGCTGCGCTACCAGGACTGGGTGGCCAAGCGGCGTGCGGTGGTACGGGAGGTCAGCGGCGGAAAGTGCGGCTATCTGCACATCCCCGACATGGGCGGCTCCGGCTGGGCGCAGTTCAACCGCGACCTGCGGATGGAGGTCTCCCGGCCCGCCCTGATCGTGGACGTGCGCGGCAACGCGGGCGGCCACATCAGCGAACTCGTCGTGGAGAAGCTCACCCGCAAGATCCTCGGCTGGGACCTCACCCGCAACGCGCAGCCGGTGTCGTACGCCTCCAACGCCCCGCGCGGTCCGGTCGTGGCGCTCGCGGACGAGGCGACGTCCTCGGACGGCGACATGATCACCGCCGCGTTCAAGCTGCTCGGGCTCGGGCCGGTGATCGGGCAGCGGACGTGGGGAGGAGTGGTCGGCATGACGGGCCGGCACCGGCTGGGCGACGGCACGCAGATCACGGTGCCGATGAACGCGGCCTGGTTCCCCGAGTACGGCTGGTCGGTCGAGAACCAGGGCGTGGCCCCGGACCTGGCGATCCTCCGGACCCCGCTGGACTGGGCCGAGGGCCGGCACGCCCAGTTGGACGACGCGGTCGAGGTGGCGCTCTCGCTGCTGGCGGAGACCCCGGCGGCGGCCCCGCCCGGCTACGCCGACGTCCCGGACCGCTCCCGCCCGAAGCTCCCCCCGAGGTCCAGCACATAGCCGGCGCCGGGCTGCCCGTCGAGGACGAGGTCCCCGGCGGGCACGAACCCGCTGCGCGTACGCCTCGCCGGCCGGCCCGGCTCCCGTACCCCGGCCGTGGCCAGGCCGCGCCCGGCCGCCTGCCCGGCGACCCGGCTTCCCGACGCGGCCGCGCCGTCGGCCACATCGACGAGGCCGGACCGCCCGAGGATCCCGCCGACACAACACGAAAGGCGCACCCGGCGTCCCGGGTGCGCCTTCGGAGGACAGACGTCAGGCGTCGTAGTCCCTGTCGAGGCGGTCCTGGCCCTCGTCATGGTGGGCCCGGCGCTGCTCCTCCTCGGAGGGGCGGCCCTTGGCCCGGGAGGCGCGCTCGGACGCTTCGTCCTTCGCCCTGCCCATCTTCTGCTTCGCCTGGTCGGCGGCCTGCTTCGCCTTGTCCTCGAACTGGTCTCGCATGCCCATGAAGGTTCACTCCTAGAAGGGTGTGAGGGGAACGGGGCGGCTCGCCCCTTGGGCCTCGACCAGCGTGGCATGACGTCACATTCCGCGCATTTCGATCAGTTACGGACCGTCACACACGCCCGGCCCGGGCCTGTTCGTCCGCCTCGCCTCCCGCCCCCACGAGGCCCTTGGAGACTCCGGCCAGGCGGGGTTCGAAGCGCTTCATCTCGCGCTGCCCGACCGCGGCGATGATGCCGGGCAGGTAGCCGCGCGCGGACTGCATCCCGCGCAGCCACCACTGGGCGTAGACATGCGCCGAACGCCGCTCGATGCCCGCCACGATCCGGTCCACGGCCGGGCCCAGCGGATACGTACGGTTCGACGGCCAGGGCAGCCGCTGCCGCAGCTCCTTCATCACGTCGTCCTGGTCCGCGCCCCGGACCATGTCCGTGTCGGTCCAGGAGAGGTAGCCGACGCCGACCTTCACGCCCTTGTACCCGACCTCGGCGCGCAGGCTGTGGGCGAAGGCCTCGACGCCGGACTTGGACGCGCAGTACGCCGTCATCATCGGCGCCGGGGTCATCGCCGCGAGCGAGGCGATCTGCAGGAAGTAGCCGCGCGACTCCATCAGGACGGGCAGGAACGCCCGCCCGGTCACGGCCCCGCCGATCAGGTTGACCTCGATGACCCGCCGCCAGGCGACCGGGTCGGAGTCCACGAACGGCCCGCCGGCCGCGACGCCCGCGTTGGCGACGACGATGTCGACCTTGCCGAAGCGCTCCTTGACCTCGGCCGCCACCGTGGCCATCGCCTCGTGGTCGGTGACGTCCGCGTGCCACCAGTCGGCCTCGGTGTGCAGCCGGCCCGCGACCTGCTTCAGCTCCTCGGGCTCCAGACCGACCAGCGCGATCTTCGCGCCTCGCGCGGAGAGCTTGCGGGCGAGGAGCTCGCCGACACCCCGGGCCGCTCCGGTGACGACGGCGACCTGACCCTCCAGACCGACCCTGCTCATGCCGCTCCCTCCTTCTGTTCCTGCTGCACCTGAACGCGCGCCTGCGCTTCTCCGTACGTGGTGACGAGTTCCCGGATCCGGGCCGTCACCGCCTCCGGCGCCTCCACCGGCGTCATGTGGCCCATCCCGGCCAGCTCGTCGAACCCCACGCACCGCGGCAGCGCGGCGGCCAGGGCGCGGGAGTGCACGGGCGGCGTGAGCCGGTCGGCCGTGCCGGCGATCACGGCGACGGGCAGCTCCATCTCCCGTACGCCCGCGCCGAGATCGAGCTCCGCGAGGACCCGCGACCAGGCCACCCGCGGGCGGCGCGGGCAGGCGTGCACGATCCGGGCACAGGTGTCGACCCGCTCGGGCGCGGAACCAGGGCCCATCGTCGCGTACTTGAGGATCTTCCGGGAGACCGGAGTGACCGGGCCGAGCGGCGCCTTCGCTCCCAGGATCGCCCTCGTCAGCCAGGTCCGCAGCCCACCGGCGCGCAGCGGTACGACGAGGGACTCGGCCACGAGCCGGGACGGCCCGGTCGAGCAGAGCAGGGCCGCGGCCGCGTGCTCCCGGAAGGCGGGGCGCGCGGCGGCCGCCATCAGTGTCATGCCGCCCATGGAGTGCCCGGCGAGGACCGCACGCTCGCCGGGACGGAGCGTCGCGCCGAGCACGGCCTCCAGGTCGTCGGCGAGGGCCCGCGTCGAGTAGCCGGACGGACCGGCCGGGGCGGGGGTGCGCCCGTGGCCGCGCTGGTCGTAGGCGATGACCTTGTGGTCCCGGGCGAGGTCCCGTATCTGTTCGGCCCAGAAGCCGATCGAGCAGGTCCAGCCGTGGGCCAGGACGACGGCCGGGGCGTCCTCGGGGCCGTAGACCTCGGCATGGACGCGGGAGCCGTCGGCGGAGACGGCGATGACCTCGCGCGGGTGCGGCAGCGATCCCGTACGGGACCCGAGGAGACGGCTCACTTGACCGTCTCCTTCTTGCGGGACGCGGAGGCGGAGGCGCCACGCGCCGTCGCCGCCTTCTCCGCGACCGCCGGCCTCAGCACCTCGTACTCCGCGAGGTCCACCCGTCGCGTCTCGCGCCGGAACTCACTCGTCGTGCCCGGCCAGAGCGTCGTGTTGCGGCCGTTGGCGTCCAGGTACCAGCTGTCGCACCCGCCCGACTTCCAGACGGTCCGCTCCATCCGGTCCTGCACCTTGCGGTTCCAGGCGCCGACGGCGGAGGGCCGGGCGGCGAGGGCGGCGCGGCCTCCGAGGACGTCGAGCTGGCGGAGGTAGTCCGCCATGTAGTTCAGCTGGGACTCGATCATGAGGATCATGGAGGAGTTCCCGAGACCCGTGTTGGGCCCGATGATCGTCATCCAGTTGGGGAAGCCGTCGACGGTCGCGCCGCGCAGCGACTGCACCCCGCCCTTCCACGCGTCGGAGAGCCGGACGCCGTCCGCCCCGACCACGCGGTCCGCGATCGGCATGTCGGTGACGTGGAATCCCGTACCGAAGACGATCGCGTCGACCTCGGTCTCCGTCCCGTCCGCGGCCACGACGGTCGAGCCGCGCACCTCGCGCAGCCCCGAGGCGACCACGTCCACATTGGGCTCGGCCAGCGCCGGGTAGTACGCGTTGGAGAGCAGGATGCGCTTGCAGCCGATGCGGTACGAGGGGGTCAGCTTGGCCCGCAGCGCCGGGTCCTTGATCGCCTTGGCCATGTTGGCCTTGGCGAGCGACTCGACGAGGCCGAGCTCGCCCGGGCGCTTGGTGAACGCGCTCACCTGGAGCTCCCGGATGCCCCACAGCAGCCCCCGGCGCGCGGTGCCGGTGAAGGGGAGCGTGCGGTGGAGCCAGCGTTCGGCGCCCGTGATGGCGCGGTCCATGCGGGGCATGACCCACGGAGGGGTGCGCTGGAAGAGCGTCAGCTTCCCGACCTGGGGCTGGATCGCGGGCACGATCTGGATCGCGGAGGCGCCGGTGCCGACCATGGCGACGCGCTTGCCGGTGAGGTCGTAGTCGTGGTCCCACTGCGCCGAGTGGAAGACCTTGCCGGGGAAGTCGGCGAGCCCCGGGATGTCGGGGATCTTCGGGTCGGAGAGCGGGCCGGTCGCCGAGACGATCACATCGGCGGTGAAGGTGCCCTCGTTGGTCTCGATCTCCCAGCGCAGCTCGTCGGCGTCCCACCGCATCAGCGTCACCTCGTGGTTCAGCCGCAGGTGCGGGCGGAGCCGGAAGGTGTCGGTGACGTGCTCCAGGTAGGCGCGGATGTGGCGCTGCCCGGAGAAGGTGCGGGGCCAGTCGGGGTTGGGAGCGAAGGAGAAGGAGTACAGGTGGGAGGGGACGTCGCAGGCGCAGCCGGGATAGCTGTTGTCCCGCCAGGTGCCGCCCACCGAGTCGGCCCGCTCCAGGACGACGAAGTCGGTGATCCCCTCGCGGCGCAGCCGGACGGCCGCCCCGAGACCGCCGAACCCCGATCCGATCACCACCACGCGTACGTGCTCGTGCTTCGCCATGCCGCCTCCCACGCGCCACAATCCCGCCAGCAATCACTGGCACAGTCGGGACTGTAGAGCAGCGGCATACCGAGCGGTAGGGGGCGGACGAGGGAAAGTTACCGGCGGTACAACATAGGCTGGCGGGCGTGGCAGACCGATCGGAAGACGTGAAGGGCGTACGCGAGTACCGCATGGACGAGCTCGCGGCGGCGGCCGGCATCACCGTGCGCACCCTGCGCTTCTACCGCGAGCGCGGGCTGATCGCCCCGCCCCGCCGCGAGGGCCGGATCGCCTGGTACGACGACCATCACCTGGCCAAACTCCGTACGATCGCCGCCCTGCTCGAACGCGGCCACACCCTCAACGGCATCGCCGACCTCAACACCGCCTTCGAGAGCGGCAAGGACGTCAGCGAGGTCCTCGGCCTCGGCGAACCGACCGAGGAGGAGCCGATCCGGCTCACCCCCCAGGAGCTGGCCGACTACTTCGCGGACGAGGTCACACCCGAGAACCTGCTGGCCGCCCTCGACCTCGGCTATCTCGCCACCGACGGCGACGCCATCGTCCACATCAGCCGCCGGCTGCTCGACGTCTCCGCGGCCCTGGTGAAGGAGGGCATCCCGCTCGCCGCCGTCCTGGAGGCGGGGCGGGCGGTCCGCGAACACGCGGACGCGCTGGCCGGACTCTTCACCGAACTCCTGCGCGAGCACGCGGAGGAGAAGGACATCCAGCGGCTGCGCCCGCTCGCCAAGAGCGTGGTGGAGGCGGAACTGTCGATG
Source organism: Streptomyces sp. NPDC012508 (assembly GCF_042902595.1). NCBI lineage: Bacteria > Bacillati > Actinomycetota > Actinomycetes > Kitasatosporales > Streptomycetaceae > Streptomyces > Streptomyces sp. NPDC012508. Next base: position 163,413 of record NZ_JBIBEO010000011.1, read on the forward strand.
GCGATGGACCGCCGACTGCGCGAACCGTCATGAGATGACGGCGGACCTCAAGGGGACGCGGACCCCATGAGGTGACGGCGCGGACCCCATGAGGTGACGACGCGAGGCCGCCAGGAACCGGCTCCGCCTCCGCGCGCCCTTATGAGCCGTGTCCGCGCCGCCCGCGTCTACAGCTCGTAGACCGCCGTCACGGGCGCGTGGTCGCTCCACCGTTCCGCGTGCGTGGCGGCCCGCTCGACGTACGCCTTCACGGCCTTGCCGGCGAGCCGCGGGGTGGCCACCTGGTAGTCGATGCGCCAGCCGGAGTCGTTGTCGAAGGCGCGCCCGCGATACGACCACCAGGAGTACGGCCCGTCCTGGTCGGGATGGAGAGCGCGGACGACGTCGACGTACTCCGCCTCGTCGAAGACGCGGCTCAGCCACGCCCGCTCCTCGGGGAGGAAGCCGGCGTTCTTCTGGTTGGCCTTCCAGTTCTTGAGGTCGGCCTCACGGTGGGCGATGTTCCAGTCGCCGCAGACGACGACCTCGCGGCCGTCGGCGGCGGCGCGCTCCTTGAGCTCCTTCAGATACGGCAGGAACTCGCCCATGAAGCGGATCTTCTCGTCCTGCCGCTCGGTGCCGACCTCACCGGAGGGGAGGTAGAGGCTGGCGACGGTGACACCGGGCAGGTCGGCCTCGATGTACCGGCCGCTGCCGTCGAACTCGCTCGACCCGAAGCCGACGCGCACGGCGTCGGGCTCGCGCCGGGTGTAGAGGGAGACACCGGCGCGCCCCTTGGCGGCGGCCGGCGCGTGTGCGGTGAACCAGCCCTCGGGCGCGCGGACCTCGACGGGAAGCTGGGCCTCCTCGGCGCGTACCTCCTGGAGGCAGACGGCATCGGCGGATGCGCCGGCGAGCCACTCCACGAAGCCCTTCTTGGCCGCGGCCCGGAGTCCATTGACATTGACGGACGTGACAGTGAGCATCCGGGGAGGATACCGACACCCGCAAGGCCGCATACACATACAATGTCTCACATGACTATACGACCCGTGCCGTACGACCACCCCGATGCGGCCAAGCTCGACGCCGCCGTCCAGCTGGAGTACGCCGCCCGCTACGGCGAGGGTGACGACACCCCGCTCGACCCCGGGATGTTCGTACCGCCCCGCGGTCTCTACCTCCTCGCGTACGACACCGAGGACCGCCCCGTCGCGTCCGGCGGCTGGCGCACCCAGGACAAGAACGACATGGGGTACGCGGACGGCGACGCCGAGCTCAAGCGCATGTTCGTGGCGCCCGAGGCGCGCGGCCTGGGCCTCGCCCGCCGCATCCTGGCCGCCCTGGAGGCGGATGCCCGGGCCGCCGGCCGGACGCGGATGGTCCTGGAGACGGGCACGGCGCAGCCCGAGGCGATGGCGCTCTACACCTCCAGCGGATACGAGCTGTGCGTGAAGTTCGGCTACTACCGGGAGTACGAGAGCAGCCGCTGCTACGCGAAGCCGCTGACCGAAAATCTCTGACGCGCCCCTGACATTCTCCGCACCTTCTGGCACGCTGCCCACGCACGTCGATCCGCACCGTTCTCATCCCCCACCTGCCTCGGCAGAAGGAGACATGCGTGAGACGCCATCGCACAGTCGCAGCGGTCCTGTTGTCCGTCGGAGCCCTGCTGACCGGAGCCCTGACCGCGACCACGGCGCAAGCGGCGGAGAAGCCCGCCTTCTGGACCGCGGAGCGGATGCGCTCGGCGGTCCCGCTGGATCTTGAGGTCACCCCCGGGGCCCTCAAGACCCTCAAGCGGGTCGCCGGCTCGTCCACCCCCACCACGATCGCCCCGACGGCCTTCCCGCAGCCGGGCGGCCCCTGGACGGGCGGCGGCGCCGTCGTGAAGACCTCCGGCCGGGTCTTCTTCACCTTCCAGGGCCGTACGGCCTCCTGCTCCGGCAACGCCGTCACCAGCCAGAACCAGAGCACGGTGATCACGGCCGGGCACTGCGTGAAGTACCAGGGCTCGTGGCACACCAACTGGGTCTTCGTCCCTGCCTACGACAACGGCAACGCGCCGTACGGCCAGTGGACGGCGACGAAGACGCTCACCACCCCGCAGTGGGAGGCGAGCGAGGACATCAACTACGACGTGGGCGCGGCGGTCGTGGCCCCGCTGAACGGCAAGACCCTCACCTCGGTCACGGGCGCCCAGGGCCTCCAGTTCAACGGCGGCTACAACAAGCCGATGTACGCCTTCGGCTTCCCGGCGGCGTCCCCGTACAACGGCTCGAAGCTCATCCACTGCGCGGGCAACTCCTCGAAGGACTTCCTGTTCTCCCAGGACCACAGCCTCGCCTGCAACATGACGGGCGGCTCCAGCGGTGGCCCCTGGTTCTCCGGCTTCAGCGAGGCCACGGGCACGGGCCTCCAGGTCTCGGTGAACAGCTTCGGGTACACGTTCCTCCCGAACCGCATGTTCGGGCCGTACTTCGGCAACGACGCGAAGGCGTTGTACGACCGGGCTCAGGCGTCCTGACGTTCGGCCCGTCCGCCCGTCCGCCCGTTCGCGGCCCCGGCAGCCCGGGGGCGCGGACGGGCGTCCGACGAGCCGCGATGCGGCATTCGGGTGGAGATGTGCTCGCGGCGCAACTGCTCCCGGCCTTCGCGTTGTCCTCCCCGGCAGTGGCAGGACAACTGAGGAGGCACTCATGACTGAGCTCCAGTCTTTCCCCACGGCCCCGACCGCGCTGGCGGACTACGATCCCTACCGGTTCCCCGCCGTGTACATGGACGATTTTCCCGAGGAGCCGCCGGTCGCCTACGGCCTGTCGGACGCCCTCGACTACCCCCTGCCCCCACCGGCTCCGGCCACCCGCCTGTCCGTCCCCCTGGAGCCGGCGGACCGCCGCCGCCTGGAACTGCACGCCGCCCTCACCACGGCAGGCATCGCCCCTCTACCGGGCGACCTCGCCGCCATCGAGGCCCTGTGCACCCTGGACGACACCACCCACATCGCCCTCCAGCACTGGATCACCCGCACGCCATGACCCCGGCCCGACGGGAATGAGCATGACGAGACGGAGAGCCGGACGCATCTGATGAACTGTCCGAGGGCAACGTCTTCGACGAGCCCGAGACAACGGATGGCACAGGGGGACTTCCCCCCGGCCTGACTACGCCGAAGCCACGAACCGCCACAGCGCCTCATTAGCGACGACTCCGGCTGCGGCGCAGGAACTCCAACGCGGCTCCGACAGCTGGTCCGTCGGCTCCACCGGCTCCACCGGCTCTGGGGAGTCTGCTCCATTCACGTCATCGGGGCGACTCCGAGAGGTGACGTCACCCGGTTCTACCGGATCCAATTCCTCCGGCCCGTTTTCCAGATCAGTCGATGCGTCTTGATCGACAGCGCCCCAATCCGGGGCATCAGGTTCCTCTGGAAAGTCGGCATCGCCTTCCGGACCATCCAGAAAGTCCCCGGATTCCGGCTCGAGGGGTTCCAACGGCTGATCATCGAAACCGGCAGCCGGTGGCGCGTCGTGAGCCAGAACGCCCTGCGCACCGCTTGCCCCGGGCCGGCAGTCGGCGGCCCGGCCAGGTGCCGAAAGGCTGGACAACGAGGCGCGGGGTGCCGCGTCTCCGGCCTGAGCCGGGTCGCGTTCGCCAGTACGGTCGGCACAGTCCGCCACCCCCGTGGATTGATCGTGTGGCAACACCCTCGCTCTGACTTCTTTGTGATGATCCACCAGATCCAGGGCCCCGCAGCCCTGGCCTGGGTTCGGGAGGGCGTCTCACCGGAAAGCCCACGATCACCGTCCGGCCCGGCGACCTCGGCAAGATCGACAAGTACCGACCGTCCTGCTCGCCGGCACCCCGTCGTCCAGAGCCCGGAAAAGCGAAGATCCCGCCCGATCTTTCGATCGGACGGGATCTCCGTCTGCGCTTGTGGACCTGTGGGGATTTGAACCCCAGACCCCCTCGATGCGAACGAGGTGCGCTACCAGACTGCGCCACAGGCCCTTGCGACGTGTGAAACATTAGCATCCCGATCGGGGTGCAGTGAAATCCGTTCCCCCGCAGGTCAGCCGAGGGCTCCGGGGAGCCCCCGGCCGGGGGTCATTCGTTGGCCGCGCGCGGGCGGTCGTCGTCCGCGTACTGGTCGAAGAGCGGGGTGCGGCCGTGGTCGCGGCGGGCGCCGCGGGGCGGGGCCGTGCGCTGGCGCGGCGCCGGGTCCGGGGCGGCGGGCGGGGCCGGCTCCGGGGCCGCCGTGGAGGAGCGGGCCGAACTCCAGGTCTCCGGGTCCGTGATGTCGATGCCGCTCGTGGCGCGCGGGGCCACCGGGGCGGTGACGTACGTGGGGAGCGGGACCGGGACCGGCTCCCAGCTGTCGCCGCGGGCCGGGCCACGCTCGCGCTGCTGGTCCACCCACTCCGCGTGGTCCGTCTGCTCGACGAGCGCACGGCGGCCGGCCTCCTGCGGGGAGACCGCGGGGGCCGGTTCGGGCTCGGGTCGGGCCGGCTGCTCCTCCTCCGGCTCGGCGGGCGCGGCCGGACGGCGCGGGCGGCTCTCGCGCAGCCGTGCCGCCGCTGCCTCGGCGCGCCGACGGTCCATCACGTACACGAAGCGCCGGCGCTCCGTCGTCCGCAGATGCACGATGTACGCGCTCAGCAGCACCGCGGGGGCGGCCGGCGCCCACAGGAACGCCAGGCCGCCGACGGCGGCGACGACCGCGCCGAGGGTGAAGGCGAGGAAGAGGACGACCGTCGTCCGCCGGCGCCGGGCGAGGACCTTGCCCCGGCGGGCGCGCTCGGCGGCCGCCTTCGAGGGCCGTCGAACGGGAGCCGGTTCGCGCTTGCGGTCCGGGCCGTGGTCCTGTTCCGGGACCTCCAGACGGGCTTCCGTCCTGGCCGCGGGCGCGGAGAAGGCCCGGACGTCGACCGAGCTCAAATGCTCCGTCTCCACGTCCGGGTCCACGTCGGGCTCCCGGTCCTTCAGCTCCTTGGCGTACCGGCGCTCCATTCCCGCCCGTCCGGACAGCAGCCGGATGGCGGTGCTGAAGCGTTCCGTCGGGCGGGCCTCGTTGAGCTCGTCCTGCCTGCGGAGCCACATCGGCACCAAGTAGGCGGCCCAGGCCCCGACGATGACTGCGTAGATGAGGCCGCTGCTGCTCACGCCTCACACCGTAGAGGGGTTCCGTTACGGGCATCGGCCAATTGGCCCGGTGTGTCGCACGATCTGGCTGATATCACTGAACTTTTTTGTGATTGTTCAGATCGATTGGCGATCAACTGCTGATTGAATTCGAACATTTATTTCATTGGGCGGGATGGGCGGGACGCGCCTGGTGCCAGCGCCTCAGCAGCCCGTGGGGGACTTCCTCCGCCGTGAGAGCGAAGACGAGGTGGTCCCGCCACGCCCCGTCGATGTGGAGGTAGCGCGGCCGCAGCCCCTCCTCCCGGAATCCCAGTTTCTCGACGACCCGGCGCGAGGGGCCGTTCTCCGGCCGAATACAGACCTCGAGCCGGTGCAGACCGACCGTACGGAAGCAGTGGTCGGCCACGAGCGCGACCGCCGTCGGCATCACGCCCCGGCCCGCCACCGCGCTGTCCACCCAGTACCCGACATGGCCCGAGCACATCGAGCCCCAGGTGATCCCCGCCACCGTCAGCTGACCGACCAGCTCACCCCGGTACTCGATCACGAACGGCAGCATCCGGCCCGCGTTCGCCTCGGCCCGCAGATGCCGGACCATCTGGCGATACGTCGGCCGCTGCGCGACCGGGCCACCGGGCGCCGGGGGCGGGATCGTCGCCTCCCAGGGGCGCAGCCAGTCCCGGTTGCGCCGGTTCACCTCACGCCAGGCCCGCTGGTCGCGCATCTTTATGGGGCGCAGCACCACATCGCCGTCGGCGAGGACCACGGGCCAGGTCGGAATCATGACGGTCTCGGGTGGTCGCCGCCACGCATCTGGTCGACCGCGTGCACGAGCAGGGGTTCCAGGACGGCGAGGCCGTCGCGGACCCCGCCCGCGGAGCCCGGCAGGTTCACGATCAGCGTCCCGCGCGCGACCCCGGCGAGGCCACGGGAGAGCGCCGCGGTGGGCACCTTCTCCCGGCCGTACGCGCGGATCGCCTCGGCGATGCCGGGGATCTCGTGGTCGATGACCCGGCGGGTGGCCTCGGGCGTGGCGTCGGTCGGCGAGATGCCCGTCCCGCCGGTGGTGAGGATGACGTCGTACCCGGCCTCGACCCCGGCCCGCAGCGCCGCCTCGACGGGAGCGCCGTCCGGCACGACCTGCGGGCCGTCGACCGCGAAGCCCATCCGCGCCAGGCCCTCGGCGATCAGCGGCCCGCCCTTGTCCTCGTACACCCCGGCCGCCGCCCGGTTCGAGGCGGTGACGACGAGGGCGGCGTAGGGGGCGGTGAGGGCGCCGCCGAGGCCGGCGCCGAGCGCCGGCACGACCTGCTCGTCGAGAGTCGGCTCTTCGTGAGCCCGGCCCTCGCCGGCCTGGTCCCCGTGGCCGTGCGCCCCGGTCACCCGGCCCCCGCGCGTCACGACTCGGCCCCTTCCCGGGTCCAGTCGCCCGACTTGCCGCCCGTCTTCTCCTCCACCCGTACGTCGGTGATGACCGCGCCCTTGTCGACCGCCTTGATCATGTCGACCACCGTCAGCGCGGCCACCGAGACCGCCGTCAGGGCCTCCATCTCGACGCCCGTGCGGTCCGTCGTCTTCACGGTCGCCAGGATCTCCACCGCGTCGTCCGCGACCGTGAGGTCCAGCTTCACGCCCGAGACCGCCAGCGGGTGGCAGAGTGGGATCAGGTCCGGGGTCTTCTTGGCGCCCATGATCCCGGCGATCCGGGCGGTGGCGAGCGCGTCGCCCTTCGGTACGCCCTCGCCCCGCAGCAGCTCGATCACGCGCGGCGAGACCAGGACGCGGCCACTGGCGCGCGCGGTCCGCGCCGTGACGTCCTTCGCCGAGACGTCGACCATGCGGGCCGCCCCCGCCTCGTCGATGTGGGTGAGTCCTTGCTGCGTGCTCATGGCCGTGACACTCCCGGTCGCTGTGTGGGACGCCACGGTACCGCCACCAGGCCCTCTTCAGCCGAGGAGGACCACGTCCAGCTCGGCGCCGGGCGCCACCTCCATGGTCTCCTCCGGTACGACGAGCAGCGCGTTCGCGTGCGCGAGCGCCGCGATCAGGTGGGAGCCCGAGCCGCCCACCGGAGTGACGGTCCCGGACTCGGCGTCGTACGTCCCGCGCAGGAACTGGCGGCGGCCCGAGGGGGACCGCAGCGGCTTGCCGGCCGCCAGCTCGGCCCGGACCCGCGGCCGGTGGAGGTCGCCGAGGCCCATCAGGGCCCGGATCGCGGGCCGCACGAAGAGCTCGAAGGACACGTACGAGGAGACCGGATTGCCCGGCAGCGCGAGCAGCGGGGTGTGGTCGGGGCCGATCGTGCCGAAGCCCTGCGGCTTGCCCGGCTGCATGGCCAGCTTGCGGAAGTCGACCTGGCCCTCGAACTGGCCGGCCGCCGTCAGCGCCTCCTTGACCACGTCGTACGCGCCGACGCTGACCCCGCCCGTGGTGACGAGGAGGTCGGCGCGGATCAGCTGGTCCTCGATCGTGGCGCGCAGGGTGTCGGCCTCGTCGGTGACGGCGCCGACCCGGTAGGCGATGGCTCCGGCGTCGCGCGCGGCGGCCGCGAGCGCGAAGCTGTTGGAGTCGTAGATCTGGCCCTCGCCCAACTCCTCGCCGGGCTGTGCCAGTTCGCTGCCGGTGGAGATCACGACGACCCGCGGGCGGGGGCGCACGCGGACGGTGGCGCGGCCGATCGCGGCGAGCAGCCCGATCTGCGGCGGCCCGAGGACCGTGCCCGCCTCCAGGGCCAGGTCACCGGCCTGGACGTCGCTGCCCCGCGCGCGGACGTGCGCGCGGGCCTCGGCGGACCGGTGGACGCGGACCTCGCCGCCCGCGCCCTCGGGGTCGGCGCTGGCGGCCCGCATCCCGGTCGCGGCGCCCTCGCCCGTACCGCCGTCGGTCCACTCGACCGGGACGACGGCCTCGGCGCCGGGCGGCAGCGGGGCGCCGGTCATGATCCGGGCGGCCTGACCGGGGCCGACGACGGGCAGGCCGCCGGCGCCCGCGGCCACGTCACCGATCACGGTCAGGACCGCGGGGAACTCCTCGGTGGCACCGGCGACATCGGCGACCCGGACCGCGTACCCGTCCATGGAGCTGTTGTCGAACGGGGGCAGCGCGACCGGCACCGTGACGTCCTCGACCAGGACGCAGCCCTGGGCGTCGGGCAGCTGCAACTCGATGGGTTCGAGCGGGACGATCGCCCCGAGGACGTCGTCCAGGTGCTCGTCCACCGACCACAGGTCGCGCGAGGGACCCGCGCAGGGATCGCCGGACACCGGTGCCGTACTGCTGCTCAAGGTGCTACATCTCCTCGCTGACATAACTGCGGAGCCAGGTCCGGAAGTCCGGTCCCAGGTCTTCACGTTCGCACGCCAGTCTGACAATGGCACGCAGATAGTCCCCGCGGTCGCCGGTGTCATAGCGGCGGCCCTTGAAGACCACGCCGTGGACCGGACCCCCGATCTTCCCCTCGCCGCTCGGTGCCGACTGGTACGTCTTGGCGAGCTTCTGCAGGGCGTCGGTCAGCTGGATCTCGCCGCCGCGGCCCGGCTCGGTCTCACGCAGTATGTCGAAGATGGCCGGATCCAGAACATAGCGGCCGATGATCGCGTAGTTGCTGGGCGCCTCGTCCGCGTCCGGCTTCTCGACCAGATCCGTCACCCGCACGACGTCGGAGTCGGCCGTCGCCTCGACCGCCGCACAGCCGTACAGATGGATCTGCTCGGGCTCGACCTCCATGAGCGCGATCACGCTGCCGCCTTCACGCTCCTGGATGTCGACCATCCGGGCCAGCAGCGGGTCGCGCGGGTCGATCAGGTCGTCGCCGAGCAGCACGGCGAAGGCCTGGTCGCCGACGTGCGGGGCCGCGCAGAGCACGGCGTGCCCGAGGCCGCGCGGTGCGCCCTGACGCACGTAGTGCATGGTGGCGAGGTCGCTGGACTCCTGCACCTTGGAGAGCCGCTCCTCGTCGCCCTTGCGGGCGAGCGCCTCCTCCAGCTCGTAGTTCCGGTCGAAGTGGTCCTCCAGGGGCCGCTTGTTCCGACCGGTGATCATGAGGACGTCCGAGAGTCCGGCCGCTACGGCCTCCTCGACGACGTACTGGATCGCGGGCTTGTCGACGACCGGCAGCATTTCCTTCGGCGTGGCCTTGGTGGCCGGGAGGAAGCGCGTGCCGAGACCGGCGGCCGGGATGACAGCCTTGGTGATCCTGGGAGGCGACTGAGTCATGCGGAGCACCATAGCCGTTCGGAATGAGAGGAAGATGGGGCTCCGATTAACTTCCTGTGCATAACGACAGGTACGAGAGGTTAGTGAGCCCACGTGATGTCCCGATGACGGCAGACATGTCCGACGACAAGGCCGCGTTGCGTCGCCAACTCCTCGCCGCTCGCGCCCGGCTGACCAGCCATGATGTCGAAGCCGCGGGAGAGCGGCTCGCGCGGGGTGCGCGGGACCTCGCCGAGCTGGCGGAGGCCTCGACCGTCGCCGCCTACGTGTCGGTGGGCCGCGAGCCGGGCACGCGCGCGTTGCTGGACGCCCTGCGCGCGAACGGCGCCCGTGTCCTGCTCCCCGTACTGCTGCCCGACAACGATCTCGACTGGGCCGCGTACGAGGGTGCGGAGCGTCTGGCGAAGGCCGGCCGCGGCCTCCTGGAGCCGACCGGTCCGCGGCTCGGCCCCGATGCCGTGTGCGCGGCGGACGTGGTCCTGCTGCCCGGCCTCGCGGTCGACGGCCGCGGGATGCGGCTCGGCCGGGGCGGCGGCTCGTACGACCGCGTCCTCGCCCGGCTCGCGCGGGCGGGCGCCGACCCGGCGCTCGTGGTGCTCCTCTACGCGAACGAGGTGGTCGCGCGGGTCCCGGAGGAACCGCACGACCACCCCGTGCACGCGGTGGTGACCCCGGAGGGGGTCAGGCGCTTCGAGCACCCTCAGGAGCCTTCTACGGCTTGAGGAGCAGCGTGTCCTTCGTCGAGGCGTCGACCGCCGCCTTGCCGAAGGACCAGTCGAGCAGCTCGCCCTTGACCCACTTGTCGGTCTGGTCGGTGTAGTGGTCGTGGTACGCGTGACCGGAGGCGCCCGACAGGTTGATCCAGCGGGAGCGGTCCCAGTCGCCGACGTTCACGACCATCCGCATCGACGGCACCCAGACGACCTCGTAGCCGCCCGCCGCGTTCCAGCCGGTCGCGTTCACCGCCGCCTCTCCGCCGCCCAGGTTCCACGGGCCGCGGTTGAGCATGGACTGGACGAATCCGGGTCCCGCGGTGCCGAGCGTCTGGTTCTGCAGGGTCAGCTGGTGCAGCCGGCCCCAGCTCCAGGTGGAGACGTCCTTGCCGAGCTTGGCGGTCAGCTCCCAGCGGGCGTCCTCCATGGCGCGGGCGAGCAGCTGGTCACGGTTCTCGGTGGCCTGGTCCGTGCGGTTGGCCTCGGTCTTCCACCACGCGCTGTTCTCCTGCTTGAGCAGCGGGCGGACCACCTCGTACCAGCGGTCGCCGCCGTCCGGCTGCGCCGTGTCCCCGTCGCGCTCGCCGCACTCCCGTACGCGCTTGTTCTGCTCGTCGACCGGGAGGCCGGTGGAGTCGGCCGGGCGGACGCTGATGCAGTCGCCCTCGGCCCGCAGCTCCTTGGGCAGCTTGTCGCCGAAGGCGAGCTTGAGGACGTTGCGCCAGACCGCGTTGAAGTACGCGGCGGCGGCCGAGTCGGGCTCCTGGGTGTAGTCCCAGCCCTCGAGCAGCTTCTGCGCCTCGCGGACGTACGGGTCCGAGATGTCGATCTTCAGCAGGAGCGGGTTGAGCAGGGTCGCGATCTCGCTGCGGTTGTCCATCTGCATGGTCCGCATGTCGTCCGGCGAGATCTTCCCGCCGTCCTTGATCTTCGACTCGATGAGGTCGTTTATCCGCTGGCTGCGCGAGCCGTAGCCCCAGTCCTCCGTCAGGAGGTAGGGGTACTTGTCGGCGTCGACGACGGCCTGGTTGGCGGTGACGATGTAGCCGCGGTCGGGGTTCTGCTCGTACGGCAGCTCGTCGTACGGGATGTAGCCCTTCCAGCGGTACGAGGAGTCCCAGCCGGGCGCCGGCACGGTGCCGTCGCCCTTGGCGCGCCGCGGGATCTTGCCCGGCGCCTGGTAGCCGATGTTCTCGGCGTCGGCGTAGATCAGGTTCTGGGAGGGGACGGTGAAGTCCTCGGCGGCGGCGCGGAACTCCTTGAAGTTCTTCGCGCGGTTGAGCCTGAAGACCGCGTCCATGGACTTGCCGGGCTGCAGGGCGGTCCACTGGAGGGAGACCCCGTAGCCGGTGCCACGGTCCGGGGCGACGTTGCCGACGGGCGCCTTCTGGCCGACCTTCTCCAGCTCGGAGGAGCGGTCGGAGACCAGCGGGCCGTGCTCGGTCGAGCGGACCGTGATCTTCCGGCTGCCGCCTCCAGCGATCTTGATGGTCTCCTCGCGGGTCGTGAACTCCTTGGTCCTGCCGTCCACCACGTAGCCGTCGTCCCCGACCTTCTCCAGGTACAGGTCGGTGACGTCGGCGCCCAGGTTGGTGAAGCCCCAGGCGATGTTGTCGTTGTGGCCGATGATCACGCCCGGCATGCCGGAGAAGGTGTAGCCGGCGACGTCGTAACGGCAGGTCGCCGAGACGGAGCGGCAGTGCAGACCCATCTGGTACCAGAGCGACGGCAGCATCGGGGCGAGGTGCGGGTCGTTGGCGAGGAGCGGCTTGCCGGAGGTCGTGTACTCCCCGGAGACGACCCACGAGTTCGAGCCGATTCCGTTGCCGTTGGGGCCGAGCAGCGCGGGGATGTCGTCGAGGGAGTCGGAGAGCGCGCCGAGCTGCGACTGCATGCCCTCCAGGGCGCCGCCCGGCGTGGTCCCGCTGCCGTCGTCGTTCTTCTTCGCCTTGGCCTTCGGGTCGAACGCGTCGGTCGCCTTGTCCACCGCGCCGTTCTGCACGATCGGCTGGTGCAGCTCGTACGGGTACCCCGGGTAGAGGTCCTTGATCTGCTGCTCGCTCAGCCGGCTCGTCATCAGGGAGCGGTCGATCTCGTCCTGCATGTTGCCGCGCAGGTCCCAGGCCATGGCCTTGAGCCAGGCCACCGAGTCCACCGGGGTCCACGGCTCGATCGCGTAGTCGTTGGAGAAGGCGAGCGCCGCGTACTCGACGGAGATGTCGGCGGACTCCTTGCCCTTGAGGTAGGCGTTGACGCCCTCGGCGTAGGCCCGGAGGTTCTTCTTCGTCTCCGCCGACAGGACCTTGTCGTACTCGTCCTGCGCGACCTCGCGCCAGCCCAGGGTGCGCAGGAAGGCGTCGGTGTCGACCTGGCTCTTGCCGAACATCTCGGAGAGGCGGCCTGCCGTCATATGACGGCGGACGTCCATCTCGTAGAAGCGGTCCTGCGCCTGGACGTAGCCCTGCGCGCGGAAGAGGTCGGCCTCGGTGTCGGCGTAGATCTGCGGCACCCCGTAGGCGTCGCGCTTGACCTCGACCTCGCCGGAGAGGCCGTCGAGCCGGAGTTCGCCCGTCGTCTGAGGGAACGAGGCACGGACGGTGCTGACGCCCCAGTACCCGCCGAAGCCGACGCCCGCGACCAGTGCGAGGACCAGGACGAGGACGATCAGGCGGGCGCGTCGCCCCTTCTTCTTGGCGGGAGGCGCGGTCGTGTTGGAGGGCATCGCTGTCCTTCGAGGGGCAGGGTGGTCCTGGAGTACGGGAGCAACCTTAGGCGCAGCCTCCGGACGGCCCGGACGCGGTGTCACCAAGAGGGCCACCCAAGATCGCACTGGCGATCGAGGACAAGCAAGGAACGCGTCAAGAAAGCGTTAAAGATTAGGTAAGGTAACGAAGTACCGGCTGCTGGAGGAACGATCCGGCCGCACGCGAGGGGAAGGATCGGCCACTGACTGTCCACGAGCTCAATGAACTCCTGCTCATCTGCTCGCTCGTGCTGCTCATCGCTGTCGCGGCGGTGCGGATCTCGTCCCGGAGCGGGCTCCCCAGCCTGCTGCTGTATCTCGGGATCGGGGTCGCGATCGGGCAGGACGGGATCGGCAACGTCGCCTTCGACAACGCCGAACTGACCCAGGTGATCGGCTATGCCGCACTCGTGGTGATCCTGGCCGAGGGTGGCCTGGCCACCAAGTGGAAGGAGATCAAACCCGCGTTGCCCGCGGCGGTCGTGCTGTCGACCGTCGGCGTCGCGGTGAGCGTGGGCATCACGGCCGCGGCCGCCCACTATCTGGTCGGCCTGGACTGGCGCCAGGCGCTGATCATCGGCGCGGTCGTCTCCTCGACGGACGCCGCCGCCGTCTTCTCCGTCCTGCGCAAGGTGCCGCTGCCCTCGCGCGTGACCGGTGTCCTGGAAGCCGAGTCCGGCTTCAACGACGCCCCGGTCGTCATCCTCGTCGTCGCCTTCTCCGCCGTCGGCCCGGTCGACTCCTGGTACGTCCTCGTCGGCACGATCTTCCTGGAGCTGGCCATCGGCGCCGCCGTCGGCCTCGGGGTCGGCTTCCTCGGCGCCTTCGGGCTGCGGCACGTCGCCCTGCCCGCCTCCGGCCTCTACCCGATCGCCGTCATGGCCATCGCCGTCACGGCGTACGCGGCGGGCGCGCTGGCCCACGGCTCGGGCTTCCTCGCCGTCTACCTGGCCGCGATGGTCCTCGGCAACGCGAAGCTGCCGCACGCCCCCGCCAACCGCGGCTTCGCCGAGGGGCTCGGCTGGATCGCCCAGATCGGCATGTTCGTCCTGCTCGGCCTGCTGGTCACCCCGACCAAACTGGCCGACGACTTCTGGCCCGCAGTCGTGATCGGCCTGGTCCTGACGGTGGTGGCGCGGCCCATGGAGGTCTTCGTCAGCCTGCTGCCGTTCCGTATCCCCTGGCAGGAACAGGCCCTGATGTCCTGGGCCGGCCTGCGCGGAGCCGTCCCCATCATTCTCGCCACCATCCCGATGGTGTCCGGGATCGAGGGCAGCGAACGGGTCTTCAACATCGTCTTCGTGCTCGTCGTCGTCTACACCCTCGTCCAGGGCCCGACGCTGCCCTGGCTGGCCAAGGCGCTGAAGCTGGGCGGCTCCTCCGAGGCCGCCGACCTGGGCGTCGAGTCGGCCCCGCTGGAGCGGCTGCGCGGACACCTGCTGTCCGTCGCCATCCCGGAGGGGTCGAAGATGCACGGCGTGGAGGTCGCGGAGCTGCGCCTCCCGGCCGGGGCCGCGGTCACCCTCGTCGTACGGGAGGACAAGAGCTTCGTGCCCGGTCCGGCGACCGTGCTGCGGCGCAACGACGAACTCCTCGTCGTCGCGACCGACCCGGTGCGGGACGCCACCGAGCGGCGGCTCCGGGCCGTCGGACAGGGCGGAAAGCTGGCCGGCTGGCTGGGGACGGGCGGCGCGACGGCCGTGTCGGAGCCCAAGGGCCCGCACTCGCACTGGCCGCATCTGCCCTTCACCAAGCGAACGTCCGATTAATCACAGGCGTACTTTCGAACGAAAGGGCGTTTTCCCAGGCGGGAAGACGCCCCTTCCCTGTACCATGAAGGCACACTAGATCGAACCAACTCTGCCTGACGCAGAGCTGGCGCGACCGTATGGCGGCCGTGACGCCCTCCGCAGTGGGGCCCGGTATCTACCGCAGTTCCGCGCATGAGGACAGCTCTCGGCGGCGCCCGCACCACCGTGCACGGGCGCGCTACCAGGCGGCAGAAAGGCAAGGACCGTGGTGTCCACGGTCACTTCTGACACGCCTGACACGTCCGTGACGAAGACGGACATGACCGATGTACCCGGCACCACCGGGAAGACCGGTGAGACGGGCAAGGCCGCGAAGGCCGCGAAGGCCTCCGGCAAGCGTGCCGGATACGGGCAGCTCCTGCGCACCCCCGGGGCGCTGTCGTTCCTGCTCCCCGGCTTCGCCGCCCGGCAGCCGTTCGCGATGCTGACGATCGGCATCGTCCTGCTCGTCCAGCACACCACCGGCTCGTACGGCAGCGCCGGCGCGGTCGCCGCCGTCACCGGCGTCTCCATGGCGATGTTCGCCCCGCAGAGCGGCAAGCTCGCCGACCGCTTCGGCCAGCGCGCCGTCCTGGTTCCCGGAGTGCTGATCCACTCCGCCGCGGTCTCCCTCCTCGTCGTGCTCGCCCTGGCGGGCGCCCCGATGTGGGCCCTCTTCCTCGCCGCCGTACCGGCCGGTGCCTCCGTCCCGCAGATCGGGCCGATGGTCCGCGCCCGCTGGGCGGCGAAGCTGGAGAAGTCCCCGCTGATGCCGACGGCCGCGGCCTTCGAGTCGGTCACGGACGAGTTCACCTTCGTCGTCGGTCCGGTCCTCGCCACCGCGCTCTGCACCGGCGTGCACCCGGCGGCCGGTCTGATCGCCGAGGCGGCGCTCACGCTCTTCGGCGGTCTGTTCTTCGCCGCCCAGCGGAGCACCCAGCCCGCCCACGGCCTCATCGCAGCCGCCGCCGGCGGGCCGCGCGTCTCCGCCCTGTCGATCCCCGGCGTACGGGTTCTGGCCATCGCCTTCCTGGGCATCGGCTCGGTCTTCGGCGGTATGCAGGTCTCGCTGACCGCGTTCTCCGAGGAGATCGGCAACCCCGGCGCCAACGGTCTGCTGTACGGGATCTTCGCCGCGGGCAACATGCTCGCGGGCATCGCGTGCGGCGCGGTGGCCTGGAAGATCGGCCCGCGCAAGCGTCTGATCCTGGGCTACGCCGGACTGACCGTGGCGGCCTCGCTGCTCTGGTCGGCGCAGTCCGTGCTGCTGCTCGGCGCGCTCGGCCTGATCGTGGGTCTGTGCATCGCCCCGGCCCTGATCACGGGCTACACCATCGTCGAGACCCTGGTCCCGGCCTCCGCCAGGACCGAGGCCTTCACCTGGCTCACCGGCGCCGTGGCGCTGGGGCAGGCGGCGGCCGTGACGGTCGCCGGCCGCCTCGCCGACGAGCAGGGCTCGAGCGCCGGATTCCTGGTGCCGCTGGTGGGCACGGCGCTCGCCCTGGCCACGCTCCTGGCGCTGCGCTCGCGACTGTCCCCCCGGGCGTCGGGCCGGGTCGCGGCGCGTGGTATCGGTCACCGAGTGCCGGTGACGGTGGACTGATCCCGCGGAATACGTCACTATGGATCGTCGTTAGCACTCGATGAGTGTGAGTGCCAGGAGGAAGACAAGTGCCGACCTACCAGTACCAGTGCACCGAGTGCGGCGAGGGCCTCGAGGCGGTGCAGAAGTTCACCGATGACGCGCTGACCGAGTGCCCGAGCTGCAAGGGACGCCTGAAGAAGGTGTTCTCGGCGGTCGGCATCGTCTTCAAGGGTTCCGGCTTCTACCGGAACGACAGCCGCGGCTCGTCGAGCTCCAGCTCCCCCGCGTCGTCGTCGTCGAAGTCCGCCGCGTCGTCGACCTCCTCGTCGTCCTCGGACGCGAAGCCGGCCGCTTCGTCGAGCTCGTCCGCGTCCTCGACGTCGAGCGCGTCGAGCAGCTCCAGCTCGGCCGCCTGATCCAGGTCTCGCGACCCCGGTTCTCACGGAAGCCCCACCGCTGTGCGCGGTGGGGCTTTCGCCGTTCCCGGGGCCGATGAGCCGTTCCCAGGGCCGATGAGCCGTTCCCGGGGCCGATGAGCCGTTTCTTCAGGCCGATAATGTGACCGGCATGGCGACCAACGCGTTTGCGGACATCGGTGTGATCGGCGGCTCGGGCTTCTACTCCTTCCTTGAGGACGTGACGGAGGTGTCCGTCGACACCCCGTACGGCAGCCCCAGCGACCGCCTCTTCCTCGGCGAGGTGGCGGGGCGGCGGGTCGCCTTCCTGCCCCGGCACGGCCGGAGCCACACACTGCCGCCGCACCGGATCAACTACCGCGCCAACCTCTGGGCGCTGCGCTCGGTGGGCGTACGGCAGGTGCTCGGACCGTGCGCGGTGGGCGGTCTGCGGGAGGAGTACGGGCCCGGCACCCTCGTCGTACCGGACCAGCTGGTCGACCGGACGAAGGCGCGGGCGCAGACGTACTTCGACGGGGAGCCGCTGCCGGAGGCCTGGGGCGGGGCCGTGCCGAACGTCGTGCACACCACCTTCGCCGACCCCTACTGCCCGGACGGGCGGCGGGTGGCGCTGAAGGCGGCCCGGGGGAAGGGCTGGGAGCCCGTGGACGGCGGCACGATGGTCGTCGTCGAGGGGCCTCGGTTCTCCACCCGCGCGGAGTCGCGCTGGCATGCGGCGGCGGGCTGGTCGGTGGTCGGCATGACCGGGCACCCGGAGGCGGTCCTCGCCCGGGAGCTGGGGCTCTGCTACACCTCTCTGGCGCTGGTCACGGACCTGGACGCGGGCGCGGAGACGGGCGAGGGGGTCTCGCACACGGAGGTCCTGAAGGTGTTCGGCGCGAACGTGGGGCGACTGCGGGAGGTCCTCTTCGACGCGGTCGGCGCGCTGCCGGACACTGCGGACCGGGACTGTCTGTGCACGCACGCGCACGACGGCTGGGACCTGGGGATCGAGCTTCCGTAGTGGCTCCGTGAATCCCCCCGGGGAGTGAGGGAGTTGTCCACAAGCGGCGAGTGATCCACAGGCCGCAGCGGGATGTTCGCGGAGCCGGGATGGTGGGTGCGGTTCTCCGGACGGCCGGAGGACGGTACGACTCCTTTCCTGACAGGCGGTGCTGCCATGACGACCTCAGCTTCCCCGGGCCCCCTTCCGTACGCCGACCACTCCCCCGTACCCGCGACATGCGCGGTCCCGCCGTTCGAACCGTTGCGGGTACGGGGCGGGCGGCAGCGGCTGCGCCGGGCGCTGCGGCGCCGGCGGCGGACCCCGGCGGCGATCCTCGCGATGAGCGCGGCCGCGTTCGCGGTCGCGGGCGGGGGCGAGGTCTCCGCCGGCCATCCCCCGCCCACGGCGGCGCGGGAGCGGCACCGGCCGCCTGTGGTGCGGCTGGTGTCGGCGCCGGTGCGGATCGCCGACGCGGAGGCCGTGCGACTGCTGCGGCCCGGTGACCGGGTGGACGTGATCGCCGCGCCCAACTCGCCGATGGGCGGAGGCGGTAGCGGGGGCGGTGAGGCGCGCGTGGTCGCCAGGGGCGCCCGAGTGGCCGACGTTCCACGCATGGGTGAGACTCGTCCGGACGGTGGGGCGTTGGTCGTCCTGTCCGTTCCACGGCCGACGGCTGCGGCTCTGGCCGGTGCGGGTGTCACGTCCCAACTGGCGGTGGCATTGTGCTGATTCGCACGGACTGCCTGTCAAGTAACCGTTCCGTGTGTACGGATTGGACGCATCTGCATCATGCGCGGCCTAATGGCAACGCTACTTGCACAGCTTCTTGCACGAGCGACGAAAGGCACCCGGGTGAGTCCGAAGAACGAAGGCGTGGTGGCAGGCTTCAAGGCCTTCCTCATGCGCGGCAATGTGATCGACCTCGCGGTGGCGGTGGTCATCGGTGCCGCGTTCACCAACATCGTGAACTCGGTGGTCAAGGGTGTCATCAACCCGCTGGTCGGCGCCTTCGGCACGAAGGACCTGGAGAGCTACCGTTCCTGCCTCAAGGGTCCGTGTGTGGTCGACGACGCGGGGAACGTGGTCTTCGGCATCCCGATCATGTGGGGCCTGGTGCTCAGCGCCGTCCTCAGCTTCCTGATCACTGCGGCCGTCGTCTACTTCCTGATGGTGCTTCCGATGGCGAAGTACCTGGCCAGGCGGGCCGCCCACGACAAGGCGAAGCAGGGCGTCCAGGAGACGCTGGAGATCAGCGAGCTGGAGGTCCTGAAGGAGATCCGCGACCTGCTCGCCGCCGGGCGGGGCCCGGACTCGGGCAACGGCGACGGCACGGACACGGGAACCGGTACGGGTTCAGGAACCGGTTCCGGTACGGGTTCAGGAACCGGTTCCGGTCCGCGCACGGGCTCCGGCGGAAGCGGCACCGGGACCGGAACTGCGACCGGGACCGGGACGCACCCCACCCCCTAGCCGGCGACTCGCACCGGCATCAGAGGTGGTGCGGCGGCTTCTCTTCGAGGAAGCGCGCAAGATCGGCGGCACTGTCGCTGCCACCGTGAGGCCGCTCGCCCCACCCGCGGTCCGTATCGTCCGCGGACTGCTGGTCCAGCGGATCGTCGAAGATCAGCTTCGGCTTCGTGGTGTTCTCGTGGTTGGACTCATTGCCGGGCTGCTCCGGGTCTCGCGGGCCGTGGGCGGGGGCGGTGCTCATACGTCCAGGGTACGCCGGGTGCGCGGCCCTGAACCCTGTGATTTCGGCGCTCCCGGCAGCCCGGTCGGCGGTCCTGCGGCGGCCCGGTCGGCGGTCTCGGGCCGACCGGTCAGCGGTCCTTCGGGTCGAGCAGCCACAGGCCGAGGACGACGAGGAACGACAGGAC
This sequence comes from Streptomyces sp. NPDC012508, assembly GCF_042902595.1. Taxonomy (NCBI): domain Bacteria; kingdom Bacillati; phylum Actinomycetota; class Actinomycetes; order Kitasatosporales; family Streptomycetaceae; genus Streptomyces; species Streptomyces sp. NPDC012508. Next base: position 182,861 of record NZ_JBIBEO010000011.1, read on the forward strand.
GAGGAAGCCGGCCCCCCACCAGGCCGTGCCGGTGTCCCCGGCCATCCACTCGTCGACCACGATCGTCAGTCCCCAGAGCTGGCCGATGAGGACCGTGAGGGCCAGGGCCAGGCGGGCGCTCAGTTTCGACGAGCGCTCGGGCTCCTGTTCCGTACCGGCGCCCGGGCCCGGGCCGGTGTGGCGGACCCGGGGGTCGCCGTAGCCGCTGGTGGGCCGGATCTGCGGATAGCGCTCGTGGACCGGACGGTTCAGCCGGGGCTGCGCGCTCCCGGGGGTGTAGGCGGGGCGCGGCGGCTGGTCGGGCGCGGCGCCGGGGCCCTGGTGGGGGGCGCCCGGGGGGCGGCCGGGGACCTCGGGGTCCCGGGGGAAGGGCGTGTCGGTCATGTGCGCTCGCTCCTCGTGACGGCGCCGCGTGCGGAGGCGCCCGGGCAGTCGAGGCGCTCGGCCAGATCCGGGCGGTCGGCCCCGAGCTGACGGCACAGGCCCTCTTGGACGCTCTCCCCGGAGCGGGTGGTGCCGACGGCCCAGACACTGCCGTCGGCCTCCTCCACCAGGAGCACCTTCGGCAGCGCCCGCGGGGGCGGGCCCGCGGTCACTGCTCCCGTACGGGCGTCGAAGATCCCTTCGTGGCAGGGGCAGTACAGCTCGCCCTCGCTGCCGCGGTCCTTGCGCCAGAGCACGGCGCAGGCGAGGTGGGTGCAGACGGCCGAGTAGCCGGCGAGGGTGCCGTCCTCCATGCGGATCGCGACCGCGCGGTCCGCCTCCTCCGGGTAGCGGAAGGCGAGGGACTCGCCGGGCAGCAGCTGGTCGGCGATCTTCTTCGGTTCGGGCGTCCCGTCGGAGTCGCCGTGGCGGTGCAGGATCCCGGAGGCGACGCCGATGCCTCCGATGGCCAGGCCGCCGGAGACGGTGGCGACGATCCGGAGGTAGTCGCGCCGGGTGGTGAGCGAGTCGGCGGCGATGCGGTCGTGCAGCGCCTCCTGGGCGGCGTCGGCCGCGCCCTGGCCGTCGGCGGGGGGCTGCTCCGTGACGCTCATCAGACAGCCTTCCCGTTGATCTCGACGACGGGGAGCCCGCCGGGGACCGGCCATTGGACCTTGTCGGCGGGGACGACCATCGCCACTCCGGTGGAGACCGTGGTCGAGCCGAAGGTGAAGGAGTCGGCGACCTGGACGCCGGGCCGCTCGGCCTGGAGCTCTTCGAGGGTTCCGTAGAAGAGGGCGCCGGTGGGGCAGACCGTGGCGCACATCGGGGCGAGTCCGTAGGCGGTGCGGTCGTAGCAGAGGTTGCACTTCATCTGCAGCTTCGCCTGGAGGTCGATCTTCGGGACGCCGAAGGGGCAGGCGTTGACGCAGTTGGCGCAGCCGATGCAGCGGGTGGTGTCGGCCTGCTGCACCACGCCGTCGGCGGTGACGAGGATGGCGTCGGCGGGGCAGACCTCGGCGCAGGGGGCGACCGGGTCCTCGCAGTGCATGCAGACCGTGGGAAGGGAGGCGACGGAGTGCCCCTCGTCGGGGTAGTCGAGATGGATCATCGACTTGCCGCGGTGCGAGTCGCACTCGCGGCAGGCCGAGACACACGCCTGGCAGCCGATGCAGCGCCCGGGGTCGATGAAGATCGTGCGGCCCATCATGAGCGGCGTCAGTTCCTCTCCGCGGTGCCACGGCCCTGCGGGGACGTGGGCGGCAGGGGGTCGGTACGGGAGACCTGCGTCTCCGGGTAGGCGCGGTGCCCGGGGGCGGTCGGGGGTTCGGGTACCTCGTCGATCCGCTCCGCGGCCTCGATGCGAGCCGCGCAGACCTTGTACTCGGGGATCTTGGAACGGGGGTCGAGGGCGTCGATGGTGAGGGCGTTGGCGGCGGTGGGGACCGGCCAGTGGTACGGCACGAAGACGGTGTCGGGGCGGATCGCCTCGGTGACCAGGGCGGGGAAGACCTCGCTGCCGCGGCGGGTGACGACGCGGACGGGTTCGCCGTTGCGGAAGCCGTGGGAGGGGTGGACCTCCACCCAGGGCCGCGGGGTCTGTTCGACGAGGGCGCCCAGGCGACGGGTCTGGTTGCCGGAGAGGAAGTGGGCGACGGTGCGGCCGGTGGTGAGCGAGAGGGGGTACTCCTCGCTGTACGGGTCCATCGGCGGGTGCCATTCGACGACCTGCATATGGATCTTGCCGTCCGGGTGGTAGGTCCTGCCGTCCTCGAAGAGGCGCGGGGTGCCCGGGTGGTCGGTCGTGGGGCAGGGCCAGGCGATGCCGCCGGTCTCCTCCAGGCGTTCGTACGTGATGCCGTAGTAGTCGTTGACCGTTCCGGCCGACGCGACACGGAGCTCCTCGAACACCGAGCGGGAGTCGGGGAAGGCGAACTTGTCCCCGGCGCCCAGGCGCCTGGCGAGCTCGCAGATCACCCAGGTGTCGGTGCGGACCCCGGCGGGCGGTTCCTGCGCCTTGTTGTGCTTGACGACCCTCGCCTCGGCGTTGGCCATCACGCCTTCGTCCTCGGCCCAGACGGTGACCGGGAAGACGACGTGCGCGTTGGCCGCGGTCTCTGAGGGAAAGAAGTCGAACTGGGCGTGGAACTGGAGGGTGTCGTAGCCGTTCTTGACGGTCCCGTAGTTGGGGAGGGAGACGAAGGGGTTGTTGCAGATACCGATCAGTCCGCGGATCTCCTCGCGCTGCATCTGCCAGACCATCTCCATCATGGAGGTGCCTGCGGACGGGAGTTCGGTCTCCTCGATGCCCCAGATCTCGCAGATCTGGCGGCGGTGCTCGGGGTTGGTGATCGAGCGGCCGCCGGGCAGCAGGTCGGACTTCTGGCCGTGCTCCCGGCCGCCCTGACCGTTGCCCTGGCCGGTGATCGTGCCGTAGCCCGCGCCCGGCTTGCCGATGTTCCCGGTGGCGGTGCACAGGTTGATGATCGTCAGGCAGTTCTCGACGCCCTGGGAGTGGTGTTCGACGCCGCGGGCGTGCCAGGCCATGGCCCGGTCCGCGCCGGCGAACATCCGGGCGGTGCGCACGATCTGCTCCTCGGGCACGCCGCAGATCTCGGCCGAGCGGGACGGCGGGTAGGCCTCGACGGTCCTCTTCACCTCGTCCCAGCCGGTGGTGTGGCCGGCGAGATAGGCCTCGTCGGTGAGGCCCTCGGCGACGATCACGTGCAGGACGGCGTTGAAGAACGCGGAGTCGGTGCCCGGCTTGAGGGCGACATGGAGGTCGGCGGTGCGGGCGATGGCCGTCTCACGGGGGTCGACGACGATCAGGGACGCCCCGCGGTCCCGGGCTCCCCAGAGGTACTGGGTCATCACGGGGAAGCATTCGCCGACGTTGGAGCCGGCGATGAGGAGGCAGTCGGTGAGGAGGATGTCGGAGAACGGGTTGCCGGCCCGGTCGATGCCGAAGGCCAGCTTGTTGGCTCCGGCGGCGGAGACCATGCACAGGCGCCCGTTGTAGTCGACGTGCCGGGACTTCAGGGCCACGCGGGCGAACTTGCCGACGAGATACGTCTTCTCGGAGTAGAGGCTGGCCCCGCCGAGCAGGCCGAAGGAGTCGTTGCCGTACTCGGCCTGGATGCGGCGGATCTCGGCGACGGTGAAGTCGAGCGCCTCCTCCCAGCTCGCCTCGCGGAACTCCTCGTCGCGGTTGCGGCGCATCAGCGGGGCGGTCAGCCGGTCGGGGTGGTTGACCTGTTGATACGCGTTGATGCCCTTGGGGCAGAGCCGCATCCGGTTGATGTCGTGGTTGCGGGGTTCCACACCGAAGACCTTGCCGCCGTTGTCGACACGGAGGTACATGCCGCACTGGACGCCGCAGAAGCAGCAGTGGGTGGGGACGAGCGTCTCGCCGTTCTGGTCGGCGTGCCAGCGGTCGGCGGGGATGCCGCCGGCGTCCCGGAAGTTACGGGTGCCGGGCGGGGCGATCGAGGGGTCGAGCGGGAGCTGTTGGTGCCGGCCCACGTGCTGCTGGGTCACTTGAAGCCCTTCTTGACGTGGGTCAGATAGGCGCTGCCGCGCATCACGCGCTTGCAGCGGGGGCAGTACTCCGGACCTTGGTCGAAGCCGAGCTTGAGATCGCGCATGGTGCCCTGGAGGTTCTCGACGTAGGGGGCGGTGTCGATGGGTTCCTGGCAGCGGCGGCAGGCGAGGACCTCGTCGCCTTCCTTGCGTCGGGAGGTGTACTTGAAGAGCTGCATACCGACGGCCGCGGGCCGCTGCACGATGTGGAAGAACTTCCCGAACGGGATGTAGATGAGGGTGAAGACCACCGACACCATGTGCAGGATCGCCAGGAACTCGTATCCGCCGCCGTGCAGGAAGATCGACGAGAAGGTGAGCAGGAGCCCGGTCACGGAGATGACGATGAGAGCGATCAGCGGGACCAGGTCGTAGGCGAAGCGCTGGCCGGTGATGGCACCGCGGTCCTTCATCCGGCGCCACAGGAAGTAGGAGGCGCCGGGGATGACGAGGACGGCGGCGACGTCGAGGCCGTGGAACATCAGCCAGCCGACGATGTTCAGGGAGTCGAAGCCGAGGACCTTGAAGCCCCAGATGCGCATCTCGTAGCCGGGCCCCGACCCGGTGGACGAGGTGAAGGTGAACCAGCCCCAGGTCAGCGGGAAGGTGATCAGGGCGGCCAGGATGCAGCCCCAGAAGATCAGCTGGTGTGCCGCCCAGCGGGCATGGGACCGGGCGCCGAGGAACTTCTGGAAACCGAGATAGGTGGCGATCATCTTCGGCAGCGCGGTGGGGGCCTTGCGGAAGTTGGCGGCCGAGAAGAAGGAACGCCAGCCCTGCTTGAAGAGACGGCGGGCACCCGGCGCGGAGATCCAGACGGTGTAGCGGTAGGCCACGCCGAAGGCGAGGAAGACGGTGGCGACGGCGTACGGGAGGAGCGCCGAGTCGAAGTCGCGCAGAAGCCGGCTGCCGAGGACGATCGCGACGATCAGCAGCGCGGAGACGGCGGTTCCGGCGAGCGCGGCCCGGCGGCGTACGTCGGCCGGGGTCTGGCGGCGCACATCGGGGGGCGTCTGGGCGACGGGCACGGGGCCCTGCGGTTGCTCGGTCAGGGGTGGCTCGGTCACGCGGACACGCTAGGGCGATTTGCCAGAATTAAGCCTGTTTTGCGGGCCGGGTGAGTGAGCGTGTCGCTCAGATGGCGTTCAGGCCGTGGGAGCGGAAGACGGCACGGGCCTCGTCGAGCCGGCCGGGGGTCGGCGAGGGGGTGCCGTGGAGGGTGAAGGGCATGGCGAGTGCTTGCCACTTCGCTTCGCCGAGCTTGTGGAAGGGGAGGATGTCGACGCGCGAGACATTGCCCAGACCGGCGGCGAAGGCGGCGACTCCCTCGATGTTCGAGGGGTCGTCGGTGAGGCCCGGGACGAGCACGAAGCGGACGTGGACCTCCTGGCCGAGGCGAGCGAGGCGGCGGGCGAAGTCCAGGGTCGGCTTCAGCGGCCGGCCGGTGACCTTCTTGTACGTGTCCGGGTCCCAGGACTTGATGTCGAGAAGGACGAGGTCGGTGTCGCGCAGCAGGGCGTCGGTGGCGCGGGCGCCCAGGAAGCCGGAGGTGTCGAGCGCGGTGTGGAGTCCGAGCTCGTGCTTCATCCGGTGGAGCAGCTCGCCGGCGAACACGGGCTGGAGAAGGGGCTCGCCTCCGGAGACGGTGGCCCCGCCTCCGGAGGCCGAGATGAAGCGGGTGTACTTCCGCGCTTCGGCGATCACGTCGTCGGCGGAGGTGCGTGTGCCGCTCCGCATCCGCCAGGTGTCGGGGTTGTGGCAGTAGAGACAGGTCAGCGGGCAGCCGGAGAGGAAGGTGACGAAGCGGGTGCCGGGGCCGTCGACGCCGGTCGACACGTCCCAGGAGTGCACCGAGCCCTCTGAGGGCCGGCGGGTGACCGCAGCGGCCGGTGTCGCGGGGCCGAGAGCGGTGGTGCCGGTGGTGCCCATGGTGCCGGTCGCGCCGGTCGCGCCGGCCATGGAGGTCTTCGTCGTGGTCGTCGTCGTGGTCGTCGTCGGCGTCGTCGCCGAGGTCATGGCAGGACCTCTCCGTTCCGAAGGGGTGCGAGGCACCGGGGCCGAGATGTGCACAGGCCCCGGGCCGCGCGGTCGGGGGTTTCTACAGCGAGCCGTGGAAGGTGCGGTTGAGGACGTCGAGCTGCTGGTCGCGGGTCAGCCGGACGAAGTTGACCGCGTATCCGGAGACCCGGATGGTCAGCTGCGGATAGTTCTCCGGGTGCTCCATGGCGTCCATCAGCACCTCCCGGTCGAGGACGTTGACGTTCATCTGGAATCCGTCGCTCGCCATGTAGCCGTCGAGAACACCGGCCAGGTTCCTGATCCGCTCCCCGGGGGTCCGGCCCAGGCCGTAGGGGGTGACCGTACTGGTCAGGGAGATGCCGTCCTCGGCGTCCTCGTACGGCAGCTTGGCGACCGACAGGGCCGAGGCCACATAGCCGTGGGTGTCGCGGCCGTTCATCGGGTTGGCCCCCGGGGAGAACGGCTCACCGGCGCGGCGCCCGTCGGGGGTGTTGCCGGTCTTCTTCCCGTAGACGACGTTGGAGGTGATGGTCAGAACGGACTGGGTGTGTTCCGCGTTCCGGTAGGTCGGGTGCTTGCGCACCTTCCGCATGAACTCCTCGACCAGCCGGACCGCGATCTCGTCGGCGCGGTCGTCGTTGTTGCCGTACGCCGGGTACGCGCCCTCGATCACATAGTCGGTCGCGAGACCGGTCTCGTCCCGGACCGGGGTGACCTTGGCGTACTTGACGGCCGCCAGCGAGTCGACGGCGACCGACAGGCCGGCGATGCCGCAGGCCATGGTGCGGCGCACGTCGCGGTCGTGGAGCGCCATCTCGACGCGCTCGTAGGCGTACTTGTCGTGCATGTAGTGGATGACGTTCAGGGCGTGGACGTACGTGCCGGCGAGCCACTCCATCTGCTCGTCGAACCTGGCCATCACCTCGTCGTAGTCCAGGACGTCCGACGTGATCGCTCCGGTGGCCGGGCCGACCTGGGCGCCGGACTTCTCGTCGCGGCCGCCGTTGACGGCGTAGAGGAGGGTCTTGGCGAGGTTCACCCGGGCGCCGAAGAACTGCATCTGCTTGCCGACCGGCATCGCCGAGACGCAGCAGGCGATGGCGGTGTCGTCCCCGAAGCGGGGCCGCATCAGCTCGTCCGACTCGTACTGCACGGAAGAGGTGTCGATGGAGACCTTGGCGCAGAACTCCTTGAAGCCCTGCGGGAGCTGCGGCGACCAGAAGACGGTCATGTTCGGCTCGGGGGCCGGGCCGAGGTTGTACAGGGTCTGGAGATAGCGGAAGGAGGTCCTGGTGACCAGCGGACGGCCGTCCTCGCCCATGCCGGCGAGGGACTCGGTGACCCAGGTCGGGTCGCCGGAGAACAGCTCGTCGTACTCGGGAGTGCGCAGGAAGCGGACGATACGGAGCTTGATGATGAAGTCGTCGACGAGTTCCTGCGCCTGCTCCTCGGTCAGGAGCCCGGCCTCGATGTCGCGCTGGAGATAGACGTCCACGAAGGTGGAGGTCCGGCCGAGCGACATCGCGGCGCCGTTCTGCTCCTTCACGGCAGCGAGGTAGGCGAAGTACAGCCACTGGACGGCCTCGCGGCCGGTCGGCGCCGGGCCGGAGATGTCGTGGCCGTAGGAGCGCGCCATCGTCTTCAGCTCGCCGAGCGCGCGGATCTGCTCGGAGAGCTCCTCGCGCAGCCGGATCGTCTCCTCCAGCGAACGGTCGCCTGCGGGAAGGGAGGTGAGCTCCTCCTTCTCGTCCTGCTTGACCGCGATCAGCCGGTCGACACCGTAGAGGGCGACACGGCGGTAGTCGCCGATGATGCGGCCCCGGCCGTAGGCGTCGGGGAGACCGGTGATGACGCCGGCCTTGCGGGCGGCGCGGATCTCGGGGGTGTAGGCATCGAAGACACCGGCGTTGTGGGTCTTGCGGTACTCGGTGAAGACCTTCTCCAGCTCGGCCGAGACCGGGTAGCCGTAGGTCTCCAGGGCGCCGGCGACCATGCGCCAGCCGCCGTACGGCATGATCGCGCGCTTCAGCGGGGCATCGGTCTGGAGGCCGACGATCAGGTCCTTGTCGCGGTCGATCCAGCCGGGGGCGTGGGCGGTGATGGTGGAGGGGATGTCGTACGCGACGTCGAGGACGCCCTTGGCCCGCTCCTCGGGGAAGCGGTCGGTGACGGCCTTCCACACGGCGATGGTGCGTTCGGTGGGGCCGGCCAGGAAGGAGTCGTCGCCCTCGTACGGCGTGTAGTTCTGCTGGATGAAGTCGCGGACATCGATGGCATCGCGCCAGAGTCCGCCCTTGAAGCCCTTCCAGGCCCCTTCGGTCACCGTTGCCTCAGCAGGGGTCGCAGTCATCGCCCGCACCGCCTTCTTCGAATCATTCGATCGCGTCGTTGCTCCCTCCATTGCACGCCCTTTGATCGATCATTCGGGTCGGCATTGGTCACCGGTCGACGGTCCGTTGGTCACCGGTCGGCGGTCCTTGGTCCCCTTCCCGGCATGCGGAAAGACCCCGCCTGAGCGGGGTCTTCTCCGAGCGCGGCCGGTACGCCGGTCACGCGGTCGGTACGCCGGTCACGCGGTCGGTACGCCGGTCACGCGGTCGGTACGCCGGTCAGCTGGGCGCCTCCGCGCCCTTGCGGGCGTAGAACCACCAGGTCACGACCGTGCAGCTGGCGTAGAAGGCGACGAAGCCCCACATCGCGCTGGTCACGGCCATCGAGCCGAAGAGGGCCGGGATGAAGAAGAAGCCGTAGGCGGCGATGCCTGAGGTGAAGCCGGTGACCGCACCGGACTCCATCTCCGACTGCTTCAGAGCCTTCGCGTACTCCGGGGTGCCCTCCGTCAGTCCCTTCAGATGGGTGCCGCGGAAGATCACCGGGATCTGGCGGAAGGTCGAGCCGTTGCCGATGCCGGAGAAGAAGAACGCCGCGAGGAAGCAGAGGAAGAAGCCGTAGAAGCTGCCCGCGTCGGACCCGGACGGAAGGAAGGTGATCACGCCGATGATCGAGGCGGCCATGCCCACGAAGGACAGGATCGTCACCCGCGCGCCGCCCAGCTTGTCCGCGACCCAGCCGCCCGCCCACCGGGCCAGGGCGCCGACGGCCGGCCCCATCCAGGCGTAGGTGGCGACGGAGTAGTCCGGGAACGTGGTCTTGATCAGCATCGGCAGGGCGGCCGCGAAGCCGATGAAGGAGCCGAAGGTGCCGACGTACAGCCAGGTCATCAGCCAGTTGTGCTTGCGCTTGAAGATGATCTTCTGCTGGCTGAAGGGGGTGGAGGCCACCTTCAGGTCGTTCTGCCCGAACCACGCCACCGCCGCGAGGACGAGCAGCACGGGCACCCAGATGAAGGCCGCGTTCTGGAGGAAGACGGGGGTTCCGTCGGCCTTGTGCTGGGCCTTGCCGATCGCAATCGTCGACCAGGTGATGACGATCGGCGTCAGCAGCTGGACCGCAGAGACGCCCAGATTGCCCAGACCGCCGTTGATGCCGGTCGCGCTGCCCTTCCTCGCCTTCGGGAAGAAGAAGCCGATGTTCGCGAGCGAGGAGGCGAAGTTCGCGCCGCCGATACCGCACAGGGCCGCGATGGCGACCATGACGACGTACGGGGTCGACGGGTCCTGGATCGCGATGCCCAGCCAGGTCAGCGGCACGATCAGCACGACCGTCGACAGCGCCGTGAAGCGGCGCTGGCCGATCCTGGGGCCGAGGAAGGTGTAGAAGATCCGGGCCGTGCCGCCCGTCAGACCGGGGATCGCCGTCAGCCAGAACAGCTGCGAGGTGGAGAAGCCGAAGCCGACGTCCCTCAGGTTGGTGGCGGTGACGCTCCACACCTGCCAGACGACGAAGGCCACCAGGAGCGCCGGCACCGCGATCCACAGATTGCGGCTCGCCACACGCTTCCCGATCGACTTCCAGAAGAGCTCGTTCTCCGGCTCCCAGTCGGTGATCGGCCGGCCGGGGCGGTACTGCTCCGCGTCGTACGAGGGTGCCGGCCCGCTCGTCGCCGCTCTGGTCTCCTGGAGTACGGAACTCATGGCGCTTCCCTGAGGATTGGGGCTTTCCTTGCCCTCCCAGGCTGCGCCCGTGCCTCAGGGGCAGGTCAGAGGCCATGGTCGTGACCCTGGCGGGCGGAGGTCCCGACATCGCCGGGCCCTAGGGACACACCCCAGGTCCTGCCCGCCACGGCCCGCGTGCCAAAGACGGCGGGCCGGGCCCCGCTCTGATGTCCTGTGGCGCATGACGCAACCGTTCCTGCCCCTCATCGCGCGCTCCCGCGCCGAGGCGCACCGCGCCGCCACACCGCTCGAGCTCTTCTTCGACCTCTGCTTCGTCGTCGCCGTCGCCCAGGCCGGCGCCGAGCTCGTGCACGCCGTCGCCGAGCACCACACCGCCGACGGCATCTCCCACTACGCGATGGTCTTCTTCGCGATCTGGTGGGCCTGGATGAACTTCACCTGGTTCGCCTCGGCCTACGACAACGACGACGTCCTGTACCGCGTCGCCACCTTCGTCCAGATCGCCGGTGTCCTCATCCTCGCCGCCGGGATCTCCCGCGTCTTCGAGGACGACTTCTCCGTCACCGTGCTCGGCTACGCGGTCATGCGGCTCGCCCTCTCCTTCCAGTGGCTGCGCGCCGCCCACCACGCGACGGACCGCGCCGAGCGCACGATGTGCCGGCAGTACGCGGGCGGCGTGGTCCTCTGCCAGATCGGCTGGACCGCTCTCCTCTGGGCCCCCGAAGCCGCCCGCGGCTGGATCTTCCTCGTCATGATCGTCGCCGAGCTGGCCGTCCCGGCGGTCGCGGAGCGGCACGCCACCACCCACTGGCACGCGCATCACATCGCCGAGCGCTACGGCCTGTTCACGATCATCGTGCTCGGCGAGACCATCGCGGCGGCGACGGTCGCCGTGAAGACGGGGGTCAGCGAGTACGACGCCCTCGACGAGCTGCTCCCGATCGCCGCGGGCGGCCTGCTGATCGTCTTCGCGGCCTGGTGGATCTACTTCGCCGCCCCCGCCCACGTCCGCCTCCACTCCAACCGGGTGGCGTTTCTCTGGGGCTACGGCCACTACCTCATCTTCGCCTCCGCCGCCGCCATCGGCGCCGGTATCGAGATCGCCGTCGAGCAGGCGGTGGGCAAGGCCCACATCTCCACGCTCGCCGCCTCCTCCGCCGTGACGATCCCCGCCGCGATCTTCCTGCTCTGCGTGTGGCTGCTGCACGCCCGGTACTTCAAGGTCGGCATCACGCAGCAGCTCGTCCTGCCCGTCTCGTCCCTGGCGATCCTCATGTGCACGTTCGCCGGCCGCTGGGCGGTCCTGCTCGCCGGTCTCGTCGCGGCGGCGACCGTGGCGGTCGGGGTGACTATGGCGGCGCGCAACCCCACCTCGCACGGGGCGGGCCCCGGCCACGGCCACTGACCGAACGGGCGTGGTACGCAAGGACCATGACGAAGCATGACGCAATCACGGACGTGACCGGGCTGAGGGTCGGCCACGCGCGCGTGGCGGGGCCGGCGGCCCTCAGCGGGACCACCGTCGTCCTCGCCCCGGAGGGCGGGGCCGTGGCCGGCGTGGACGTGCGCGGCGGCGGTCCCGGCACGCGGGAGACCGACGCGCTGGACCCCCGTAACGTCGTCCAGCGGATCGAGGCCGTGGTCCTGACGGGCGGGAGCGCGTACGGGCTCGACTCGGCGGCCGGGGTGATGGCCTGGCTGGAGGAGCGGGGGCGGGGGGTACGGGTCGGGCCCGAGCCCTCGCACGTGGTCCCGGTCGTTCCCGCCGCCTGTGTCTTCGACCTGGGCCGCGGGGGCGACTTCGCGGCCCGGCCGGACGCGTCCACGGGGCGGGCCGCGGTGGAGGCCGCCGCGGCGACGGAGCTGCACGCGCGCGTGGAGACGGGCGCGGTCGGCGCGGGCACGGGGGCCGTCGTCGGCGGGCTCAAGGGCGGGGTGGGCACGGCGAGCACGGTCCTGGAGTCGGGGATCACGGTCGGCGCGCTGGTCGTCGTCAACGCGGTCGGCTCGGCGGTCGATCCGGAGACGGGCGCGCTGTACGGGGAGTACTTCCAGGGCCGCCCCGCCTACCCGGAGGCGGCGGTCCACGAGGCCGCGAAGCTGCGCCTCGCCGAGGCCATGGCGAGGAACACGCCGCCGCCCCTCAACACCACCCTGGCGGTCGTCGCGACCGACGCCGCGCTGACCCGGGCGCAGGCGCAGAAGTTCGCGGGCACGGCGCACGACGGCATCGCGCGCGCCGTCCGTCCGGTACATCTCCTCAACGACGGCGACACCGTCTTCGCCCTCGCGACCGGCGTGCGCGACCTGGCGCCCGAGGCCGGTCCGCTCGCCCTCAACGACATCCTGGCGGCGGGCGCGGACATGGTGACCCGGGCGATCGTACGGGCGGTCCGGGAGACCACCGAGGGGGTGGCGGGACCGGGCGGGGACTTCCCCTCTTACCGCGAGCTGTACGAACCCGGCCCTGCTGTCGACTCCCGGTCCGACAAGGGGAGTTGAGCCGCTCGCACACCCGCGTGCGGGAACTTCCCGCACGCCCCCTTCGTTTTGCCGAACCCCGGACACGATGTCAGACCCAGGGACTACGTTAAGCAAGCACCGAGTGACATGCGGCGACGGCCTGGAGACCCTCTTGAACGATCCGCGGGATCATCACGATCCGTACGAGACGACCGAGACGCACCTTGAGCGGCTCCTCGGCCGGGCGCTCAACTCCTTCGACCTGCCCGACTCCACGATCGAGCGCCTGGAGACGGCGTTCGCCCACTCCAGCGCGCTGCACTCCTCGCACCACAGCGCGTCGCTGCACCGTACGACGTACCACCACACCTACCTCCTGGCCGACGGGACGGCGCTCGGCCTGTGGGAGCTGGTGCACAATTCCGGCCGGGACGGCACCGAGCAGCACGAGCTGTACGCGGACGAGGCGGAAGCCCGGCTCGCCGCCTCCCGGCTCCCGGCCCGCTTCTCCCCGGGCTGGGGCGCCGAGCGCTCCACCGACCTGGACTACGACGAGGACAACGACCTGGAACTGCTGAGCGCCCTGCTGTCCCGCCGCATACCGAAGCAGCCCAGGAGGTACGTCCCCGACGACTCGCCGGACCACGCCCGCCGGGTGCTGCGCCGCGCGGAGAACGAGGACCGCCCCGGCGAGGAGACCGCGCGCCGGCTCCGCGTGGCGTACGCGCACCACATCACCCAGGCGTTCGGCCGCCACTGCGCGGTGGAGGGCGGCCGGGACGCCGGCTTCACCCTCTACGAGCACGCGTTCCTGCTGCTCGACGGCACGGAGATGAGCCTCTGGGAGGTGGAGCACACGGCGACACCGGACGGCCGCCACATGTGCGAGGTCTACGAGGACGAGCGCACGGCCCGCGACGCGATGGAGCACCGGGCGCGGGTGCGGTGAGGCGGGAGCGGTGAGCCGGGAGCGGTAGGACGGGAGCGGTAGGACGGGAGCGGTGAGGCGGGAGCAGGGTCCCTGCTCCCGCCCGGGCCGTCCGCCCGCTCAGGGCTTGCGGACCAGGAGGGCCACCGTGACGCCGGTCAGACGTTCGGTACCGGTCGCGGTGTAGTGCTTCCGCAGGGCGCGCGCCTGGGAGGCGGGGAGCGCGTCCAGCGGGTCGGCCGCGCCCTCGGGTACGACCAGCCAGATGCGGGCCTCGTTCCGCAGACAGGCCGCCGGGTCGGGGCACTCCGAGGACCACAGGTCCGCGCGGTCGGCGGCCGACCGGGCCAGGAAGACGTCCCGGGGCCGCAGCTCGTCGGGCAGATAGTGACGGACGCCCAGGTCGAGGAGACGCCAGTAGTCCTCGCCCCGGTCGTACACCACGGCGTCGCCCGGCCGGTGGTACCTGGCAATAGTCTCGGCGGCGCCCTTGTAGTCCACCCCGTGCCAGAAATGCGCGTACGTCTCCCGCACCGACCGCTGCTCCGGCAGGGTCAGCACGGCCAGGGCGACCAGGGCGGCGGCGAGGACGGAGCGGGAACGGAGCGCGGCGAGCGCCGCACCGGCCAGGACCGCCCACGCCGGCAGGGTGAAGAGCAGGTACCGGTAGAAGAAGTACGAGATGTCGCCGTGCGAGACCGCCCACAGGACGAGGACCGGCAGCACGGCCATGGCGGTCACGGCCAGGGCCGGCCCCCGGGACGCCGGCCGCCAGGAGCTGCCGCTCGCCGACGGAGGCGCGCCGGCGCGGCCCGCCCGCCGGGGCTCCGCCCAGGCCGACACGGCGAGGAGCGTCACCGCCCCGGCGAACGTCCCGGAGGCGTACAGCTGAGGGAGGAAGGCGGCCAGGCTCTCCAGATCCGGTTGGGGGATCCAGGCGATCTGACGTGACGCCTGTCTGCTGCCGAGCACCGCCGCCGGCGCCGCGGCGGCCACCCCGGCCAGTGCGGCGAGCCCGGCCCGGACGGCGAGGGCGCGGTCGACTCGGGCCCATGCCGCCACGACGACCAGCTGACCGGCCAGCACCGTGAGCGCGACCAGGTGCAGCAGTCCGACCGCGGCGACGCACCCGGCGTACGCGGCCCAGCGCCCCACGCGCTCCGGCCGGTCCAGGGCCCGCAGCAGCGCCAGCGTGGCGAGGGCGACGGCGAGGACGACCAGGGCGTACGGGCGAGCCTCGTGGGCGTAGCGGACCACCACGGGGGTGAGGGCGAAGAGCAGCCCCGCGACGAGCCCGGCGCGGCGGCCGAACAGCCGCTGCCCGATCAGCGCCGTACAGGCCGCGGCGCCGGTCATCGCCAGGGCGGAGGGCATCCGCAGGGCGGTGACGGAGTCGCCGAAGACGACCGTCCATCCGTGCAGCAGCAGGTAGTAGGCGGCCAGGACCGCGTCCACGTTCCCCACCGTGTCGAGGAGACGGCCGGTGGGGCGGGTGACCATGTCCCAGGTGTTGAGCTCGTCCTCCCACAGCAGCGGGTGGTCGATCTCGTACAGCGTCAGGGCGAGGGCGAGGAGGGCAGGCCACAGCCAGACACCGTGCCGCAGCCCGCCCTCACGGCGCGGCGCGGCGGGGCGGCGGGTGGCCGGGGCGGGATCCCGGACCTCGGCGGCGACGGAGGAGGGCGTTCCCACGGCGGGCCCCTCAGCCGCGCACCGGCGCGGGCGCGTCGGCGGCGGTCGGAACGGCTGCGGAGGCAGCGCCGGGGGGCGCGGCCGTGGGGGCGGGGGCGTGCGGTGCGGTGGCCGTGGGGGCGGCGGAGTGCGGTGCGGTGGCCGCGTGCGGGATGGGGGTGGCGGCGAGCTTGCCGACGGCGAACTCGCGGTTGGCGCGGGTCTGCTTGCGGTACGGCTCCGGCAGGTCGGGCAGGGCGAGGAGCCGGTCGCAGGCGGCGAGCGAGGCGGCGTAGTCGCCGACCCAGTACGCGGTGATCGAGTATTCGAACAGCAGGCCCCAGCGGTACACCCACGGCTGGGTGAACAGGATGTCGTCCGGCGGCTCGCGGTCGACGACGGCCGTGGTGATCGCGTGGGCGCTGTGGTGACGGTTCATCTTGCGCAGCCGCGCCGCCAGCTCGTAGCAGGCTTCGAGGCGCTCCGGGCGCGCCTCCCAGGCGCGGGAGAGCGCGTCTGCTGCGGCCGGCCAGTCGCCCGTGTCCGCCCTGAGGACTCCGGACTGGAACAACGCGTAGTAGACCTCCTCGATCCAGCCGCCCATGCTCGCCCGGCGCTCGTAGAGGTCGATCGCCTCACCCGTACGACCCATGTCCCGCATGGTCTGGGCGAGATAGAAGACCGTGCGGGTGTTGGCGGGGTCGCGGGCGAGTTCGGCGGAGAGCAGCCGGGCGTCGCGTTCGAACTTGTCGTGGCGCGAGCCCCCGTCGGCGTGGTCCTCGATGACGAGGGCGTCGAGGTTCTCCTGGACGTGGTCCTGGTCCGCGGTGAGGTACTCGTGGGTCACACCCTCGTACCGCCAGGGGAGATCGCCCCTGACCAGGCGCTTGATGCGGTACTCCATCGCGCCCTCGTGGCGCAGCATGTAGGCGTCTGCGGTCGGTGCGGGAAGCGGTCCGTCCTGCCGCAGGACGAGGTCGGCGTCGAGGAGCAGGAGATAGTCGGCCCGGCCGCGGGCGTGGGCGATGTTCAGACTGCGGTTGTGCCCGAAGTTGACCCACGGCTCCTCGTACAGCTCTCCCGGGATTCCGTGGAGAGCCTTGCGGATCAGGTCCTGGGTGCCGTCGGTCGAACCTGTGTCGGAGATGACCCAGGTGTCCACCAGGTCACGGACTGAGGCGAGGCAGCGCTCGATGACGCGGGCCTCGTTCTTGACGATCATGCACAAGCAGATGGATGGCTTCACGGCAACACCACTTTCGGTGCGTCGGCGGGGGGCGACCATAAGCACAGGCCAGGGACCGTCGGGGACGGCACGCCGACAGGCGCTTTCAGGTTCGCCACGCCGTACGCACCCAGGGGGATGGTGGCGGTAGGCCAAGGCGTTGACAGTTCCCTCGGAGCCGTAAAGGCGCCGCGATCGCAGTCCGATGATCTGAAAGGAAGCTCGAACTCGCTTCCGGTGAATCACTCGATCCGGATGAAGAAGGAGCTGTTGCATGAGTCCTGATTCCAGGACCAGGTCCGCACTGGGCCCGCTTCCGCGACGCCGCGCCTGGCTCAACGGAGGTGCCATCGCATCGATCGCACTTGTTCTCACGGGCCTCACGGCCCCCGTCTCCGCCGCGCCGCAGCGCGTGGCCGGGCCTTCGGGGGTGAACGCCGCGGACGCGCCGTCGGGCGGTGACGACTGCCGAGACCACGAATCGCGTCCCGACGAGCAGAACGGACCCCCTCCGGTGCTGTGGGGTCCGGTGTCGAACGAGAAGAACGCCCCGATGCCGCACGCGGGCCCTCCCTCACTCGGTGACCTCCAGAACTACGTGGACCATGAGGTCCAGCAGTCCATGGGCGGCGGCCTCGCGCAGTACCTGCGAGGGGCGTCCGCGGAGGACCTCGACCGCTACGTACGGGCAGTGCCCGAGGGCGACCCCGACCACTGCCACGACGGCCGGCCCGGCCCGACAGGACCGCCCGGCCCGACGGGCGCCACCGGAGCCACCGGAGCCACGGGCGCGACCGGGGCCACCGGGGCCACGGGCGCCACGGGTGCGACGGGTGCGACCGGAGCGACGGGTGCGACCGGAGCGACGGGCGCGACCGGTGACGCCGGACCCACCGGAGCCACCGGAGCCACCGGAGCCACGGGTGCCACCGGAGCCACGGGTGCGACCGGAGCGACGGGTGCGACCGGTGACGCCGGACCCACCGGAGCCACCGGAGCCACGGGTGCGACCGGCGCCACGGGCGCAACTGGCGCCACGGGTGCGACCGGAGCCACTGGGGCCACCGGGCCCTGCTCCGACATCGACCTCTACGCACCCAGTGGCACCCGTGACTTCACCGCTGTCCTCACCGGCGGCAGGGTGTTCGCCGGCGTGGCTGCGGCGGCCGGTGGGGCGATCCAATGGCAGGACCTCACCAACACGACCGCGGTCGGCATGGACCCCGCCAACCCCAATTACCCGCCGAACGTGTGCGCCGTCGGCATCGAAGCCCAGGGCGACGATGCCTACATCAAGGTGCTCACGACGGGCGGGCAGGTGTGGCAGACACACGGTGACATCAACGGCGAGTTCACGTGGGACGAGGCCTGGACCCTCCAGACGACGCCCACACCGGTGGTGCTGCGCAACACCAAGTTCAGCCGCAGCTTGGAGGCGTCAGGTGTGATGAACCGCCCCTGACCTGAGCGGCACGCCCGAGGGGGCGGTGCGTACACGCGCGGTACGTCACCACCCCTCGGGCTCCACGCGGCGCCGGTCAGGCCGCTACGGCCACCTTGGTCTCAGCCTGAGGTTGTTCCCCCGCGCCCACCCCCTCCGGCGCCGACTTCCGCGCGCCCTTCAGGACGATCACGAGCGCGGCGCTCACCACCGTGCCCGCCACGATCGCGAGCAGGTACAGCAGCGGGTTGCCGATCAGCGGGATCACGAAGATGCCGCCGTGCGGGGCCCGCAGCGTGCATTCGAAGGCCATCGACAGCGCGCCGGTGACCGCGCCGCCCGCCATGGCCGCCGGGATGACCCGCAGCGGGTCGGCCGCGGCGAACGGGATCGCACCCTCGCTGATGAACGAGGCCCCGAGCACCCAGGCCGCCTTGCCGTTCTCCCGCTCGGCCTTGGTGAACAGCCTGCCGCGCACCGTAGTCGCGAGCGCCATCGCGAGCGGCGGGACCATACCGGCGGCCATCACCGCCGCCATGACCTTCAGGGAACCCTCGTTGGGGGTGGCGAGGCCGCCGACGGCGAAGGCGTACGCGACCTTGTTGACCGGGCCGCCGAGGTCGAAGCACATCATCAGGCCGAGAAGGGCTCCCAGGATGACCGCGTTGGCGCCGGAGAGGCCGGAGAGCCAGTCGGTGAGGGCGTTCTGGAGACCGGCGATGGGCTTGCCGATCACCAGGAACATCAGGAAGCCGACGACGATCGACGCGAGCAGCGGGATCACGACCACCGGCATGATGCCCCGCAGGGCCGCGGGCACCTTCAGCTTCTGGATGGCGAGGACCGTCCCGCCCGCGATCAGACCGGCGGCCAGGCCGCCGAGGAAGCCCGCGTCGATGGTGAGGGCGATCGAACCGCCGACGAATCCGGGGACGAGACCCGGCCGGTCGGCCATGCCGTACGCGATGTAACCGGCGAGGACCGGGACGAGGAAGGCGAACGCGAGGCCGCCGATCTGGAACATCAGCGCGGCCCAGCTGTCGGCCTGGCCCCAGGCGAAGTGCTCCGCGACGGAGGGGGCCTTGTCGATGTCGTAGCCGCCGATGGCGAAGCCGAGGGCGATGAGCAGACCGCCGGCGGCGACGAACGGGACCATGTAACTGACTCCGGACATCAGCCACTTGCGGAGCTTGGTGCCGTAGCCCTCGGTGGGCTCGCCCGCGCTCTCGACGGGGGTCGGACTCCCGGCGGGGGCCGTGAACTCGCCGCGTTCGGCCTTGCCGCGGACCTCGGAGATCAGCTCGGCGGGCCGGTTGATGCCGGCCTTGACGCCGACGTCGACGGTCGGCTTTCCGGCGAACCGTTCCTTCTCTCGTACGGGAACGTCGTGCGCGAAGATCACGCCGTCGGCTGCCTCGACGACCGCCGGGTCGAGCCGGGTGAACCCGGCGGACCCCTGCGTCTCGACGACGACCTCGACACCGGCGGCCTCGCCCGCCTTTTCGAGGGCTTCGGCAGCCATGTAGGTGTGGGCGATACCGGTGGGGCAGGAGGTGACGGCGACGATACGGAAGGGGGCCGCCTCGGCCGGCGCGGGCGCGGGGGCCGCCGCGGCCGCGCCGACAGAGCCGTCCGCCCCGAAGGAGCCGTCCACGTCGGCGGAGACGTCCGCCTCGGGGCTCTCGGGCTCCGGCTCCTCGCCCGCGATCAGGGCCGCCGCCTCCGACGCCGAACTCGCCGACCTCAGCGCCCTCGTGAAGTCCTCGTCCATCAGCTGGCGGGCCAGGGAGGAGAGGATCGTCAGGTGGGCGTCGTCCGCTCCCGCCGGGGCCGCGATCAGGAAGATCAGGTCCGCCGGGCCGTCCGCGGCACCGAAGTCGATGCCCGCGCGGGAGCGGCCGAAGGCGAGGGTGGGGGCCGTCACATGGGCGCTGCGGCAGTGCGGGATGCCTATGCCGCCGTCGAGGCCCGTCGGCATCTGGGCCTCGCGCGCGGCCACGTCCGCCAGGAAGCCGTCCAGGTCCGTCACCCGGCCGAGCGCGACCATGCGCTCCGCGAGCGAGCGGGCCGCCGCTTCCTTGGTGCCGGCGGACAGGTCGAGATCGACCAGGTCCGCGGTGATCATTCTGCTCATCGCGGGCTCCCTTGCTCGCTGAGTACTCGGTCGAGGGGTACGTCGTCGGTCACCGTGACCGCCGGCGGGTTCAGATCGGCCGGGGTGGGCATCTCGCTCCCCGGCAGCCGGACGGCCGCCGCGCCGTGCGCGACCGCCGCCGCCAGCGCCTCGGGGCCCTCTCCCCCCGCCGAGAGGAAACCGGCCAGGGACGCGTCGCCCGCGCCCACGTTCGAGCGGACCGTGTCGACCGGCGCCGTGGCGTACCAGGTGCCCGCGGCGGAGACGAGGAGTTGGCCGTCAGCGCCCAGGCTCGCGAGCACCGCGCCCGCGCCGAGCCCCCGCAGCTCCTCCGCGGCCTTCACCGCGTCGCCGACGGTCGCCAGGGGCCGGCCCACCGCCTCGGCCAGTTCGTCGGCGTTCGGCTTGACGACGTCCGGCCGGGCCGCGAGGGCTGCGAGCAGCGGGGGGCCCGAGGTGTCGAGCGCGATCCGGGCGCCCGCGCCGTGCGCGCGGGTGACCAGCTCCGCGTACCACTCCGGCGCGAGGCCGCGCGGCAGGCTGCCGCAGCAGGCGATCCAGTCCGCGGCCGGGGAGTAGGCCCCGACGGTCGCGAGGAGGGTCTCGGACTCCTCCGAAGTGAGCTCGGGACCGGGGGCGTTGACCTTCGTCAGCGTGCCGTCCGGTTCCGCGATCGCGATGTTGGAGCGGGTGTGGCCGGCCACCGGCACCGGCGCGACCTCGATCCCCTGATCGGCCAGGAGCTGGGCGACCAGCGCGCCGGGTGCCCCGCCGAGCGGCACGACGGCCACGGTCCGATGTCCGGCGGCGGCGACGGCGCGGGAGACGTTGACGCCCTTGCCGCCGGGGTCCATCCGCTCGGCGGAGGCCCGCAGCACCTCGCCGCGCTCCAGGGCCGGGACCTCGTAGGTCCGGTCCAGCGAGGGGTTGGGGGTGACGGTGAGGATCATGTGCGTACGACTTCCGTTCCCGCGGCCTCGATCGCCGCGGCGTCCTCGGGCCTGAGCCCGCTGTCGGTGATGAGCAGATCGACGTCGGCGAGGGCGCCGAAGCGGGCGAAGTGCTCCTCGCCGAACTTGGCGGAGTCGGCGAGGAGGACGACCCGGCGGGCCGAGGCGATCACGGCCCGCTTCACCGCGGCCTCGGCGAGGTCGGGGGTGGTGAGCCCGAGGTCGGGCGAGTAGCCGTTGGCACCGATGAAGGCGACGTCGGCGCGGATCTCTCCGTACGCCCGCAGCGCCCAGGCGTCGACGGCGGCGCGCGTACGGTGCCGGACCCGGCCGCCGACGAGGTGGAGGTCGATGCCGGGGTGGTCGGCGAGCCGGGCGGCGACGGGCAGGGCGTGGGTGACGACGGTCAGCCCGCATTCGAGGGGGAACCCGGCGGCGAGCCGGGCGACGGTGGTGCCGGCGTCGAGCACGACGCTTCCCTCGTCGGGGAGTTCGGCGAGTGCGGCCCGGACGATCCGTTCCTTCTCGTCGGCGGCCGTCGCCTCGCGTTCGGCGAGGTCCGGCTCGAAGTCGAGCCGCCCGGCCGGTATCGCGCCGCCGTGCACCCGGCGTACGAGTCCGGCCCGGTCGAGGGCCTTCAGGTCGCGCCGCACGGTCTCGGCGGTGACCTGGAACTCCTCGGCGAGGGAGAGGACGTCGACGCGTCCGCTCTGACGGGCGAGCCGGAGGATCGCTTGCTGCCGCTCGGGTGCGTACATGTGGTTTTACGTCCGTTCCATGCCCGAACCTGTGGTTTCACTGGCAGGCTACGCCCGCGTGAGCGGAAAGTAAACGAATTCGGGCACGCTGACGGACACGAACGGGCATCGGCCGGAATTCGGGCCGAAGGCCCCGGGCCGTTGGAACCGGCCCGCCGACGCCCCGGAACGGCGAAAGGCCCGGACCGGGGCCATCGGCCCGGAACAGCGAAAGGCCCGGACCGGGGGCGCCCCGGTCCGGGCCTTGCGTCGCCGTCGTACGAGGCGGGTCGCCTCGCGGAAGGTCAGTGCGCGAGCACCGGCTCCTTCCCGACGTCCACGGAGTCGTCCACGCCCCCGGCCGCGTCGTCCGCGCCCTCGATGTGCTGCTTCGGCTTCGCCGGCAGCGCGAACATCACCAGGAAGATCAGGGCGAGCACCGCCACCCCCCATCCCATCGCGTTCTGGAACGCGTCGGTGAACGCCGCCCCGACCTCCGCCGGGGCCTTCGCGAGCCGCTCCTCGTCGATCACGCCGAAGAAGACGACCGACACGAGCCCGAGTCCGAGCGCGTTGCCCATCTGCCCGGTCGTGTTGATGAGGCCCGAGGCCGAGCCCGCGTGCTCGCGCGGCACGTCCGAGAGGACCGCGTCCGTCAGCGGGGCCACGATCAGGCCCATGCCCAGGCCCATGACGACGAGGGGCGGGATCATCTGCCAGGCCTCGATGCCGGTCCCGTACCGCCCGGCCTCCCACAGGTAGAGGAGCATGCCCGCGGCCATCGTCGCCGCACCCGTCTGCAGCACCTTGCGGCCGAAGCGCGGGACCAGCTTCTGCACCGACAGACCCGCCGCCGTGGAGACGGCGATCGAGAACGGCACGCCCGTCAGACCCGCCTTCAGCGGGCTCCAGCCGAGGCCGACCTGCATGTACAGCGTCCAGACCAGGAAGAAGATGCCCATCACGACACCGAAGGTCAGCTGCACGGCGATACCGGCCGCGAAGCTCTTCACCTTGAAGAGCGCCAGCTCGAGGAGCGGGGAGCCGTCCTTCTTCGTCTTGTACTTCTCGTACGCGATGAGGGCGGCGAACACCACGAGGCTGCCGGCCATGCACAGGTGGCCCCACAGCGGCCAGTCCAGCTCGCGGCCGCGCGTCAGCGGGTAGATCAGCATCAGCAGCGCGAGCGTCACGAGCAGCACGCCCACGATGTCGAGGCGGAGCGCCTTGGGCGCCTTCGACTCGGTGATGAACTTCCGTCCCAGGATCAGGCCCGCGATGCCGACCGGCAGGTTGATGAGGAAGATCGGGCGCCACTCCAGGCCCGCGATGTTCCACTGGGTGAGGAGCGCACCGAGGAGCGGGCCGGAGACCGCGCCGAGGCCGATGATCGCGCCGAACATGCCGAAGACCTTGCCGCGCTCGTGGGCGGGGAAGGTGACGTGGATGATCGACAGGACCTGCGGGACCATCATCGCCGCGGCCGCGCCCTGGAGCAGGCGGGAGGCGACCAGCATCTCCGGGTTCGCGGCGAAGCCGCAGAGCGCGGAGGCGACGGTGAAGCCGGCCGTGCCGAGGAGGAACAGCCGCTTGCGGCCGTAGATGTCGCCGAGACGGCCGCCGGTGATCAGGCCGGCGGCGAACGCCAGGGCGTAACCGGCGGTGATCCACTGGATCGCGCCGAAGGACGCGCCGAGGTCCCGCTCGATGCTCGGGATCGCGATGTTGACGATCGTGGCGTCGACCAGGTCCATGAAGGCGGCGGTCATGACGATGGCAAGGGCTATCCAGCGCCTGCGGTCGGTGGCCGCTGCACCCGGCACGGCGGTCTCGTGTGAACTCATACGAGAAACGTAGAGGCCATATAGGTCAGCTGATGTCCTAGATGCGTCGCATGCTGGAACGCATGACGGACACTCCGGCACGACTCCTCAATCTGCTCTCGCTGCTCCAGACGCCGCGCGAGTGGCCGGGCAGCGAGCTCGCCGAGCGGCTCTCGGTCTCCGCGCGCACGATCCGCCGGGACATCGACCGGCTGCGGGAGCTCGGCTATCCGGTGGAGGCGACGAAGGGCGCGGTGGGCGGGTACCGCCTGGTCGCCGGTACGGCCATGCCGCCGCTGCTCCTCGACGACGAGGAGGCGGTCGCGATCGCGGTGGGCCTGCGGGCGGGGGCCGGGCACGCGATCGAGGGCGTGGAGGAGGCGTCGGTGCGGGCGCTCGCCAAGCTGGAGCAGGTGCTGCCGTCGCGGCTGCGGCACCGGGTCTCCACGCTGCAGAACGCGACGATCCCGCTGACGCGCGGGGACGGGGCGACGGTCGCGCCGTCGACGCTGACGGCCCTCGCGGGCGCGGTGACGGCGCAGGAGCGGCTGCGGTTCGGCTACCGCGCGGGGGACGGGACCGAGTCGCGCCGGCTGGTCGAGCCGTACCGGCTCGTGTCGACGGGGCGGCGGTGGTATCTCGTGGCGTACGACATGGAGCGCGAGGACTGGCGTACGTTCCGGGTCGACCGGGTGTCCGACCCCTTCGCCACGGGGGCTCGCTTCGCCCCGCGCGAGCTGCCGGCGGGCGGCGCGGCCGAGTACATGACGCGCTCGATGTCCCGCGCCCAGCCCGAACTGGACCTGGACGTCACCTTCGACGCCCCGGCCGACTTCGTGACGGCCCGCCTCCCGGCGCACCTCGCCCCGGCACCGACGGGCCCGACGACGTGCCGCCTGCGCACGCGCACCACGGACTCCACGGAATGGCTGGCCATCCGTCTGGCCCTGGTGGACGCCCCCTTCACGATCCACGCCCCGTCCGCCCTGCTGACGTACGCCAAGGACCTGGGCGCCCGCCTGTCGGCGGCGACGGGGTAGGGCCGGGGCAGGCACCTCGGCAGGCGCCGGGGGGCAGGCGCCGGGGGGGCAGGCGCCCGAAGCAGGCACCTGGGCAGGCGCCGGGGCGCACACGAACCCGGCCCCCGGACGCCGGGCTCCCCGGGGGCCGGTTCGCCTGCTCCTCTAGGCCACCGCGTCGAAGCCCGTGTCGCGGGCCATCTTCTTCAGTTCCAGCAGCGCGTGCTTCTCGATCTGGCGGATCCGCTCACGCGTCAGGCCGTGCTCCTTGCCGACCTCCGTCAGCGTGCGCTCGCGGCCGTCCTCGATGCCGTACCGCATCCGGATGATCGACGCCGTGCGGTGGTCGAGCTTGTCGATCAGGTCGTCGAGCTCCTCGCTGCGCAGCAGCGTCAGTACCGACTGCTCCGGCGACACCGCCGACGTGTCCTCCAGGAGGTCGCCGAACTGCGTCTCGCCCTCGTCGTCCACCGACATGTTCAGCGAGACCGGGTCGCGCGCCCAGTCCAGGACGTCCACGACCCGCTCGGGCGTCGAGCCCAGCTCCGCCGCGATCTCCGCGGGCTCCGGCTCGCGGCCGTTCTCCCGGTTGAACTCGCGCTGCACACGCCGGATCCGCCCCAGCTCCTCCACCAGGTGGACGGGCAGCCGGATCGTGCGCGACTGGTCGGCTATGGACCGCGTGATGGCCTGACGGATCCACCACGTGGCGTACGTCGAGAACTTGAAGCCCTTCGCGTAGTCGAACTTCTCGACCGCGCGCACCAGGCCCGCGTTCCCTTCCTGGATCAGGTCGAGCAGCGGCAGCCCGCTGCGCGGATAGCGTCGCGCGACCGCGACGACCAGCCGCAGGTTCGACTTGATGAAGAGGTCCTTGGCACGCTCGCCCGCCTCGTACAGGGCTTCGAGCTCCTCGCGGGACGCGCCGCCCGCTTCGGACTCCACCTCGCCGTCGAGGATCTGGCGGGCGTACACACCCGCCTCGATCGTCTGGGAGAGCTCGACCTCCTTGGCGGCGTCGAGCAGGGGCGTGCGTGCGATCTCGTCGAGGTACATGCCGACCAGGTCGCGGTCGGCGATCTCCCCGCCCACGACGCGAACGCTGCTCGCCCGGCTCTTGCCGCTACCGCCGGTGGCGGAGGACTGACGACGGGCGACGGCACGGGTTGCCATGCGTGCTCCCTTGCTGAGTAGGTCGCGACACCTTTTCGGGTGCCCTGCATCCGACGGAAACAACGACTGGAATCAGGACAGAATTCCCACGCGGCGCATCGATTTTCGCGATCATGCAGTACCCTGTGCCGCCACCGAGGGGGTTCCACGCCGTCCGGACGCACAGAGGCGCAGGTCAGGCCGGGCACGGAAGGCGACCTGGCACCGCTCACGGAGCTGTACAACCACTACGCCGTGAGACCGCGATCACCTTCGACGCCGAGCCCTTCACTCCGGAACGGCGGCTTCCTTGGCTCCGCTCCTACCCTGAAGACGGCCCGCATCGCCTTCTGGTTGCTCACGATGACCGGAAAGGGGCGAACCGGCGAATTCTCGGATATGCCACAAGAAGCCCTTTGCGTCCCAGACCGGTGTACTCCACCTCCGTCGAGGTCAGCGTGTACCTCTCCCCCGACGTCGCCGGCCGCGGCATCGGCGCGCTTCTCCGCGAGAAGCCGGCCGGAAGTTCGGCCGGTACTGGGACGTGGCCTGGTACGAGAAGCGGCTCGGCCCCGGGGACTAGGTCCCCCGGCCGTTACGGACGAGGCACGGCCCCGCCTACGGTCACGACCATGACCGACACCGCGCGCATCTCAGGCACCGACAGCCCTGGCATCGACGGCACCGACAGCCCCAACATCGACCGGTCGCACCTCGACCGGTCGGGCATCGACCGGTCCGGCGTCCTCGACGAAGCCCTCCAGCGTCTCCACGCCAGCGGACCGGAACGGAACGGCTGGCTCAGCAACCACGCCCCCATGGCCGTCGAAGCGCTCGTGCGCCACGGCCAGGCCGCCGCCGTGCACCGCTGGCTGGACCAGTACCGGCCCAAGCTGGAGGACATGCCGGAGCCCCACACCCCGGTCACCGCCGCCACTTGGCGCGAGGCGCTGGGCGACCCGGCGCGCATCGCCGACTGGGCCCGCTTCTTCGAGCGGGAGACGACGGAACGGCCCTGGCGCGAGGTGCTCGCCGAGTGGTGGCCGCGCCTGCTCCCGGGCATAGCGGCCGGGGCGACGCACCCCGTGATCCGTACCGGTCACGCCGTACGCACCCTGCTGACGACCGAGGAGACGGCGCCGCGCCGCACCGAGCTGGCGCACGCGCTCGGCTACTGGGCGGCCCGCGCGCAGCCGCTGCCCGCGCTGACCCCGCTCGCCCCGGCGCCCACCGCGGCCGCCGCCCTCGACGCCGTACCCCCCGTCCCCGACCAGGAGGGCGGGATCCGCACGCGCCTCGCGCAGCTGACCGCGTTCCCCAGCTGGGGGACGACCGCCGACCCCGACACCGCGCGCGCCTCGCTGACGGAGCTGGTCACGGCCGCGACCCACCGCTATGCCACGCACGGCCACGGCGAGCCCACGATGCTGGTCCACGCGGCGACCGCGCCCAACGCCGTCCTGCGCGCGCTCCCGGCCCTCCCGCGCGAGCTCTGGCCGGCGAGCCTCGCGGCCGCCTGGGCGGCCTCGGCCGCCGTGACCGCGGCCTACACGCCGCGCGAGCCGGCGCCGTACAGCGGGACGGCCCTCACCCCGGAGGAGGTCTTCGAGCGGGCCACGGCACACGGCGACGACCACACGATCAAGTTCGCCGACACCGCGCTCGACGTCGGAGATCCGCTCGCTCTGACCGCCGCCGTCCGCGCGATCGACCTCAACCCTCCGGCCTTCTAGTTCCCGCGAAAGTCCGGACCGGTCGTACCTGCCGGACCCGCCACATCCCCTACCCGAACTGGACCGAGCGTTTCGCGAGCCCCATCCAGAAGCCGTCGATCACGCTCCGTCCGCCGCCCAGGTCACCGGCCGCGTCCGCCGCGCCCAGGGTGACGAACAGCGGCGCGAAGTGTTCCGTATGCGGATGGGCCAGGCGGCCCGCCGGGGACGTGTGCTCGAAGTCCAGAAGCGCGTCGACGTCCTGTGCCTCCAGCGCGTGCCGCCCCCAGTCGTCGAACTCCGCCGACCAGCCTGGCACCCCCGCCCCCACGTGCCGCAGCGCGGCCAGGTTGTGGGTGAAGAAGCCGCTGCCGACGATGAGGACACCCTCGTCGCGCAGCGGCGCGAGCCGGCGTCCGATGTCCATCAGCTTCCGCGGATCGAGGGTGGGCAGGGAGATCTGGAGTACGGGAACGTCGGCGTCCGGGAACATCTCCACCAGCGGGACGTACGCGCCGTGGTCGAGCCCGCGGTCGGGGATGTCCTGCACCGGCGTACCGGGACCGCGCAGCATCGCGCGGACGGACGCGGCGAGTTCGGGCGCGCCGGGCGCCGCGTACCGCACCTGGTAGTAGTGCTCGGGGAAGCCCCAGAAGTCGTGGACGAGGGGGATGGTCTCCGTCGCGCCGAGGGCGAGCGGGGCCTCCTCCCAGTGGGCGGAGACCATGAGGATCGCCTTCGGCCGCGGCAGCCCGGCGGACCAGGCGGCCAGCTCGCCGGGCCAGACCGGGTCGTCCGCGAGCGGAGGGGCGCCGTGCGAGAGATAGAGGGCGGGCATCCGTTCCGGCGTGGCGTCCATGACGACCGCCTCCCGTGATCCGAGGGGTGAGGGTAAGAGGACAGCGAGGCCAGTGCTTGAAGGTTCAAGCGTGCCTCACCCTGAGCGTAGAACGATGTAGTTCAACTTTCAAGGACGAGTCGTAGGATGGATGCATGACCACGGCACCCGAAGGCACGGCGGAGCGTACGGACGCGCCCCGCTGGCTCAGCGACGAGGAGCAGCGCGTCTGGCGCGCGTACCTCCACGCCACCACCCTCCTCGAGGACCATCTCGACCGCCAGCTGCAGCGCGACGCCGGGATGCCGCACATCTACTACGGCCTGCTCGTCCACCTCTCCCAGGCACCCCGGCGGCGGCTGCGGATGACCGAGCTGGCCAAGGACGCCAAGATCACCCGCTCCCGGCTCTCCCACGCCGTCGCCCGTCTGGAGAAGAGCGGCTGGGTGGTGCGCGAGGACTGCCCGTCCGACAAGCGCGGGCAGTTCGCGCGCCTCACGGACGAGGGGTTCGAGGTGCTGAGGCGGACGGCTCCCGGCCATGTCGCCGCCGTACGGCAGGCGATGTTCGACCGGCTCAGCCCGGAGCAGGTGGCCCAGCTCGGCGAGATCATGAAGGTGATGGCGGAGGGCCTCCAGCCGGCGGACCCGAACGCGGACCTGCCCTGGCTCCGCTGAGCGGAACCAGGGCAGGCGGCGGTACGCGGACGGGACGTCAGTGCGCGATGACGGGGATCTTCACCTCGTCCTCGGCACCCTCACCCGAACCCGAGCCGGCCACCACGCCGACGTCCGGCTTCCCGGTGTTGATGAGCGCGACGGCGATCGCGGCGGAGACGGCCAGGATGCCGACGGCCCACCAGATGGCCGCCGCGTAGCCCTCGACCATGCCCTGGAGCTGGAGCAGCTTCTGGGCGCCCTGGGTCGTGGCACCGGCCGCGTTGTCGGCGATGTACGCGGTCGTGGCCGAGGCCGCGATCGTGTTCAGCAGAGCCGTACCGATGGCGCCACCGACCTGCTGCGAGGTGTTGACCATCGCGGAGGCCACACCGGCGTCCCGCGGGTCGACGCCGTGCGTCGCGAGCGACATGGCCGGCATGAACGCCGTACCCATGCCCAGGCCGAGCAGCAGCTGGGCGGGGAGGATCAGACCGGCGTACGAGGTGCCGATCTCCAGCTGCGTCAGCAGCAGCATGCCGACGGCGGCGGTCAGGAAGCCCGGCCCCATCAGCCAGCGCGGGGGGACCCGCGTCATCAGCCGCGTACCGATCTGGGTCGAGCCGATGATCATGCCCGCGATCATCGGGAGGAATGCGAAGCCCGTCTTGACCGGCGAGTACCCCTTCACGACCTGGAGGTAGTACGTCAGGAAGAGGAACAGGCCGAACATCGCGATGACGGCCAGACCCAGCGAGAGGTACACACCGCCGCGGTTGCGCTCGGTCAGGACACGCAGCGGCAGCAGCGGCGACTTGACCTTCGCCTCGGTCAGGACGAACGCGGCGAGGAGCACGGCGGAGCCGACGAACATGCCGATCGTCGTGGCGTCCGACCAGCCCTCGGACTCGGCGCGGGTGAAGCCGTAGACGAGCGCGACCAGACCGAGGGTGGAGAGGATCACGCCGGGGATGTCGAGCGGCGAGCGGTTGCGGCCGCCGGCCGGCTCACGGATCACGAAGTACGCGCCGACGGCGGCGACGATCGCGAAGGGGATGTTGACGAAGAAGGTCCAGCGCCAGTCCAGGTACTCGGTGAGGAAGCCGCCGAGGATCAGACCCACGGCGCCACCGCCGCCGGCGATCGCACCGTAGATGCCGAAGGCCTTGGCGCGCTCCTTGCCGTCGGTGAACATCACCGCGAGCAGGGAGAGCGCGGCGGGCGCGAGCAGCGCGCCGAACGCACCCTGGAGCGCGCGGGCACCGAGCATCATCGCCTCACCCGTCGCGGCCCCGCCGAGCGCGGAGGCGGCGGCGAAGCCGATCAGACCGACGACGAAGGTGCGCTTACGGCCCCACAGGTCGGCGATGCGGCCGCCGAAGAGCAGCAGACCGCCGAAGGCGAGGGCGTAGGCCGTGATGACCCACTGCCGGTTGCCGTCCGATATCCCCAGGTCCTGCTGGGCGGAGGGCAGCGCGATGTTCACGATCGTCGCGTCGAGCACGACCATCAGCTGGGCGAGGGCGATGAAGACCAGGGCTTTCCAGCGCCTGGGATCCGTTTCGGACATGGGGGGAGCCACCTCTTGGTGCGTAAAGGAAAAAACT
Organism: Streptomyces sp. NPDC012508; assembly: GCF_042902595.1. Lineage (NCBI taxonomy): Bacteria > Bacillati > Actinomycetota > Actinomycetes > Kitasatosporales > Streptomycetaceae > Streptomyces > Streptomyces sp. NPDC012508. The sequence continues at coordinate 213,254 of NZ_JBIBEO010000011.1, forward strand.
GGACGTAAGTACGGGGTGTTACACAGGGATGCGCAGTCGCGAGACCGGGTTGCGGGACGGTCGGGTCGAGGTCAGGTCACTACTCGTGGGAGTCGCCCCGCAGGTCCTCCAGAGTGGCGGCCGAGCCGGGCAGCACGGAGCGCGCGGGCGCCTCGAGACCGTCCAGGAACAGCTGCAGATGGCGGTGGACGAAGCGGTCCATGTTCAGGCAGGCGGTGCCCGGGAGCGGGCGGGTCAGCTGGGACACGGCCACCAGCAGGTCCCCGACACCGACATCGGCACGGAGCTTGCCCGCCCGGTGCGCGCGGTCGACGAGGCCCTGCACGGCCGACTCCAACCGCTCACGTTCGGCGTGCAGTTCGGGGTGGTTCGCGTCGAAGGAGCCGTCGAGCATCGGGCACAGGGCGCCGATCCGTTCGTCGGCGGCGCCATGGGTGAAGCGGCGGAGCGCGTCGAAGGCGTCGACCTCCCCCGCGTCCACGGCCGCGGCCGCCTCCTCCGCCAGGTCCGACGTGCGGGACGTGACGGAGACGACGACCTCGTGAATGAGGTCGTTGCGCTCGGGGAAGTTGCGGTAGAGCGTGGCGTTGCCGACCCCGGCGCGCCGCGCGATCTCGTCGAGCGGCACCTGCGGGCCGAACTCGACGAACATCTCCCGCGCCGCCGCGACGATCCGCTCACGGTTGCGCAGGGCGTCGGCCCGCGGGCGGGGTGCGCGACGGGCGGGCGCGGTGTCGGCTTCGGTGGTCACGCCACGGCCTCCTTCACATCTGAGTACATCTGGGATCCGCACCGGGACCACATCTGGGATCGCGATCCGGGGAGCGAGTCCCCACTTCCTCGAACACAGGCGTAAACGGGGAGCGAGTCCCCGGTTATTTCCCGCCTGGAATGTGATGTGGGTCACATCTCCCGCACCTCGTGGAATACCCACGATCGGGCCAACCCGGCGCGCGCCCCCGCGCCTCTCGACACAGGCTGATCGAGCAGCAGCTCTGATGAGGAGAGGCGACCGCATGCAGCAGACCCGCCGGCGCATACGCAGACCCGTCGCTCTCGCCGCGACGGCGGCCGTCGCACTCGCCGCACTCGCCTCGGCCAGCTCCACGCTCCCCGGCCCGGCACCCGCGACGGCGGGCCCGGTGGCCTCCGCACCCCCCGCGGACGGCGCGGACGCCGCGGCGGCGCTCGGTCCGTGCCGGATCGCGACGACGATGGGTGTGCAGATGTCGGAGGGAATGCCCACCGCCCCGGGCTACGCCCGCTCCACGGGCCGCGTCAGAGCCCTCAACCTGATGGTCGACTTCCCGGACGCGCCCGGCGAAGGCACCGCGCTCAGCCGGTACGACGAGTTCTTCCCGCAGACGGCGGAATGGTTCAGCACCAGCTCGTACGGGCGCCTGCACTACCACCCCGAAGCCCCGATACCCGACTGGCTGCGGATGCCGCAGCCGTTCGCCTCGTACGGGATAGAGCGCGGCTCACCGTACGAACCGGGGTACCGCGGCCTCGTCGAGGACATCGTGAAGGCCGCCGACCCGAAGGTGGATTTCAGCGCGTACGACCTGGTCAACATCCTGGTCACCCCGAATGCCGGGCCCTCGGCCCTGGACACCGTCCTGAGCGTGACCTTCTCGGGGAACGACGAGGCGCCGTACGCGGACGGGGTCCCGCTCTCCAACACGTCCTTCGTCTACAGCCGCCAGGACGACGGCTCGGGGACGTACGCCGAGACCGGCTACCGCGTCCTGCCGCACGAGAACGGCCATGTCTTCGGCCTTCCCGACCTCTACACCGTGGACGGCGGGGGCACGGTCGGCCACTGGGACATCATGTCCGAGGACTGGGGGGCCAACAACGACCTGCTCGGCTGGCACAAGTGGAAGCTGGGCTGGCTCGACAACGACCAGGTCGGCTGCGCGTCCCAGCAGGGCACCACCGAGTACCTCCTGACCCCGCTGGCCACGGCGGGCGGCCGGAAGCTGGCCTTCGCGCCGCTCTCCGAGAAGTCGGGGTACGCGGTCGAGGTCCGCACCCGCGAGGGCAACGACGAGGCCGTCTGCGAGCCGGGCGTCCTGATCTACCGCGTCGAGTCGGACGTCGACACCGGGCACGGCCCGGTGACCGTGGCGGACAGCGACAAGGACAGCGGCGGCTGCACGCGCCGCCCGAACGTCCACGCGGAGCTGTCGGACGCCCCGTACCGGCCGGGCGAGACCTTCACGGACCGGACGAACGGCATCCGGATCACGGTGGTGGACGAGGCCGCGAACGGCGCGTACCGCGTCCGGATCACCCGGTCCTGACGGCGGCTTGGACGTCGGCCTGCACCTCGGCTTGGACGTCGGCCCGGACGTCGGCATGCGTCTCGGCTTGAACGGCGGCCTGGACCTCGGCTTGGACGCTTGCCTGGACCTCGGAGGCCCGGACGTCGACCTGGCGGTCCGGGAGCGGTCCGAGGCTGTCCGGGAGCGCCTCGCGGAGCTGCCGCTTCAGTACCTTCCCCGTGGCGTTGCGGGGCAGCTCGGCGTCCCGTACCAGGATGTGTGCGGGGACCTTGAACGCGGCGAGGCGCGCCCCTGCGTGCGCCCGCAGCTCGTCGGCGGTGACGGCCGACGCCGCCCTGAGCCGTACGACGGCGGCGACCTCCTCCCCCAGGGTGGGATGCGGCACGCCGAGGACGGCGGCTTCGAGGACGTCCGGGTGGTCGTGGAGGACGGCCTCGACCTCGACGCAGTACACGTTCTCGCCGCCCCGGATCACCATGTCCTTGAGCCGGTCGACGAGGGTGACGCGCCCGTCGCGCAGGTGGGCGAGGTCGCCCGTGCGGAACCAGCCGTCGTCGGTGAAGGCCTCCCGGGTGGCGGCGTCGTCACCCCAGTACCCGCGGACGAGGGACTGTCCGCGCAGCCACAGCTCCCCCACGCCGTCGCCGTCGGGCCGGTCGACGCGGACCTCGGTGGCAGGCGTGGGACGGCCGACGCTGCGCGGATGGGCGCGGTACTCGGCCCCGAAGTTGGCGAACACGCCGCCGCAGGTCTCGGTGAGCCCGTAGCCGTTACGGGGTTCGATGCGCTCCCCGTACGCGGCGGTGAGGCGGGCCACGAGCTCGGGCGGGGCGGCGGCGCCTCCCGTGTTGAGCATGACGAGGCTCTCCAGCGGATCACCGGTCGCCTCGGCGCGGTCGAGCAGCTGGAGAGCGGTGGTCGGGACGCCGGCGTAGTGGGTGACGCGGTGGCGCCGGATCAGCTCCAGGGCCTTGTCGGCGTCCCACTTGCGCATGAGGACGAGGGTCCCGCCTGCGGCCATGACGGAGTAGAACGAGGTGAACGCGGCCACGTGGAAGAAGGGGAACGTGGTGAGCGAGACGGGCGCCGGCCCCTGTCCGGGCACCGTGCCGCGGCCGAGGGCGGAGGCGGCGGCGTAGTACCGCGGATTCATCGCGGCCCCGGCCTGCGCGAGGTGGGTGGCGACGGCGCCCTTGGGGCGGCCGGTGGTGCCGGAGGTGTAGATGATGGTCGCGTCGTGCTCGGGCAGGACGTCGACGGGCGGCGGCCCGAGGAGGGAGTCGGTGTCGCGTACGTACGCCGGGAAGCCGCCGCGCCGGAGGCGGTCGCCGCCGCCCCGGAGCGGTTCGCTGCCGTCACCGCCACGGCCTTCACCGCTACGGCCTTCACCGCCACGGGCGTCACCGCTACGGCCTTCGCCGTGAAAGACGATGCCGGGCACGTGATGCTCCCGCGCCCACGCCCGTACGCGCTCCTCCCGCTCCCCGTCGACGAGCAGGATGCGGGGCGTGCAGTCGTCGAGGGCGTACGTGAGCTCGTCCTCGGTCCACCAGGCGTTGAGGGGTACGGCGACGAGACCGGCGAGCTGGGCGGCCCAGAAGGCGATCTGCCACTCGGGATCGTTCCGCATGGCGACGACGGCCCGGTCGCCCGGCCGGAGCCCGTACTGATCGACGAGACTCCGGGCGAGCCCGCAGGCGGCGTCGAAGAACTCCCGGTAGCTCAGCACCCCGTCTTCGGAGACGAGGAACGGCCGGTCCCCGTAGGCCCAGGTGGCCTCGACGAAGTCGCGCAGCGTGCGGGGGCCCTCGACGTACACCCCGCCCTCGACGGCGAAGAGCGCCCCGGGCTCGACCAGCCGATCGACGACGTCACCCACGACGACCACCTTCCCTGAGCGCTTGCTCACCCCTCGGACGCTAGGTCCACCCTGCCACCCCGTCCGCAGCGCCGTACACCGGCCCACCCGCGCCCCCGGCGAGGAACGGACCGCAGGAACCCATGGCGCCAACAAGGCGACACCGTGGCACACCATGGCGCCATGAAACTTGCAATGGCGCCACGATGGTGCCACCATTGCGTCATGGACCTCACGCCCTACGTAGACAATCTCCGCCATGAGCTCGGCGTGGCCGCCGAGGCCGGGGGCGACGAAGCACGCGCCCTGGCCGACCGGCTCACCGGTCAGCTCGAGTCGGCCGCCCGCCTGACGCTGCTCAACGCACTGTCGGACGCGATGGACGAGGTCACCCGTGACCTGGCGCCCGGCTCGGTCGACCTCCGACTGCGCGGCCTGAACCCCGAGTTCGTGGTGACGCCGCCGCCCACCGCCGACATCTTCGAAGAGGCCGAGACCTCGCTGCCGGCCCCGCCGCCCCCGCCGACGCTTCCCGTGGAGGTCGAGGAGGGCGCCACCTCGCGCATCAACTTCCGGCCGCCGGCCCAGCTCAAGGCCCGGGTCGAGGAGGCCGCGAGCCGCGAGGGGCTCTCGGTCAACGCCTGGCTCGTCCGAGCCGTGACCGCCGCCCTCGAACCCGGCACGGCGGGTCGCACCCGCACCGGCACCACGGGCGTGGGCCCCGCCGTCGGGCAGGGATTCACGGGCTGGGTCCGCTAGCCCCACCCGCAGCAGGCCTCGCGCCACCGCCCCACGGCTCCCACCGCCCCACCGCCCCTCCGCCCCACGCCCAACTGAGGCACACCACCCCGCCACTTACCTCCACCCAGTCAAAGGACGGCACAGCCATGCCTACGTTCGACACCCCCGAACCCCTCTCCGCCACCGTCGAGATCGAGATCGGCCGGGCCCGGATCGTCGCGGGCAAGCGCACCGACACCGTCGTCGAGGTGGTGCCGAGCGACCCCGGCGACAAGCTGGACGTCCAGGCCGCCGCGGAGACCAAGGTCACCTGCGCGGGTGGGAAGCTGCTGGTCAAGGGCCCCAAGAAGCGCTCGCTCTTCGGCAAGGTCGGCGCCGTCGACGTGACCGTCGAACTGCCCGCGGGCTCCGAGCTGATCGGCAGCACGGGCCTCGGCGAGCTGATCGGCGAGGGACGGTTCGGCGACTGCCGTCTCACGACCGCCGCCGGTGACATCCAGCTGGAAGAGGCCGCGGCCGTACGGCTCAAGACCTCGCACGGCGACATCCTGGTGGACCGCACGACGGGCGAGGCCGAGATCCAGGGGTCGGGCCGGGTGCGGGTCGGCCGGATCGACGGAGCGGCGACCATCAAGAACCTGAACGGCGAGACCACCCTCGGCGAGGTCGGCGGCGAGCTGCGCGTGAACTCGTCCAACGGCCCCATCGGCGTCGCACGCGCCCTGTCCTCGGTCACCGCCAAGACGGCGAGCGGCGCGATCCGCCTCGACGAGGTCGTGCGCGGGCAGATCACCCTGGACTCCGCCGCCGGCGGTCTGGAGGTCGGCATCGCCGAGGGCACGGCCGCCTGGCTCGACGTACGGTCCAAGGCGGGCCGCGTACGCAACGAGCTGGGCACGGCAGAGGGACCGGGCCAGTCCGACGAGACGGTCGAGGTCCGGGGCCGTACGAGCGTCGGCGACATCGTCATCCGCCGCGCCTGAGAGCCGGCTCTTCCCCCGGCGCACGCCACGCGAAGGGCGGCCTGACGAGCCGGCCGCCCTTCGGCCCCCTAGAGATCCCGTACAGCCCCGACTCCGAGCGGCGTACGTAACTCCCGGCCGCACCATGCCCGCCATGCTGCCCTCGCCGGTTCCTGCCTGAGGCGCGCCCAGCGCCATCGGATGGATGGCGCCACAACCCTGCCGCGACGGCGATGCCCGCCTCGCACCAGCCGTGCGCCGCCCAGCGCCACCCATGCACCACCCCTGCGCTATCCGGCGCCACTTCGCGCTGCCCAAATCCGGCAGGACAACCGGCCGCCGCGCACCGCGCGCCGCGCACCGCGCGCCGCGCACCGCACGCCACGCACCGCGCCGCACGTGAACCGCACGTGGACCTCACGAGCACCGCACCACGCGTACACCGCACCACGCGGCATCACACCGCACCGCACCGCACTGACCACCACCGACCCTTACGGGAGCCCCACCGTGGCTACGTTCCTTTCCAGACTGGGCCGTCTCGCCTTCCGCCGCCGGGGGGTGATGGTGCTGCTCTGGCTGCTGGTGTTCGGCGGCATGGGCTTCGCCGCCTCCACCGCGCCGGCGCCGCCCGCCGATACGTTCTCGATGCCGGGCACCGAGTCGCAGGAGGCCTTCGACCTGCTGACCGAGAAGTTCCCGGACGCGAGCGCCGATGGCGCCGGCGCCCGGGTCGTCGTCCGCGCTCCCGAGGGCGCGAAGATCACGGCGCCCGCGCAGCGGACCGCGGTCGAGCGTCTCGTCGCCGAGCTGAGGGCATCGTCCCCGCAGGTGGTGGCTGTCGCCGATCCGTACGAATCCCCCGCTGTCAGCATCAGCAAGGACGGCACGACCGCCTACATGGTGGTGACGTACAAGGTTCCCGCGATGGAGGTCGACGACAAGGCGCACGACGCTCTCGACGCGGCCACGGAGCAGGCTCGTGAGGCGGGGCTCACCGTCGAGGCCGGCGGCGACGCCGTGAAGATCGAGCAGGCGATGGGTGGCACCGGCGAGCAGATCGGCATCCTGGTCTCCGCGATCGTCCTCGTCCTCACCTTCGGTTCGGTGATCGCGGCCGGAATGCCGCTGCTCACCGCGCTGATCGGCGTCGGCATCGGCATCTCCGGCATCACGGCGCTCGGTTCGACGCTCGGCCTGTCGGGTACGACGTCGACGCTCGCGATGATGATCGGCCTCGCGGTCGGCATCGACTACGCGCTGTTCATCGTGTCCCGGTTCCGCGCCGAACGGGCCGAGGGGCGCACCCCGGAAGAGGCGGCGGGACGGGCCGTCGGCACGGCGGGCTCGGCCGTCGTCTTCGCCGGCCTCACGGTCGTCGTCGCCCTCGCCGGGCTCGCCGTGGTGAACATCCCGATGCTCACCAAGATGGGCCTCGCCGCGGCAGGCACCGTCGCGGTCGCCGTACTCGTCGCGCTCACCCTGGTCCCCGCCCTCCTCGGTTTCGCGCCGGTCAAGGTGATGGCCCGTAAGGGACGCCTGGCGTACGCCGTCAAGCCGCTGTCGGACCGCAAGCAGCGCAGGGCCGCGAAGCACGCGGCGAAGCTGGCCAGGAAGACCAAGCCCAACCTGGGCTCCCGCTGGGCCGGTTACGTCCTGCGTCACCCCGTCGCCGTGCTGCTCGTGGGCGTGGTGGGCCTCGGCACCGTCGCCGTACCGGCCGCGAGCCTGGAGCTCGGCCTGCCGGGCGAGGGCCAGATGTCGACGGAGACCACACAGCGCAGGGCGTACGACCTGCTCTCGGAGTCCTTCGGGCCCGGCTTCAACGGCCCCCTGATGGTCACCGTGCAGACGACGGGCACCGAGGGGACGGCCAAGGACGCGAAGGCGGCCGGCGACGAGATCGGCAAGGCGCTGCTGAAGACGGACGGCGTGGCCTCGGTCTCGCCGGCCACCGCGAACAAGGCGGGCGACACCGCGATCCTCAACGTCATCCCGGAGACGGGACCGACCGAGAAGGAGACCGAGGAGCTCGTCCGCGAACTCCGCGACACCGCGGGCGCCTTGGAGCGGAGCACGGCGTCCCGGATCCTCGTGACCGGCCAGACGGCCATGTTCATCGACTTCTCGCAGACCCTCGACGACGCGCTGCTGCCCTACCTGGGCCTGGTCGTGGGCCTCGCGTTCCTGCTCCTGATGGTGGTCTTCCGCTCCGTCCTGGTCCCGCTCAAGGCAGCCCTCGGCTTCCTGCTGTCGGTGGCCGCGGCGCTCGGCGCCGTCGTGGCGGTCTTCCAGTGGGGCTGGCTCGCCGATGTCTTCGGCATCGACGCACCGGGCCCGATCATGAGCACGATGCCGATCTTCATGATCGGCGTGGTTTTCGGCCTCGCGATGGACTACGAGGTCTTCCTGGTCAGCCGGATGCGCGAGTCGTACGCCCACGGAGCACGCCCTGCCGAAGCCGTGGTCGACGGCTTCCGCCACGGGGGCCGGGTGGTGAGCGCGGCCGCGATCATCATGATGAGCGTCTTCTCGGGCTTCATCGTCGAGGACAACGACTTCGTCAAGATGATCGGCTTCGCCCTCGCGATCGCCGTGCTTTTCGACGCCTTCGTGGTCCGTATGGCGATCGTGCCCGCGCTCTTCGCCCTGCTCGGCAAGTCCGCCTGGTGGCTGCCGAAGTGGCTGGACCGGATCCTGCCCCGGGTGGACGTCGAGGGCGAGAAGCTCGGCCAGGCGCAGGCACCGACGACGCCCCGGGGCCGGGGCCAGGGCCAGGACCGGGAGCGCACCCCGGTCGGCTGAACGGGCTTCACGGCCCGCCGCGAGGGGCCCCGCACCGGCTCAGGCCGGGGCGGGGGCGCCTTCTGCTCTCTCCCTAGGACGACAAAGCCGCAGGTCAGACGCCACGACGCCACACAGTGGCGTCAATGGCGCCACTGTGGCTCGACATGGCGCCATGAATGTGTCACCATGATGGCGCAAGCGAGGCACGGGAATGGCGCCACAAGGCGCCAAGCCCGGCAGACTCGCCGGCCCGCCAGACCCACCCCTGGACTCCCCGGAAGAGAAAGGCCCGCTCCCATGAACACCGCGACCACAGCGGCCACCAGCACGCGCTCCGCGGCGATCTCCGCGATCGGCCTGCGCAAGTCGTACGGCGACAAGGTGGTGCTCGACGGCATCGACCTGCGGATCCCCGAGGGCACGATCTTCGCCCTGCTCGGCCCCAACGGGGCGGGCAAGACCACCACGGTGGAGATCCTCTCCACGCTGATCACAGCCGACGGGGGCGAGGCGCGGATCGCGGGCCACGACGTGGCCGCCGACGCCGACTCGGTACGCGGCCTGATCGGCGTCACGGGACAGTTCGCCGCCGTCGACGGGCTGCTCACCGCCGAGGAGAACCTGCTCCTCATGGCCGACCTCAACCACCTGAGCCGCGGCGAGGGCCGGCGTCGCACGGCCGAGCTCCTGGAGCGGTTCGAGCTGACCGAGGCGGCCCGCAAGAACGTCGCCACCTTCTCGGGCGGTATGCGCCGCAAGCTCGACCTGGCGATGACGCTGGTCGGCCGTCCGCAGATCATCTTCCTCGACGAGCCGACGACGGGCCTCGACCCGCGCAGCCGCCGCGTGATGTGGGAGCTCATCCGGGACCTGGTCACGGATCAGGGCGTGACCATCTTCCTCACCACGCAGTACCTGGAGGAGGCCGACCACCTCGCCGACCGCATCGCCGTCCTCGACCACGGCAAGCTCGTCGCCGAAGGCACCGCCGAGGAGCTGAAGCGGCTGATCCCCGGCGGCCATGTCCGCCTCCAGTTCGCCGACGAGGACCAGCTCGCCTCGGCGGCCACGATCTTCGGCGTCGCCACCAGCGACGACGAGTCGCTCACCCTGCAGATCCCCAGCGACGGCTCGGTCGCCAATCTCCGCGCCATCCTCGACACCCTCGACAACACCGGGCTGCAGGCCGAGTCGCTGACGGTGCACACCCCCGACCTCGACGACGTCTTCCTCACCCTCACCGGCCGGCAGAACGCCCCGGCCGCCGCCCCCTCCGCTTCCACCATCGCCCAGAAGGAGTCGACCCGATGAGCACCGCGACCCTCACCCCCGCCAAGCCCGCCAAGGCCACCCGCTCGTACGCCCTGCGCGACTCCATGACGATGCTGCGCCGCAACATCAAGCACATGCAGCGCTACCCCTCGATGACGATCTCGATACTCGTGATGCCGCTGCTGATGCTGCTGCTCTTCGTGTACGTCTTCGGCGGCGCGCTCGGCATGGGCATCGGGGCGGGCGACGACCGCGGCGACTACATCAACTACCTGGTGCCCGGCATCATCCTGATGTCCGCGACCTCGGGCGCCGTCGCGACGGCCGTGTCGGTCTGCACCGACATGACGGAGGGCATCGTCAACCGCTTCCGCACGATGTCGATCTCCCGCGGCTCCATCCTCACGGGCCATGTCCTCGGCAGCGTCATCCAGGTCACGGCGGTCCTCGTCCTGATCACGAGCGTCTCCCTCGCGATCGGCTTCCGCCCGAACGCCTCGCTGGTCGAGTGGCTGGCCGCCCTGGGCCTGCTCGTCTTCCTCGCCTTCGGCATGGCCTGGCTGTCCGCCGCGATGGGCATGGGCGCCAAGACGGTCGAGGCCGCGAGCAACGGCCCGCTGCCGCTGACGTTCCTGCCCTTCCTCGGCAGCGCGGTCGTCACCCCGGACTCGATGCCGACGGTCCTGCGCTGGTTCGCCGAGTACCAGCCCTTCACCCCGATCAACGAGACGCTGCGAGGCCTGCTCCTCGGCACCCCGATCGGCAACGACGGCTGGATCGCCCTGGCCTGGTGCACGGCCCTGGCCCTGATCGGCTACCTCTGGTCCCGCGCGGTCTTCAACCGCGAGGTGACCCGCTGACCCACCACCCCCACCCCCGCGAACCGGCCCCGGCCCCTCACCTGCCACCCCAGGCGAGGCCCGGGGCCGCCGCACGAGCCCGACGCGGACCGCGCGGGCACCCCCCAAGATCACCCACACGCTCGCGGCCTCAGCCGGTACGCACCTCTCTCCACCCTCGGATCAAGCACCACCCGCTACACTGACCGCGGTGGCTACGCCCTCCCGGGCTGCCACCACGACCTGTCGCCAAGCAGGCCTGAACAGACCGCCGCTCCAGGCAGCCTGTCCGGACAAGCTTTCCGACGGATCCCCGCCTTCGTAGCTCAGGGGATAGAGCACCGCTCTCCTAAAGCGGGTGTCGCAGGTTCGAATCCTGCCGGGGGCACAAGCGAGAAGACCCCCAGCCGATCATGGCTGGGGGTCTTTGACATCTGCGACGTCACGGAGGCCCTGAAGAGGGCGTGGCCCGCGGGGTCCGGGAAGTGTCAGACAGCCGAGTCGATCGCGGTCATGCGTCCCACCCGCAAGAGATCACGGCCCGAATGACCGAGGTCCACGGAATCCCGCCTGCTCGAACGCCCTGAGCGGCGCAGGCCCCCGCGTCCGCAGCCACAACGACCGCCACCTCATGGGAAGGCTTGCATGACGACCCCCGTAGCTCTCGGTTTCGAGCTTCTGTCAGAGAAGTCCCCCACGACAACCTTCGCTTGCGCCTTGGGACATACCGCCACACCTGCGATTCGTACTACCTCGACAGCGACGACTCCCCCACGGCGTCCCCAGACCTCAGGACGGACCTCGCACGCCTCCTGGCGCAGTGGAGGACCCAGGTTGACGGACTGAGGGGAAGGGGAGGCACTGCCTACCTGCCCTACGACTTCTCCGACGAGTGCACGGGCTGGCTCCGCGTATCGTCCACCGAAGGCCACAGCGCCGAGGTGCAAGCGGGATGCATGGTGAACGGCTGGAGCTTCGCGCCCTCCGACTACCTCACGACAGCTGCCGAGATCACCGATTTCGAGCCCGTGAAGAACGCCCGGATCGAGTGCTCCTTGGACGAGCTGTCCCACCGCATCACCACGAACGCCGCGACCTTCACGGCCCGCTGACCGTAATACGGCAGGCGACCGCCGAGGAGGCGACTACTCGGCATCCGGAAGGCCGCACTCGTCACCCACATCTGACGGCCCTGGCGAGGCAGTCCACAGCCGTGCCAGATGCGTGCCGGGGCCTGCGGGTCTGTTTCCAGGTCTCCGGCCGGTCCGTGGGGCCGGCTGCCCGGGGCCGCGCCTACTGCCAGGTCGCCGTGTCCGGGTCGATGCCGTGGGTGCGGGCGCTCGCGTCGATGGCGTGGCGGAGCCAGGTGGACAGGCCCGGGTGGATGGCGTCGTAGTGGGCGGCGAAGCCCGGGTCGGATTCGTATCTGCGGCCGAGGCAGACCTGCATCTGGCGGGTGAGGGGGAAATACGAGGCGAAGACTTCGCGGTGCCGCTCGACGAGTCGATTCGCCTCCGGGCTGCCCGACGTGACGCCGGCGGCCATCGCTTCCCCGAGGGCGCGGTCGAGGTCGGCCACGGTGTCGGTGATCCTCTGCCATTCCTCCGGGCCGCGAGAGGCCGAGCGTTCGGCGTACTGCTGCCATTGCTTCGTGGCTCCGTAGTGCTGACGGGCTCGCGTCGGCCCCTCCGGGTCCCATCGAGGGCCGAAGATCGCGGCCTGCTGCTCGGCGGTCAGCAGCAGGCCGCGCTCGTGCGCGTCGATCATCCGGTCCAGTCCGGTACCGAGCTGCTGGAGTCGCTCGATCCGTTCCGCGACCTGGGCACGTTGGGCACGCAACGCGCCAGGTACGTCCGCCGTCGCGTCGTCCATGATCGTCCGGATCCTGTCCAGGCCCAGGCCGAGTTCGCGGTAGACCACGATGCGGTGCAGGCGTTCCAGATCACCGGCGGTGTAGAGCCGGTATCCGGCGGCCGTGCGCAGCGACGGTCGCGCCAGGCCGATCTCGTCCCAGTGGTGCAGCGCGCGGACCGTCACGCCCAACCGCGTCGAGGCCTGACCGACGGTCAGGCCGTCGGTGTCGGTGGCATCAGGCATGTTCCTCATTGTCGCCTCGGCCGGTGTCCGGTGGGGTGATCCCGATGGCTTCGAGGTTCCGCGCCTCCGGACTGGCCGGGTCGAAGGGCTTTGCTGCCGTGAAGACGATCCGTGCGTTCTCGGGGGTGATCACCTCCACGTCGCGGGTGTTCCAGGGGGTGTCCCGTGGTCCCTCGACCGAGTCCGGGCGCAGCGCACGACATGCCTCGACCAGGGGGTCGATCTGGCCGAGCACGCACGCGAAGCTGACACCCAGCGCCGGTGCCTGCTCCGGAGCGCTGTCCGCCTGGACGAGGAGTACGTCCTGGAACGCCCACCGGCGCAGATGCACCAGCGTGCCGGGGACGCTGAACAGCTCGAAGAACCCGAGCCCCCCAGTCCAGAACTCCGTCGACGCCGCCATGTCGCTCGTGGGGACCGTCACGAACGCGGGCATCCCGTAGATCCCCCGGAACAGCTCCGGCGGAGCCGCGTCCGGGCCGGGAGCGGGCACGGGGCTCATCTCGAACGCGTTGTAGTAGTCGCTCATGCACACCACCCTCCGGCCTCACGCGACGTGAGGGTCAAGCCCGGTCACTCGGGCCCGCACTTGGGCGGGCCGGGGCTCCTGACGTCATGGGCGGCACGTCAGGCGCATCTGGCCCGCACCGTGATGCGCCCCCTCCCGCGCCGCGGAGCCCCAGTCCTGGCCCCGGTCGAGGAGGCGGACCGTGAAGGTGGGGGTGCCGAGGGGGTACGTCCCGACGGGCAGGAGCGCGCCGACGTTCGCGGGCTGGTAGACGGTGAACGTGGCGAACGGAGTGCCGTTCGCCAGGACCTGGTAGACCGAGGGCTCGCCGGCCGCGTCCTGGGGCCGCGGCGGGCTCGGGACATGGACCGCCAGGGCGCACGTCTCGTACCCCGGGCCGACGTGCCAGCTCCAGGTCGCCCGGTGGTCACGGTCCTTCGTCGAGCTGCCCGACATCGGCATGGACGAGAAGCGGCCGTCGCAGCCCCCGCCACGGAAGCCGCCGACCCGCACGGTGTACCAGCCCTCGAAGCCGTCGCTGTACCGGCCCGTCTCCGTGTACACCCCGCCCGTGCAGCCCGGGCCGGCCCACACCTCGTACGGAACTCCCGAAGGGTGGGGGGAGGGAGGGGGTGTGGACGGGTGGGCGAACGTCGTGGGGGACGTGCCGGCGGGCGGCGTGCTCGCGCTCGACGGTGCCGGCTCGCCGCCCGGAAACGCCGTAGGGCCGTTCCGCGTCGGCAGCGTCCGTACCGGCGGATCCGATGCCGCAGCCGGCGGCGGCTGCTCCTCCGCCCCGCTCAGGGACACCACCAGCGCCAGGCCGCCCACCGCCACCACGGCCACGAGCGCCCACGCCCCGCCCCGCCGTGTCCCCGTCCGGTCGACGCCGCCGCAGCGCCGGCACGCCATTCCCGGCAGCGGGCCCCTGCCCGCTCCACCGCACTGATCGCATGCCATAGCCGCACACCCTACGGCCGAATCAGCGGAGTTCCTCCGGGCATGCGGTTCCTCGCGGGAAGAACTTGTACGGGGCCGACAGCCGGTACACGCCCGCCTTCGGCGCCAGCAGCTCCGTCCACTCGTCGCCCTCGCCGTCCGCCTCCGCCTTCAGCAGACAGCCGGACTCGTTGAGGAAGACCTTCTCCAGCTCCATCGGCGACTCCTCGCGGGCCGTCTTCGACGCCTCCGTCTCCTCCGGCGGCTCGATCTTGCCGCCGTTCTCGTCGACCAGCGCAAGCCACGGCGAGTACGGCACCCGGATCAGCACCCGCCCCGGGCTGTCGACCTCGATCACGACCTCGTTCGCACCCGCCCGCCGCACCTCGGCAGGCGGGTTCGCCAGCGGGGTCGGGTTCTCCACCTCGAACAGCCGCCAGTTCTCGTCCGACCAGACCTGCTTCAGGTACGGCAGCCCGTCCGCGACGAGCTCCGCCTCCAGCTCCGCGCCCGAGTCCGGCGCCCCGGTCGGCAGGACGACGTAGTGCACCGCCCAGCGGTCCAGCCAGTCCTGGTAGTTCGTGGCGTTCAGGGTGTCGTCGTAGAAGAGCGGGTTCCGCTCCATGTCCGCCTGCCGGTTCCAGCCCCGCGCCAGGTTGATGTACGGGCTGAGGGCGGAGGACTCGCGGTGGCTGGAGGCCGGCACGACCTCGACCCGCGCCTTCTCCGCTCCCCGCACCTGGAGCTGGTTGATCAGCGGCGCGACCTCGCGCGTCCAGGACGCGTCCGGGGCGGTACGGATGACGTCGTCGACGCCCTTGAAGCCGATCCAGGAGTTCAGCCCGGCGAACGCCAGCAGGACCGCGTACCACTTACGGGAGCGCGGGACCGTGTACGGCAGCGCGGCGAGCAGCACCACACCCGCGAAGAGCATCACGAGCCGCGAGACGTTGGAGCCGATCTGCGAGTCGATCAGCCAGGTCAGCAGCGTGCCCGCGGCGTACACGGCCGCGCCGGTACGCACCGTGCGCCAGTCACGCGGTACGAGGAGGAAGCACAGCACTCCGAAGAGGAACGGCAGAGCGGTCGACGCCCACGACATCGGCTGCGTGCCGGAGAAGGGGAACAGCCAGGAGGAGAGCGCGACGACGAGCACCGGGGCGAGACCGAGGGCGTACGCGCCCGGGCGTCGCCGGTTGAGGAAGAGCGCCGCCGCGGCGACACCGAGGAAGAGCCCGGCGACGGGGCTGCAGGCGGTCGCGAGACCGGCGAGCGGAGCGGCGACCGCCGCCTTCGCCCAGCGCCTGCGGCGCCAGCGGTGCGGCCAGCAGAAGACGGCCGCGACGGCGCCCAGCGCGAACATCATGCCGAGCCCGAACGTCACGCGCCCCGACAGCGCGTTGCACAGGAACGCGAAGACGCCGGCCAGCGAGCACGCCAGCGGATTGCGCACCGCCCGTACCCGCACGAGGATCAGCGCGGTGAGTCCGGCGGAGACCGTGCCCGCGATCATCATCGTGGACCGCACGCCCAGCACCGACATCACGTACGGCGAGACGACGCTGTACGAGACCGGGTGCATCCCGCCGTACCAGGCGAGGTTGTACGCGGAGTCCGGGTGACGGCCCACGAACTCCGCCCACGCGTCCTGCGCCGCGAGGTCGCCGCCGCTGTTCGCGAACAGGAAGAACCACAGCACGTGCGTGAGCGCGGCGAGGGCTGTCGCGATCATGACGGGGTAGCGGCGGCGCCGCCGGCGCGGGCGCGGCGCGGGAGTCGGCTCCGCGGGCTGCCGGGGCGTCGGGAGGTCTATTCGCGCGGACACGGAGGGGCGCGCGGGCGCGCTCTGGTCGGCGCGTGTCGGCTCGGCGGTGGTCACTCGCGGCCCTCTCCCGTGCTACTCCCGAACTGCCTTTCGCCCATGTCCTGGTCTCCGGAACGCTAACAGCAGGGCGCCCCGGAGAGGCCGGGGCGCCCTGACACGTCAGCCCAGACGGGTCAGCTTCTTGTCGAAGCCGGGCTCCACCAGGTCCTTCTGGAGGGAGACGGGTGCGCTGACCTTGCCGGTGCCGGTGCCGATGGACACCTGGCCGACGACGTCGCCCGCCTTGCCGGTGTGCGGGACGGCCTTGCCGCCGTCGGTCAGCTCCAGGTCGACCTTCAGACCCGGCCAGCCGACTGCCTTGAGCTCCTTGTCGGCGACGACGGGGGTACGGCCGCCGAGGCCGTCGTCGATGTAGCCGACGACCTGGCCCTTGCGGACCACGGCGGCGGAGGTGACGTCCTTCTGGGCCTGCTGGATCAGCTTGAGGCTGTAGTCGATCGACAGCTGGAGCTTCTCGTGCAGCAGTTTGGCGTCCTTCGCCCCCATGACGATGCCGAGGATCCGGCGCTGCTTGCCGTCGATCACGGTGTTCGCGGACCAGAGCAGGTTGCCGCCCGCGGGCGTCGAGGAGCCGGTCTTGATCCCGCTGACACCGGGCTCCAGCACGATGTTGTTGTTGTTCTCGATCTGGCCGGGGATGCCGTCGACGGTGAGGTTCGGCATGTTCACGATCTCCCGGAACACGTCGTACTGCATGACCGCCTTCGCCAGCTTCAGCTGGTCCTGCGGGGTGGAGACGGTGGTCGACTCCAGGCCCGACGGGTCGGTGTACGTCGACTGAGTCATCCCGAGGTCCTTGGCGGCGGCGTTCATCTTCTCGACGAACGCGGCCTCCGAACCGGCGTCCCAGCGGGCGAGCAGCCGGGCCACGTTGTTCGCGGACGGGATCATGAGGAGCTGGAGCAGCTCCTTCTCCGTGTACTTCTGCCCTTCCTTGACCGCCGCCGTCGACTCGAACTGCGCGCCGGCCTCGTCGGCCGCCTTCTTGTCGATCTCGATCTCGGGGCCCTTGTCGCTCCCCTTGATCGTGTGGTCGCGGAGGATCACGTACGCCGTCATCGTCTTGGCGACGCTGGCGAGCGGGGCGGGCTTCTGGGCCCCGTACGTGCCGAGCGAGCCGACGCCCTCGACCTCGGCGGCGCCCTGGCCCTCGGTGGGCCACGGCATCTGCAACTCGCCGCCCTCGAAGGTGAAGGTGGGGGCGGCGGAGAGCGTGAGGGTGGCGTTGGGCAGCGGTCTGACGAACTGTACGACTGCAAAGACGATCAGCAGCAGGATGACGAGCGGCGTCCAGATCCGCACGCGCCGCATGGTGTTGCGCAGGGGGGTCGGCGGCGGGGGCGGGGTGTTGGTCAGCTCGGCGAGCAGGTCGAGCGGGGGCAGCGGCGGCATGGGCTGCTGCCTGGTCCGCTCGGCCTCGGTGAGCGACGGCGGGGGTACGGGGGCGGAGGCCTTCGGGGCGACCGGGGCCTCGGAGGGCGCCGGGGTCGGCCTGGGCGCCGCGGGCGCCTGGGGCGCGGGCGCCGGCGTCTCGGCCCGCAGGGGCACGAAGGTGCTCGGACGGGCCGGGGCGGGCTCCGGCGGGACCGGGAGCTTCAGCGCGGTCGTCGGCTGGTCCACGACCGGCGGGCGGACGGCCTTGAACATGGTGGTGGGCTGATCGACGGGATGGGCGTCGGCGGCCTGCTCGTCGGCTTCGGCTTCGGTCTCGGCTTCGGTCTCGGCTTCGGCTTCGGCCTTCTCCGTGCCGGGCTTGCGCGCGAACCAGGACTCACCGGAGGGCGCGGGCTCGGAGCTGCCGTCGCCGCCCGAGGCAGGTGCCGCGTCGGACACCTGGGCCGCGTCGCGGTCGAGGTCGTCCACCTCGTCGGTGTCGTCGTCGGTCTCGTCGTCGCCGGCGGCCGGAGCGGCGTCCGTGACGGACGACTCGGGCTCCGTCGAGCCGCTGCCGGCATCCTGCGGCGCCTCGGCGGCCTCGCCCGCGTCGTCGTCGCCCTCGGCGGCCGTCTCGTGGGCGTCGTCGGCCTCGGGAGCGTCCGTGGCGGGCGTGGCCGCCGCCTCGGCACCCGACTTCTCGGGCTCCCCGCCCTCGTCCTCGTCCCCGGTGGCGACCCAGGCGGCCACCGCGGCCCTCAGACGGTCACCCTCGTCGCCCGCCTCCGCCGAGTCGGCGGAATCCGCCGAACCCTCGACATCGGCAGACTCCTCGACGTCCACAGAGCCCTCGGCGCCCACCGACTCCTCGGCGTCCACCGGCTCCACAGCGGGCTCGGACTCCGCAGACTCCGCAGACTCCGCCGACTCCGCCGACTCCGCCGGAGCGTCGTCCTCCGGCGTTCGCGGGGCCAGGGTCCGGAAGACGGCCGTCGGCTGGTCGACCTGGACCGGTGACGCGGGCTCACGGAGAACCGACAGCCGCGGATCCCGGCCGCCACCGCCGGCAGTCGTCTCCTTCGAGGACTCCTGCTGCTCCGCCTTGTCGGGGGACTCGCCCGCCACCGTGCCTCCTCCATGCGTCATGAGTACGTCCGAACCATGTACCAGTGTCCTGTGTGAACCCCTTGGCCCCCGTGCTAGACGAGAACGACATACCTACCGGTTCCCGTACGAAGCACCCAGGCGCTCTCGACAGATGAATGTGAGAGGGGTCACCCTGTGACTCATCCACGCGGGGAGGCATGGATGGGCAGGAGCCGCAGAACAATTCCGGAGGAGCTTCTGCTGCTCGCTCTGGACCCGGCCACGGGTACCACAGCGCAGCCGCAGTCGCTCGACCTCGGCCTGGCCGGAGCACAGCTAGTGGAGCTGGCTCTGGCAGGACGGATAGCCCCTGACGGGGATCGTATCGCCGTGGTGATGCCACGGCCGACCGGAGATCCGACTCTGGACTCCGCACTGGAACTGCTGCGCCGACGCGGCAGCCCGGTACGGGCCGTCCACTGGATTGGCGGACCCCGACTGGGGCTGCGCCAGATCTACCTCGCTCATCTGGAGCGCTGCGGCATGGTGCATGCCGTGGAGGGCCAGATGTGCGGAGTACTGCCGACGACTCGCTACCAGGCGACGGACACGGCGATCAGCCGGGACACCAGGGCCCGGCTGGACAGTGCGATCCGCACCGGTGTACCGCCGGACCCGCGGACCGCGGCGCTCGCCGCACTGGCCCACGCGGTCGGTCTCGGCAAGCACCTGTACCCGGGGAACGAAGGACGGTCGTCGCGGTCCCGGCTGCGCGATCTGATCCGGCACGACCCCATGGGCGGACTCGTGGCGCACGCCGTGATGGACGTCCAGAACGGTGTGGCCGCCCAGCCGCGCCGGAGTGCGCCGGGTGGCGTCCCACAGCAGCCGCGCCGCGGCAGCATGGCCCGCGCCGCCGTGCACTGAACCACGGGTGCGTCCGGCACGGGCGCACGCGGAACACGGACGCACCCGCACGCGGGTGCGCCGAGCACATACGCACCACAGAACCCGATCCGGGAGCCGCACGGACGACGTGTGCGGGGTGGGCCTCAGGGCCGCCCCGCACACGTTGTCGTCATTTCCCAGCGCACACCGCACCTTTGGTGGCAGTCTGCCAAGCAGTAGATACGTACAGCTACGCAGCCGACAGCCGGAGGTGCAGTTTCCGTGGCGTCCAACGTCAACCCCACCGTCAGGCGACGCCGATTGGGCCAGGAGCTGCGCCGGCTCCGGGAAGCGAAGAACATGACGGCCGAGCAGGTCGCCGAGCGTCTCCTCGTCTCCCAGTCGAAGATCAGCCGCCTCGAGAACGGCCGTCGTTCCATCAGCCAGCGCGATGTCCGCGACCTGTGCGGGGTCTACGAGGTCGAGGACGAGCGTGTCGTCGAGTCGCTGATGCAGATGGCCAAGGACTCGCGCCAGCAGGGCTGGTGGCACGCCTTCGGCGACATCCCGTACAGCGTCTACATCGGCCTGGAGACGGACGCGGCGTCGCTGCGCGTCTACGAGTCGCTCATCGTTCCCGGCCTCCTGCAGACGCGCGAATACGCGCAGGCGGTGATCGAGGGGATGTGGCCGGAGGCGAACCCCGTCGATATCGACAAGCGCATCCAGATCCGGCTGAAGCGCCAGGACCGCCTCGCCGACCCGGTCAACCCGCTGCGGTTCTGGGCCGTCATCGACGAAGCCCTGCTGCGCCGCGTCGTCGGCAATCCGCACATCATGGCCAACCAGCTGACACATCTCGCCGAGTTGAGCGAGAAGCCGCACGTAACGCTCCAGGTACTGCCGTACGGCGTTGGCGCCCACCCGGGGATGTACGGAAAGTTCGCCATCCTGGAGTTCCACGAGGCGACGGATGCCAGCGTCGTCTACCTGGAGGGCGTCACCAGTGACCTCTACCTGGAGAAGGCCATCGACGTCCAGAGCTATGCGGTGATGTACGAGCACCTCAGGGCGAAGGCCCTGAGTGCCGAGCAGTCCCGCGAGTTCATCCTCCGCGTGGCCGAGGAGCTTCAGGCGGTGTAGTCGATTCCGGGGGAAGCGGGCACCCTACACCGCCAGAACCCTCGTGCACAGATTTCGATGGAATATGCCATCCGGATGGGTGAACGCGTCTCATCTCCGGTGATGTTGCAGCGTAGCTTCGAAGGCAGAGCCGCTGCCGAGGCGGCTGGTTTGCACGTCACCCACCTCACTGGCACAACCATCGGAGTCACGATGCTGTTTCGGCACGACGCACTGGCGCAATGGACCAAGTCCTCGTACTCGGCAGTCAATGGCGACTGCGTAGAGGTCAGGGCACGGGGGCACCTCCTGGTCCGCGTCCGGGACTCGAAGGACATCGCCCGCTCCGGTCTCGCCTTCACCCCCGAGACCTGGTCGACCTTCGTCCTCGACGTCAGCGAACGCGACCGCCCCGGCGCCTGACCCCGGCGTCACACCGCACCCTCAGGCAAGCCCTCTCGACTGGATCGCCGTCCTAGCCGAGGGGGCTGGTTGCTGCCCGGGGCCCCTCTAGCCGACGAGGGCACGCGTCTTGACCGTCACCGGGTCGTCCGGGCCCAGCACCCGCTCGCACACGGGCAGGTTCTGCCGCGCGAGAGCCTGCGCCTCGGCCGAGTCGCCCGCAGCCGCCAGGGCCTCGGCCAGACCGGCGCGGGTAGCAAGGAGGTACGGATGCTCCCGTCCGAGCGCCCGCTCCTGCCCCAGGACGACCCGACGGCCGAGCGAAAGGGACTCCTCGACCTGTCCGAGCTTGCCGAGAATCCAGCTCAGCAGTACGGCCGCGGAGAGGGTGAGGGCGTGGTCGGGGCCGTGGACGCGCTCGCGCCCCTTCAGCGCTCTACGGGCCTCTGTCTCCGCCCTCGCCGGTCGGTCAAGGCGATACAGGCCGTACGCGTAGTTGTGGCGGGCCGTTACGGTGGTGAACGACTCGTCGCCCAGATGCTCCTCGCAGGCGGCGACGATCTCCGGACCCACCCGGTCGAACTCGTCGACGGCATCGGCACCGGAGAGGTGCTCGATGAGAAGCGCCCGAGCGTGCAGAGTGTCCCGATGGTGTGCACCGAGAACCCGCGAGCGGATCTCGGCTGTGTCACGCAGCGTGGCCATGCACTCCTCGATCCGCTGCAGCTGCCCCAGCGGTTCACTGATGTCCTGCCGACTCTGAAGCGTCTCCGGGTGCTCGGGTCCGAGCACCCTCTCCCGGATGTCGAGTACTTGTCGGTGCAGCGCTTCCGACTCCTCGAAACGCCCGAGCCGGAACAGCGACATGGCTGCCTGGTACGCCGCGCGGAGTGTCACCGGATCATCCGGCCCCAACCACTGACCGGCCGCTTTCGCCGAGGCCTGCGCCAGAGATACCGCGGCCGGGAAGTCGCCGCTTTCGAAGAGGATGGCGGCGAGGCGCGTCCCGAGCGCCACCGCGTGGCCGGCCACGTCGGCGCCCTCCACTCGACGGAGCAGGTTCGCCGCGTGGGGCACCAGGTGCCCCACGTGATGAGCCTCCTGTGTCGGCGCACCGCTCGCCGGAACGGCCCCCTGGAGGAGCTCCGCGGCGGCCGTGACGAGCAGCGGCCGCTGGCCCTCGGGGACGGCGGCGGCGACGCTGTCCAGAACCACACCGTGCGTCTTCACGCAACGCATCGGCTCACCGCCGACGTCGAGGCTCACGAGCGAGACGAGTGAATGGTCCAGAAGGCCACGGAGGGCCGTCTCGACGCGCGACCCGGTCAACGGCGGCTCGAGAGCATCCAGATGGGCCGCGTTCACGGCCTCGGGCCGGATCAGGGACAGAGGCACCGGATCGGAACTCCAGCACGACAGCAGTCGCAGGAGCGAGGCGGACTCGGGGAGGCCGGCGTCCGCGAGGGCGGCCAGCGAGATTCCCCAGGTCCGACCCACGAGTTGCCGGGCGTTTCTCTCGGCATCCCCGGGGACCGACCCTTGGTCGATCAACTTCGTCGGGTCGTCGTCGAGGTGCCGCCAGTAGTCACTCATGGACCAGCTCTCCAGAAGTTGTCGTGACAGGAAGGACCCGGCCAGCGTCAGTGCCAGCGGAAGACAGTCGAGTCTTCGCGCCACCTTCTCGGCCTCCTCGGCCGATCCCGCATCGGGAGCAAGGTCGCGCAGTACCAGCGCGGCGTCCTCGACCGGCAGCACCCCCAGATGGTGAAGGTGCGCTCCCTGCCACACCGGGGAGCCGGCCTGCCTCGTGGTGACGATGACCGTGCCCTGCGGACTCTGCCGCAACCAGGCTCCTTCCCCCAGCACCTCGGGGTCGTCCGCGCTGTCGAGAACGAGCAGCCACGGCTCCGACGAGGAGTGAAGGTAGTACCAGACGAGGTCGGCCGACGCGCGTTGCCCCGTGTGGGCCGCCGCCAACTCAGCAGTCGCCGCGCCACGATCCGCCGCGACGGCCAGCATTCCCGCCCTAAGCGTCGCGCGTTCGGAAGCGTTGACCCACAGACCTGCGCGTAGGCCACCGCGCGTCACCTCGTTGAAGACGGCCTGAGCCACCGCCGTCTTGCCGCAACCGCCGAGCCCGTGTAGCACGTGCACTTGCCCAGTCTCGTCCGCGGCCGCCGTCAGGAGGCCCCGCATCACCTCCCTGCGGTCCCGCAGCACCAGCGGGGTACGTCCCACGAGCGGCGTGCGCACCGAGTCAGGTGCCGACGGAGCCGGTCCGAAGGCGCTCTGGGGTACGTGGACGACGGTTCGCCCCATGGACGGGCCGAAGAGGGACGGAACGTCGCCCGACGGGTAGTGGTGGTGGTGCTCGGTCACATACTGATCGCCCTGTGCCTGGTAGACCCGGCCCTGGCCGGACGCCCTGCCCTGCACTACCGGATCGCCATGTCGCTCGGACCCGTTCACCGCTCTGCGATGTGCTGGTCACGACCCGCCTGGTAGACGCGGCCGCGGCCGGACGCCTCGGCCCTCATCTGTACCGTCACGGCGCCCGTGGCTCCCGAGTCGGGATCGAATTCGGCGAGGATCAGGCGCAACTGCTCGGCGACCTCGGGCTGTTCTCGAAGGAGGCGCCGGAGGCGCCCCGCCCATTCCTCACGCAGTTCCTGCTCGGTCAGGTCGTCCCCGTCCTCCCTGGCTGCCAGCAGGTCGTCCCGGGTCGCGTCGAGCTCCCCTTCCACGCCGTCGGCCCGGGACGGACTCGCCCGACGCCACAGCGCGACCACCCCGTCTCGCGTCCGCTCCCAGGCGTCCGTGGCCATGAGCGTGACCACGGCAGAACCGGCGGTCCGTGCGAGTTCCATTAACTGTGCTTCCATCAACGCCCCCAAGCCCGCTCGGCACAGCGACAGTCATTCCAGCCGAACGTCCACCATATGTGTGGCACTTGGCGCTGTCAGGCGAAGGTCGAGCTGTCGCCCTCCGGTGCGAGGCCCTCGGGGTCAGCGCAGTTCGTCCACGTACCGGTCCGTGCCCGGGACGGTCGGGATGAACGGTGCCACCAGCTCCACCCGGCCCGCCTCCCCGCCCACCGTCTCCAAGTCGGCGAAGTGCTCCGCCCAGCAGGCGCGCGGGTCGCGCTCCAGGAACCAGAGCAGGGTCAGCCGGGTGTCGACGCCCTCGACCTGCTTCACGTAGGTCATCCGGTCGCCCGGCAGCGGCGTCGGGCGAAAGACCGTGACCATCGCGGCCGGGGAGCCGGCGAGCCGCTGGGGCAGCTCGCGCGCGACGAGTCGTTCGAGCAGCTCGGCGCGCGCCTCCGGTCCGTCCGCGTCGACCACCTGGAGGACCAGGCCCCGGTACGGGTGGTCGAGGGCGTGGAAGTCGCGCGGACCCGCCGCCCCGTCCCGGTACACGGTCGCCTCGTGGTCCTGGAAGGCCGTGAAGACGTGCGTACGGTCACGGTAGACGCGGGCGTCGCGGTTGAGCCGCTTGTTGATGGAGACGGTCCACTTCATGTGCTCGTCGTAGCGGCCGTCGGTGACCCAGTACGTGGAGAGGTAGCAGCCGGCGGTGACGGGCTGGGCGACCGCGGACTTCTCCGGGCGGCGCAGTTCCTGGAGCTCGCGGGTGGCGACCCAGCGGCGGCCCGCGTACATCCAGGGCATGGCCATGGCGCCCGCGTAGTAGTGGTCGTCCTCGTACCAGCGGTTGTACGCCCACTCGTGGCCCGGGTGCGGTTCGACCATCGTGATCAGCGCATGGCCGGGGCGGACCCCGTACGGGCCGACCGCCGCCAGTTCCGCATACGCCTCGCTCCGCGTCTCCTCGCTCACTTCGGAAACCCCTTCCCAAGTCCGGTGGAGCCCCCTACTCTGACGGGCCGTCAGATGAATGGCCAGAGTCGGGAGGCACCCGGATGCTGCTCCAGGGAAAGACCGTGGTCGTGTCGGGAGTCGGCGCGGGGCTCGGGCACCGGATCGCCGAGACGGTCGTACGGGACGGCGGCAACGCGGTCCTCGGTGCGCGCACCGAGGCCAACCTCGCCAAGTCGGCGGCCGAGATCGATCCGGAGGGCCGCCGCACCGCCCATCGCGCCACCGACATCACCGACGAGGCGCAGTGCGAGGCGCTCGCCGCGCTCGCGGTCGAGCGGTTCGGCGCCATCGACGCCGTCGTCCATGTGGCGGCCTGGGACAGCTACTTCGGCGGGATCGAGGACGCCGACTTCGCCACCTGGCAGGGCGTCCTGGACGTCAATCTGCTGGGCACCCTGCGGATGACCCGCGCCTGCCTGCCGGCCCTGAAGGCGCGGGGAGGCTCCGTGGTCCTCATCGGGACACAGTCGGCGGTGGCGGCACCCTCACAGGTGCGGCAGGCGGCGTACGCGGCCTCGAAGGGGGCGCTGACCTCGGCGATGTACTCGATGGCGCGCGAACTCGGCCCGCACCGGATCCGGGTCAACACCGTGCTGCCGGGCTGGATGTGGGGCCCGCCGGTCCAGGCGTACGTACAGTTCACGGCGCACACCGAGGAGGTGCCGGAGGCCGAGGTGCTCGCCCGGCTCACGGAGCGGATGGCGCTGCCCGAGCTGGCGACCGACGGGGACGTGGCGGAGGCGGCGGCGTTCCTCGTCTCCGACCGGGCCCGGGCGATCACCGGGCAGTCGCTGCTCGTCAACGCGGGCGAGCTGATGCGGTAGCACCCGCGGGCGGAGACCGGGCCGCACGGTACGCGACGGCGTACCGTGCGGCCCTTTTTGACCCCATCTGCATTCAGGAATGTGAACCCAGGTCAGTAAGAAGAACGATTTTACGTTCTCTTGACCTTCCTCCGCGTTGTCCTGGCCGTGCAACTCCCCACACCATGAACGGCGTTCACAAGACGGACCGGACCCCTGGAGGGGGCTCAATGAACAGTCTCGACTGGGCCGTGCTCATCGGCTATTTCGGCGTCATGGTCGCGATCGGAGTCTGGTCCCACAAGCGCGTGGACAACGTCTCCGACTTCTTCACCGCCGGAGGCAAGATGCCCTGGTGGCTCTCCGGCATCTCGCACCACATGTCGGGCTACAGCGCGGTGATGTTCACCGGGTACGCCGGCATCGCGTTCACGTACGGCGTCACCTCGTACGTGACCTGGTCCTTCCCGATCGCGATCGGCATCGCGATCGGCGCCCATCTCTTCGCGCCGCGCCTCAACCGGCTGCGCTCGCGGCTCCATGTGGCCTCGCCGCTGGAGTACCTGAAGAACCGGTACAACCTCCCCACCCAGCAGGCGCTCGCCTGGTCCGGCGTCCTGCTGAAGATCGTCGACGTGGGCGCCAAGTGGGCCGCGATCGCCACCCTGCTCTCCGTCTTCACCGGGATCTCCCTCAACCAGGGCATCCTCATCACCGGTGTGATCACCGGCATCTACTGCACGGTCGGCGGGCTGTGGGCCGACGCACTCACCGAACTCGGCCAGTTCATCATCCAGTTCTTCGCCGGCATCGCGATGCTCGTCGCCGTCCTCGCCGAGCTGGGCGGGATCAGCGCGCTGTGGGACGTCTGGGACCGTCCCGAGCTCCAGGGCCACACCGCGCCGACGGCCGGCCCGTACACACTGACCTTCCTGCTCGCCTACCTCTTCATCAAGACCTTCGAGTACAGCGGCGGCATGTGGAACCAGGCCCAGCGCTACATGGCCACCCCCAACGCCCGCGAGGCCACCCGCTCCGGCCGGCTGTCGGCGGTGCTGTGGTTCGTCTGGCCGCTGGTCCTCTTCTTCCCCATGTGGGTCGCGCCGCTGCTCGTGGACCCGAAGAAGCCCGACGCCTCCGACAGTTACGCGCTGATGACCGAGCAGCTGCTGCCGCACGGGCTGCTCGGCCTGGTCATCGTCGGCTTCTTCTCCCACACGATGGCCATGTGCTCCTCCGACGCCAACGCCATCGCGGCCGTCTTCACCCGGGACATCGCCCCCGTGATGAGCAAGGCGGCACGGCGCTGGACGCAGCAGGCCGGACTGATCGCGGCGCGCTGGTCGACGATCGCGTTCCTCGCCCTGTCGATGGCGGTCGCCACCCAGGTCAACTCGCCCACCTTCAAGGACATCATCACGGTCGTCATCAAGTGGGTGGCCGGTCTGATGGGCCCGATCGCGATCCCGTTCATGCTCGGTCTGCTGAAGACCTTCCGGAAGTCCGGCCCCACTGCGGCGCTGGTCTCCTGGGCCGCGGGTCTGTTCGTCTTCTGGCTGACCAACTACGGCCTGGACGGCATCGAGCTCCAGATCCAGATCGTCTCGCCGCTCGCGACCTCGCTGGTCCTCTACATCCTCATCGGCTTCCTCAAGCCCGAGGACACCCCGGAACGCGACGCGATTCTGGCCAAGATCAACCAGGACCCCGACGAGGACGGCGGCGCCGCCGTCCCGCCGCAGGCCTCGGGCGAGCCGGCCGCCCGGCCCCTGGCGTGACGGGTGGGGCGCCCGGTCAGCCCCTGGGGTAGCGGACGGCGCGCCCGGTCAGCCTCTGGCGTGACGGGTGGGGCGCCCGGTCAGCCCCTGGGGTAGCGGGCGAGCCAGCCGGGGTGCGACTCCGCGGGGCTGTGCAGGGCGGCGCCCTGGGTCATCTCCATCGCGAAGTCGTCCGCGAGTTCAAGGATCGTCGAACGGCCCTCCAGCTCGGCCAGCCAGGCCGGCGGGAGGGCCGTCTCGCCGTGCAGGGCGCCGAGCAGCGCGCCCGTGACGGCTCCCGTCACAGCGGACGGGCCGTCGTGGTTGACCGCGAGGCGCAGCCCGTGGCGGATGTCCTCGCCGACGAGGGCGCAGTACACGGCCGCGGCGAGCTGGCCCTCGGCCCGGTCCTCGTCCGCGCCGAGATCCGTGACCCGTACGGCGTTCGGCATGCCCTGGCGTACGGCTCCCAGCGCCCGCTGGAGCGCGTCGGTGACGGGCTCGTGGCCGGGGCGCGGGGTGAGCTGCGCCAGCGCCCGCTGGACCGAGCCGTCCACGCTCTCGCCGCGCGCGAGACCGTGCACGACGACGGCGAGCGCGCCTGCCGCGAGGTGGGCGGCCGGGTCGCCGTGGGTCTGCGCCGCGCACTCGACGGCGAGCTGGCAGACCAGCTGCGGCTCCCAGCCGACGAGGAGGCCGAAGGGCGCCGAGCGGACGAGCGCCCCGGAGTCGGTCGCGTCCGCGTTCTTGGGCCGGTCGAGGGTGCCGAGGATCTCGTCGCCGAGACCGGTGAGGCAGGCGCGGGCCGGGTCGCGTCGGGCGTAGAGCCACTCCTCGCGGGCGAGCCAGCCGTTGTCCTTGCGGCGCTCGTCGGGGCCCCAGTCGCGCTGGGTGGCCGCCCAGCGCAGATGGGCGCGGTGGACGTCGGTGGGCGGGTGCCAGGCGCCGGTGTCGCGGCGGACCTGGGCCCGTATCAGCCCGTCGACGGTGAAGAGGGTCATCTGGGTGGCGGCGGTGACCGCGCCGCGTCTGCCGTACGCCGGGACCGGCTCCATGAGGCCCTCGGGCCCGTGGGCGGTCCTGATCCCCTCCAGGGGGAGCGCCGCGACGCCCGCGCCGAAGGCGTCGCCCACGGCCCCGCCGAGGAGACAGCCGCGGACCCGGGCGCGGAAGTCCTGCTGTTCGGCGCGGCCCCACACGGCCGCAGCGGTTGTGGTCACGACGTGCCCTCCCCCGGAAACCTCGGCGCTCAGATCTCGCAGCACTGTAATCGACCGAGTTCACTCGTTCGCGGGACGGAACCTTTTGCGATCGGACGCCTTTCTGTCCATCTTCGACCGCCGTTCACCGGCAGTTCCGACATGGCTTGAACCACCGCCACGTGACACGATTCAAGACTTCCGCCACCGCCGCCGTCGCCGCCGTCCTCCTCCTGGGCGTCACCTGAAGCAGGGGCTCGGCATCGACGCCCACGAGCTGAAGGACCTCACGCGCGACCTGCTGGTCGGCTGACGCCGTCCGCCGCCGTGGCCAGGGCGACCGTCCTCCCCCCTGACCGGCCCGAGAAGGGCGCCGAGCCGGACGGTGTCGGCGCCGGGGCACTCCGCGATCTCCACCAGCAGGTTCCGGAGGTCGGCGACGTCCGACCAGAAGTGCGGCAGCCCGAGCATCCGTTCCCACGTGCGCTCCGCCTCCTCCCACCGGGCCAGGGCGGCCTGCGCGACCACCAGGCAGCCGAGTTCCTCGACCGTCGGCTCGTCCGGGACGGTGAAGGTGTGCTGCCGTACGTACGCCTGCCAGAGCTCCCCCGCGGCCTCGGTCCCCCGCAGACGGCTCTCCGCTGTCGCGAGCAGCAGCAGCCCCTCCTGCTGCCCCGCCTCCCGCATCCGCTCCGCGGCTCCTCCCGCCTCCTGGAGCCGTCCCAGGCGCAGCAGCGCCCACGTGACCGTTTCCAGGTGTTCCCGCCGGTCGCCCGACGGCATGGCCAGCAGGAGGTCCAGCGCTTCCTGGTGGCGCCCCAGATGGAACAGCGCCACGGCCCTGCGACCGGTCGGCCACGACGAGCCGGCGACGGCGCACCGCTCCAGATCGGCGAGCGCCTGCGCGGACCGGCCCACCAGCTGGAGCAGATACGCCCTTTGCTGGAGTGCCTCGGCCTCGGAGCCGTGGCCCGCGGCGACCAGGTGGTCCATGTCGGCCAGGCCGCTCCGGAGGTCTCCGAGGAGGCACCGCAGCCGTGCCCTGCGCTCCCGCGCCCAGCGGTGCTCCGGGTCGAGCTCGAGAGCCCGGTCGACGTCGGACAGGGCTTCCTCGAGGCGCCCGGCCGCCGTCCGCGCCGACGCCCGCCGGATCCAGGACGCCACGGAGTCCGGGGCGAGCGCCGCGACCGCGTCGCAGTGGGCCCGCCCCTCGTCCGTGGCCCGGGCCTCCCGGTAGGCGAGCTGTCGCAGCATCAGCATCGCCTCCACCCGGGGCTCGAGCTCCACCGCCCGCTCCAGATCGGCCAGTGCCCGCAGGGGCTGCCGCATCTTCCGGTACGCCTGGCCCCGGATGCTGAGGGCGTACCAGCTGTCCGGCTCCCGTGCGAGAGCCCGGTCGAGATCCTCCACCGCCTGCTCGAAGCGCCGTCCCCGCAGATGCGCGTCGCCGCGCTCCCTGAGCGCCATGGCCGTGTCGTCGGCGGCCTCGACCGCGCGGTCGAGCGCGTCGAGCCGGGCGGACGAATCCCCCAGCCGTTCGAGGATCC
The DNA here is from genome assembly GCF_042902595.1 of Streptomyces sp. NPDC012508. NCBI lineage: Bacteria > Bacillati > Actinomycetota > Actinomycetes > Kitasatosporales > Streptomycetaceae > Streptomyces > Streptomyces sp. NPDC012508. The sequence goes on from NZ_JBIBEO010000011.1 coordinate 243,489, forward strand.
GCGACCTCTGCACCATGGCCCAGCCGTAGTCCGGGCGCATGTCGATGGCCCGGTCCAGATCCGCGAGCGCCTCTTCGAAGCGCCCCAGATCCGTCAGCGCGACGGCTCGGCTGCCCAGCGCCCAGGCGTAGGAAGGGTCGAGGGCGAGGGCCCGGTCGAATTCGGCGACCGCCTGCTCGGCCCGGCCTCGCTTCCAGTGCACGAAGCCACGCTGGCCCGGCACCCACGCCATCTGCGGCCGGCACTCCTCCGCCCGGTCCAGATCGGCGAGGGCCCCGGCCTCGTCCCCCGTCTCCAGGAGCACATCGGCACGCCGCAACAGTGCCCACCAGTAGTCGGGTTCGAGCTCGACGGCGCGGTCCAGATCGGCCAGTGCCTCCCTCGTGCGCCCCAGCCGGAACAGCGCCTGACCGCGCGTCGCCAGCACCGAGGCGCTCTCGGGCCCGAGAGCCAGCGTCCGGTCGCAGTCCGCCACCGCCTCCTCGTACCGCTCGAGGCGCCGGTGGAGTTCTCCCCGGTCCCTGAGGATCCACGGCGCGTCCGGCGCATGGGCGTCCGCCCGGTTCAGCCGTTCCAGGGCTCCGGTCAGATCGAGCTGCAGCAGGAGCACCATCCCGAGGCCGTAGTGGGCCCGGGCACACTCCGGCTCAAGGGCGAGCGCGCGCTCGTAGTCGGCGGTCGCACGGGCGTAGTCCTCGGCCCACCGTAGGAACTTGGCCCGGACGACCAGCACGGCCACCTGGCCCTCACGACCGAACCCCGCGCGTGCCAACAGGAGTCCGAGCAGCACGGCCACCGGTTCGCTCTCACTCTCCAGGGCCGCCAGCGCGTCCCTGCCCCACCCGCGCAGCACCTCCGCGTCCGCGTCCTCGCCGGCGTCGGCCAGCACCCGCGCCCAGCGGCGGGCGGTAGCCACGCCTTCGTCGCAGGCGTCCGCGCCGTCGCGGAGCACCGCGGGCAGCGCGGCATCCGGGGCCGCGCACAGCCGGTGGTACGACTCCTCCAGGCGGGCGGCCCGCCAGGGCTCGTGCGCCCAGCGTTCGTCCTCCGGCACGCCCTCGGCGGCCGCCTCCGCCCGGGTCGCGAAGGCGGCGGCCAGCCGTTCGTGGTCCTCGCTCCAGGCACGGGGCGAGCGGGTGCGGCGCAGGAGCAGCATCGGGCCGCGGACGACGTCGTGGTACTGGAGATGTCCGTCCCGGTCGGCGACGAACGGCAGGGTCCGCAGCCAGTCGAGGAGCGCCGGGCCCTCCTGGGAGACGGCGGTGAAGATGTCCTCGGTCAGCCGGCGGGGCAGTGCGCCGGCCTTGGCGGCGTCCTTGCGGGTCCGGTCGGGCTCTCCGCTCAGGAAGCGGTCCACGGCGGTGGCGCCGGCGGTGGCGGCCTCGCCGGGACGTGCGGCGAGGGTGGAGACAAGGACCGGCAGCCCACCGGAGAGCCGCAGGACGTCCTGGACGATCCCCTCGTCGACGACCCCTTTCGCCGTGAGGAGTTGCCGCGCCTCCGCCTCGGTGAACGGGTCCAACGGCATGTCCTGCACGAAGTCGGCGTAGTCCGACCAGGAGGCCGGTTCGAGCCGGTCACGGCCGGCGACGACGAAGACGGTGGTGGCCGGCAGGGCTCCGTACCGTTCGGTGGTGATCAGGTCGCGCAGCCAGCCGTCGAGATAGGGCGCGGTGCGCTCGTACGTGTCGAGGAAGAGCGCGAGCCAGGGGACCTCGGCCGCCACCCGCTCCAGGTCCCCCACCAGCACCGGGGTGAGGACACGCACCGGGTCCAGGACGAGTTGGACGTCGTCCTGGTTGCGGAACCGGGCGCTGAGGACTGCCCGCAGCCGGTCGGTGCCGTGGGCCAGCCGGGACGGATCGACGGCTCCGGCGAAGGCCCCCACGACGGGGACCATCCCGGCCCCGATCAGCCCCGCCTGGGCCAGGGCCGTGCTGCTCGCCGAGGGGGCACCGCCGGGTGCCTCTCCGGCCTCGGCCGAGGCGATCGACGCCGCCTCGGCCTCGTGCCGTCGCTGCCGGTAGGCGGTGAGCTGCCGGTCCAGTGTCTTCAGCGGGTGCCCCTGCCGGGCGAAGGAGGCGGCGATCTCCGCCATCACCTCGGGGATGCTGTTGAGCCCCTCGTCGACGTACGCCGTCACGGCTCCGCGCCCCGTCGCGACGTCCCTCAGCTCGCCGACGAGCGTGGTCTTGCCGACGCCCGCGTTGCCCCGCACATGGAAGACGAAGCGATGCCGGTCGTCCTCCACCGGGAGGTCGAAGTTCTCCCGGAAGAGGGCGAGTTCGTCACGCCGGCCGACGAACCCCGCCCTCTTGCGCCGCTGGAGCAACGCCTGCATCGACGGTCGCGCACCGTTGGTCATGCACCGAGTGTTCCAGCACGCGTCACCCCCGCGCGAGCCGTTCCGTACGGCCGCCGCCGCTCCCTCAAGGACCGCCCCTAGTCCCCCAGCACCGGCAGCAGCTCCGGCAGGTGGCCGTCCGACGCCGTCGCCGCGCGCTGCCGCTCCTCGGCGACCTCGCCGTACAGCGTCGTGCGCGGGCGGGACGGCCGCCCGGCCGCCTCCGCGATGGCGACCAGATCCCGGATCGAGCGGTACGAGCCGTAACTGGAGCCCGCCATACGGGAGATGGTCTCCTCCATCAGCGTTCCGCCCAGGTCGTTGGCGCCCGAGCGGAGCATCTCGGCGGCGCCGTCCGCGCCGAGCTTCACCCAGCTGGTCTGGATGTTCGGGATGTGCGGGTGGAGCAGCAGCCGCGCCATCGCGGTGACCGCCCGGTTGTCGCGGACCGTCGGGCCCGGCCGTGAGATGCCCGCGAGATAGACGGGCGCGTTGGTGTGGATGAAGGGCAGCGTCACGAACTCCGTGAAGCCGCCGGTCTCCTGCTGGATCCGGGCCAGCGTGCGGAAGTGGCCCAGCCAGTGCCGGGGCTGGTCCACATGCCCGTACATCATCGTCGACGACGAACGGATGCCCAGCTCGTGGGCCGTCTTCACCACCTCGATCCAGGTGGCCGTCGGCAGCTTGCCCTTGGTGAGGATCCAGCGGACCTCGTCGTCGAGGATCTCGGCGGCCGTGCCGGGGATCGAGTCCAGCCCGGCCTCCTTCGCCGCCGTCAGCCACTCCCGGATCGAGAGCCCGGTCCGCGTCGCGCCGTTGACGACCTCCATCGGCGAGAAGGCGTGGACGTGCATCCCGGGCACGCGCTCCTTCACCGCCCGCGCGATGTCGAAGTACGCCGTGCCGGGCAGGTCCGGGTGGATGCCGCCCTGCATGCAGACCTCCACCGCGCCGACCTCCCACGCCTGCTGCGCCCGGTCGGCGACCTGGTCGAGCGAGAGGGTGTAGGCGTCGGCGTCCGTGCGCCGCTGCGCGAAGGCGCAGAACCGGCAGCCGGTGTAGCAGACGTTGGTGAAGTTGATGTTCCGGGTGACGATGTAGGTGACGTCGTCGCCGACCACCGACCTGCGCACGTCGTCGGCGATCCGGGTCAGCGCGTCGAGCGCGGGACCGTCGGCGTGCAGCAGGGCGAGGGCCTCGTCGTCGGTGAGCTTCGTCGGATCGTCGGCGGCGGTGGCGAGCGCGGCCCGGACGTCCATGTCGATGCGCTGCGGGACCATGCCGGGGACCGCCGCCTCGCGCAGCGCCTCCCAGTCGCCGTAGACCTCGTCGAAGTCCTCGCGGCGGTCGTGGGTGCGGCCGGTGGTGTCGATCGTCCGGTGCAGATCCGTGCGGCCCGCCGACGTGAACGCCTCGTCCGGCTCCTGCCAGGGCAGCCCGCGCACCTCGGCGTCCGGGTTCGCGAGTCCGGTCTCCGGGTGGGCGAGCGCCCGCACGTGCGGCAGCAGACGCGGGTCGAGCCAGGGCTCGCCGCGGCCGACGAACTCCGGGTAGACGCAGAGGCGTTCGCGCAGCTCGAAGCCGGCGGCGCGGGACTTCTCCGCGAGGGTGTCGATCTGCGGCCAGGGCCGCTCCGGGTTCACATGGTCGATGGTCAGCGGGGAGACCCCGCCCCAGTCGTCGATGCCGGCGGCGATGAGCCGTCCGTACTCCTCGTCGACGAGGTTGGGCGGGGCCTGGAGGCAGGCCGAGGGGCCCATGATGTGCCGGGCGACGGCGATCGTGGCGATCAGGTCGTCCAGTTCGGCGTCCGGCATGCCGCGCATCGCCGTGTCCGGCTTGGCGCGGAAGTTCTGGATGATCAGCTCCTGGATGGAGTGGTACGCGCGGGAGACCCGGCGCAGCGCGAAGAGCGACTCGGCCCGCTCCTCGTACGTCTCGCCGATCCCGATGAGCAGCCCGCTGGTGAACGGCACGGACGACCGGCCGGCGTCCTCCAGGACCCGCAGCCGGACGGCCGGCTCCTTGTCGGGGGAGCCGAAGTGCGGGCCGCCGGGCTCGGACCAGAGCCGGGTCGCCGTCGTCTCCAGCATCATGCCCATGGACGGCGCGACGGGCTTGAGCCGCTGGAAGTCCGTCCAGGACAGCACGCCCGGGTTGAGGTGCGGGAGGAGACCGGTCTCCTCCAGGATGCGGATGGCCATGGCCCGTACGTACGCGAGGGTGTCGTCGTAGCCGTGCGCGTCGAGCCACTCGCGCGCCTCGGGCCAGCGGTCCTCGGGCTTGTCGCCGAGCGTGATCAGGGCTTCCTTGCACCCCAGCTCGGCGCCGCGGCGGGCGATGTCGAGGACCTCGTCGGGGGACATGAACATCCCGTGCCCCGCGCGGCGCAGCTTCCCCGGCACGGTCACGAACGTGCAGTAGTGGCACTTGTCACGGCAGAGCCGGGTGAGCGGTATGAAGACGCTCTTCGAGTACGTGATGACCCCGGGCCGCCCGGCGGCCTCCAGACCCGCGTCCCGCACGCGCCCGGCGGAGGCGACCAGATCGTCCAGGTCCGCCCCCCGCGCCTGGAGCAGCACGGCGGCCTCGCCGGCATCGAGCGCCACTCCGTCCCTGGCCCTCTTGAGGGCACGGCGCATGGCGTTCTCGGTGGGCCGTCCTGCCTGCCCGGGCTGCTGATCCGTCATGGACCGAGCATACGAGTGCCCGCCGACGGACACAGGGCCGCACGGCAGGCCGGTGCGCTGCGCGCCGGGACGTCGAGTCATCGGATCACAGGTACTGGGCGAACTCGTCCAGCACCCCCAGGACCTCCGTCTCGTCCCCCGGCGGCAGCTGGAGCACCACCTCCTCGCAGCCCAGCTCCTCGTAGTGCGCGAGCTTGCCCGGGTTCGGGAGGACGGCGTACGGGACGACCTGGAGGGTCTTCGGGTCGCGGCCCGCCTGCTCCCAGGCGTCGCGGAGCACCGGCATCGACCGGGTCAGGCCACGGCCGCCGATCGGCATCCAGCCGTCCGCGTACTCGGCGATCTGCGCGAAGAGCTTGGGGCCCGCGGCGCCGCCGAGGAGGGTGCGCGGGGCGCCGCCGGCCGGCTTGGGGTATGCGTAGGAAGCCCGTACCGACACCCCCAACTCGCCTTCGTACGCCGTCGGTTCGTCGGCCCACAGAGCGCGCATCAGCGCCATCCGCTCCCGGCCGAGTTCACGCCGTGTCGACCACTCCACGCCGTGGTCCGCGGCTTCCTCCTTGTTCCAGCCGAAGCCGATGCCGAGCGTGAAACGCCCGCCGGAGAGATGGTCCAGGGTGGCGATCTGCTTGGCCAGAGCGATCGGGTCGTGCTCGGTGATCAGCGTGATGCCGGTGCCGAGTTCCAGCCGTTCGGTGACGGCGGAGGCCTGGCCGAGGGCGACGAAGGGGTCGAGGGTACGGCCGTACTCCCGGGGCAGTTCGGTGCCCGCCGCGGGGTAGGGGGTGGTCCGGTCGATCGGGATGTGGGTGTGTTCGGGCAGGTAGAGCCCTGCGAAGCCCCGCTGTTCGAGCTCGCGCGCGAGGCGGACGGGGGTGATGGTCTCGTCGGTCAGGAAGATCGTGGTCGAGATCCGCATAGCGGCACGGTAGGGGCTGCGGCGTGGATTTCCGAGAGGTGCGGCGCGTCGGGCCTCTTGCGTTGTCCAGGAGTTCACGCCCTACTACGAGGGTGCCGGACATGAGCGAAACGACCCGACGAACGCTCCTGACGACGAGCGTCGCCTCCGCCCTTACCTTGGGAAGCGTGAGCTTCGCGCACGCCGCCGACACCCCCGACGGCTCTCCCGGGGGCTCCCCCGGCGGCGACCGGACGGAGACGGTCGGCGGCACGCTGCCGCCCGGCTCCCCCGACTACGTGTACCTCCCGGTCGAGATCCCCCGCGGGGTGCGCGAGATCCGTGTCTCGTACGCGTACGAGCGGCCGTCCGTCCCCGCCGGGACCCAGGGCAACGCCCTGGACATCGGCATCTTCGACCAGCGCGGCACCGAGCTCGGCGGCAAGGGCTTCCGGGGGTGGTCGGGCGGGGCGCGCACGGAGTTCTTCCTCCGCGCCGACGAGGCGACGCCCGGCTATGTCGCCGGCCCGCTGAAGGCCGGGACCTGGTTCGTCGTGCTCGCCCCGTACACGGTGGCGCCGCAGGGGCTCACGTACTCGGTGACGATCACCCTGCGCTTCGGCGCCTCGCTGCCCACGCCCAGGCCCGTGTACCCGCCCGAGCGGGCCGAGGGCCGGGGCAGGGCCTGGTACCGCGGCGACAGCCATCTGCACACCGTGTACTCGGACGGGCGCCGCACGCCCGCCGAGGTCGCCGCGCTCGCGCGCGCCGCCGGGCTCGACTTCCTCACCGCCACCGAGCACAACACCCATGCCGGGCACGGGGCCTGGGCCGAGGCCGCCGGGGACGACCTGCTGATCCTGCTCGGCGAGGAGGTCACCACCCGCAACGGCCACGTCCTGGCCGTGGGCACGGACCCGGGCACGTTCGTGGACTGGCGCTACCGGGCGCGGGAGAACCGTTTCGGGCATTTCGCGCGCGAGATCCGCAGGGCGGGCGGTCTGGTCGTGCCGGCGCACCCGCACGCCACCTGCATCGGCTGCAACTGGAAGTTCGGCTTCGGCGACGCGGACGCGGTCGAGGTGTGGAACGGCCCCTACACCCCGGACGACGAGGTGTCGCTGGCCGGCTGGGACGCGGCGCTCGCGAAGGGCCGCTGGACCCCGGCGATGGGCAACTCCGACGCCCACCGGGACCCGGACCGTGTCGGCACCCCGCAGACCGTGGTCCTGGCCGACGAGCTGAGCCGGGAGGCGATCCTGGAGGGCCTGCGCGCGGGCCGCTCGTACGTCGCCGAGTCCTCGTCCGTCTCCCTGGACTTCTCGCTCACGGACGGCCGGGGGCGCACCGCGGGCATCGGCGGGCGTCTGCGGGTGCCGGCGGACGAGCCCGTCACCGCCCGGCTGACGGTGAGCGGCGCCCCGGCGGGCGGCACGGTCCGCTTCGTCACGGACCAGGGCGTCCTGCACTCGGCGCAGGCGACCGGGCAGTCGGTGGAGTGGGTGACGACGGCCGCGTACGCCTCCTACGTACGGGCCGAGGTGCGGCACCCGGCGACGCTGCCGCCGCTGCCGGGCGCGCTCGCGGCCTTCACGAACCCGGTGTTCCTGGAGGCGCTCGGGATCAGCCCCGGTACTCGCTGAGGTCGATCGCGTAGACGCGCAGCGGGACGCCGAACTCCGGGTGCTCGGCCTCGCGCTCCGGGGTCATCCCGAGCTTGTGGATGACCTTCTCGGAGGCCGAGTTGGAGATGTGGGCGATGGCGACCACCCGGTCGAGGCCGCGGTCCTGGAGCGCGAACTCCAGGGCCGCGTGGGCGGCCTCGGAGGCGTACCCCTGCCCCCAGAAGGGCCGTCCGAGCCGCCAGCCGATCTCCACCTCGTGCGCCAGCTCGGGCAGGAACGCGGGGACGGAGAGCCCGGCGAAGCCGATCAGCTCGCCGGAGCCGAGGAGCTCGACGGCGAAGAGCCCGAATCCCTCGTCGTCCCACTCCTCCTCCCACCGCTCGATGTCCTCGGCGGTCTGCTCCAGATCACGGACCGATCCGTCCCCGATCCAGCGCATCACCTCGGGGTCGGCGTTGATCTCGGCCATGGGGACGAGGTCGTCGTCGGTCCAGCGGCGGAGGAGGAGGCGGGGCGTGAGGATCTCGGTCATACCCCCATCGTCCCGCACCGCGCCCGCCACCCGCGTCACCGTCCGGCCAGGGGCTCCACGGCCCGCTGCTCGGCCGCCGGTGCGCCGTAGCCCAGCGGGAGCAGTACCAGGCCCTGGACCACAGCTCCTCGGCCGTCTGGCGGCCGCGCATCAGCCCGTCTCCAGTTCGCCGCATGGCACCCGGGCGGCCGTCCCGGGCCGGTGCGCGCGTCGCCCGGAAGCAGGGAAATCCCCCTGTGCTTCCGTGGCCAAGATGCTTGGATGACCGGCATGCTGAGCCGACTCGAGACCTACTACGACGCCGTTCCCCGATCCGCCGCGCGGGCCGAGGAGTTCGGGCCGCTCACCCTGTTCGTACGGGAGGGGGAGGGGTGGCCCTACTACGCCCGGCCGACGCTCGGGCACACCGGGGGCGTGACGGCCGGCGACGTGGACCGGGTACGGGCGCGGCAGCGGGAGTTGCGGGTGCCGGAGGCGTTCGAGTGGGTCGCGGAGACGACGCCGGAGCTGCGCGCGGCCGTCGAGAAGAGCGGGCTCGTGGTGCGTGAGCATCCGCTGATGGTCCTCGAAGGGGAGGGCACGGCGCCCGCCGCTCCCGAGGGCGTCACCGTGCGGATGGTCGGCGCCGAGGACCCGGTCCTGCCGAGCGCGGCCGCCGTCCCGTACGCGGCCTTCGGCGTCGCGCCGTCTCCGGCCGCCGGCGCCCAGGTCGCCGCCCGCATCGCGGCGGGCCTGACCCGCCTCGCCGCCGCGGTCGGCACGGACGGCGGCGCGCTCTCCGCCGGGCAGCACCAGCCCGTCGGCCCCGTCTCGGAGGTCGTCGGCGTCGGCACCCTGCCGACCGCCCGCCGCCGGGGCCTGGGCCTCGCGGTCACGGCGGCCCTGGTCGCGGACGCCCGCGCCCGCGGTGTGGAGACGGTCTTCCTGACGGCCACGGACGAGTCCGTGGCCCGCCTCTACGGCCGCCTCGGCTTCCGTACGGTCGCCACCGCCCTGATCGCGGAAACGGCCTCCTGAGAAATCTCCGGAGAAAGCTCTCCGGACGTGTCACATCCGCGTCGCGCGCTCCGTCAGTGCAGTGAAGCCGACAGAGACGGCCCCACAGGAACACGGACCGCTGAAGGAGCGATCACCATGCTGCACGAGATCACCCCCCGGATGACCAACCCCGCCTACGTCCTCCCCGACGCCGGAGCCGCCATTCAGCAACTGGTGAAGGCCACCCGTCAGGGCGGAGTCCCGGAGTCGACCCTGGAGCTCGTGCACCTGCGTGCCAGCCAGATCAACGGCTGCGGTTTCTGCGTCGACTACGGCGTCAAGAGCGCCCGGAAGGCCGGGATGAGCGACGAGAAGCTCTTCGCCGTCGCCGCCTGGCGCGAGGCGCCGTACTTCACCGACGAGGAGCGGGCCGCGCTGGCGCTCGCCGAGCACGCGACGCGACTGGCCGACACCTCGGACGCCGTGCCGGACGCGGTGTGGGACGCGGCCGCCGACCACTTCGACGAGAAGCAGCTCTCCGCGATCGTGATGATGGTCGCCCTCACCAACCTGTTCAACCGGATCAACGTGACGATCAGGCAGCCGGCGGGCGTGGCTCTCTGACCGGCGCCTCGCGCACCATCAGGACGTCGATCGGGTCCTCGCACGACTCGACCGTGAACCCCTCGCGTTCGTAGAGGCGCCGGGCCGCACTGCCCCGCACCACGACGAGACGCACAGGAAGGGACTGCTCGTCCGCGCGGGCCAGCAGCTCCCGCAGTACCGCCGTCCCGAGGCCCCTTCCCTGGGCCTCGGGGGCCAGGTAGAAGTGCTCGATGTAGAGCCCCGGCCCGTCGTCGTACGGGCGGAACGTCACGCAGCCCACGAAGGTCCCGTCGGCCTCGACGACCGAGGTGTGCTCCGGGGAGAAGCCGTCGCGCAGCCGCTGCCGTACCCGGTGCTCGTCGTAGCGGCCGAGCCGCACCAGGTCGTCGCGCATCACGACCGCCCGCAGGTCGGCGATCGTCTCGACGTCCTCCGCCCGCCCGGTCCGCAGCGACCATGTCTTTTCCGTATGCACGTACGCATCCTAGGGAGAGCTCCGTGTCCCCGCGGGCGCGACCTGGTCGGGGGGCCGCGACCTGGCCGGGGGGCCGCGACCTGGTCGGGGGGCCGCTCGTTGGTGGGGGCATGAAGATGATCCGCAACCTGGCCCTGACCGGTCTCGCCCTCGCCGGGAGCATCGGCGCCGCCGGGTCCGCCGCCGCCGACACCATGGACCTCGGCAACGCCAACCTTCCGTCCGTCGTCCCGCTGAGCGGCCTCCTGGACCCCCAGGAGAAGCCGGCCTCGGCGGCAGGGATGCCCGCCGCCAACGCGACCGTGGAGGGGCTGCTCCCCGGGCGCTGACCGGGGCCTACGACGAACGAGGTGGCGGGACCGGAAGACGGTCCCGCCACCTCGTTCCTCGTGGACTCAGGGGTTCACGTCCGCGGTGTCAGTCCGCGACCACCAGCGACGGCGTCTCCTTCGTGAGCACCTCGCCGCGGAAGAACGCGGGGCTCCGGCGCTGCATGACCAGCATGATCACCAGGCCGACGAGCAGCAGCCCGACACCGATCACGAAGACCGAGCCGACGCCGAGGACCGAGGAGCCGCTGCCGTAGGCCGGGTCCCACATGTCGTACAGCGTCTTGCCGAAGACCGCGGTGAGCAGGACGCCGCCGAGGACCGGGCACAGGCCCTTGTAGACGAAGTCCCGGCCGGAGCGGAAGAGCTCCTTGCGGAAGTACCAGGCGCAGGCGAAGGCGGTCAGCGAGTAGTAGAAGCAGATCATGAGGCCGAGCGCGTAGATCGTGTCGACCAGGACGTTCTCGCTGACCAGGGTCATCACCGTGTAGAAGACACCGGTGGCGACGCCCGCGATGATCGTGGCCTTGCCCGGCACCTTGAAGCGCGGGTGGACCTTGGCGAAGGACGCGGGGAGCGCCTCGTACGTCGACATCGCCAGCACTGTGCGGGCCACCGGGATGAACGTCGTCTGGAGGCTGGCCGCCGCCGAGGCGAGGACGGCGATGAAGAGCAGGATGCCGAGGGCCGGGCCCATGACCGGGCCGGCGAGGGCCGCGAAGACGTTGTCGGAGGTCTCCGGGTTGGCGAGGCCGAGGCCGCTGTCGCCGGAGCCGACCGCCATCTGCGCGGCGACGCCGGTGGCGAGGTAGGAGCCGACCAGGACGACCATCGCGATGAGCGCGGCGCGGCCGGGGGTCTTGGCGCTGCCCGTGGTCTCCTCGTTGGTCGCCATGCAGGCGTCCCAGCCCCAGTACATGAAGATCGAGAGGGACAGCCCGGCCGTGAAGGCGGCGAAGGACTGGACGGCGAACGGGTTCATCCACTCCCAGGAGAAGGAGAGCCCGGTGTCGAAGGAGCCGCTGCCGGCCTTCTGGAAGGCCATCGCGACGAAGAGCGCGAGGACGACGAGCTGGAGGCCGACGAGGGCGTACTGCACGCCCTTGGTGGCGGTCATCCCGCGGTAGCTGATCGCGGTCGCGAGGGCGATCAGCGCGAGGCAGGTGAGGATGTGGACGGCCTTGTTGTCGTCCAGGGCGGAGATGGACTCACTGCCGGTGATCTCCCCGGCGAGGAGCCAGAAGTACGAGGTCGCGACGCCGGCCAGGTTGGACAGGACGATGATCGTCGCGATGACGAGGCCCCAGCCGCACATCCAGCCGATCCGGGGGCCGAAGGCCTTGACCGTCCAGGTGAAGGAGGTGCCGCAGTCCGGCATCACCCGGTTGAGCTCCCGGTACGCGAAGGCGACGAGGAGCATCGGGAGGAAGCCCGCGAGGAAGATCGCGGGCATCTGGAGCCCGACCTCGCCGGCCGTGGAGCCGAGCGTGGAGGTCAGGCAGTAGACGGGGGCGACCGTCGAGATGCCGATGACGGCACTGCCCATCAGCCCTACGGAGTTTCCGCCGAGGCCCTTGGTACGTACGCCCTGGCTCTCACCCGAGGCGGTGACGCCCCTTACCGTGTCTCCGGCCTGGGGCCGTGCATCCACCTGAGTCATGAACAGGACGTTAAGTGCTGCGGTTTCCACATCCGGAGGAGCTGACTCCAGGACGTGAGGCGATCTTCACCTTGCATTGAGAGGGCGACAAGACCCTCTCGGCATTGATTGAAAGATCGACCATGCGTTGACACCGACCGATTGGTAGGCGTCTCAGAGACCGTCCGATATGCGGGAACCGCAGCCCTGCCCCAAATGTCCGTTTCCAAATTTTCCCGAAGAATTTTCCGGGCCGCGCGGGGACGGGGTGCGGCCGGCGCCGGGGCAGGGTTCGGCCGGGGGCCGGGGCGGGTGTCAGCCGGGCCAGACCACCGCCTGCGTCTCGCTGTACGCGTGCAGCGCGTAGGACCCCACGTCCCGCCCCACACCGCTCTTCTTGAACCCGCCGAACGGCGCCTCCATGTTCCGTCCGATGGTGTTCACCCCGACGCCGCCCGCCCTCAGCCGGGCCGCGATACGGAATGCGCGGGCCACGTCCCCCGACCACACGTAGTCGAGCAGCCCGTAGTCGCTGTCGTTCGCCAGCGCGATCCCCTCCTCCTCGTCGTCGAAGGGGACGACCACGACGACCGGGCCGAAGATCTCCTCCCGGACCACCCGCATGTCGTTCGTGCAGTCCGCGAGCAGCGTCGGCGCCACGTAGAAGCCGCGCTCCATGGCCGGGCGCTCACCGCCCGCGACCACCCGCGCGCCCTCCTTCCGCCCCAGCTCGACGTACGCCTCCACCCGGTCACGGTGCGCCGCCGAGATCACCGGGCCGACCACCGTGCCCTGCACCGTCGGATCGCCGACCTTCATGAAGGCCAGATAGCCGGTGAGCTTCTCGATCAGCTGCTCGTAGATCCCGCGCTGGGCGAGCACCCGCGTCGGGGCCGTACAGATCTGGCCGCTGTAGAAGGAGAAGGTCGTGCCGATCCCCATCACTGCGGAGTCGAGGTCGGCGTCGTCGAGGACCAGCGCCGCGCCCTTCCCGCCCAGCTCCATGAGCTGCCGCTTCAGCGCCCGGCCGCATACCTCGCCGATGCGCTGCCCGACGGCCGTGGAACCGGTGAAGGAGACCATGTCGACCGCCGGCGAGTCGACGGCCGCCTCACCGACGGCGGTGCTCGTCCCCGTGACGACGTTGACGACGCCCGCGGGGACGCCGGCCTCCTCCAGCGCCCGGGCCATCGCGAACACGGAGAGCGGGTCCTGCGGGGCGGGCTTCACCACGACCGTGTTGCCCATGGCGAGCGCCGGGGCGACCTTGCCGGCCGGATTGGCCCAGGGGTTGTTGTACGAGGTGATGCAGGTGACCACCCCGACCGGGCGGCGCACCGCGACCGCGCCGAAGACCCCGGCCTTGCCCATGGGTCCGGCCTCGTTGATCTGCGGGGGCAGCGCCTGCTCGACCGGTTCCAGGGCGCCGCGCGCGTACCGCCGGAACCGGGAGGAGCCGACGGCGACCTGCATGCCCCGCGCCGTGCCGGTGGTCGCGCCGGTCTCGGCCTGCGCGAGGACGGTGTGCGCGTCCGCGTCGCGGGCCATGAGGTCGGCGGCCCGGTCGAGGATCGCGGCCCGTTCCTCCGGTTTCGTACGGGACCAGGCCGCGAAGGCCTCCCGGGCGGCGTCCGCCGCCTCGTACACCTGGTCGCGGGAGGCTTCGGGCGCGAGTCCGACGACCTCCTCGGTGGCCGGGTTCACCACCTCGTAGTGCCCGCCGTCGGGCTCGACCCACTCGCCGCCGATGAACAGTCGCTGCGTCACCTGGTGGACACCGTCCTCGTGTCGCGGCCCGAGCGCAGCACCCTGCCGGGGATCGCGCCGGTCACCTCGTCGTCGCGGATGGTCTCCACGCCGTTGACGCGGACGGAGACGACGCCGATCGCCCGCGAGTCGAGCCGGGGGCTGTCCCCGGGCAGGTCGTGCACCAGGGTCGCCGGGCCCGCGTCGATCCGCTCGGGGTCGAAGAGGACCAGGTCGGCGTGGAACCCCTCCGTGATCCGCCCGCGCTCGCGCAGCCCGAAGAGCCGGGCCGGGTCGTCGCTGAGCATCTTCACCGCCTGCTCCAGCGGGACCAGCTTGCGGCCGCGCAGGCAGTCGCCGAGGAAGCGGGTGGTGTACGGGGCGCCGCACATGCGGTCCAGGTGCGCACCGGCGTCGGAGCCGCCGAGCATCACGTCCTCGTGCTCCCAGGTCTCGCGGCGCAGCGCCCAGGAGGCCGGGTCGTTGTCGGTGGGCATGGGCCACAGCACGGTCTTCAGCTCGTCGTTGGCACAGATCTCGACGAGGCACTGGAAGGGGTCCTGGCCGCGTTCGGCGGCGATGTCGTTCACGACCCGTCCGGTGAGGCCCTCGTTCTCGCGGCTGTAGGTGTCGCCGATGACGTACCGGCCGAAGTGCGCGAGGCGGCGGAAGACGCCGGCCTCCTTGGAGTCGGCGCGGCGCAGCATCTCGGCCCGGACGTCCGGGTCGCGCAGCTTCGCGATCCGCTCGGGCACGGGAAGCGCCAGGATCTCGCCCCAGCCCGGGATGAGGTTGAGGGCGCAGAACGTGCCGAGCGACATGTTCATGGGGGTGAGGATCGGCATGGTGAGCGCGACGATCCGGCCGCCGGACTTGCGGGCGCGCTCGGAAGCGACGAGCTGGCGTGGGACGCGTTCGGGGACGGTGGCGTCGATGGTGAGGACGTTCCAGTTCAGGGGGCGTCCGGCGGCGGCCGTCATGTCGACGAAGAGGTCGATCTCCTCGTCGGAGAACTGGTCGAGGCAGCCGGCGAGGATCGCTTCGAGCTGCGTGCCCTCGTGTTCGCCGACCGCCTGGGAGAGCGCGATCAGCTCGGCGGGGGCGGCGTGCCGGGAGGCGACGGGGGCGCCGTCGCCGTCGGAGTGGGTGGACGACTGGGTGGTGGACAGGCCCCAGGCGCCGGCCTCCATCGCCTCGTGGAGCAGCGCCGTCATCCGGTCGAGCTGCTCGGGCGTGGGCTGCCCGCCGACGGCCTCGGCGCCCATCACGTACCGGCGCAGTGCGCAGTGCCCGACCATGAAGCCCGCGTTGACGGCGATCCGTCCTTCGAGGGCGTCGAGGTACTCGCCGAAGGAGGACCAGCTCCAGTCGACGCCCTCCTCCAGGGCCTTGAGGGCCATGCCCTCGACCTTGGACATCATGCGGCGCGTGTAGTCGGCGTCCTCGGGCCGGTCCGGGTGGAGGGGCGCGAGCGTGAAGCCGCAGTTGCCGCCGGCGACGGTGGTGACGCCGTGGTTCATGGAGGGGGTGGCGAAGGGGTCCCAGAAGAGCTGGGCGTCGTAGTGGGTGTGGGGGTCGACGAAGCCGGGGGCGAGGACGAGACCGGTGGCGTCCTCGGTGGTGCGGGCCTCTTCCTGGACGCCACCGGGTTCCGCGATGACGGCGATGCGGCCGTCGCGTATACCGACGTCGGCGACGTAGCCGGGGGCGCCGGTCCCGTCCACGACGGTGGCGCCCTTGATCAGGTGGTCGAGCATGGGGTCCCTTCCTTCGTACGGGAGCTCAGTGCGGGGTCCGGGGGCACAGGTCCGAAGACCGCGGGGGCCCTCGGGCGTGGTGCCCACCCGTTCCTCCCCCTGGGGCTTCGCCCTGGGGGGGGACCCCCGAGCGGAGCGGGTGCCCACAACGGGGTGCGGGCCCCGGTCGGGGACGGGGCAGCCGGCCGCGGCTACGACGTCCCCGACCGGGGCCCGTCGGGACGGTGGTCCGGGAAGACACCGCCCCGGTACGGGGGCCTACTCTCCGGCCTGCTGCCGGAAGCGGGTCGTGCGGTGGACCGGGTCCGTGTCGATCTTGGGGATCACGTGCTCACCGATCAGCTTGATCGTGTTCATCGTGTCCTCGTAGCTGATCCCGATCGGCAGCCCGAACGACAGCTGGTCCGCGCCCGCCTGCTCCCAGCGCTTGCACTGGCGCAGCACCTCGTCCGGGTCGCCGCAGATCATCAGCTCCTCCGCGATGAGGAGTTCGATGATCTCCGCGCTGTACTCGGGCAGCAGCTCCGGCCACGCGGGGATGCCCTCGGGGCGGGGGAAGGTGTCGTGGTAGCGGAAGAGCAGCGACTGCAGGTAGTTGAGCCCGCCGCCCACCGCGATCTCGACGGCCTTGTCGTGCGTCTCGGCGCAGATCGCGGTCGAGGTGACCATCACGTTGTCGTTGACGAAGTCGCCGACCGCCTTGGCCTCCTTGATCGCGGTCTTGTACGACTCGACGACCCACTCCATGTCGGAGACCTTCTGCACGCTGAAGCCGAGGACGCCGAGCCCCTTCTTGCCCGCCATCGCGTACGAGGACGGCGAGCCGGCCGCGTACCACATGGCCGGGTGGGACTTCCCGTACGGCTTGGGCAGGACCTTGCGCGGCGGCAGGGACCAGTGCTTGCCCTGGAAGCCGACGTACTCGTCCTGGAGCCACATCTTGGGGAACTCGGCGATCGTCTCCTCCCAGATCTCCTTCGTGTGGTTCATGTCGGTGATGCCCGGCATGAACCCGAGGATCTCGTGGGAGCCCGCCCCGCGCCCCGAGCCGAACTCGAAGCGGCCCTGGGAGAGATGGTCGAGCATGGCGACCTTCTCGGCGACCTTCACCGGGTGGTTCACCGGCGCCAGGGGGTTGAAGATGCCGGAGCCGAGGTGGATCCGGTCGGTGGCGTGGGCGAGGTAGCCGAGGTAGACGTCGTTCGCCGAGAGGTGCGAGTACTCCTCCAGGAAGTGGTGCTCGGAGGCCCAGGCGTACTTGAACCCGGACGTGTCCGCCTGGATGACGTACTCGGTCTCCTCCATCAGTGCCTTGTGCTCGGCCTCGGGATCGGTCTCGGCACGCTTGCCGACGTATCCCTGTACGAAGATCCCGAATTCCAAGGGGGTTCACCGTCCTCGTTGTTTCTGACGTATCGTCAGATTCTCGATGTGCCCGAATTTCGCACCGCGCGGCAGGTGCGTCAATACCTGATGGAGCGTCAGAAACGGTCAGAAGAGCTTCACGCCCGCCAGCCAGCCGCCGTCGATGACGAACGGCTGCCCGGTGATGTACGACGAGTCGTCGGCGGTCAGGAAGAGCGCGAGCGCCGCCACCTCCTCGGGCTTCCCGATCCGCCCCATCGGAACGAGCTGCCGGTACAGCCCCGCCGTCGCCTCCGGATCCACGCCCTCCGGGTTGCTCATCGGGGTGTCGATCGCCCCCGGGCAGACCGCGTTGACCCGGATCCCCTTGGCCGCCAGCTCCAGTGCCGCGACCCGGGTCAGCCCGAGCACGGCGTGCTTGGTGGCCGCGTACGCACCGACGCCCGCCATGCCCGTCAGACCCGTGTACGAGGCGGTGTTGACGATCGTGCCGCCGCCGGCCGCCTCGATCTCGGGCGCGACGGTACGGATCCCCAGGAAGCAGCCGACCTGGTTGACCGAGACGATCGCCTGGAACTCCTCCAGGGGCGTGGAGACCAGCTCGTTGAAGCGCAGGATGCCCGCGTTGTTCACCAGGCCGTCGATCCGCCCGAAGCGCTCCTTGGCGACGGCGACCGCCGCCGTCCAGTCCTCCTCCCGCGTGACGTCGAGGTGGACGTAGACCGCCCGCTCCTCCCCCAGCTCCTTGGCCAGCGCCTCGCCGGGGGCGTCGAGCACGTCGGCGAGGACGACCCGGGCCCCCTCGGCGGCGAAGAGCCGCGCCTCCTGCTCGCCCTGTCCGCGCGCCGCGCCCGTGACGACGACGACCCGCCCGTCCAGCTTGCCCATGTCCGCCAACTCCTCAGCTCAGGTGGGGGGCGACCTCGGCGGCGAACGCCGCCATCTGATCGGTGAGTTCGGTACGGCTCCGGGAGCGGAACCGGACCTGGATCTGGTGCACGCCCATCGCGCCGTACGCGTTCAGCGACTCGGCCAGGGCCTCCGGCTTGCCCGACAGCGTCCGCCGGCCGACGTCCCAGCCGGCCTCGCCGACGTACAGCGCCTCGACGATCGCCCCGACGGTGATCGGGTCCTCGATCCCGGCCTCCTCGCGCAGGGCCTTGAGCCGGGCGATCTGGGCGGGGAGCTCGGCCCGCGGGTCGCCCTGGGGCAGCCAGCCGTCCCCCTTGAGGGCGGCCCGGCGCACGGCGGCCGGCGAGGATCCGCCGACCCAGACGGGCACATGCTCCTGGGCGGGCCGGGGCAGCTGGCCGAGGTCCTTGAAGGCGAAGCGCTCGCCCGCGTGCTCCGGGTACTCCTCCGGGCCGAGGGCCGCCCGCAGCGCGTCGATCGTCTCGTCGAGCACGCCCCCGCGCCCGGCGAAGTCGGCCCCGACCGCCTCGAACTCCTCCTGGACGTGCCCGGCCCCGACCCCCAGGACCAGGCGGCCCCCGGAGAGGTGGTCGAGCGTCGCGTACGCCTTGGCGGTCACCAGGGGGTGGCGCAGGCCGACGACGGCGACGTGCGAGAGCAGCCGGACGCGCTCCGTGGCGGCGGCCAGGAAGGAGAGCGTGGCGACCGGGTCGTACCAGATCGTGCTCATGGGCCCCGCGAGCCGGCGCGGGATGGCGACGTGGTCGCAGCTCGCGATGTAGTCGAATCCGGTGCGGTCGGCGACGCGGGCGATCTCCACCAGGTCGGCGGGGCCCGCCGCGGCCTCCCAGGGCTCGGCGTAGAGGGTGCTCTGCGACTGGACCGGGAGCTGCATCCCGTAGACCACCATGGTGGACCCCCTATGGATCTGACGATTCGTCATATCGATGAGTGGCCCTCATGCTCGCTTCTGACGATTCATCCGACAAGAGGTGTGCGGGGACGCGGTGCCGGAACCGTCCCGGGCCTGTCTCAGGCACGTAACCGGCTGAGTGCCCCCTACAGCCGTCTCCGTACTCCCCGGCGAAGGCAACGCACACCACACACAGGGGGAACCATGAACACCCAGCGCTTCGGGATGATCGCCGCCGTCACCACGGCCGCCGCCCTGCTGCTCACCGCGTGCGGCGGCACCGAGGACAAGGCCTCCGGCAAGCCCGCCGGGAGCGCGGCGACCGGGACCGGGAACGCCGGGTCCGGCACCGACTCCGCCGCCTCCGAGTTCGACTTCCTCAGCGGTACGGCGAAGCAGAACAACGCGCAGCCGAAGACCGGCGACTGGGCGAACGCTCCGGGCAAGCCCCAGAAGTGGGTCCAGCTGAGCGCGGCCCGGGCGGGCGCCCTCGACCCGGTCGTCGTCAACGGCGCGGGCTTCACGCTCTACCGCTTCGACGACGACACCGCGAAGCCCTCCCGGTCCACGTGCAACGACGCCTGCGCCACCACCTGGCCGCCGGTCGTCGTCGCGCCGGGCGGGCGGATCTTCATCGACGGCGTGAAGAAGTCGGACGTGGGCGTGGTCAGGCGTGACGACGGCAACCTCCAGGTCACCATCGGCGGCTGGCCGGTCTACCGCTTCGCCAAGGACCTGCGTCCCGGCGACACCAACGGGCAGGGCGTCGGCGGCACCTGGTTCGGGGTGACCCCGGACGGCAGGAAGGCGGGCGGCGGCTCCGCGCCCACCGGGGGGAACAGCAGCGTCACCCTCTCCGAGGAGAAGAACTTCGGCGACCCCTCCGAGGGCCTGGCCGGCACCGGCTGCCAGAACGTGGGCCGGAACGACCGGGCCTCCTCGCTCCAGGCGAGCGGCACGGTGAAGATCTGGACGGAGAAGGACTGCAAGGGCACGTCGAAGTCGGTGAGCGGCAGCATCGCCGACCTCGCGTCGATCGGCTTCGACGACACGATCTCCTCGGTCCGCCTCGGCTGAGCCGTACGGCCCGGCGGCCGCACTCCACGACGGGGTGCGGCCGCTCGCCGTCGCGTCACGGCACCCAGAGCCCGTCCGCCGTCAGGCCGAGCAGCCCGATCGCGTTGCCGCGCACGATCCGCTCCACGACATCCGGTGCCAGGTGCCCCATCTGCGCCTCGCCGACCTCGCGCGACTTGGGCCAGGTGGAGTCGGAGTGCGGGTAGTCCGTCTCGTAGAGGACGTTCCCGACGCCGATCGCGTCCAGGTTCTTCAGGCCGAAGGCGTCGTCGAAGAAGCAGCCGTAGACGTGCTCGCCGAAGAGCTCCGACGGCGGGCGCAGCACCTTGTCGGCGACACCGCCCCAGCCGCGGTTCTCCTCCCAGACGACGTCGGCCCGCTCCAGGATGTACGGGATCCAGCCGATCTGCCCTTCGGCGTACATGATCCTCAGATTGGGGAACCGCTCGAACTTCCCGCTCATCAGCCAGTCCACCATCGAGAAGCAGCAGTTGGCGAAGGTGATGGTGGAGCCGACGGCGGGCGGCGCGTCGGCCGAGGTGGACGGCATGCGGCTGGAGGAGCCGATGTGCATCGCGACGACGGTGCCGGTCTCGTCGCAGGCGCGAAGGAACGGGTCCCAGTGGTCGGTGTGGACCGACGGGAGCCCGAGGTGGGGCGGGATCTCGGAGAAGGCGACGGCGCGGACCCCGCGGGCGGCGTTGCGCCGCACCTCCTCGGCGGCGAGTTCGGCGTCCCAGAGGGGTATGAGGGTGAGCGGAATCAGCCGCCCACGGGCCTCGGGCCCGCACCACTCCTCCACCATCCAGTCGTTGTACGCGCGGACGCCGAGCAGACCGAGCTCGCGGTCGCTCGCCTCGGTGAAGGTCTGCCCGCAGAAGCGCGGGAAGGTGGGGAAGCAGAGCGCGGACTGGACGTGGTTGACGTCCATGTCGGCCAGCCGGTCGGGGACGCTGTACGAGCCGGGGCGCATCTGCTCGTAGGTGATGACCTCGAGCTTGATCTCGTCCCTGTCGTAGCCGACGGCGGTGTCGAGCCGGGTGAGCGGCCGGTGCAGATCCTCGTACACCCACCAGTCGCCGATCGGGCCGTCGTCGCCCTTGGCGCCCATGACGGGTGCGAACTTTCCGCCGAGGAAGGTCATTTCCTTCAGGGGCGCGCGGACGATCCGGGGGCCGGTGTCGCGGTACCTGGACGGGAGCCGGTCCCGCCAGACGTGAGGCGGCTCCACGGTGTGGTCGTCCACCGAGATGATCTTCGGGAAGGTCTCCATGCGTTTCACGGTAGCGCTGATCTGACGACCCGTCAGCTCCTTGGTCGGCCGAATCATGTGGCAGGACTTGTGCAGACAGTGACCCGATGCTGACGCATCCCCTCCGGGCAAGGCAGACTGTCAGGGGCGAAACCAGCGGTACGGCAGGGGGAGCTATGGACCGTGAGAACGGCCCGCACGTTCCGGAGCAGCGAGCTCCGCTGACAGGTCGCGTCCGCACGGACGACCTGCGCTTCAGCGTGCTCGGCCCGGTACGCGCCTGGCGGGACGGCACCGCCCTCCCCTCGGGCTCGCCCCAGCAACGGGCCCTGCTCGCCGCGCTGCTGCTGCGCGACGGGCGCACGGCGACGGCCTCCGAACTGATCGACGCCATCTGGGGCGACGAGCCGCCCTCACAGGCACTCGCGGCGGTACGGACGTACGCCTCGCGGCTGCGCAAGATCCTCGACACCGGGGTCCTGGTCAGCGAGTCGGGCGGCTACGCCATCCGTACCGCCGACGCCGGCGCCATCGACCTGAACGTCGCCCAGGAGCTGGCCGCCGAGGCCGACAAGCTGCGCGGCTCGGGCGACCGCGCGGCGGCCAGGTCCCGGCTGAACAAGGCCCTCGGGCTGTGGGACGGCGAGGCGCTGGCCTCCGTACCGGGGCCGTACGCCGAGACCCAGCGGGTACGCCTGGAGGAGTGGCGGCTCCAGCTCCTGGAGACCCGGCTCGACATGGACCTGGAGGCCGGCGCGCACGCGGAGGCGGTCTCCGAGCTGACCGCGCTCACCGCCGCCCACCCGCTGCGGGAGCGTCTGCGCGAACTGCTCATGCTCGCCCTCTACCGCAGCGGCCGGCAGGCCGAGGCGCTCGCCGTCTACGCGGACACCCGCCGGCTCCTCGCCGACGAGCTGGGCGTCGACCCGAACCCGGAACTCTCCCGCCTCCAGCAGCGGATCCTCCAGGCGGACACCGAACTGGCCCGCCCCGTCGAGGAATCGGCTCCGGCGCCCGCCGTCGCCCGGCCCGCGCAGCTCCCGGCGACGGTCCCGGACTTCACCGGCCGCAACTCCTTCGTACGGGAGCTGGGCAAGCGACTGGCCACGGCGGAGGGCTCCGTGATGGCCGTGTCCGCGCTGGCGGGCATCGGCGGCGTCGGCAAGACGACGCTCGCCGTGCACGTGGCGCACGAGGCACGGCCGCACTTCCCCGACGGGCAGCTCTACGTCGACCTCCAGGGCGCGGGCTCCCGTGCCGCGGCACCCGAGACGGTCCTCGGCGCGTTCCTGAGGGCCCTCGGCACGCCCGACTCCGCTATCCCGGACTCGCTGGACGAGCGGGCGGCGCTGTACCGCTCGACGCTGGACGGCCGGCGGGTCCTCGTACTGCTCGACAACGCGCGGGACGCGGCCCAGATCCGCCCCCTCCTGCCGGGCACGGCGGGCTGCGCGGCGCTGGTGACCAGCCGCATCCGGATGGTGGACCTGGCCGGGGCGCACCTGGTGGACCTGGACGTCATGTCGCCCGAGGAGGCGCTCCAGCTCTTCACCCGGATCGTCGGCGAGGAGCGCGTCTCGGCGGAGCGGGAAGCCGCCCTCGACGTGGTCGCCGCGTGCGGCTTCCTGCCGCTGGCGATCCGTATCGCCGCCTCCCGGCTGGCAGCGCGCCGCACCTGGACGGTGGCCGTCCTGGCGGCGAAGCTCGCCGACGAGCGGCGCCGCCTGGACGAGCTCCAGGCCGGCGACCTCGCGGTCAAGGCCACCTTCGAACTCGGCTACGGCCAGCTGGAACCGGCCCAGGCCCGCGCGTTCCGCCTCCTCGGCCTGGCCGACGGCCCGGACATCTCCCTCGCGGCGGCCGCGGCCGTCCTCGACCTGGAACTCCACGACACGGAGGACCTCCTGGAGGCGCTCGTCGACACCTCGCTCCTCGAATCGGCGGCCCCGGGCCGCTACCGCTACCACGACCTGGTGCGGCTCTACGCGCGTGCGTGCGCGGAAAGGGACGAACAGCCCCCGGTGGAACGGGAACTGGCGCTGTCCCGGCTGCTGGACTTCTACCTGTCCACGGCGGCCCGCGTGTACGCGATCGAGCGTCCGGGGGAGCGCGTCCTCGACCACTTCGAGCGCACCCAGTATCCCGGTCTCGCCTTCGACACGCAGGAAGCCGCCCTCGACTGGCTGTTCACCGAGGCCGACGGGCTCCTCGCCTGCGCCCGCCAGTCCGCCGGCATCGGCCTCCTCCGGCGCGCCGCGGACCTCCTCATGGCAGCCGTCGACCTCGCCGAGTCGGGGGCGAACACGCACCAGTTCGCGCAGGCGGCCACGGCCGTGAGCGAGGCGGCCGCCAAGGCGGGGGAGATGCGGGCGGAGGGCCGGTCCCGGACGATGCTCACCCATGTGCACAGCACCTCGGGCCGGTTCGGCGAGGCCGCCGACGAGGCCCGCCGCGCGCTGGAGGCCGGCCTCGCGGCAGGTGACCCCGTCTCGTCGGCGCAGGCCCCCAACCAGCTGGGGATCATCGCGCTCTACGAGAGCCGGCACACGGACGCGGAGACCCACCTCTCGCAGGCGCTCGCCGCGTTCCGCGCGGACCAGAACAGGCCCGGGGAGGCCAGCGCGCTGTGCAACCTGTCCCGGGTGCACCTCGCCATGGGCCGGATCACCAGCGCGGTCGAGCTGGCACGCCAGGGGATCGCGATCTACGAGTCGTCCGACGACGGTCTGCCGCTGCGTCTCGCCAACGGCAAGTACGCGCTCGGCCTGGCGCTCACCGAGGCGGGCGAGACCGGTCAGGCGCGCGCCGTCCTCACCGAGGCGCTGAGCGTCTTCCAGGAGAGCCGGCAGAAGCTGTGGCACGGCATGACGCTGTTCCGGCTCGCCGAGGTCAATCTCGCCGAGCGCAAGTCCGCCTCGGCGGCCTCCCACGCGGAACAGGCGCTCGCCGTACTGCACGGGATCGGTGGCGAGTGGCGGCGGGCCAACGTCCTGACGGTGCTGGGGCGCGGGCTGTCGGCGCTGGGTCAGATCGACCGGGCGCGGGTGTGCTGGCGCGAGGCGCTCACGGTCTTCGAGGAGCTCGACTCCCCCGAAGCCACGGGCGTCCGCGCGCTGCTGCACCCGGCCGCGGTTGCGTGACCGCACCAGGCCGTTCATCAATCGTTTATCGCCGCACGGCACTCTCATGTGTGTCGATCCGCCGCGTCGGGGGGCAGACGGATCGCGATGAGGCCCCACCGTTAGGGTGATCGGCCCTGGACGTCCCACCCGGCGATCCACGGGGGAATCGCCGGGCGGGCGTCGCTCTCGCCACGTCCATCAGCTACAGGAGATGACCTTCATGGCCGACAACCTCAAGCCCACTGACGCCCACGCCACGGGCGAGGAGATCACCACGCTGGGCGACGCGCACGCGACGAGCGAGCCGATCAAGCCGCTGGACGCCCACGCGACGAGCGAGCCCGTCAAGCCCGTCAAGCCGCTTGACGCCCACGCGACCGGTGAGCCCATCAAGTAGCGACCCGGGCCGGCCCACGGGGGAACGAGGGGCCGGCTCGCGACGGGGGACGGCCCCGGCGGCGCCATCGGGGGAGCTGCCGAAGCCGTGACTGTCCGAAATGCCGACGCGCAGGGCTCGGGGGACGTCCGACGGCCGGGGGGACCGGTCGGACAGGGCCTGACGCGCGCGGCGCGCCGGACAGCGAAGAGAGGGGCCGGGCATCCGCCCGGCCCCTCTTGCGTGCGCTACGAGATCTTGGCCAATCCCTGGCCGGAACGGCACGCAACCATCGAACCGGCGTTCGCGTTCGCGCAGGCTGGAACGGCACGTCCGTCCGCTTTCCCATCCAAGGAGTTGCTCATGTCCCGCACCCAACGCCTCCTGGCCGGAGCCTTCGCCGCCGCGGCGCTCGCCGTCGGCACGGCGACACCGGCCCTGGCCGACTGCCACGCCACGAGCACCGGCCCCCAGGACTTCCACGCCACGAGCACCACCCCCGAGGACTTCCACGCCACGGACACCGGCCCGCAGGACTTCCACGCGACCTGATCACCGGCCCGGAGCGGCCCCACTGGCCCTACCGGGCACGCTGGCCCCACCGGGCACGCTGGCCCCACCGCCCGGACCATCACCCGCCTTCATCGCGAGCAGCGCCGCGTCACACACCGGCAGCGACGTCACCAGCCTCGCGCCCCGCTCGCTCCGCCCCACCGTCAGCGTCCCCCCGTGGCGTGTCGCGATCTCTCTCGCGATCGGGAGGCCCAGGCCCGCGCCGCCCGCCGCGCGGGTGCGGGACTCGTCGAGGCGGGTGAAGCGGTCGAAGACGCGGTGGCGGTCGGCGGGCGGGATGCCGGGGCCGTCGTCCACGACCTCCAGGACCGCGGTGCCGTCGCCGGTGGCGACCGTGACGGTCACCGTCGAGTCGGCGTGGCGGCACGCGTTGCCGAGAACGTTGCGCAGCAGGCGCTCCAACTGACGTGCGTCGCCGCTGACATACGCCCGGGCGCCCGACTCGCACGTCAGCTTCAGGTTCGCCGCCTCCGGAAGGTGCTGGTGCTCCCGTACGAGATCCTCCGCGAGCGCCGCCAGGTCGACCTCCTCCCGCGCACGGTCGCGAGGGCGGGTTCCGTCCATGCTCGCCAGCAGCAGCAGGTCGTCCGCCAGCGCCTGGAGCCGTACGACATCGGCCGCGGCGTCCTCCACCGCCGTCGCCCAGTCGACACCCTCGGGGTGCCGGAGCGCCGATTCGAGCTGGGCGCGCAGGGCCGCGAGCGGGCTGCGCAGTTCATGCGCCGCGTCGGCGACGAACTGCCGCTGGCGCACCGAGGCGTGCTCCAGCCGGTCGAGCGTGTCGTTCGTCGTCCGGGCCAGCCGGCCGATGACGTCGTCCGTCGGCGGGACCGGGACCCTCCGGTCCAGGGAGTGGCCGGCGATGTCCTCCAGCTCCCGCCGGATCGCCTCCACCGGCCGCAGCGCACGGGCCGCAGCCATGTGCACGAGGATCCCGGTACACAGGGCGACGAGGGGCACCCCGGTGGTCAGGCCGATCCAGAGCACCTCGTCGATGTTCTGCTGCGGGCCCTCCACCCTCGCCTGCCGGAGCAGATACACCCCGCCCAGGCACAGCACCGCCGTCGCGCCCGCCGCCGTCAGGACGAGGCGTCCGCCGAAGGAGACCCGGCCACCGCCCCTCCGCGACGCGGTCCACACCGCCGCCGCCGTCAGCACCCCGGCCGACGGACCGATGAACATCAGGCCCCAGCGGAAGGCCTCTTCGGCGACGAGCCACGGCTTGACCGGGTTCTCCTGCACGAGCCAGGACACGTACACGCCGTACAGCACTCCCGACGTCGCGCCCGCGGCGAGCGTGGTCCGGATCCGCACCGCCCTGGCGCGGCCCCGCGTCGCGAGGCCGCACACCACCGCGACGCCCACCGCTCCGACCAGGAACCCCGGCCAGGCCAGCAGCTCGATCTGGGGACCCACCCGGTCCGTGGTGAATCGCTCCGGGCCCTCCGGCTCCCTCGGGCCGAAGCGGCCGTCCGCGTACTCCAGCCACCCCACCGCCGCCACCACGACCAGCCAGGCCGCCGCCCCCGTGGCCCACACCGCACGCATCCGGTACTCACCCACCCGCGTATCCCGACACCCGGTACCCGCCGCCCCGCACCGTCTCGATCGTCTCCGTCCCGAAGGGGACGTCGACCTTCCGGCGCACGGCGCTGATGTAGACCTGCACGATGTTCGGATCGCCGGTGAAGTCCGCCGACCACACCTCGTCGAGGATGTCGAGCTTGGTCACCACCTCGTCCATACGCTGCATCAGCGTCTGCAGGACGGCGAACTCCTTCGGAGTCAGCGCGATCACGCTCGCCCCCCTGCCGCACGCCCGCCGGGCGGGATCCAGCCAGAGGTCCCCGCACTCCAGCACCGCGGACCTGACGCGCGACCCGCCCCGGCGCAGCAGCGCGCGGAGGCGGGCCTCCAGGACGACGTACGAGAACGGCTTGGCCAGGTAGTCGTCCGCCCCGGTGTCGAGGCCCTCTGCCTCGTCGTACTCGCCGTTCTTCGCGGTCAGCATCATCACCGGCACCTCGATGCTCTCGGCGCGCAGCCGGGAGCAGACCTGGTAGCCGTTGAGCCCGGGCAGCATCACATCCAGCAGGACGGCGGCGTAGCGGTGCTCCCGCGCCAGGTGCAGGCCCGTCACACCGTCATGGGCGACGTCGACGGTGTAGCCGACGGCCGACAGACCACGGCGCAGCGACGCGGCGAGCCGCTCCTCGTCCTCGATCACCAGCAACCTCATGCGGCGAGTATCGCCTCCGCGCCGAACAGGCAGCTGAGGAAATCCTCAGCGTCCTTCACCCGGTCCTCAGGGGTCGAAGGCCAGGGTCCCCTGATGCACTCGCCGCTCGCTCAGGCCACGGCTCCGGCCACGGCCCACGCTCCCCGCCCCGCGGCCCCCCGCCGGTCCCGCACCGCGCCCGGGCTCGTCGCCACGGTCGTCCTCGTCCTCCACGCCGCCTACTCCCTGCGCGAGCACCGGCGCTTCGGCACCACCGGCTACGACCTCGGGATCTTCGGCCAGGCCGTCCGCGCGTACGCCGACCTGTCGCTTCCCGCGTCCGAGATCCGTACGGCGACGGCCCCACCGGGCTTCACGGGCGACGCGTACCCGCTGCTCGCCGACCACTTCCATCCCGTCCTGGCCGTGCTGGGACCGCCCTACCGCCTCTTCCCGCACGTCGAGACGCTGCTCCTCGCCCAGTCGGGGCTCATCGCGCTCGCGACGTACGTCGTGTCACGCGCCGCCCAGCGCCACCTACCGTGGCCGGGCGCGGGTGTGACCATCGGCCTCGCGTACGGCCTGTCCTGGGGTCTCCAGCAGCTCGCCGGCTTCGACTTCCACGAGGTCGCCTTCGCCGTACCCCTGCTGGCCCTCGCCTGTCGCGCCCACCTCGACGGCCGCTGGGTCGCCGCCGCCCGCTGGGCGGGCTGTCTCGTGCTCGTCAAGGAGGATCTGGGCGCCACCGCCGCCGTGTTCGGACTGCTGCTGATCCGGCGGCACCATCGGCGCGCCGGTCTGGCTCTGGGTGTCTTCGCCGTCGCGTCCACGGCGCTCGTCGTCTGCGTCGCACTGCCCGCGTGGGCCCCGGACGGCCGCTACGGGTACCTCGACCAGCCGTACCCGTACGGGATGTTCGACGGATGGCCGGCGAAGTCGCTCACCCTTCTGATGCTCCTGGCCGTCACGGCCGGCCTGGTCGTGCGCAGTCCGCTCGGCCTGCTCCTGCTGCCCACTCTGGCGTGGCGGCTCACCTCCCCCAACCCGGCCTACTGGGGCCCGGAGTTGCACTACTCGGCGCTGCTCATGCCGATCGCCTTCGCCGCCCTGATCGACGTCCTGCGCCGTGGTGTACGACTCCCCCACGCCGCCCCGCTGCTCGTGGCGCTGCTGCTCCTGCCGGGCCAGCCGCTGCGCGACCTGGCCCGGCCCGGGTTCTGGCAGGACGGCCCGCGCCAGGTCGCGGCCCGCGCCGCGCTCCGGATGGTCCCCGACGGCGCCCGCGTCGCGGCGAGCAACAGCCTCGCGCCCCACCTCACCGACCGCGCGCGGGTGTATCTGGTGGCCGAGGGGGTGCTCGACCGGGACGCTCCGGTGGACTGGATCGTGGCGGACACCCAGGACGCCTTCCCGCCCGGCGCGGTCGAGGCCGTCCTGAGGCGGGCGGAAGGGGCCGGGTGGCGGCGGATCCGGGCGGAGCACGGCATCGTCGTCCTCCGGCTCAACGCGCGTACGAGCCCAGGCCCACCAGGCAGTACACGTACTCGTTGATCGTCGCGCCGTTGATCGTGTAGCGGTGCGAGAAGGCGTACTGCGTCTTCGGGTTGGCGTTGCAGCGGTTCAGGTCCGAGGTCAGCGGGAACGTCTGGATCACCCGGTAGTGCGCGTCCGACGCCGAGCAGTCGACCTCGTCGATGTCGCTCACGCTCTGCGCCGTCGTCGAGTCCGGGAGCGTGCCGTTGAGGCAGGTGCCCTTCGTGTACGGGTCCGGCGGGGCCTCCGTCGTCGTGGTGGGGGCCGGGTCGGTCGTGGGGAACGGGGACGGGGTCGCCGTCGTGGTGACCGCGGGCGAACCGGCCGTCGGCGCCCCGTCGTCGCTGTCGTCCGTCAGGACCAGGGCCGCGATCACCGCGCCGATCACTCCGAGCGTCACCAGGCAGCCCCACGGACTCGCCTTGCGCGCCGGCTGGGCCGGGCCGGCGACCTGGATGCGCAGGAGCACCGTGCTGTTCCCGACCTGCGCCGGAATCAGGTCGCCGTCGCGGCACGGCGGGATCTGGAGGTGGGCGGGGCCGGTCGGCAGGGTCAGGGTCAGGCTCACCCCCGTCGCCGCCTGCTGCGGGGTCAGGGTTATGGGGAGTTGAGGAGACGACACCGGCTGCTCCAAGGGAAGACGAGGACAACGGGACGCGGGACGCCGTGCGTTGCGGATTGTTCCCGGCCCGCCCGGCCTGAAGGCGGCGTTCCGCCGGTCAGCGACGGAGTTGTGACCTCAGCACCCCCTTCACCACCTTCCCGCTCGCGTTCCTGGGCAGCTCCTCCACGAACTCCACCTCCCTCGGGACCTTGAAGTTCGCCATCTCCCGCCGCGCCCACGCGATCAGGTCGTCCGCCGTGACCCTCGCCCCGGGCCGCCGGACCGCGAAGGCCTTCCCGACCTCCCCCAGCCGCGGGTCGGGCACGCCGATGACCGCCACGTCGGCGATGTCCGGGTGGAGCCCGATGAGTTGCTCGATCTCCGCCGGGTAGGCGTTGAAGCCGCCGACGATGAACATGTCCTTGATGCGGTCCGTGATCCTCAGATTGCCCGCGTCGTCCAGGACCCCCACGTCGCCCGTGTGGAGCCAGCCGTCCGCGTCGACGGCCCGCGCCGTCTCCTCCGCGTCCTCGAAGTAGCCGCTCATCACGTTGTGGCCGCGCACCAGGACCTCGCCCGCCGCCGAGAGCCTGACCTCCGTGTCCGGGATCGGCCGGCCCGAGGTCGTCGCGATGACGTCCGCCGGGTCGCCCCTGCGGCACATGGTGACGATGCCGCTCGCCTCGGAGAGTCCGTACGCCGTGAGCACCGTGCCCACCCCGAGCTCGCCGCGCAGCCGCTCCACCAGCCGCAGCGGGACGACGGCCGCGCCCGTGACCACGAGCCGCAGGGCGGAGAGGTCGTACGAGGAGCGCGCCGGGTGGTCCAGGAGCGACTGGTGCAGGGTCGGCGGTCCCGGCAGGACCGAGATGCGTTCGGCGGCGATGTTGGCGAGGGCCGTGTCCACGTTGAAGACGGACTGCGGGACCATCACCGCTCCGCGCATCAGACAGGCGATGATCCCGGCCTTGTAGCCGAAGGTGTGGAAGAACGGGTTCACGATCAGATAGCGGTCGCCCTCGCGCAGGCCGGCGAGCTCCGACCAGATGCCGTAGCAGCGCAGTGTCTGCGCGTGCGTGATCACCGCACCCTTGGGGGCGCCGGTCGTCCCCGAGGTGTAGATGATGTCCGAGGGCGCGGCGGAGTCGATCGTGGCGGCCCGGGCGCGGACCTCCGCCGAGGAGACCGCCTCCCCCTCCGCCAGGAAGTCCTTCCAGGTCGTGTAGTCCTCGGGTGCCGCGTCCGCGAGCACCACCACCCGTTCCAGGTCCGGGAGTTCGACCCCGGCGCGGCGCAGGGAGGCGACGTACGAGGTGCCCAGGAAGGTCCCGGTGACGAAGAGCAGCTTCGCCCGGGAGCGGGAGAGCACGTACGCGGCCTCGGTGCCCTTGAAGCGGGTGTTCAGCGGGACGAGCACCGCGCCCGCCGTCACCGCCCCGAGCGCCGAGACGATCCAGTCCAGCGTGTTGGGCGCCCAGATCGCGACCCGGTCGCCGCGCTCCACGCCCGCGGCGAGGCAGGCCGCGGCCGCACGCTCGACGCGCTCGCCCAGCTCCTCGTACGAGACGCGGGTTCGGCCGTCGACCACCGCCTCCGCCGTCCCGTACCGTTCGGCCGCCGAGCGTACGAGCCCCGCTATCGAGCCCCATTCCAGGTCGCCGCGCATCGCAGTCCCTTCCGCCGCACCTGTAGCTGACTATCCGTCAGATTAGCTGTACCCTGACGCGCTGTCAGCAGCTCGCGATCGGGGAGGTTGCAGTGCTCAAGGACGCCACGGCCATCGTCGGGATCGGACAGACGCCATTCGCGAAACAGCTCCCCGAGTCCGAGAAGACGCTCGCCTGCCGGGCGGTCCTCGCGGCACTCGACGACGCCGGCATCGCGCCCTCCGAGGTCGACGGCTTCGCCTCCTACACGATGGAGGAGACCGACGAGGTCGAGGTCGCCAAAGCCATCGGCGCAGGTGACGTCACCTTCTTCTCCAAGGTCGGCTACGGCGGCGGCGGCTCGTGCGCCACCGTCGGCCACCTCGCCGCCGCCGTCGCCACCGGGCAGGCGAGCGTCGGAGTGGCCTGGCGGTCCCGCAAGCGCGGCAGCGGCCCCCGGCCGTGGAAGAACACCGCCGTACAGCTGCCCACCCCCGGCCAGTGGACCCGGCCCTTCGGGCTGCTCCGGCCCACCGACGAGATCGGGATGCTCGCCCGCCGCTACATGCACGAGTACGGCGCCACCCGCGACCACCTCTTCAACGTCGCCCTCGCCTGCCGCAACCGCGCCAACCAGAACCCGGCCGCGATCATGTACGACCGTCCGCTGACCCGCGAGATGTACATGACCGCCCGCTGGATCAGCGAACCCCTCTGCCTCTTCGACAACTGCCTGGAGACGGACGGGGCGCTGGCGTGCGTCATCGTCGGCGCCGAACGGGCCCGCGACTGCCGCCGGAAGCCGGTCTACGTCCACTCCGCCGCCCAGGGCCTGCCCTCCCAGCACCACGGGATGGTCAACTACTGGAACGACGACCCGCTCACCGGGCCCGCCTGGACCGCCGCCCGACACCTATGGAAACAGGCGGACTTCGGGCCCCAGGACGTCGACGTCGCCCAGATCTACGACGCGTTCACCCCGCTCATCCCGCTCTCCCTGGAGGGCTACGGCTTCTGCGAGCGCGGCGAGGGCGCCGCCTTCACCGAGGGCGGCGCGCTGGAGATCGGCGGACGACTGCCGATCAACACCGGCGGCGGCGGACTCAGCGAGGCGTACGTCCACGGCTTCAACCTCATCAACGAGGGCGTGAAGCAGCTCCGCGGCACCTCCACCGCCCAGGTCCCGGACGCCGCCACCTGCCTGGTCACCGCCGGCGAGGGCGTCCCCACATCGGCCATCCTGCTTCGAGCCTGAGGAGTTGAGACCCGCATGCTGACGCCTGTCGTGGACGAGGACGGTGCCCCCTTCTGGGAGTACACCGCCCGGGGCGAACTGAGGATCCAGGGCTGCGCCGACTGCGGCGAGCTGCGCTTCCCGCCCCGGCCCTGCTGCCCGCACTGCCAGTCCTTCGCCGCGGAGTGGCGGCTGATGTCCGGGCGGGGCCGGATCTGGTCGTACGTCCTGCCCCACCCGCCGCTCCTGCCCGACTACGCCGCCCAGGCCCCGTACAACGCCGTCGTCGTCGAACTGGCCGAGGCGCCTCGCATCCGGCTCGTCGGCAACGTCGTGGCCGCCCCCGACGCGGCGCTCGACTCGGTCGATCCTGGGCGGCTGCGGATCGGGGCGGGTGTACGGGTCGCGTTCACCGAGATCGACGGCATGGCCGTCCCCCGTTGGCTCCTGGAGCGCGGATGAGCCTCGCCGTCGTACGCGACAAGGAGACGGGCGTCGCGACCGTCACCCTCGACCGGGCCGACAAGCACAACGCGATCACGCTGGACATGGCGCGCCGGCTGACCGAGACCTGGCAGGAGTTCCGGTACGACGACGAGGTGCGGGCGGTCGTCGTCACCGGCGCGGGGACCCGGGCCTTCTGCACCGGCATCGACCGGTCGGCCGAGGTCCCCCAGCCCTCCTCCCCGTACACGATCGACGATCCGCTCGTCGCGATCGGCCCCAAGGCGAACGACCTGTGGAAACCGGTCGTCGCCGCCGTGGAGGGGATGGCCTGCGGCGGGGCGTTCTATCTGCTCGGGGAGGCGGAGTTCCTCGTCGCCGGCGAGGGCGCGACCTTCTTCGACCCGCACACCACCTACGGGATGGTCAGCGCCTTCGAGACCATCCACATGGCGCAGAAGATGCCGTTCGGGGAGGTGGCGCGCATGGCGCTGATGGGGACGGCCGAGCGGATCTCGGCCCGCCGGGCGTACGAGACGGGGCTCGTCTCCGAGCTGACGGAGCCCGGCGGGGCGCTGGACGCCGCCCGCCGGGCCGCCGCCGTCATCGCCGCGTACCCGACCGCGGCGGTCCAGGGCACGGTCCGCGCCCTGTGGTCGGCCAAGGAGGCCGCCCGCGCGCAGGCCCTCGCCCACGCGCCGCACCTCGTCACCCTGGGAAACCTGCCGCCTGAGCGACAGTCGGAGCTGTTCACGAGGAGGACGCGCGGGTTCCGGACGCGCTGAGGCCGGTAAGGCCGCTGGGCCGCTAAGACCGCTGGGCCGCTAAGGCCGGTATCGAGGTCAGCCGATGGTGCGGTCGGCGTCGACCACGACGCACTGGGTGTACTCGGAGCCGTCGCCGGTGCCGGTGTAGGCGGTGGTCGCCTCGGCCGGCGTCGACGCGCCGGCCTCGACGCGCACGTCGTCGACCTTCGCCATCGCGACGGCGGCGCTCGGGTCACCCTTGAACTGCAGGGACACGTCGTAGAGGTACGGCGAGGAGTCGCTGTTGGTGATCGTCACCTTGGCGACCAGGTTCTTGCGGTCCGCGCTGAGCTTGCACTCGTCGATGCGGATGTCGCGCTGGGCCTTGTCCTTCGACGAGCCGCCGACGCCGCCGCTGGTCAGACCGCCGCTGCTGGAGCTGCTGCTGTCGGAACCACCGCTGCTGGAGCTGTTGCTGTCGGAACCGCTCGAGCTGCTGGAGCTGCCGCCGCCGCAGCTGGCACCGTTGGAGCCGCGGGCGCCGGTGAGCGCGACCAGAGCGATACCGAAGACAGCGATGGCGCGGACATGACGAAGCTTCACGCTTCAACCCCCGTTGAGTGTGTGGGAATACAAGAGTGCACATGGCGAAGTGCTGCACTCGCCTTGACGAGCGCACGTCACCCTACTGGACGGAGACGCCTGCGATCGCACAGGTCCTGACGCGGTCGACCGTCCTCGGCGACTCCATCGCCATGTCGAAGGTCTTCGTCTCGCCCGGCTCGACGGTCACCAGCTTCTCCGCCTCGTCGACGTCCACCCCGCCCGAGCCCTCGAAGTCGATCTCGACCTTGTACGTCTCCGTGAAGGCCGCGCGGGACGTGATCCGCAGCGTGGCGGTCGTGTCGGCCTTGCGGGCCGGCTTGCCCTTGCGCTTCTTCTGCGCGGGCTTGACGCAGTCGACGACCACGATGTCCACGTTCGAGGTCGAGCTCGTGGTGGGCGTGGGCGTGGCGGTGTAGGTGCTGCCGCCCGAACCCCCGCTCCCGGCTTCGTAGTCGTAGTCGACGTCGTAGTCGTCGTTCTTCTTCTTGGAGCTGGAGCAGCCGCCCCCGGAACCGCTGCTCTTGCTCTTGCCGCTCCCGCTGCCGCCGCTGCCCTTGCCCGTCTGGAAACCCGTCAGCGCGAGCACCACCACCGTGAGCGTCGCCGCGAGCCTGAGGCCCCTCCGGCGCGCCGTCCCCGTTGCCATTACCGGCCTTCCTGTCGTGTCCGCGCCACCCTAGCGCCGCGTGGCGCGGCCCCCGCACCCGGCGTAGCGTCGACACCGAGAGCCGGACCGTAAGGAGGCCGATCGATGGTCCGCAACGTCATCGGCTCGGTTCTGGCCCTCGCCGGAGCGACGGCCGCCGTCTGGAGCCCCTTCCGTGCCTGGTACGACGGCCGTCACGGCAGCGAATACCGCATCGAGGACCTGTTCGGCGGCATCACCGACACCAAGGCCGACGTGATCGGTTCGATCCTGCTGCCGTTCGCCTTCGCGGCCCTGGTCACCCTCGCCGGTGTGGTGTTCCGGTCCCGTCTGCTCGTCGCCTTCGCCGGACTGACCGTGCTCGGCTTCACCATCCTGTGGATGGTCCGCGTCGGCCAGGTCGAGGGCGGCCTGACGGTCGGCGGCGACGGTACGGGGCTCGGCGACGGCGTCGCGAACGCCCTCGGCGGCGGGGTGCTGCTCCTGCTGGCCTCGGTGGTCATGTCGGGCCGTGCCCGCCCGCACACCCTCTCCGTCGACGGACCGCGACACGGCCGGCCTCCGGAGCCCACGTATCCCGCGCAGCCCACCCAGCCCACGGAGCCGATGCCGCCGGACGACGGCGGCCATCACGGCCCGTACGACCCCTACGGGTCACCCACGCGGACCATGGACCTCCCGGCCTGGGACCCGGACCGCGACCGGACGGACCGCGACCAGCCCCCGAACCCCCGCGCCTGACGCGGGCCGGCCGGCGGAACGCCCTCGGCGCCGCGGCAGGCCCTCAGGCCCTCGGCGCCGCCGCCCCCCGACCCGTCGCCGTACCCTTCACCGCGTCCAGCGCGTACACGCAGCGGTCCTTGCTGCACGCGTACACGACCCCGCCCCGCGCCACCGGCGAGCCGGTGATCTCGCCGCCGGTCGCGAGCTTCCAGCGCAGCTGGCCGCCCGTCGCGTCCAGCGTGTACAGGACGTGGTCCGCCGAACCGAAGTGCACCCGGCCGTCGGCGACGACCGGCGTACCGGTCAGCTCGCCGCCCGCCGCGAACCGCCACTTCGGTGTGCCGGTGACCGCGTCGAGCGTGTAGAGCGCGCTGCCGCTGCCCACGTGCACATTGCCGTCGACGACCAGGACCGGCTCGATCGACTGGCGCGACTCGGTCGCGATCCGCCAGCGGTCCTGGCCGGTGGTCGCGTCCAGCGCGTACACCGTGCCGAGGTAGTCGGCGAGATAGACCCCGCCGCCCGTGACGGCCGGACCGGGCGCGAACGCCGCCGGAGAGAGGAAGACCGCGGGCGACTCGAAGTGCCAGCGGACGTGCCCGCTCGCGATGTCGATCGACAGCACGCGCGTCCCGGCCGAGACATAGACACAGCCGTCCTCCGCCGGAGCGACCCGCACCGGCACGTTGCCGCACGAGGCGGCGTCGCCGACCGGGTACGACCAGCGCTCGGCACCCGTACGGGCGTCCAGCGCCTGGAGCCGGGCGTCGCGCCACACGTACACCGTGTCGCCGTGCACGGCGGGCCCCGCCTCCGGAGTCTCGAAGTCCGTCTGCGCGCCGGTGATCTCCCACAGCTTGGCGCCGTTGGAGGCCTCCCAGCCCTGGACGCCGCCGCCCCTGGTGCCGGTGACGACCGTGCCCCGGTCGACCTTGAGCGAGTACACCCAGGCGTCCGTCTGGAGCCGCCAGCGCTCACTGCCGTCGGTCGCGTCGAGGGCGTAGAGCGTCGGCCCGTCGGAGGCGTGGATACGGCCCTGAGCCACCGCCATCGACCAGGCGACGTCCCGCGTCTTGAACTGGCGGCGGCCACTGGCCACGTCCAGGGCGTGCACCTCGAAGGAGGTCACGTACAGCAGGTCCCCGGCGACGACCGGTGTGCCCCAGACGTCGTTCGACATCCGGAAGCGCCAGGGCCGCCAGTGCGCGGGCTCCGGCGCCGCCTCCGGCGCGGGAGCCGGTACGGAGAGCGGGCGGGCGCCCGGCGGGGGGCCGGGCTCGGAGCCGTTCGCGCCGCCGGGCGGTCGGATCCAGCCGGTGGCGGTGTCCGAGACCTGGCCGATCGCGGCACGGGTGTCGGCGACACGGGGGCCGGGGCCGATCGGGACGACGGCGCCCGCGAGCCGTACGGGACCGGCGGAGTCGGCCGGGGCGGCGTGCCGCCCACCGGCGGGACGCGGATCGCCGCCGTGACCGGGGCGCGGGTCGGCGCCCCACTCCGGCGCCTGCCGGGGCGGGCGCGGCGGTGCGGGCGGGGCGGCCGGGGGCGGCGGGGTGCTCGGGCGGCCGCCGCGGCGCGTCTCGATCATGGCGGTGGCGGACTGCGGCAGCCACGCCGACGCCGTGCCGCTGTCGTCACTGCCCGGCCCGAAGAGATGGGGCGCAAGCTGGGCCTGGAGGTCGGCCGGGGAGGGACGGCGCGAGACGTCCATCTGCATACAGGACTCGATCAGCGGACGCAGCTCGTCCGGCAGTCCCTCCAGGTCCGGGCCCTCCCTGAGCAGCATGAACACCGTCTCGACGGGGTTGGCGCCATGGAAGGGGGCGTGGCCGGTGGCGGCGAAGACCAGCATCGAGCCCAGCGAGAAGACATCGCTGGCGCCGGTGACACTGCGCGAGTCACGGGCCTGCTCGGGCGACATGTACGCGGGCGTGCCGACGGCGACGTTGGTCATGGTCAGCCGGGTGTTGGAGACCCCGGAGGCGATACCGAAGTCGATCACCCGGGGGCCGTCCTCGACGACGAGGACGTTCGACGGCTTCAGGTCGCGGTGGACCAGGCCCGCGCCGTGGATGGACTGCAGGGCCTCGGCGACCCCGGCGGCCAGCCAGCGCACGGCCTGGGCCGGCAGCGGCCCGCACTCGTTCACTATCTCTTCGAGGGAGGGTGCGGGAACGTACGCGGTGGCCAGCCACGGCACGGCGGCCCGCGGGTCGGCGTCGACGACGGCGGCCGTGTAGAAGCCGGAGACGGCCCGCGCGGCCTCCACCTCACGGGTGAAACGGACACGGAACAGCTGGTCCTCGGCGAGCTCGGTCCGCACGGTCTTGATCGCCACGCGCCGCCCGGACGCCGAGCGCGCGAGATAGACGAGACCCATGCCACCTGCACCGAGCCGGCCCAGCACCTCGAAGGGCCCGATCCGTCTCGGGTCGTGCTGCGTCAGCTGCTCCACTTGCCTGCCACCTCCCCGTACGGGCCATGAGAATACGGCCCCGTGGCCCTGATTCTTCCTGTCCGAGGCGACGGTTGCGAACCCGGGGGCGGATCGGGGTGTCCTAGTGCATATCGTCGGACGCGGAGGTAGCCCTTTCGGCCGATTCGGCGGGTTCGTCGCCCACCGATTCGGTCGACGACTCGGGGGGTGACTCGGTCGACGACTCGGCCGCCGGTCCGTCCGACGGTCCGTCCGACGGCTCCGCCAGGACCGCGAAGCGGGCGCCCTGGTTGTCGTGGAGGACGGCGATGCGGCCGTGCGGGGTGTCGAAGGGCGGGTTCGTGATCCGGCCGCCGAGGTCGACGGCGGTCGCACAGGCCGCGTCGCAGTCGGCGACGGCGAAGTAGAGGAGGACGTGCCCCGGCATCTCGGCCGGGAAGGCGTCGGTGAGGACGGCCCGGCCGCCGAAGGCGGTGTCGTCGCCGGGGCGGGAGCCGGGCGGGGACCAGACGCGGTAGTCGAAGCCGCCTTCCCTGCCCTCCTCGTCCGCGTCCACCTGGCGGCCGAGGTAGCCGAAGACGGAGGCGTAGAAGGTGTCGACCGCGTCCGGCTCCCTCGTATAGACCTCCATCCAGCAGAACGAGCCGGGGAGCATCGTCTTCTCGAAGCCTTCGTCGTCTCCGGCCTGACGCAGCCCGAAGACGGCGCCGCCGGGGTCGGCGGCGAGCGCGAGGACACCGAAGGGGCCCACCGGGTACGGCTCCATGATCATCTGACCGCCGGCCGCCTTGATCCGGGCCGCGAGCGTGCCCGCGTTCTCGGTGGCGAGGTAGACGGTCCAGGTGGTGGGCATCCTGCCGTCCCGCTTCGGTACGAGTCCGGCTACGCGCTTGCCGTCGCTGAGGGCCTCGTCGCGGTCGGGGTCGAAGGTCCAGCCGAAGAGCTCGCCGTAGAACCGCTTGCCCGCCTCGAGATCGGGGAGCTGCGCCTCCACCCAGCACGGGGTGCCCTCTGTGAATACGGCCATGCCTCCACGCTAGGCCGGGGGGACCCGCCCCGCACGCCCCATAATCGAACATACCGCCATATAGGGAGGCGGCGAGTGGGGCCCTCCCCGAGTTGTCCACCGAAGTTGTCCACAGGCTGTTAATAAGCCTTTTCGAATGGAGCTGATCCTTCCGCCGCTCCGGACGCCGCCGGGAGGGGCGTACAGCGGGTGCACCCCATTTGCAGTCGGCCGAATCGCGCGCCGATCACCCCTCGGTAAGCTGACGGCATGACAGGACAAGTACGCACCGTCGACGGCCGCGTGGCCGGACGACGCGGCCAGGCGACGCGGCAGAAGCTGCTCGACTGCCTCAGCGAGATGCTCAGCTCCTCGCCGTACCGGGACGTCAAGGTCATCGACGTGGCCCGGAAGGCGGGCACTTCCCCCGCGACGTTCTACCAGTACTTCCCCGACGTCGAGGGCGCCGTCCTCGAGATCGCGGAGGAAATGGCCAAGGAGGGCGCCGCGTTGACCGAGCTGGTCTCCGGCCGCTCCTGGGTCGGCAAGGCCGGCTGGCAGACCTCGGAGGAACTGGTCGAGGGCTTCCTGGACTTCTGGCGCAAGCACGACGCGATCCTGCGGGTCGTGGACCTCGGCGCCGCGGAGGGCGACAAACGGTTCTACAAGATCCGCATGAAGATCCTGAACTCCGTCACCAACTCCCTTACGGACAGCGTGAAGGAGCTCCAGGCGAAGGGCAAGGTCGACAAGGACGTCAGCCCCGCGGCGATGGCGGGCTCCCTGGTGGCGATGCTGGCCTCGGTGGCCGGCCACCAGAAGGGCTTCCAGACCTGGGGCGTGAAGCAGGCCGAACTGAAGCCGAATCTGGCGCTGTTGGTGCATCTGGGCATCACCGGCAAGAAGCCGACGAAGTAGCTTCCGCGCCCGCACGCCCGGCACACCCCGCACGCCCGCCCCGCGGGCATGCCCACCGCTCCCGCCCGCCCGTTCCTCGTCCGTCCTGTCGCGCCGGCGGCGGTCCCCTTCGTGAGACCGCCGTCGGCGTTCCTCTGTCCGGCGGCGGTCGCGGTGGGCTCACCGCCTCGTCAGGCGGAAGAGCCTGATCTCCCGCTCCACCCGCCGCTGGTACGTCGCGTACGGCGGCCAGAAGGCGAGCGCCGCGCGCCACGCCTCCGCGCGCTCCTCCCCCGCCAGCAGCTCCGCCCGTACCGGGATCGTCTCGCCGCGCCAACTCACCTCCGCGTCGGGGTGCTTCAGCAGGTTCGCCGTCCAGGCCGGGTGTCCCTCCCGCCCGAAGTTCGACCCGATCAGGAGCCAGGTCCCTGCGGGCTCCGGCATGCACGCGAGCGGGGTGACCCGGGGCTGCCCGGACTTCGCACCCTTCGCCGTCAGGATCACCCCGGGCAGCATCTGAGCGCTCAGCAGCACCTTGCCGCGCGTCAGCCGGTGCACGGCCCGGTCCATCGCCGGGATGAAGTGCGGGGCGACCTTCGCGAACGTCCTCGTGGACGACACCTTCTGCATCAGACGCACTCCCACGGGCATCAGGCCGCCACCTCTCCGAAGAGGCCCGTCATCTGGGCCGCCCGTTCGCGCAGCCGGCGCGCGGGCCCGAAGAGCAGCTCGTCGGCCGTCGCCCGTTTGATGTACAGATGCGCTTCGTGTTCCCAGGTGAAGCCGATGCCGCCGTGCAGCTGGATCGTCTCGCCGGCGACCGTCCGCAGCGCTTCCAGGGCGGCCGCGAGGGCGAGCGCCCCGATGGCCGGTTCGCGGGCCGCGCCGTACGTCAGCGAGCGCGCCGCCTCCACCTGGACATACAGGTCGGCGACCCGGTGCTTGACAGCCTGGAAGGAGCCGACGGGCCGCCCGAACTGTTCGCGGGAGCCGACGTACTCGACCGTGCGGTCCAGGGCTGCCTGCGCCGCGCCGATCGCCTCGGCCGCGAGCGCCGCGGCGGCCGTCCGTCCGGTCGCGGCGAGCGTCCCGAGCACGTCGACCGGCTCTTCGCCGAGCAACTCGGCGTCCACATCGCGCAGTTGGATCGAGGCCTGGGTGCGGGTCGTATCCAGGGTCGGCTGCCGTACGCGGACGAGTCCGGCCGCCTCCCCGCGGACGAGGAAGAGCAGGGTCCGGCTCCGCGCGAAGCCGCCGGCATGGGCGGCGACCACGAGCAGACCGGCGCTGTGCCCGTCGAGGACCTGCGTCACCTCCCCGTACAGCTGCCATCCCTCGTCCGTGGCCCGCGCCTGGACGCCGCCGGCCCGTCCGCCGCCCGCGACCCAGGACTGGTTGTCGCCCGTCAGGCCGAGGGCGAGCGCCAGCGAGGTGCCGGGGACGGCGAGTGCGCAGGTCAGGGAGCCGTCGGCGATGCGTGGCAGCAGGTCGGCGCGCTGCCGCTCGGCGCCGAGGGCGCAGATCGCCGGGGCGGCGAGGAGAGCGGTGGCGAGGAGGGGGGAGGGGGCGAGG
Source organism: Streptomyces sp. NPDC012508 (assembly GCF_042902595.1). Taxonomy (NCBI): domain Bacteria; kingdom Bacillati; phylum Actinomycetota; class Actinomycetes; order Kitasatosporales; family Streptomycetaceae; genus Streptomyces; species Streptomyces sp. NPDC012508. The sequence goes on from NZ_JBIBEO010000011.1 coordinate 285,010, forward strand.
GCCCGGCCGGTCTCCTCGCAGGCGAGGGCGAGTTCGGCGGGGCCGCAGCCGACGCCGCCGTACTCCTCGGGCAGGGCGAGTCCGGGCAGTCCGAGGGTGCCGGACATCCGGTTCCACAGGTCGGTGTCGTACCCCTCGGGGGTGGCGACGGCGGCGCGGACCTCGGCGGGTCCGGAGCGTTTGGCGAGCAGTTCGCGCAGGGTGCGGCGGATCTCGTCCTGCTCCGCGGTGAAGGCGGCGTCCATGGAGCTCCCCTCCGTATCTGACGGCCCGTCATGCTAGGGCGGGCGGAGGAAGAAACCCAGAGTCTGGAGGGGCGGATCTCGCAGGAACGCGGGTGGCCGGTGGCGACGCCGCCCGGTGACCGTGCCGCCCGGTGACCGTGCCGCCCGGAGACGACGCCGTCCGGAGACCACGCCACCCAAAGACGACACCGTCCGCCGATGACGCCGGCCGCGGCGCCCCCACCCGCTCAGCAGATGTCGCCCGGCGTTTTCGCGGTGGCGCGCAGCAGATCCCGTACGAGGGTGAAGTCGACGCGCTCCGGGCGCCGGAAGCGCAGACACCCCTTGCCCATGTCCTGGTCGGCGAGCCGCTCCTCGAAGCCCTCCCGGACGTCCGGCCGCATCAGATAGAAGGAGATGTACTGCTTCTGCGAGGCGAAGGCGATCTCCGGCTCGCCGCCCGGACGCCGGTATGTCGGCATCCCGTAGGCCATGGCCTCCTCGAAGCCGTGCAGCTCGGTGCGGCAGAGCTCGCGCAGCCGCACGAGTGCCGTCAGCCGGTCCGGCTCCACGATCTCGGCGAGGTACGAGTCGACGTCTTCGGCCGTGCTTCTCGCCATCCGATTCTCCATATCTGATGTACCGTCAGATTCATGCCCACCACTTCACGGAACCGCGACCGCGCCGGGCGCCGCGTCGCCGTCGTCGGCATATCCCTCTCCGACTGCGGCCGGGTCGACGAGGCCACTCCCTACACTCTGCACGCCCAGGCCGCGCGCCGCGCCCTCGCGGACAGCGGACTCGACCGCTCGGTGATCGACGGGCTCGCCTCGGCGGGACTCGGCACCCTGGCACCCGTCGAGGTCGCCGAGTATCTGGGCCTGCGCCCCCGCTGGGTGGACTCGACCGCCGTCGGCGGCGCCACCTGGGAAGTCATGGCCGCGCACGCGGCCGACGCCATCGCCGCGGGCCACGCCAACGCCGTCCTGCTCGTCTACGGCTCGACCGCCCGCGCCGACATCAAGGCCCGGCGGCGCACCTCGAACCTCTCGTTCGGGGCGCGCGGGCCTCTGCAGTTCGAGGTCCCCTACGGCCACACCCTGATCGCCAAGTACGCGATGGCCGCCCGCCGCCATATGCACCAGTACGGGACGACCCTGGAGCAGCTCGCCGGGGTCGCCGTCCAGGCGCGGGCGAACGCCGCGCTCAACCCGGAGGCGATGTTCCGCGAGCCGATCACGGTCGACGAGGTGCTCGGCGGCCCGATGATCGCCGACCCGTTCACCAAGCTCCACTGCTGCATCCGCAGCGACGGCGGCTGCGCGGTGCTGCTCGCCGCCGAGGAGTACGTACCGGACACGGCGAAGGCGCCGGTGTGGATCCTCGGCACGGGTGAGCACGTCTCGCACACCACGATGTCGGAGTGGGAGGACTTCACGGTCTCCCCGGCGGCGGTCAGCGGCCGGCTCGCGTTCGAGCGGGCGGGGGTGCGGCCGGAGGACATCGACCTCGCGGAGATCTACGACGCCTTCACGTACATGACGCTGGTGACGCTGGAGGACCTGGGCTTCTGCGCGAAGGGCGAGGGCGGGCCGTTCGTCGAGGAGAAGGACCGCCTGCCGGTGAACACGGACGGCGGCGGGCTCTCGGCCTGCCACCCGGGGATGCGGGGGCTGTTCCTGCTGGTGGAGGCGGTACGGCAACTACGCGGGGAGGCGCCGGGACTCCAGGTGCGCCGGCCGGACGGCAGCCTGCCGGAGCTGGCGGTGGCGTCGGGGACGGGGGGCTGGTTCTGCTCCTCGGGAACGGTGGTGCTCGGCCGGGACTGAACCGGTGGCGCTGGGCCGGGGCTGAGCCCTCACCACCGGGATCTATACAGCCGTAATAGACAAGCGTGTAGGACATCCGTATAGTCATGGGCGCGGGGCCGGCGCGGCTCCGCACCCACCCGACGAGGAGTCCCGCCATGACGCACACGCCCGCGAGCAGGACGGTCCTCATCTCCGGCGCCTCGGTCGCCGGACCGGCCCTCGCCCTCCAGCTCCACCGCCACGGCTTCACCCCGACCGTCGTCGAGCGCGCCCCCGGACTCCGCACCGGCGGCTACAAGGTCGATATCCGCGGCACCGCCGTCGAGGTCTGCCGCCGGATGGGGATCCTCGACGAGATCCGCGCCCGGTCCACCGACATGGAGGGCGGCTCGTACGTCGACGCCCGGGGCCGCACGGTCGGCCGGATGCCCGCGGAGATCTTCGGCGGCCGGGCCGAGCAGGACGACGAGATCATGCGCGGCGACCTCGCCCGGATCCTGTACGAGCGGACCCGCGAGGACGTCGAGTACGTCTTCGGTGACTCCGTCACCGCCCTGCACGACGACGGCGACGGCGTCGACGTCACCTTCGAGAGCGGACGGCGCCGGCGCTTCGACCTGGTCGTCGGTGCGGACGGCATGCACTCCTCCACCCGGCGCCTCGCCTTCGGCGACGAGCGGCGCTTCCGGCGGTACCTGGGCGCGTACATCTCGATCTTCACCGGCCCCAACCGCCTGGGCCTCACGCGCTGGGAGACCTACCACGCCCGCCCGGACAAGCTGGTCTCCGTCTACAGCACGGCGGGCGAGCAGGCGCACACGGCGAAGAACTGCTTCGTCTTCGCCGCGCCCGAGGAACTGCCTTACGACCAGCGGGACACGGACGCCCAGAAGCGGCTGCTCGCCGAAGCCTTCGCGGGCGACGACTGGGAGATCCCGCGGCTGATCGCCGACGCGGCCGGCGCCGGCGACTTCTACCTCGACGCGATCGCGCTCATCGAGATGGACCGCTGGTCGAGCGGCCGGGTCGTCCTCGTCGGCGACGCCGCCCACTGCGCCTCCCCCGCCTCGGGCCAGGGCACCGGCCTCGCCCTCACCGGCGCATACGTCCTCGCGGGCGAACTCGCCGCGGCACACGGCGACCACCGCACGGCCTTCGAGGCCTACGAGCGCGTGATGCGGCCGGGCGTGGAGCTGAACCAGCGGTTCGCGGCCGGCTTCGCGAAGGAGATGACGGTCTCCTCCCGCTGGAAGATCGCCCTGCGCATGCTGATGGTGCGCACCCTCCCCCGCACGCCCTGGAAGAAGCTGATCGCGAAGAAGATCCGCGACGAGATCCAGCGCGCGGCGAACGCCGTCCCGCTGAAGGAGTACGGGGACGGCCGACGGAGCGTCACGGCCTGACGGACGGGCAGCGGTGCGCGACGGGAAAGAACCCTCCCCCGACAGGAAGTCGGCCGAAAGTACCCGCTACTGTCCTGCGCTCTAGGGGAGGAAGAATCTTGAAGAACGCGCACAGACACGGCCGCCGCCTGACGGCCCTGGCCGTCACCGCCGTCCTCGCGGCCACCGCGGGGACCCTGGCCGCGCCTTCGGCCGTGGCCGCCGCTCCGGCCACCACCGCCGACACGACGCCGCAGGAGACCGCCGTACGGTTCCCGCTGAACGCGGAGATCGTCAGCGCCGGCACCACCGGCTTCCTGTCGAAGACCAACTCCGCCGCTCCCGAGTACCGCTGGACGCGGTACGCGGACGGCACCTCGGCCGTGCTGCCCGCCGCCGCGTTCGTGACCGGCGGGGTCTCGGACTTCGTGGTGACGGGCGACGAGGCCGACCCGATGGACAACCGGGTCCTGAGGATCCACGACATGGCCGCTCCTTCGGCCGCTCCGGTCGAGGTGGACCTCGACGAACTGGGCGACGGCTACTGGTTCGCAGGCGCGGTCGGCTCGACGCTGATCGTCCTCGTGGATTCCCCGGAGGGGGGCTGGCTCCCGCACCTCATCACCGTGGAGGGCGGCTCCGTCACCGACCGCCCGGTGACCGGCATGCCGCAGGGGGCCTGCGACCTCAACGGGACGGCGTACTCCAAGGACACCGCCGTGTTCGACTGCGGGCTCGGCCTGAACGAGATCCGTGGCAAGGCCGTCGTCGATCTCGCCACGGCCGCCGTCGTGTCCACCCACGTCCAGGCCGGCTCTCCCGCCCGCCTGTGGGAGGCAGCCGTCTCCGGAACGCATGTGGCATGGCACGAGTGGGTGGACGGGGAGCGGGTGATCGGCGCGGCACGGCGCGGCTCGACCGAGACCAGACGGATCCGGACGAAGGGCTACTACGAGGACGACTTCCGGCTGGTGGGCGGTTGGGTGACCCTCGGCGAACCGTCCCGGCTCGACCAGGGCGGAGGCTCGTACCAAGGAGGAACAGCCACGCCGCCACGGCCCCTCACCGCCGAGTCGGCCGAGACCGGTGAGACCGTCGAGCTGCTCACCCACCTCTCCTCCTCCGTCCCCGCCCCGGACGGCTCCCTGATGGTGCGGGGCGGCACCCTTGCCAAGGGCGACGGCCTCTACCGGGTGGCCCTGGGCGCGGACGGGAAGCCGGCCGCCACCCTGGTCGCGCCGACCGGTCAGGCGACCGCCGTGACCCTCCTCGGCAGCACCGTCCCGTCCGTGATCACCGGTGAACAGCTCGCCAAGGGCGTCGACCTGAGCTGGGACCTGTCCCGGAGCGACGCGTACGTGTGGGCGACGCTGGTCCACGTACGGACGGGCCAGCGCCGGCAGTGGCAGCTCGTCCAGACGACGACCTCCACCACGGCACCGCGCAAGGTCAGCCTCCACTGGAACGGCAAGGACCTGTCGTCCCCCGACTCCGCGAGCCCCGCCCTCAACGGTGAGTACACCTGGGAGCTCACCGCGCGGCCGGACGACGGCATCGGCCCGGAGCTGACGGCCACCGGACGGTTCACCGTGACCCGCCCCGTCGCCCCGCACGACCACGACGACAACGGGACGCCCGACGTCTTCGTCCGCGACACGTCGGGGGCCCTCATCCGCGTCGGGACGCACCTGTCCGAGGCGGGCGACAACCTCGTCCACACGGGTGCCTGGAACGTCGGCGGCGGCTGGCAGATCTACGACCGGATGGAGTCCGTCGGCAACGTGGCGGGCACGTCCGTGAGCGACGCGATCGCCCGGGACAGGAGCGGGGCACTCTGGCTCTACCAGGGCACCGGCGCGGGAACGAAGCCGCTCCTCACCCGGACGAAGATCGGCGGCGGCTGGCAGGTCTACGACCAGCTCGCGGGCGGCGGCGACCTGACCAACGACGGCAAGGCCGACCTGGTCGCCACCGACAAGGCGGGCGTCCTCTGGCTCTACCCCGGCACGGGCAACGCCGGCGCCCCGTTCTCCGCGCGGAAGAAGATCGGCACCGGATGGGGGATCTACAACCAGCTCACCGCCACCGGCAACCTCGCCGGCGGCGCCGCCGGCGACCTCGTCGCGCGGGACAAGGACGGTGTCCTCTGGCTGTACCTGGGCAAGGGTGACGGCACCTTCACCGCCCGGACGCGGATCGGCAGCGGCTGGAACACGTACAACGACATCATCGGGATCGGCGACGGCAACGGCGACGGCCGTCCCGACCTGCTCGCGCTGAAGCGGGGGGCCGCCACCGGCGCCGGGTCGTACTTCTACGCGGGCACCGGCGACCGGACCGCGCCCTTCAAGAGCAGGAAGTCCAACGGCGTGCTCCTGGACGACCTCTTCTACGAGGCCGGGTTCTGACGACCTGAGGCCGGGGCGTCGCGGCGCCGACGCTCCGGCCTAAGGTCTCCGCATGAGCGACTTCGACCGCGCCCTCCGTTCCCTGCGGGTCTGGGAGACCGAACTGCCCGTCTTCGATCCCGGGACCGCGCCCGACGAGCCCCTGCCCCTCTTCCACGACTGGTTCGTGTCGGCGGCCGGGGCCGGGCAGGCCGAGCCGCACACCATGTCCCTGGCGACCGTGGACGAGGACGGACGGCCCGACGTCCGTACGGTGATGCTCCACGGCGCCGACGAGCGCGGCTGGCACTTCGCCTCGCACGCCACCAGTGCGAAAGGCCGCCAGCTCGCCGCCCGCCCCGAGGCCGCGCTCGGCTTCTACTGGCCGCGCCAGGGCCGCCAGGTCCGGGTCCGCGGCCGGGTCTCGGCATCGCCGCGGGACGAGGCGTACGCCGACCTGCACGCCCGCACGACCGGGGCGCTGGCCTCGGCGCTCGTGGGCCGGCAGAGCGAGGTGCTGGGGTCGCTGGAGGAGCTGCGCCGGGTGAGCGAGGCGGCCTGGCGGCGGGCGGAGGCGGAGCCGGGCGCCCACGCCGAGAGCTGGACGCTCTACGTCCTGGAACCGGCCGAGGTCGAGTTCTTCCAGGGCGACGAGCGGCGGCGCCACGTCCGCCTGCGCTACCGCCGGGAGACAGGCGGCTGGATCACCGAGCTGCTCTGGCCGTGACGGGCGACCGGGGCGCACCATGAGAGGAGGAGGTGTGAGAACCATGGGTACGTACATGGATGTCCACCGGAACATGGTGGGGATCACCGCCGACCAGCTGCGGGAAGCGCACGCGGCCGACCTCGCGATCGAGAAGGACGAGGGCGTCCACTTCGAGAAGGCCTGGGCCGACCCGGAGTCCGGCACGGTCTACTGCCTCTCCCACGGGCCCTCGCCCGAGGCGGTCCAGCGCATTCACGCCCGCACCGGGCACGCCGCCGACGAGATCCACGAAGTGAGCCTCATGGTGTGACCGCCGCGCCCTCGCCCCCGTACATCTCCTCGATCTCTCGGGCGAAGTCACGCAGCACCGCGCCCCGCCTCAGCTTCAGCGAGGGCGTCAGATGACCGCTGGTCTCGGACCACTCGGCGGTCAGGACGCGGAATGCGCGGACCGCCTCGGCCCGTGACACCAGCCGGTTGGCGTCGTCCACGGCGCGCTGGAGCGCGGCGAGGAGCTCCTCGTCCCGCGCGAGCTCACGGAGCGCGATGTGGTCCTTCTTCCGCATCCGCCGCCAGTGGACGAGTCCTTCGTGGTCCAGGGTGAGCAGCGCGGTGACGTACGGACGGTTGTCGCCGAGGACCATGCACTGGCCGACCAGGGGATGGGCACGGATCCAGTCCTCCAGGGGTGCGGGGGCGACGTTCTTGCCCGCCGAGGTGATGAGGATGTCCTTCGTACGGCCGGTGATCCGCAGATAGCCGTCCTCGTCCAGCGCGCCCAGGTCCCCGGTCGGGAACCAGCCCTCGTCGGTGTAGGGCAGGGCGACCCCCCGCTGGGCGTCCCAGTAGCCGGCGAAGACATGGCCGCCCTTGAGCCAGACCTCACCGTCGTCGGCGATCCGCACCGCCGTGCCGGGCAGCGGCCGGCCGACGGTCCCGGTGCGCGGCAGGCGCGGCGGGGTGACCGTCGCGGCGGCGCAGGTCTCCGTCAGGCCGTACCCCTCGTAGACCTCGATGCCCGCGCCCGAGTAGAACTCCGAGAGCCGCGTCCCCAGCGGCGACCCGCCGCAGATCACGTGCCGGACCCGGCCGCCGAGCGCGTCCCTGATCCGCCGGTAGACCAGCGGGTCGTACAGCGCCCGTGCGGCGCGCAGCCCCAGCGAGGGTTCGTCCTCGTGCCCGTACCGACGGGCGACGCGGGCCGCGCGGTCGAAGGAGCCGGCCCGGCCGCTCCGCTCCGCCGTCGCCCGGGCGGAGTTGTACACCTTCTCCAGGACGTACGGGATGGCCAGCAGGAACGTGGGCCGGAAGCCGGCCAGGTCGGCGAGCAGGTCGCCGTTCTCGATGGACGGCGCGTGCCCGAGCCGTACCCGCGCCCGCACGCAGCCGATCGCGACCATCCGGCCGAAGACGTGCGCGAGGGGCAGGAAGAGCAGGGTCGCCGGGACCTCCTTGCTGACCTCCCGGAAGACGGGGTGGAGGAACGCGATGGCGTTGTCGACCTCGGCGAAGAAGTTGGCGTGGGTCAGGGCGCAGCCCTTGGGGCGGCCGGTGGTGCCCGAGGTGTAGACGAGGGTGGCGATGGTCTCGGGGGTGAGCAGGCCGCGGCGGGCGGTCACGGCCTCGTCGGGGACGTGCGCCCCGGCCTTGCGCAGCTGGTCGACGGCGCCGGCGTCGAGGACCCAGAGGTGGGCGAGGCCGGGCAGCCCGCGGCGCTCGGCGGAGACCATCCGGCCCAGGGCGGTGTCCTCCACGACACAGGCGGTCGCGCCGGAGTCCTGGAGGATCCAGCGGGTCTGGAAGGCGGAGGAGGTGGGGTAGACGGGGACGGTGATCAGCCCGGCGGCCCAGGCGGCGAAGTCGAGAAGGGTCCACTCGTAGGTGGTACGGGCCATCAGGGCGAGCCGGTCCCCGGGGCGCAGGCCCGCGGCGATCAACCCCTTGGCCACGGAGTGGACTTCGGCGGCGAAGGCGGAGGCGGTGACGTCCTCCCAGGTGCCGTCGGTCCCCTTGCGCCCGCCGCCGGACCGCTTGCGCCCGAAGACGACGGCACCCGGCTCGGCTCGGGCGTTGTCGTAGGGGATGTCGGCGAGCGAGCCGCGCCGGACCGGGGGAGCGAGCGGGGGCACGGAGGCCTCGCGCACCCTTCCGGCGACGACGGTGACGTACGGCTGCGGCTCGTTGTCGGGCACGTGCGGCTCCTCGGCCGTCGGGATGGACACCGGCTACTGACGTACGAGTAACCTTACTTTTCAGTAAATCTAAGACCGGGCAGGGAGTTGGGACAATGGCCACGCGTGACGCGCTGACGGACCTCCTCGCCCTGGCCGGCGCCGTGACCCGCGCCCCGTTCACCCGGGCCCGCCCGGACACCCCGCCGCCCCGGACCCGGATCACACGCGGCCCGCTGCGCGTCGACGAGGACCGCCTCGCCGCCTACGCCCGCCTCTGCGGCTTCCCGTACCGCACCGGCGGACCGCTCCCCCTGACCTACCCCCACGTCCTCGGCTTCCCGTCGGCGATGCGGCTGATGAGCCGCCGGGACTTCCCGCTCCCTCTGCTCGGGCTCGTCCACACCTGGATCACGATCACCCGGCACGCCCCGCTCACGGCGGCCGACCGCCCCGAACTCACCGTGTACGCACGGGAGACGAGGCCCCACCGCCGGGGCACCGAGGTCACGATGGTGACGGAGGCACGCCTCGACGGCCGCCTCGTGTGGGAGTCGGCGAGCGGCTACCTGGCGCGCCACGCACGCACGGGGGACACCCGGCCCCCGCAGACCCCGCTCCTGCCCCCGCCCCTGCCCACGACCACGGAGTGGCACCTCCCCCCGGACCTGGGCCGCCGCTACGCCGCCGTCTCCGGCGACCGGAACCCGATCCACCTCCACCCGCTCACCGCCCGGGCCTTCGGCTTCCCGAGGACGGTGGCGCACGGCATGTGGACGTTCGCACGCTGCCTGGCGGAACGGGACGGCGAGGGTGAATTCCCTTACGCACGAGGAGAGTTCAAGGCACCGGTCCTGCTACCGCGCACGGTCCGTCACGGCGCCGACGGCGAGGGCCACTTCCAGCTGAGCTCCGGCGACCGCCTGCACCTGGCGGGCTTCACCGGCTTCAGCGGCTTCAGTGGGGAGTACGAGGAGACCAGCGCTCGCTCTTCATGAGGTTGCCGAGCCCGGCCCAGGAGAAGTTCATCAGCGTCGCCGCCGACTCCCAGGCCGTCATCCCCGGCGTCTCGTTGGCCCAGCAGGCCAGCGACTCCGCCGCGCCGACCAGCGCCTGGGAGAGCCCGGCGACGTCCCGCTCGGCCAGCTCCGGATCCCGGTCCGTCTCGCGGTGCGTCTCCCGCGCGGCGGCCCCGATCAGCGTCCCCACGTACGCCACGATCTCGTCCCGCATCCGCGCCGCCTCGCCCGCGAACGGCTCCCCGTGCGTCCGCGCCTGCCGGCTCAGGACCGCCCACCCGTCGGGGTGCTCGGCGGTGTGCGTGAAGAAGGCCAGCAGCCCGGCCCACAGCTGCTCCTCGGCCGGCAGCCGCGCGTCGACCCCGGCGGCGACGGCGGCGAGCAGTGCCTGCGCCTCCCGCCGGATGCAGGCGGTGAAGAGCTCTTCCTTGGAGTTCAGATACAGATAGACCAGCGGCTTCGAGACACCGGCGAGCTCGGCGATCTCGTCCATGGACGCGGCCTGATACCCCCGCTGCCCGAAGGTCTGCACGGCGGCGTCCATCATCTGCCGCTCCCGCACCGCCCGCGGCATCCGCTTGACCTTCGCGCCAGCCACCTCGGCCACCCTTCCCACCCCACTCGCCTGCACCGGGGAAGAGCCTACGTGCGGTTGCCTCAGGCCGCGGCCCTGCAGTCGCCGCACCGCTCCTCGGGATCGTGGCTGCGGAAGGCGCGTTCACAGCCGTCGCAGGTGGTCAGGGGCGGCGGACCGGGCGGCGGCGCGGGTGCGACGGGGAGTGGCGGCGGCAGCAAGGTCGTGAGGCGGTACTCCAGGAAACGCGCCGGGTGATGGATGGGGACGGGCTCCGGCGGCAGGTTCGCGGTGAGGGTGCGGGCGATCTGGCCGGGGGACACGGAGCGGTCCAGCCAGGTCTCGACGGCGGGAGAGAGCCGCTCGACGTCCCCGGCGGAGAGCAGCAGACGGGGGTCCGAGAGCCGGAGCCGGACGAGGAGATCGGCGGCGGGGCCGCTGGGAGCGGGCCGGACAGGCGTGTGCGCCCGGGGCACCACCGGCCTCGGGCAGGCAGCCTTCGGCGAGGGACCGGGCTTCCGCCCGGCAACACGGTCCGGCTCGGGGTGGGGATCGGGCTCGGGCTCGGGCTCGCGGTCGGGTTCGGGATCCGGCTCGGGAGCGGAGTCCGCCTCGGGTGCGATGCCGGGCTTGTCGTACGAGAGCGTGCGGGTGGCGAACTTGCCGCCGCCGACGGGGAGTCGGGGGCGGGCCAGGTACCCGGTACTCTCCAGCTCGTTGAGCGCCCGGCGGACGGTCCTCTCGCCCTCCCGGAATCGCAGCGCGAGCGCCTTGGCGGTCACGGAGACCCCGTCCGGAAGCGACTGGATGTACACGGCGAGCCCGATCGCGGCGGCGGAGAGCTCCTCGTGCTGGGCGAGGTGGTTGCCGACGACCGTGAAGCGTTCGGTGTGGCGGTGCCGGATGTGGATCACACCGGACCGGGGCGCGCCCTCGGGAATCACGTGGGACACGGGATGCGCGGACACGGCCGCGTTAGACTGCGGTTCAGCCATTGGGAAGGTGTCGACTTCCTGATCGGTAGGCCCTCGGTCAGGATTGCCGTCCTGCCGGGGGCCGAGTTGCATATGCCGTTGTTGCGGCAGACCGTACCGCACCGATCCACGTTCCCGACACTGCGTCACCCGTTCGTGTGACGTGGGCAGTTGGGGGGTCGGGGGGGGCTGGTTGGAAGGGTTCTCTCCCGTTCCTTTTCCTGATGAACCCCGCGCGACCGGAGCGCGTAACGACGCGCCCCGGAGGCCTGGTTGAGATCCGCCACGATGCGGTCCTCGACGGCGGCGGCGAGGACCGGGCCGCACCGGCCGGCCTTCAGCTACTCCACGATCGACCTGTACCGCATCCTGTAGCGATGCGCCGCCTTCGTCATCAGCGTGACCTCGATCGGGCGCCGGTCGTCGGAATAGACCACCCGGAAGGCGAGCAGGACCGGCATGTCCTTCGGCAGCTCCAGCGCGACGACCTCCTCTTCCGTCGGGATCTCCGACGACAGCTCGTCGACGAACTCTCGTGGGGGAAATCCGAGGGAGTCGAGCAGCGCCGGCGTACCGCCACGGATGCGCCTCGTCTCCAGCACTGCCGTGCCCTCGACCAGGCTCAGCGGGTAGTACGACCTCGTGAGTTCCGTCGGCTCCTCGTCCAGGAACAGAACCTGTTTGCGGAGCACGGCTCGCTCGCCGTCCTCCAGCCCCAGGGCCTCGGCCACTTCCTGCGGCGGGACGACGACGTCGACGTCGAGAAGCTGTGACCGGCCGGCCTGTTGCCGTTTCGCGGCCTCGGACATCCACGGGTAGGGCTCGCCCGGGCCCGCCGACTTCATGTAGAGCATCGGCTCGATGGCCTGCTGTACGTGCTGCCGCACATAGACGCCCCGGCCGGCGAGCCCTTCCAGCAGACCCTCCGCCTTCAGCATCTGGAGAGCCTTCTGGACAGTGGTGTTGGCGACGCCGCCGTACTGTTCCATCAGCTCGGCCGTCGATCCCAGCTTGCTGCCCGGAGGGAGTTCTCCGCGGGCGATCTGCCGCCGGATCTCCGCAGCGATCTTCTGGTGCGGAGATCTCGCGTCCTTGAACTCTCTGGCCATCACGCTCCCTGCCTTCCGAGCCGGTACGTGAGGTGCCGGTCGGCCGGCATGGTCATCAGGGAGACCTCCATCGGGGTCCCGTCGGCGGTCCGCGTCAAGCGGAGCAGGTGCATGACGGCGCTCCCCGCGGGCAGGCCCAGGTGCTCGCACTCGTCGGCTGTGGCGAGGGCGGCACTGACGTCCTCCACGACCTCGGCGCCGGTGTACCCCAAGTCTCTGAGCAAGCTGACGGCACCACCGGGTACCTTCCGCTGTTCCGCGAGCGGCGTGCCGCCGGCGATGGCGAGGGGGTAGTAGGAGTCGGCCAACTCCACGGGCTGGTCATCGAGCAGGATCAGCCGGCGCCTGACGATCACATGCTCACCGGCAGCCAACTGCAGTGCGGCTCGGACAGCGTCTGGGGCATGCACTTCGCCCGCCTGGAGCAGCCGCTGACCGCCACGGCGCCCCCGGCGATCGGCCTCATCGGTCCATGCGTCACTCTGGCCAGGTTCGCGCGGGGCCAGGTACGGCGCGGTCTCACTGATCCACGCGTCGCCCGACATGCTCCTACCTCCAACTCGCTGGTGTGGTGCGACCTTACTTGCCCATTGGGTCGCACCAGCCAAGCCTTAAGCGCTTGCCGCTTAAGGCGGCTTACGCTTAAGGTACGGCCATGGAGACATCGGACACCGATGAACAGCAGCCGGGCACTCCTGCAACACTGACGGGCTTGAGCCCGGCCCTCCTTGCTCGCGCCGAGGCCGGATGGCAGAAGTTTCTCGAGCGGTGGCCCGACACCCACGAGGAGCCGGGGCAGTGAACCCGGTGGACGCCGAAGGCCGGGAGGACCACCCTCTCCTTCACCACATGGTCCGCGACATCGCGAGCCGGGGCGAAGGGGAGTTGACGGCCGTCGTCCACGAGATGCACGGCGGCCGACGCATCCGTATCGCCCACATCCAGAACGCGAACGGCATCACCTGGTCGACCGCAGCCGACAACATCGCGCCTGCCCCCGAAAAACAGGCCCCCCAACGCGCGATGCCCACACCCCCGTGACCGGGGGCATGGGCATCAAGCAGGCTGCGCGCCTGAGCGTTACGCGGCGAGGGCAGGCTCGCGGTCCTCGATCGGGGAGGACGACGCGGAGTTGTACGCGTCGACGTCCAGGATCTTCTCGCGGGCCGCGACGACGACCGGGACCAGCGCCTGACCGGCGACGTTCGTCGCCGTCCTGATCATGTCCAGGATCGGGTCGATCGCCATCAGCAGACCCACGCCCTCCAGCGGGAGGCCCAGCGTGGAGAGGGTCAGGGTCAGCATGACCGTCGCGCCGGTGAGGCCCGCGGTGGCCGCGGAGCCGACGACCGAGACGAAGGCGATCAGCAGGTAGTCCTGGATGCCCAGCTGCACGTCGAAGATCTGCGCGATGAAGATCGCGGCGAGCGCCGGGTAGATCGCGGCGCAGCCGTCCATCTTGGTCGTGGCGCCGAACGGGACCGCGAAGGAGGCGTACTCCTTCGGGACGCCGAGGCGCTCGGTGACCTTCTGGGTGACCGGCATCGTGCCGACGGAGGAGCGGGAGACGAAGGCCAGCTGGATGGCCGGCCAGGCGCCCTTGAAGAACTGGATCGGGTTGACCTTGGCGACCGTCGCGAGCAGCAGCGGGTAGACGCCGAAGAGGACCAGGGCGCAGCCGATGTAGACGTCGGCGGTGAAGGTCGCGTACTTGCCGATCAGCTCCCAGCCGTAGTCGGCGATGGCGAAGCCGATGAGGCCGACGGTGCCGATGGGAGCGAGGCGGATGACCCACCACAGGGCCTTCTGGAGCAGCTCCAGGACCGACTCGGAGAGGGCGAGGATCGGCTTGGCGCGGTCACCGAGCTTCAGCGCGGCGATGCCGGCGACGGCGGCCATGAAGACGATCTGGAGGACGTTCAGCTCGGTGAAGGGCGTGATGACGTCGGACGGGATGATCCCGGTCAGGAAGTCGATCCAGGTGCCCTCGCGCTTCGGCAGCTCGCCGTCCTGCGGGGTGAGGCCGGTGCCGGCGCCCGGGTTGGTGATCAGGCCGATCGCGAGGCCGATGCCGACCGCGATCAGCGAGGTGATCATGAACCAGACCAGGGTCTGGGCGGCCAGCCGGGCGGCGTTGTTGACCTTGCGCAGGTTGGTGATCGACACCAGGATCGCGAAGAAGACGAGGGGGGCGACGGCCAGCTTCAGGAGCTGGACGAAGATGTCGCCGACCTGGCCGAGAGTCTCCTTCAGCCAGCTGATGTCCTGGCTGCGGGCGAGCCAGCCGAGCAGGACACCGAGCACGAGACCGGCGACGATCTGGGCCCAGAAGGGGATCTTGGGTATTCGGGAGGAAGTCGGGGACTTCGCCTCGGGCGTGGACGCGGACGCGGACACAGACACACTCCAGCGGTGCGTATCGGGGTAATACGGGGACGGGGGTGCGGTACACACGCGTTCTTGCGGTACCGCCGCATGATGCCGGGGTCAGAGCTCGCGGCAACAGACCGCGGACATACAGCGGCACAGATCGACATGCAGGCGCGCCACGAGCGGGGTGCTCGCGGCATCGGGAAGGCGCAGTGCTGTCGTCATGGCAGGTACGTTAACACTTGAACTTTGAGAACCTCAAAGCCCTTCTTTGAGATGCCGAGAGCGTTCCCTGCCTCCGAAACGCAGAACACCCCGGTCAGGAGCCTTCGAAGCTCCTGACCGGGGTGTTTGTACTGTGATGAAACTTACCCGGACCTTACGCGTCCTCGCGCGACCGGTTCTCCGCCAGACGGTCCTTCGCCCGGTCCACCTTGGCCACGATCTGTTCGGACATCGCGTCCCGCTGCCCCCGCAGCAGCACGAAGCTGAGCGGCGCGGAGATCACGATGGCGAGGAGGAGCACCCAGAGCAGGTTCGAGTCGCCGAGGCCGCGGGGCAGCACGCCGACGTAGACCAGGCCCCAGAGGACGAAGAAGCAGCCGACGAAGACGCCGAGGCGCATGAGGGTGTAGCGGAGGGTCGCAGCACCCGTTCCGTTCGCGGCCACGACGGCCCCTTTCTCTGTCTGTTCGTTTCGCCCCACCAGTGAAGCATGGGACAAACGTGATCAATGCAGGGGGAGCAGCATGAAGATGTCGTCGCGGTCGTCACCCTCGGCCACCCGGATCGCGCCGGGCACCCGCCCGACCTCCTTGTAGCCGCAGGAGCCGTAGAAGCGGTCGACGCCGGTACCGCCGCGGCAGGTGAGCCGGATCGCCTCGATCCCGTCGAAGCCGCGGACCGCGTCCTCGACGGCGGCCATCAGGTCGCGGCCGTACCCCTTGCCCTGGTGGGAGGGGTGGACCATGACCGTGTAGAGCCAGACCCAGTGCGTCATCAGCCGGTGCGTGTTGTACGCGACGAAGGTGGTGGCGGCGACGGTGCCGTCCTCCTCGTACCCGACGACCAGCCGCATCCGGCCCTCGGCCATCGCGGCGAGGTGCTTGACGAGCTCGGGCCGGATCGTGTCCGCGTCGACCGGCGGGACGAAGCCGACGGCCCCGCCCGCGTTGGAGACGTCCGCCCACAGGCGCAGGACGCCGTCACGCAGCGCGGGGGTGACCGGCGGGTCGAGTGCGAAGGTGAGGCTCATGGGGTCAGACCCGCATCGGCTGGGGCGACTCGCGGCGGTCCGCGTCCGGTCCCGGGTACTCGCGGATGATCTCGTACCGGGTGTTGCGCTCCACCGGACGGAAGCCGGCGTCACGGATCAGCTCGAGGAGGTCCTCGCGGCCCAGCTTGTTCGGCGTGCCGTAGTTGTCGGCGTCGTGCGTGATCTTGTACTCGACGACCGAGCCGTCCATGTCGTCGGCGCCGTGCTGGAGCGCGAGCTGGGCGGTCTGGACGCCGTGCATGACCCAGAAGACCTTGACGTGCGGCACGTTGTCGAAGAGGAGGCGGGAGACGGCGAAGGTCTTCAGCGCCTCCGCGCCGGTCGCCATCGTCGTGCGCGCCTGGAGCTTGTTGCGGACCTTGCCGTCCTGCATGTCGACGAAGTCGTGCTGGTAGCGCAGCGGGATGAAGACCTGGAAGCCGCCGGTCTCGTCCTGGAGTTCACGCAGCCGCAGCACGTGGTCGACCCGGTGCCGGGGCTCCTCGATGTGCCCGTACAGCATCGTGCTCGGGGTCTTCAGACCCTTCGAGTGCGCCAGGCGGTGGATCCGGGACCAGTCCTCCCAGTGGGTGCGGTGGTCCACGATGTGCTGGCGGACCTCCCAGTCGAAGATCTCCGCGCCACCGCCGGTGAGGGACTCCAGGCCGGCCTCGATCAGCTCGTCGAGGATGTCGGAGGCCGACATGCCCGAGATGGTCTCGAAGTGGTGGATCTCGGTGGCGGTGAAGGCCTTGAGGGAGACGTTCGGCAGCGCCTTCTTCAGCTCGGAGAGCGAGCGCGGGTAGTAGCGCCAGGGCAGGTTGGGGTGGAGCCCGTTGACGATGTGCAGCTCGGTGAGGTTCTCGTTCTCCATCGCCTTGGCGAGGCGGACGGCCTCCTCGATGCGCATCGTGTACGCGTCCTTCTCGCCCGGCTTGCGCTGGAACGAGCAGTACGCACAGGACGCGGTGCACACGTTCGTCATGTTGAGGTGGCGGTTGACGTTGAAGTGGACGACGTCACCGTTCTTGCGGGTCCGGACCTCGTGGGCCAGGCCGCCGAGCCAGGCCAGGTCGTCGGACTCGTACAGAGCGATGCCGTCCTCGCGGCTCAGCCGCTCTCCGGAACGGACCTTCTGCTCCAGCTCGCGCTTGAGTCCCGCGTCCATGCGGCCGCCTCCCATGTCTGACGATTTCAGGCTCCACCCACCGTACTCTCAGCCCTCCTCGGGCAGATCCCCGACCCGGTTCTCCCACTTGGTGGAGAGCACGATCGTCGTACGGGTACGGGAGACGCCCTTGGTGCCGGAGAGCCGGCGGATGGTCTTCTCCAGCCCGTCGACGTCGCTGACCCGGACCTTGAGCATGTACGAGTCGTCGCCGGCGATGAACCAGCAGTCCTCGATCTCGGCGAGGTCCTTCAGCCGGCGGGCCACGTCCTCGTGGTCGGCGGCGTCGGAGAGCGAGATGCCGATGAGGGCGGTGACGCCGAGGCCGAGCGAGGCCGCGTCGACCGTCGCGCGGTAGCCGGTGATGACTCCGGCCGCCTCCAGACGGTTGATGCGGTCGGTGACGGAGGGGCCGGAGAGCCCGACGAGCCGGCCGAGTTCGGCGTACGAAGCCCTGCCGTTCTCGCGCAGAGCCTGGATGAGCTGCCTGTCCACGGCGTCCATAGGTATGAAGCCTTCCATTGTCCAGCGATACCGCGAGTTTAGGTATAGAATCTAAGGTACACAGGGGTCGACACCCTGTGAATCTTTCAATTGAACAAAGACGATCTTTCAGGAGTGGTGTTCACCGTGTACACGATCGAGATGGCCCATGCCCGTATGCGCGAGCTGCAGGAGATGGCCAACCGCTCGCGTGCCCACCGTCCGTCCGCCTCCGCCCGCCGCGCCGCCAAGAAGCGCGCCGCCGAGAAGCGCTAGCCCTCCCGGGAGGCAGCTCCACCGAGCTCCCCCTCCCAACGGCGGTACAGCCGGTGCGGCACCCCTGCCGCGTCGAGCACCCGCCCGGCGACGAAGTCCACCAGATCCTGGATGTGCGTCGCCCCCGCGTAGAACGCCGGAGAGGCGGGCAGCACCACGGCGCCCGCCTCGTCCAGCGCCACCAGATGCTTGAGCGTCTGCCCGTTCAGCGGGGTCTCCCGCACCGCGACCACCAGCGGCCGCCGCTCCTTGAGCGTCACGCTCGCCGCCCGCTGGAGCAGGTCCTTCGAAAGCCCCAGCGCCACGCCCGCCACCGAGGCGGTGGACGCCGGCACGATCAGCATCCCCTTCACGGGGTACGAGCCGCTGCTCGGCCCGGCGGCCAGGTCCCCGGCCGCCCAGTACCGCACGTCGTCGATGTCGGGCGCGAACGTTCCCGGCTTCCCGTCGGCGCCCCGCGCCAGCCAGGCCACCAGGTCCTCGCGCCAGTGCGCGTCCCGGAAGGCGATCCCCGTCTCGTCGAGCAGCGTCAGCCGCGACGCCCGCGAGACGACCAGGTCGACGCTCTCCCCCGCTGCCAGCAGTCCCCTCAGAACGGCGGCGGCGTACGGGGTTCCTGACGCCCCGGACACCCCGACCACCCAGGGACGACGCTGCTCTTCCTCTACCGGCTCCACGCCGACGAGCCTATCCGGCGGCTCCCGACGAGAACTCCGCACGGGGTCCCGTACGTTCTCTCCTGTACAGGACGGAACACCGCAGGGGGATGGTCATGGCAGAGCTCGAAACACCACGGTGGCGTACGTCCGACCGGGCGAGGACGGCGATACAGCTCATGGCGGGCTGGGTGGCCCTGCTCTGGGCCCTCGAAGTCGTCGACCTCGCCACCGGCCACGCGCTCGACGCGTACGGCATCGTCGCCCGCGACCCGGACAGCCTCGGCGGGATCCTCGCCGCGCCGTTCCTGCACTTCGGCTTCGGGCACGTCGCCTCCAACAGCGTCCCGCTGCTGATCTTCGGCTTCCTCGCCGCCCTCGGCGGCATCCGCCGCTTCCTCGCCGTCTGCGCGCTGATCATCGTCGCCGACGGCGTCGGCGTCTGGCTCATCTCCCCGTCGGACTCGATCACCGCGGGCGCCTCCGGCCTGGTCTTCGGCCTCTTCGGCTACCTGGTGGTCCGCGGCTTCGTGGAGCGCAAGCCCCTCGGCATCGCCGTGGGGGTGACGATCGCCGCGCTCTGGGGCGGCACGATCCTGCTCGGCATCTCCCCCGCCAACACCACGGTCAGCTGGCAGGGCCACCTCGTCGGCCTGGTGGCCGGCGTCGGGGCGGCCTTCCTCTTCCGCCCGCAGCGCCGGCAGGCCGCCCTCACACCGTGAGGCCCCGCATCACCAGGTCGATCAGCGCGCACAGGAACAGCGAGATGCCGATGAAGCCGTTCGTCGTGAAGAACGCCCGGTTCAGGCGGGACAGGTCGTGCGGCTTCACGATCGTGTGCTCGTAGCAGAACGCCGCGATCACGATCACCAGGCCGATCCAGAAGAACAGCCCGGCCTCCGTGGCCAGCGCGTACCAGACCAGCAGCCCCGTCGTCACGACCGCCGAGGCCCGCGCGCCCCAGAGCGCCGCCGGGACGCCGAAGCGGGCGGGCACCGACATGACGCCCTCGGCACGGTCGGCCTGGACGTCCTGGCAGGCGAAGATCAGGTCGAAGCCGCCGATCCAGATCCCGACCGCGAACCCGAGGATCACCGCGTCCCAGGACCACTCCCCGGTCACCGCGAGCCAGGCCCCGATCGGCCCTATGGCCTGCGCGACGCCGAGGATCGCGTGCGGGAAGTTCGTGAACCGCTTGCCGTACGGATAGACCACCATCGGCACCACGGCGAGCGGCGCCAGCGCCAGGCAGAGCGGGTTGAGCAGCGCCGCGGCCCCGAGGAAGACGACGACGGCGATCCCGGCACCGGTCCACGCGGACCGCACCGACACGGCGCCGGTCACCAGCTCACGGCCGGCCGTCCGCGGGTTACGGGCGTCGATCTCGCGGTCGATGATCCGGTTGCAGGCCATCGCGAAGGTCCGCAGCCCGACCATGCAGATGGTGACGAGGAGCAGCTTCCCCCAGTGGATGTTCCGGTCCAGCTGGAACATCGCGGTCAGCGAGGCGATGTAGGCGAAGGGCAGCGCGAAGACCGAGTGCTCGATCATCACGAGGCGCAGGAACGCCTTCGTACGGCCCGGCTCCGCGCCGGGTACGGCCGCGGTGGTCACAGGCCGTACTCCTTCCAGCGGCGGTCCACGAGCGCGGCCGTCGCCGGGTCCGACTCGACCATGTCCGGCCAGCCGCCGTCCCGGGTGTAGCCCTCCTCGGGAAGCTTCTTCGTGGCGTCGATGCCCGCCTTGCCGCCCCAGAACTGCTGGTACGAGGCGTGGTCCAGGTGGTCCACCGGCCCCTCGACGACCGTCAGGTCACGGGAGTAGTCGGTGTTCCCGAGCGCGCGCCAGGACACCTCGTGCAGGTCGTGGACGTCGCAGTCCTTGTCCACCACGATGATCAGCTTGGTCAGCGACATCATGTGCGCGCCCCAGATGGCGTGCATGACCTTCTGCGCGTGCTTCGGGTACTTCTTGTCGATCGAGACGATCGCGCAGTTGTGGAAGCCGCCCGACTCGGGCAGGTGGTAGTCCACGATGTCCGGCACGATGATCTTGAGGAGCGGCAGGAAGAAACGCTCCGTCGCCCGCCCCAGCGGCCCGTCCTCCGTCGGCGGCCGGCCGACCACGATCGACTGGAGCAGCGGACGCTTCCGCATGGTGACGCAGTCGATCTTCAGCGCGGGGAACGGCTCCTGCGGCGTGTAGAAACCGGTGTGGTCGCCGAAGGGACCCTCCGGGAGCATCTCGCCCGGCTCCAGCCAGCCCTCGATGACGACCTCGGCCTGCGCCGGCACCTGGAGCGGCACCGTCTTGCAGTCGACCATCTCGATCCGCTTGCCCTGCACGAACCCCGCGAACAGGTACTCGTCGATGTCGCCCGGCAGCGGCGCCGTCGACGCGTACGTCACGGCGGGCGGGCAGCCGAAGGCGATCGCGACCGGCAGCCGCTCGCCCCGCTCCGCCGCCACCGCGTAGTGGTTCCGGCTGTCCTTGTGGATCTGCCAGTGCATGCCGATGGTGCGCTTGTCGTGGCGTTGGAGGCGGTAGAGGCCGAGGTTCCGGACCCCGGTCTCCGGGTGCTTCGTGTGCGTGAGACCCAGGTTGAAGAAGGACCCGCCGTCCTTCGGCCAGGTGAAGAGCGCGGGCAGCCGGTCCAGGTCGACGTCCTCGCCGGTGAGGACGACCTCCTGGACGGGAGCGTCCTTCACCTTCTTCGGCGGCACGTGGACCATCGAGCCGAGCTTGCCGAACGCCTCGCGCACACCGACGAAGCCCTGCGGCAGCTCGGGCTTGAGCAGCCCGCCGATCTTCTCGCTGATCTCGCCGTACGACTTCAGGCCGAGGGCCTTGAGCAGCCGGCGGTCCGTCCCGAAGACGTTCATCGCGAGCGGCATGGCGGAGCCCTTGACGTTCTCGAAGAGAAGCGCCGGCCCTCCCGCCTTGTTCACCCGGTCGACGATCTCCCCGACCTCCAGGTACGGATCGACTTCGGCCTTGATGCGCTTGAGGTCGCCTTCGCGCTCCAGCGCCCTGAGGAGCGAGCGGAGATCGTCGTAAGCCATGGGGCCCAGTATCGGCCACCGGCTACGCTGGACCTGTCACCGGGGCCGACGAAACGTACCCCGCCACTGGATCCAGGGGGCTGTCCCACATGCTCAGGGCGCTGATGTTCATCCTGCCGCTGGCGCTGACGATCTACGCGTTCATCGACTGTCTCAACACCCCCGAGGACGAGGCGAAGCACCTGCCCAAGGTCGTCTGGGTCATCATCATCCTGCTCTTCTGGATCGTCGGCCCGGTCGTCTGGTTCGCCGCGGGCAAGATGCGCAAGACCCCCGCGGGCGGCCGCACCCCCTCCGAGTGGCACCGCAACCACCGCCAGGAGTGGGTGGCTCCCGACGACAACCCCGACTTCCTGAAGTCCCTCAAGGACGAGAACAAGAAGGACGAGGCCGTCCTCAAGGACTGGGAGGCGGACCTGCGCCGCCGCGAGGAAGAGCTGCGGAAGCGCGAGCAGGGCGGCGAGGCCAGGGACAGCGACGCCAAGGACAGCGACGGCTGATGGAGCTCCGGCTCCTGGTCACCTTCGAGAAGGTCGCCGCCGTCCTCTCCTTCACGCGCGCCGCGACGGAGCTCCGGTACGCCCAGTCCAGCGTCACGGGCCAGGTCCGCGCCCTGGAGTCCTCGCTCGGCGTGGAGCTGTTCGAACGGCTCGGCAGCCGCATCCGGCTCACCGAGGCCGGCGAGCGGCTCCTGCCGTACGCCCGCCGGATCATCGACCTGTCGGAGGAGGCGCGGGCCGCGGTCGTGGAGACCGAGGAGGAGCCCGCCGGGACGATCGCGGTGGGCACGATGGAATCGCTGACGTCCTACCGCCTGCCGCCCCTGCTGGAGCTCTTCCACCACCGCTACCCCAAGGTCCAGCTGTCGCTGCGGCCCACTCTGGGCGACGAGACCCGGCAGGCGCTGCGCCAGGGAACGTACGACATCGGCTTCCTGATGGAGCCGGAGACCGAGCACGCGGGCCTGGAGGCGGAGGTCCTGGCGGAGGAACCCCTGACTCTGGTGGCCTCCCCGCGTCATCCGCTGGCGGGGCGCACGGATCTGACGTCGGCGGACCTGGCGGCGGGACAGCTCGTGGGGACCGAGCCGGGCTGTCCGTACCGCGACCTGTTCGAGCGCGAGCTCCAGGCGTGGACCCCGCCGTTCATGGAGTTCGGCACGCTGGAGGCGACGAAGCGGGGTGTGGCGGGCGGTCTCGGCATCGCCCTGGTGCCCCGGGTCGCCGTCTCCGAGGAGCTGGCGTCCGGGGCGCTGGTGGCGCTGGACTGGCGTCCGCCGTTCACCCTCTACACGCAGATCGCGTGGAGACGGGGGAAGCGGCTTCCGGCGCATGTGCGGCTGTTCGTGGAGCAGGCGCGGCGGCTGGTGTCCGAGCAGCAAGGGTGACCTTCAGGCTCGCCAGGACGATCAGCGGGACACCGAGCGCCTGGACGAGGCCGATGTGGTGCCCGTACACCGCCCAGTCGGCGACCATCGCGACGGCGGGGTAGGTGAAGGCGAGCACGGCGATCTTCGCCGTGGGCAGCTTCTGGTAGGCGGCGTACATGAGCACGTACATGAGCCCGGTGTGGATGAGCCCGAGGCCGACGAGCCAGCCCCAGCCGGCGCCGGCCTCCGCCATGGCGCCGAAGTCGGCGAAGGGCAGCAGCAGCGGAAGCCCGACGAGGACCTGGACGAGGGCGACGAGGTGCGGCCGGACGCCGGTGATCCGCTTGGTGACGATGGTGGACAGCGCGTAGAGCACGGCGGCGGCGAGCGCGAGCCCGAGCCCCTTGAGGGAGGCGGTGTCCCCGGGCCGTATGCCGGACACGAGCACGAGCCCGACGAAGGCCACCCCGAGCCAGCCGAACTTGGCGGCGGTGATCCGCTCCCGGAAGAGGATGGCGCCGAAGACCACGAGGAAGAACGGCTGGGTGTGGTAGACGACGGTGGCGAAGGAGATCGAGGTCGCCTCGTACGCCTCGAACAGGAACACCCAGTTGAAGACGATGAACACCCCGCCGAGCGCGGCGAGCCCGAGCTTCCTCGGCGTGAACCCGTGCCCGGTGAAGTATCCGCGGGCGAGGCTGTACGCGCCGAGAGCGGCGGCCCCGAAGAGGCACCGGAAGAACACCACGTTGAAGGGGGCCGCCCCGGACTCGACGACGAAGATGCCAAGGGTGCCGGAGAGCACCATGGCGAGGGTCAGTTCGACGGTTCCCCTGGTCTCGTTTCTCATGCCGACGACGCTACGGACGGCCCCGGCGGCGGGTCCACGAGCCGGTGGGGCGACCTCCCGATGGGGCCATCGGCGGAGCCGATGGGCACTCAGGCGTCAGCAGTAGGTGAGCGGGCAGCCACGCCGGAGCGAGTGCTGTGCGGCGCGCAGATACAGGGCGACGTAGAAGGCCGCGTCCAGATCGTCGCTCCATGGGCCCGGCCGGGCAGCGGCGAGGTCCTTGGCCGCTCCGTCCAGGAACCACATGGTCAGATCGAGGTTGTCGCACATCTCCGGTGTCTCCGCCGGCAGGTCGATGACCGCCGCCAGACGCTCGGCGATCGCCAGCACCTGAGGCGCGCCGACGACCACGGTCGAGTCCGTGTAGCCGGATTCCACGGGCAGCCGCACCTCCTCGTCGAGCGAGAGCGGCACCATCACCGTCCAGCCGCAGACCGTCTCCACCTCCCCGGGCGACAGGTGCGCCTGGCACAAGGCCACGAACCCGTCCATGGAGGGGATCAGCTTCTCCTCGAAGGCCTGCCCCGAACCGCGGACGAAGTCGCCTCTCTCCGGTACCGACGCGTACGGCGGCAGACCCCGACGCACCAGCTCCTGGTTCAGCGCCGAGGCGACCTCCCCCCACCCGTCCTCTTCATCGTCGAACCAGTCCTCCGCGCCGACACCGACCAGATATACGCCCATGGCCACAACGTACGGCGCACCTCTGACACCTCATGGGCGGAACGGAAGCGGTCGTGGCGGCAGGGGCACCGGCAGGTGTGAGGTGCCCGCCCCGCCGGGGCGGTGTGTCAGACCATGGCGAGCCGGTCCACCAACAGCCGCACCCTCGGCTCAGCGTCCTCGGGCAGCAGGCGGCCCGCTCGGGTCAGGGTCGCCAGGCCGTGCAGGGCCGCCCAGAACACCTCGGTGAACATCCCCGGGTGGACGCCGTCGCCGGCGACCTCGGCGAGGCACTCGAGCAGGGCGGCGAAGGCGTCCTTCAGCGGCTCGGGGGTGTCCTCCTGCGCGTACGCCAGGCCGCCGTCGAGCTGGAACAAGGCGTCGTAGACCGCCGGATTGCGCTCGGCGAAGTCGAGATAGGCGCGGGCGAGGGCGGCGACCCGCTCGCGCGGGCCGTCCGCCGCGGAGATCGCGGCACGCACCGCCGCGGCCAGTTCGGCGGCGCCCTCCAGGGCGACGGCGCCGATGATCTCGCGCTTGCCGCGGAAGTGGCTGTAGAGGACGGGCTGGCTGTACTCGATGCGCTCGGCGAGCCGGCGGGTGGTGACCGCGTCCCAGCCCTGCTGCTCGGCGAGTTCGCGGGCCGTCGCCACGATGAGGCGCTCGCGCTCTGCCCGCTCCCGCTCCTTGCGTTCCTTTACCGACATAGCTCGATCCTAGCATCGCTAGACAACCGAGCGGCAGCAGTACTAGCGTTGCCTCATCAGCTAGCAACGCTAGATACGAGGAGGGGTCATCATGCTCGACGCGCTCGAGGTCGTCACCACCGTGGTCGTCGGTCTGATGGTGGGGGTGGAGTTCTCCGTCGCCTTCATCATGAACCGGATCCTGGACGCGCTTCCCGAGGACAGCAGCCAGGCCGGGCACGCCCACGGCGGCCGGATGCTCGGCACCCTGATGCCGTTCTGGTACATCGGCTCGCTCGTCCTCAGCGCGATCTGGGCCGTCGCCGGATGGCACCACCACGGCACCGGACTCGTCGTCACCGCCGCCGGACTGCTCATCGTCAGCGTGGTCATGTCGATCCTGCTGCTCGTCCCGATCAACAACCGGAACAGGACCTGGACCCCCGAGAACCGGCCCGCCGACTGGAAGCAGCAGTTGCAGCGCTGGAATCGCTACCACTACATCCGCGTCGGCGTCATCATCGCCGCGTTCACCCTGCTGGTCGCCGCCCTCGGCTGATACCACCGCCGGGGGCCGCCCCGTCGGCCACCCCCGGCCATCCAACCCGAGCCGCGCCCTAGCCGGTCGGAGCGTGACAGGGGCACCCGCACACGAGGTGGCGGACTCCCTGTACGCCCGACTCGCGGAGGACCCCGTCCCGGCAGCGGTCGTGCCGGCCGACGACGCACCGCGGCGACCGGAACTCCGTCTCGGGATCCGGCACGCTCACCGCACCGGCGCTCCCCGGCGTCACCCACCAGCCGTCGCCCGCACGGTCGCGGTGCGGACCGCCGTGCCCGGCGTCGAGGACACAGACCGCCCCGGCCCACACCGGCCGCACGACCTCCGCGACCGCGAACACGGACCGCCTCGCCCCGCAGCGGTTCATCGGGCACCCCCGGCATGGATGTTCCGCTGGTCGACGTCCACCCCGACGGTCGCCAGCCACAGCGCGCGTCGGCGCCTGCGCTGCACACGAGCGGCAGCCGTCAGGTAGGGGCGCTCCAGGGGCGATCCTGCGCCGTCGAGGAGCATCGCCTGCTCCCGGGCGTACGGAGACCGCCGGGGCGCGGGGGTCGGCGACACCGGCCGTCGGTGCCGGTGGTGCCGGTGCCGGGGGGTGACCGGGCGGGTGCGGTGCCTGCCGGTGGGCGGCAGGGTCAGCATCAGCAGCCAGAGGAGGACGGGGATCCAGGCCCGGCCCCACGTGCGCGCGATAGGGTTCCGCACGTCATCAACTCCCTTGATAGTTGGTGGCCATGCCCCGGGACCGTTCCAGCGGTCGCCGGGGTTTTACGTCCGGCCCAACGTAGTGCGTGATGCACCGTGATGCATCACTCTGTAGATAGAGCCACCCCAACGTGTCTTTGTATGACTATCTACTGTTGGGCCATGAGTCTTGATCCGCAGTCGGCGCGCCCGCTGTACATGCAGCTGGCGGACGTGATCGCAGCGAAGATCGCCTCGGGGGAGTTCGCCCCTGACCGGATGATCCCCACCCCCGGCCGCCTCTCCGAGGAGTACGGCATCGCCGTACTGACCGCCCGCCGGGCCATGCGTGAACTTCGCGAGCGCGGGCTGATCGTCACCGTGCCCGGCAAGGGCTCCTACGTCCTGCCCGCCACCGGAGAGAGCGCTGCCCCCGACGCGTGATCCCCTGCCCCGCCGGGGAAGTGTCCCCCCGTGGACATCGAACAGGCACGGCGGTGGCTCGGCACCGCCCTCGACGAGGCGCGGGCCGGGCGGGACGAGGGTGGCGTCCCGATCGGGGCCGCCCTCTACGCGGCCGACGGGGCGCTGCTCGGGCGGGGGCGCAATCGGCGGGTGCAGGACGGGGACCCGTCGGCGCACGGGGAGACCGCCGCCTTCCGGGCGGCCGGCCGGCAGCGCTCGTACCGGGGCACGACGATGGTGACGACCCTCTCCCCCTGCTGGTACTGCTCCGGCCTCGTGCGGCAGTTCGGGATCTCGCGGGTGGTCGTCGGGGAGGCGAAGACCTTCCACGGCGGGCACGACTGGCTGGCCGAGCACGGGGTCGAGGTGATCGTGCTCGACGATCCCGCATGCGTCGACCTCATGCGGGAGTTCATCGCGAAGCACCCCGCCCTGTGGAACGAGGACATCGGTCATGAGTGAGGCCTCCCTTCCGACCATCGATCTGGCCCGCGACCCCGCCCCGCAGCTCCCCGCCGTCGACCGCGCCCTGCGCGAGGCCGGGTTCCTGCTGGTCACCGGGCACGGGGTGGACGCGGAGCTGCGGGCGGACATCCGGGACGTCGCCCGGCGGTTCTTCCACCTCCCGGCCGCCGTCAAGGAGCGGTACGCCGTGCGGGTCGGCGGGCGGGGCTGGCTCGGGCCGGGCGCGGAGGCGAACGGGTACGCGGAGGGCACGGTCACCCCGCCCGACCTGAAGGAGTCGCTCTCCTTCGCCGCCGACGAGCCGACCGGCGTCCCGGCCGTGGACGCCGAGTGGTTCCTGCCGAACACCTGGCCCGCCGAGGTGCCCGAGCTGAAGCCCCTCGTCCAGACGTACCTCGCGCAGATGCGGGCCCTGTCGGACCGGGTTCTCGATCTGCTCGGCGTCGCCCTCGGCGAGGAGCGGGACTTCTTCACCCGGCACACCGGCCACCCCACGTTCGGCTTCAACATCAACTGGTACCCGGGGCGGGAACGGACGGGCGAGCCGGAGCCCGGCCAGTTCCGGATCGGTCCGCACACCGACTTCGGCACGGTCACCGTCCTGGACCGGCAGGCCGGCAAGGGCGGACTCCAGGTGTTCACCGACGCCGGGGGCTGGCAGGACGCGCCGTTCGACCCCGCCGCGTTCACCGTCAACATCGGCGACGTGATGGCCGGCTGGACCGGGGGACGCTGGCGTTCCGGGCGCCACCGGGTGCTCCCGCCGCCCGCCGACGCGCCCGCCGAGGAGCTGATGTCGCTCGTGTACTTCTACGAGTGCGACCCCGGGACCACCCTCCACGGGATCGACTCCCACGCCTACCTCCGGGCGCAACTCGACGCGATCGCCACGGAGTGAGAACGTCCGCGCAACAGAGTCGAAAAGCCTGCCGCTTTCCCAACACACCGTCGATATCCTGGAGTTGACTGTGACGGGGGTGACGGGGCGTGGACAGAGAGCTGTACGGCCGCGAGGCGGTCTTCCAGGATTCCGGACTCGCCGCGCGACTCGTGGGGCTGTCCCCGTACCGCTACGCCCGCACCGCGTACGAACACGGCGACGACCCGCCCGTCACCGTCTTCACCGGCGGCCGGGGCATGGGCAAGACCGCGCTGCTCAAACAGATCCGCAACGCCTACAAGGCCGCCACCCCGCTCGCCCTCCTCGACTGCGCGCACATCGAGCCGCCCGCCGACCACGGCCCCGGCTGGAACCCGCTCACCGGGGCGCTCGCCGAACTCGCCGTACAGCTGGCGCCGCGGGTGCTCGCCGCCAAGCCCGTACAGTTCCCGCGGCTCTCGCTCGGGCTGGTCGCCGTCGCGTCCATCAGCTGGTCACAGGAGGACGACGAGCGGGCCCGGCGCGACCTCCAGCGCCTCGGACCGGTCCTCGCGACCGTGGACGCGGCCAAGGGCGCCGCGGCGAACTGGGTCACCAAGGTCCTCACCAAGCTCGCCGCCAAGTTCGCCGAGGCCACTGCGCCGATGGCCGGGCTGCTCGCCGAGGCGACCGTCGAGACGGTCCTGGAGGAGGTCTTCGGCCGCTTCCAGCAGAAGGCCGAGGGCTGGTACGGGAGTTATCGCAACGCGGGCGGCCGAGGCAAGGCCGGGCTGCAGCAGCTCGCGATGGACTTCGAGCAGGGCGGCCGGCGGCGGCGCGAGGCCGAGGACTTCCTCGTCGGCGCGCTCGTCGAGGACCTGGTCCGCGCCTTCACCGGCCTCGCCAACCGCGGCGCCCGCCGCGGCCGGCCCGTCCTCCTCCTCGACAACGCCCACGAGCAGCTCGGCCGGCGCCTGATCGAGCCGATCCTGCGGGCCCGCGCCGACGGCCGCCGCGACCGGGTCGTCGTCATCGCCGCCTCCCGCGTCCGCGACCACGACGGCATCCGCCACGCGGCCCGGCTGCGGCTGCCGGAGACCGCGCACCGCGCGCCCTGCCCACGCGGCCCGGACGTCACCTCCGGCATCCTCGCCGTCGAACTGCCCCCGCTGTCCCCCGCCCAGACCCAGAGCGCCTTCGACCGCTTCGACCCTGCGGGCCGGACCCCGGCCGAACTGGCCCGGGCCGTCCACCGGCTGACCGGCGGGCGACCGCTCGGCGTGGTCCTGCTCGGCCGGGCGGCGGGCGAGGTGCCCGCCGCCCGGAAGCCCTCGCTGACCCCGGGCGCCCTGCTCGACCTCACGGTCGAGCTCCGCGAGGACAGCGCCCCGGTACCGGTCGCCCCCACCCTCCTCGAAGAGCTCCTGCCGCGTCTGCGGCACGGGCCCTTCGCCGTGCTCGCCGCCGCCCACGACGAGGAGTCGGCCCGGCTGCTCGCCCGGACCCGGCTGCGCGGCGAGTCCCTCGAAGGCGACACGGCCCTGCGCGTACGGGACCTGCTGCGCGCCGAGGACTGGCCGGAGGGCCCCGAGCACTTCGTCGCCGACCCGCTGCTGCGCGCCCTGCTCCTGCACCGGCTGCGCTTCGAGGACGGCGAGGGGTACGCGACCTGGCGGGCGGTCCACGAGACCCTGCACCGGCACTACGCCTCCGGGCCCGTGCCGTACCGGCTGCACCAGGAGCTGGCGCTCGGCCGCACCGACGACGCGGTCACCCACCTGCGCCTCACCTTCCCCGACGCGGACGTCCTCGGCTGGCTCGGCCGGCTGCGGTTCATCGCCTCGGCGCCGTATCCGCGCGACAGGGGCCGCACCGGCCCCGACGCGCGGCGGGCGATCGCCCTCGGCCAGGAGCCCGGCGACCCGCCGCCCACCGCGTTCGACGACGACACCGTCGAACTCCACCTGAGTCTGCGGCGGTTGCTGCACGCCGTATGGCTGCTCACCGATCCGCTCGCGCTGCCCGACGAGGACGTGACCGACAAGCTGGCGCACGAGCTGCGCCAGCTCTCCGGCCGCCATCGGACGGGGAACAGTCCGCTGTGGGACGCGGCCACCCACTGGCCGAGGGACATCCGCGCCTGGCGGGGGCTCTCGCTCCCGCCGGGTACGGAGAACGGAGTCTGAGGCCATGGTCAGCCCGCTGCGCTACCGCCTCTGGTACACCACCCGTCAGAAGATCCTCACGTCCGCGGTCGCCCTCGCCGTCGTCGGCTCCCTGGCCGGGTACGCGATCGACCACGCCACCACCCCGGAGGACCGTTCCTGCGCGGTGGGTGTGGAGCGGCCCCCGGGCAGCGGCGAGTGCGTCGGCGTCAACGGTGACGGCTTCGACTTCGGCGTACCGGAGCTGACCGAGATCGCCGGGCGGATCCGCGACGAGAACCGCGCGCTGAAGCCCGACGAGTACGCGACGGTCGCCCTGCTCCTGCCCCTGACCTCGACGGACAACGGCTTACGGGTGAAGGTGCTGCACGAGGTCGTGGGCGCCTACGCCCGGCAGTACCGCGCCAACCACCAGTCCAACAACGAGACCCCGAAGATCCGGCTCGTCCTCGCCAACACCGGCAAGGGCAACGCCCATTGGCGTGCGACCGTCGACCGGCTGAAGACGATGACGGGCGGCCCCGACCGGCTGCGGGCGGTCAGCGGCGTCGCCACCTCGTCGACCGAGATACGGGAGGCGGTGACGGATCTGACGGGCGCGGGCATCGCCGTCGTCGGCACGACCATCACCGCCGACGACATCGCCAACGGGCCCGGCGCCGGCAACAACCGCTACCCCGGCCTCGCCCGGGTCTCCCCCACCAACGGCGACGAGGCCAAGGCCCTGGCCCACTTCGGGAAGGTCGAGGGCTCGAAGGCGCTGCTCGTCCAGGACACCCGGACCGGCGACCACTACACGGACACGCTGAAGGCGGCCTTCTCGTCCTCCCTCAAGGGCGCCCCGTACGAACCGCAGCTCTTCACCTCGCCGGCGGACCCGACGGAGGAGGGCACCACCGCGAACACCTTCCGCCAGATCACCCATCTGATCTGCGACACAAGGGCGGAGACCGTCTTCTTCGCGGGCCGTCACACGCAGTTGCGGCAGTTCATCAACGCCCTCGGCGCGCGGGGCTGCGCCGAGCGGCCGTTCACGATCCTGACCGGCGACGAGGGGTCCTACCTGGGCGGGGACCGCAAACTCAACCGCGGCGCCCTGAAGGCGAAGCTGACCGTGCGCTACGCCTCGCTCGCACACCCCGACGCCTGGAAGCCGGCGCCGGGCCGCCCGGTCCCGAGCACGGGCGGCTCGACGGCGGCGTACGAGACGTTCCTCGCCGACGTCACGAAGGCCACGAAGAAGCCGGTCCCGCTCGCGGACGGCCAGGCGATCGTGGCGTACGACGCGATGGCGACGGCGGTCCACGCGATCCGCCAGGCGACCCCGCAGGGCGCCCAGTACCCGGATGCGGCGGACGTGGTCACCCAGTGGCCGCAGGTGAAGGGCTCGCTGCGGGTCGACGGCGCGAGCGGCTGGATCTGCCTGGACAACTTCGGCAACCCGTTCAACAAGGCGGTCCCGATCGTGGAACTGGCCCAGGACGGCTCGCAGAAGTTCGTCCAGATCGCCTGGCCGGAGGGCAGGGCGCCCGCGAAGGACTGCCTTCCTCCCCGCCGGGGTTGAGCCCCGCGGCCCGAGGCGGGCCTGACGCCTGCCTCGGGCCGGCCTGAGGCCGAGCGGTCGCCGGGCACCGACCGGTACCCGGCGACCGCCCCCGGCTAGAAGCCGCCCGGGTAGTTGAAGTAGCGGTCGAACCTCGGGGTCCACAGGGACGGCCAGGGCTCGCCGACGCCTCCGCAGGCACCGAGCACCACCTGGCTGCGCCGTCCGGTGTCGAGCAGACACTGGCCGGTGCCCACCTCCACCATCTCCCAGTGGTTGGAGCCGCGGTCCTGCCAGCGCAGGGTCAGACAGTTGCCGCCCGTGGCCTGGATGACGCCGGTCCCCGGGGCCTTGCTCGCGTTCGGGGTGCCCAGGCACATCGCGCCGCCGTAGGTGCCGACGGCGAAGTTCTCCCCGCCCATCGGGTAGAAGACGAAGCGCTGGTGGTGCTGACCCTTGCAGTCGAACCTCTGGATGACCGCGCCGACGCTGGTCGACTCACCACGGATGTCCAGGCACTGCCAGCTGTAGGACGCCCGGATCTCGTGGATGGCCGCGTTGTACGGCGAGCTTGTGTAGCGCACGTTCGGGTTGATGTCGGCGTGTGCCGCGGTCGGGATCAGCAGGGTGAAGAGCGCGACCAACGAGGCCACGAATCCATGCCTGCCGAGCCGTCGGAACGTCCTTCGAGCCACGTTTTCCTCCTGGCTGGGGATTGCCTTGACGCCAAGGAAGCTAGCGAGATCCACTGAGCCCCCGGTACCCGTCTTTTCAGGGGGGTTTGGTGGGGTCAGGGCTGCAACGGGCGCAGCGATTCATGCTTCTTGCCACCGGTCTGTACCGGGCCAGTCATCTGACTGCAGGCATCACCGCCCTCGTACACGCCCCCGCCGCCGGGGTCGCCGTCCGGGCGCTCCTCGGGGTGGCCCTGGGCACCAGCCTGCTGCTGTACGGGGCGGGGTACGCGCAAGGAGGCTTCGGCCCGCGTCTCGTCTGGGCCGATGTGCTGCTGACGGGCTGCCTGCTGCCGCACGCGGTGCTGTGGGCGAGCGGCGGGCACGTGCCGGACCCGGGGTTCTGGGCGCTGCTGCTCGGCGGGTCGGCCGCCGCGGCGGCGGCGGCCGGGCTGCGTCCACGGCAGGCGGGCTGCGCGGTGGTGCTGATCCTCGCCGCCCATGTGGCCGCCCAAGTGCAGACGGACACGGCACGGCCGTTCGGGCACCTCATGTCGGTGCTCTCCTCCGCCGTGATGGCCCGCGTCTTCTGGTGGTACCTGCACCGCCAGGGCACCCTGCTCGACGAGGCGCGCGAGCAGGCGGTACGGGCCGAGGCAGAGCGGGCCCGGCAGGCCGAGCGGATGGCCCACCACCGGGCCCTGCACGACACGGTCCTGGCCACGCTGACCACGATCGCCTCCGGCCGGGTGGACGCCAACACGCCGGGGGTGCGGGAGCGGTGCGCCCGGGAGGCGGCCTACCTCCGACGGCTGGTCCAGCGGTCGGAGCAGGTGGAGGCGGAGCACGGAAAGCAGGGCCCCGAGGTGCCCGCGGGCGAAGCCCTGGAGGACGTGGTGGCGGCCGCGGAGTGCCTCGGCCTCACCGTCACCGCCCAGTACCACGAACTGCCCCCGCTCCCGGGCCCCGTGGCGGCGGCGCTGACCGCCGCGGCGACGGAGGCGCTGAACAACGTACGGCGCCATGCCGGGACCTCGGCCGCGTACCTCACCGCGATCGGGCGGGACGGCGGCATCACGGTCACCGTCGTGGACCGCGGCCGGGGCTTCGACGCAGAGGCGGCCCTGACGGGGGGCCGTGGGACGGCGACCGCGACCGGGACCGGGCTGCGGAGGTCGGTGCGCGCGCGGATGCGGGAGATCGGGGGCGCCGCCGAGGTGGACAGCGCCCCGGGCGAGGGCACCCGGGTCGAGCTGCGGTGGCCGGCATGACGGGCGCGTCGGGCCCGGCGGACGACTCGGGCGGGTCGGGCGGGTCGGGGAGGTTGGGTGGGACCTGCGCACCCGACGCACCGGACGGGTCCCGCCCACCCGGCGCACCGGGCGGGCCTGTGATCGGGGTCGCGGCGGTCGACGACGACCGGATGCTCCTCGACGGGCTGCGCTCCTGGCTGGAGCAGGTGGCGCAGTTACGGATGCTCGGCTGCGCGGCCACCGTGGACGAGCTGCTGGCCGGCCCCGGCCGCCACGCCGACGTGGTCCTGCTCGACCTGGTGCTCCGGGACGGCTCCGTGGCCGAGGAGAACGTGCGGAAGCTGCGGGCGGCGGGACCGCGGGTCCTCGTCATCAGCACGGTCGCCGACCGGTCCCGTATCGTCGCCGCGTTCTCCGCCGGGGCGGACGGCTACCTGACCAAGGACCACGCCCTGGACTCCCTGGTCACCGCCATCGGGGAGGTCGCCTCCGAGGGCCGTGTCCACTCCGCCGAGCTGGCCTTCGCACTGGCCCACGACACGCGCCCCGAGCGCCCCCGGCTGGCCCCGCGGGAGCTGCAGATACTGCTCGACTACGCCTCTGGCCTGACGCTCAAGGCGACGGCCCGCCGCGCGCGGATCAGCCCCAACACCGCGAAGTACTACCTCGATCAGGTCAAGGAGAAGTACCAGCGCGCGGGCCGTCCCGCCCACACCAAGATCGACCTGGCGGTACGGGTCCGCGAGGACGGCCTCGACGCCCTGCCGTGACCCGCGGGGGCGCTCACGGCTCCCACTTGGGCCAGGGGGCGTCGTCCCGTACGTACAGCTCGCGCAGGTGCTGCCAGCGGTCGGGCGACCACGCACGCCAGTCCGTGGGCCGGCCCTCCAGCGCCGCCGCCAGCCGCTCGAAGTGGTCGTGCCACCCCGCCATCACGTCCAGCTTCTCCTCGTGCGTCCCACGGAACTCGTTGGTGAAACGCAGAACGGTCGCCCCGCCGCCCCCGGCCGGTTCCAGATGGAACCGGATCCGGCCGTGCGACGGGCCGACCGTGTACTCGGCCACGTACTCCGGGTCCCAGGCCGTCACCTGCCCCGAGACCTCCGTGTCGCCGTTCAGCCAGCGCAGCGTCACCGCCCCGCCGAGCCTCGGCTCCAGCGGATCCGCCGCGCAGAGCCACTGCGGCAGCCCCTCCGGCGTCGCGACGGCCGACCAGACCCGCGCCGTCGGATGGGGCAGATCGATCACGTACCGCAGGTGGTGCAGGTTGCCGTCGTGGGTGTCGCACCTGCCCCGGGGGATCTCGCTCATACCTCAAGCGTCACGCCGGGGCGGGCGCCGTGCCAGCTCAGACGCCTGCGTACGAGTGCTTGCTGCTCACGAAGATGTTGACGCCGTAGTAGTTGAAGAGGAAGCAACCGAAGGCGATGAGCGCGATGTACGCGGCCTTGCGGCCCTTCCAGCCGGCCGTCGCCCGCGCGTGCAGATACGCCGCGTAACCGACCCACGTGATGAAGGACCAGACCTCCTTGGCGTCCCAGCCCCAGTAGCGGCCCCACGCGTCGCCCGCCCAGATCGCGCCGGCGATGATCGTGAAGGTCCACAGCGGGAAGATCGCCGCGTTGACCCGGTAGGAGAACTTGTCCAGGGAGGCCGCCGACGGCAGCCGCTCGAGGACGGAGCGGGCGAAGGAACCCGGATTGCCGCCGGTGGCGAGCTTGTTCTCGTACGAGTCGCGGAAGAGGTACAGCAGGGTGGCGACCGCGCCGAGGTAGAAGACCGCGCCGCAGAAGATCGCGGTGGAGACGTGGATCCACAGCCAGTACGAGTCGAGCGCGGGGACCAGCTGGTCGCTGGGGGTCTTCAGCCAGGTCGTGGCCAGGCCCAGGTCGAGCAGGACGGTGGTGACCAGCGGCAGACCGATCCAGCGGACGTTCTTCCGGGCGACGAGGAAGCCGAGGTACGCGCCGACCGCCACGGTGGAGAAGGTGGTGGAGAACTCGTACATGTTGCCCCAGGGGGCCCGCTGCACGGCGAACGCCCGGGCGATCACGCCCGACGCCTCGATGAGGAACGCGAGCGCGGTCAGCGAGACGGCGATACGGCCGTACAGATCGCCCTTGACCGTGCCGCCGGCCGCGCCGGGGCCGTCGGGGACGTCGCGGACGCCCGCGCCGGACCGGGTGACGACCGTCGGCTTGTCGAGTACGGCGGTGGTGCCGCCGGCCGTCTTGACCTGGACGGTGACGGCGGGCGCCGGGGCCTGCCGCGTGGTCAGCGCGGCGGCCGTACGGCCGACCTTGCTCCGGCTGCCCAGCACCCACTCGGCGATGTGCGCGAAAAAGGCCAGGGTGTAGACGGCCATCGACGAGTAGATGAGCATGTCGCTCATCCGCGCCAGGCTCTCGTTGGTCTCGGCGGCGAGACTCACGGCGGCGAGATTCACTTCTCAGCCCCTTCGGCTTCAGCTTCGGCAGGTTCTGCTGCTGCGGGTTCTGCGTCTGCGGGGTCCGCGGTCGCGGATCGCGCGGCCCCGGACGGCTCGTCTGTGGACGGCGCGACTGTGGACGGAGTGTCCGCGGCGTCCGCGGGTTCCGCCGATTCCGCTGTCGCGGACTCCGCGTCCGCTTCCGCTTCCGGCGCGGTCGGCGCCTGGGCGTGGAGCGTGGCCGCGAGTTCGGCCAGTTCCTCGGGGAGCTTGGCGGACTCGCTCCGGCCAAGACCCGCCATCTCGACGACGGTCACGCCGTCCTTCCCCCGTACGGCCCGCACCCAGACCCGGCGCCGCTGGATGAAGAGCGAGCCGGTGAGGCCCGCGATCGCCGCGATCGCGCCCGCGAGGGCGAGGCCGTTGCCCGGCTGCTGGGAGATCTGGAAGCTCGCCCACTCCTTGATGTCCTTCTCGAAGGTGATCGAGCCGGCACCGTCGGGCAGGGTCATGGTCTCGCCGGGCAGCATCCGCTGGGCGACACCCGTACCCGTGTGGACCTTGAACTGCTTCATCTTGGACGTGTCGAGCTGGTACACGTTCTGCGGCAGCCCCGAGTCGACGCGCAGGTCGCCGTGGTAGCCGGTGAGCGCCATGACGGGGAAGTCGAGCGCGGGGAACTGCGAGAACATGTTCCCCTTGCCGGCGCCCGCGAAGGTCGGCACGAAGAAGGCCTGGAAGCCCAGCTGCTCCTTCTTGCCGTTCTTGTCGCGGTAGCCGTCCATCACCTTGATCGCACCGGTGGACGTGATGTTGTTGTCGAACGGCAGCAGCGGGACGGCGCCGTGGAAGACGACCTTGCCGCGGCCGTCCTTGACGGTGACGACGGGCGCGTACCCGTGGGCGATCAGATAGACCTTGGAGTCGCCGACCCTCAGCGGCTCGTTGACCCGGACGACCGCCTTCTTGTCCTTGCCGCCCGCCTCGGAGTACGTGACGGCGGCCTCGAAGGTGCGCGGGGTGCCGCGCTGCGGGCCGCTCTTCTCGTACGTGCCGGTGAAGCTGTCCAGCTGGAAGCCGAACGGGGCGAGGTCGTCCGTGCTGTAGAGCGAGCCGGACTTGAAGTCGTCGTACTGCGTGAGGGTGTTGGAGAAGCCGTCACCCTCGATGATCAGCTTGCCGCCCTCGGACTTGAAGAGCTGCCCCCAGGCGAAGGCGACCAGCATCACGATCAGGGCGATGTGGAAGGCCAGGTTCCCCGCCTCGCGGAGGTAGCCCTTCTCGGCGGAGACGGCGTCCTTGACGGTGTGCGCGCGGAACCGGCGGCCCTTGAGCAGGGCGAGCGCGGCCTCGCGGACCTGCTCGGGCCCGGCCTCCGTACGCCACGTCGTGTACACGGGCAGACGGGTCAGGCGGCCGGGCGCGGCGGGCGGCAGGCCGCGGAGCTGGCCGACGAACTGCCAGCTGCGGGGCACGATGCAGCCGATGAGGGAGACGAACAGCAGTATGTAGATCGCGGAGAACCACACCGAGCTGTAGACGTCGAAGAGCTGGAGCTTCTCGTAGATCGGCGTGAGCGCCGGGTGGGCCTTCTGGAAGGTCTGCACCTTGAGCTCGTCCGCGCTGGACTGCGGGATGAGCGAGCCCGGGATCGCGCCGAGGGAGAGCAGGAAGAGCAGGATCAGCGCCACCCGCATGGAGGTGAGCTGGCGCCAGAACCAGCGGATCCAGCCGACGACCCCGAGGGCGGGGCCGCCGATGGCGCTCTCCTCGCGGGGGGCGGTGGAGAGCTGCGAGCCGGCGGCGCTGAGGTCCGCGCGCTCCTCGGCCTCGCTCGCGTCCGTACGGCTGCCGTGCGGATCGCTCGCGTCCGTACGGCTGTCGCTCGGGTCGGTGCGGCTGTCGCTCGCGCTGGTTCCGCTCGGGCTGGTGTGGGTCATTGGGTCAGATCCCCGGGGTGAAGCCGGCAGTCCAGACCTGCATCTCGGACACGATGCGATCCCAGGCTCCGGTGACGAGCAGCAGGCCGGTTGCGATCAGCATGATGCCGCCGATGCGCATGACCCAGACATAATGCCGCTTCACCCACCCGAAGGCGCCGAGCGCCCGTCGGAAGGCGATCGCGGTGAGGATGAAGGGCAGGCCGAGGCCCAGACAGTAGGCGACGGTGAGTACGGCGCCGCGGCCGGCGCTGGCCTCGTTGGAGGCGAGCGCCAGGACGGCTGCGAGGGTCGGGCCGATGCAGGGAACCCAGCCGACGCCGAACAGCACACCCAGCATGGGCGCGCCGAGCAGTCCCGTCACAGGCCGCTTGTGGAAGCGGAACTCCCTGCGCGTGATCCACGGCATCGCGCCCATGAAGAAGGCGCCGAGCACGATGGTCAGGGCGCCGAGCACCTTGGAGATGACCTCGCGGTGTTCCTGCAGGGTGTTGCCGAAGCCTCCGAAGAGCGCGCCGCCGGAGACGAAGACGACGGTGAAGCCCAGGACGAAGAGCGCGGCCCCGCCCGCCATCCGGCCGCGCCTGGCCTCGGCCAGGTCGGTGCCGGTGACGCCGGTCACGTAGCTCAGGTAGCCGGGGACGAGGGGCAGGACGCACGGGGAGAAGAAGGAGACCAGACCGCCGAGCACGGCGATGGGCAGGGCGAGCAGGAGAGCCCCGCTGAAGACCGTCTCGTTCACCGGATCACTTCTCCGCGAGAAGCGGCTCGATCATCGAGCGGAGCTTCTTCTCGTCGAGTGCCATCAGGGCGCGAGCGGCGATCTTCCCGTCCTTGTCGAGCACGACGGTGGACGGAATGGCCTGCAGATTGAGCGTGCCCTTGGGGAATCCGCTGAGGATCAGCTTCCCGGCGGGGTCGTACAGGCTGGGATAGGGGACCTCGTAGTCCTCCTCGAAGGTCACCGCCTGCTGCTTGTTGAAATCGCGGGTGTTCAGTCCGACGAATTCCACGCCCTCGGCCTTGAGGTCGGTTGCGACCTTGGCGAAGTGCGGCGCCTCGGCGCGGCAGGGGCCGCACCAGGAGCCCCAGGCGTTCAGGACGACGACCTTGCCCTTGAGGTCGGCGATGTCGAGCTTCTCGCCGTCGACGGTCTCGCCCGCGATCTTCGTGGGCGCCGTGCGCTCGCCCTTGGCGACGGTGGAGATACCGCCCGTGTTGGTCACGAAGTTGGTTCCGCCGCCGCCGCCCGACTTGCCGTTGGAGTCCGAGCCGCAGGCCGACAGAGCGAGGGCGGCCGACAGGGTTCCGACGGCGAGCAGGGTGCGTCGAGGGGCACGGCTAAGGCTCATGTGAAAAGTTTCGCATGGGCGTTTGGGGGATCTTGGGCGCCCCCCTGACTGCCCGTAAAGCCCCTTGTCAAGGGGGCTTAAGGGACGTACGAGGGCTTAAGCGACCCCGATCGCTACGCGGTGGCCTTGAGGAAGGTGTTCCAGCCGCCCGCCGGGGCCTGTCCGACCTCGAGCGTACGGAGCTTGGCGAGGATCTCGGGGTCCTGCACGTCCAGCCAGTCCACGAACTGCCGGAACGACACCAGCCGGACGTCCTTCTTGCCCGCCATGGCCTTGAGGGATTCCTCGACGGCGTCCATGTAGATGCCGCCGTTCCACTGCTCGAAGTGGTTGCCGATGAAGAACGGCGCCCTGTTGGACTCGTACGCGCGCTCGAACCCGTTGAGGTACGCCTCGGTGGCCTGCTTGCGCCAGCCCGGGTAGCGCGAGGGCATGCCCTTGGTGGTGTTCTTCGACTGGTTGGCGAGGATGTTGTAGTCCATGGAGAGGACCTCGAAGGAGTGGCCGGGGAAGGGCACGGCCTGCAGCGGGAGGTCCCAGATCCCCTGGCGCTTGACCGGCCACATCTGGCGGCCGCCGGGAGAGCTGGCGTCGTAGCGCCAGCCGAGGCGCTTCGCGGTGGGCAGCAGGTTGTCCTGGCCGAGGAGGCAGGGGGTCCGGCCGCCTATCAGCTCCTTGCGGTAGTCGAAGGGCAGCGGGTCGAGGTCGGTCCAGCCGCTGTTGGTCTTCCACTCGGTGACGAACTTCACGGCCTGGTCGACCTCGCTCTGCCACTGGGCCGGGGTCCAGTTGCCGACCGAGCCGGAGCCGGCGCAGAAGTGGCCGTTGAAGTGCGTGCCGATCTCATGCCCGTCGAGCCAGGCCTGACGGACGTTCTTGAGCGTGTCCTTGATGTGGTCGTCGGTGAGGTAGCCGATGTCGGAGGCGCCGACGCGGTTGTTCGGCGGTCGGTAGAGGTCCTTCTTCGACTCGGGCAGGAGGTAGATCCCGGAGAGGAAGAAGGTCATCGCCGCGTCGTGGTTCTTCGCGAGTTCGAGGAAGCGCGGGAAGAGCCCGTT
Organism: Streptomyces sp. NPDC012508; assembly: GCF_042902595.1. Taxonomy (NCBI): domain Bacteria; kingdom Bacillati; phylum Actinomycetota; class Actinomycetes; order Kitasatosporales; family Streptomycetaceae; genus Streptomyces; species Streptomyces sp. NPDC012508. The sequence continues at coordinate 325,659 of NZ_JBIBEO010000011.1, forward strand.
GCCGACCTCGCCGGCGCCGTCCCAGGAGAAGATCACGAACTGGGGCGGGGTCTGACCCGGTTCGAGCGGGACGGGGGCGTCGGGCTGGTGGGGCTGCTTTCCGGTGTCGGAGGTGGAACCGTCGCCGATGAGGCGGCCCTCTTCCTTGGTGGGCGCGGGCGTACTCGGGGATCCCGAGGGGGCACCGCCCTTACCCGCTCCCGAATTGCCCGATTTGCCGGACCCGTTGCCGCTGCACCCTGCGATCCCGATCGCGGCGGCGGCACCAACGCTCGCCCCGAGAAGTCCCCTTCGAGTGATCCCGCGCATGACGTCCCCATTCGCACTCACGTATGACCGGACGGTCATCCAAACCGACAATGAGTGAGATGCCGGGAGGAACGGGGAGGTTCCGGGAATTAGCACAAAAATTTCAGGGCGACCAGATGACTTCACGTCATCCGATCGCCCTGAGGGTGTACCCGTGGAACTGGCGTCCGAACGGTGGGGCGTTCTGCCGTCACAGAACCTCTACGTGGCGCCGTACCGGGACGGGGCGCACGGACTGCGAGAAGGGGCGCGGGGAACTGCGCGACCGGCCCCCACCGGCCCGCGGCCGACCCACCCCGCGGCTCGGTTACGGCTCTCCCGGCGGAGCGCTCACGCGCCGAAGGCCTTCGACTTCCCCTTGACCGGCTTCGCGCCCGCGAGCAGATGCGCGGGAACGAGGTCACGCGCCGGCTCGCTGTACCCGACCGAGACGATCCGGTCGCCCTGGTACGTGAACGAGGTCAGCGAGGCCAGCGTGCACTGACGACGCCGCGGGTCGTGCCACAGCCGGCGCTTCTCCACGAAGCTCCGCACGATCCAGATCGGCAGCTGGTGGCTGACGCAGACCGCCTCGTGACCCCGGGCCGCGTCCTTCGCCGCGTCGAGCGCGCCCATCATCCGTACGACCTGCTCGACGTACGGCTCGCCCCACGACGGCCTGAACGGGTTGGTGAGGTGCTTCCAGTTGCCCGGCTTGCGCAGCGCGCCGTCGCCGACACCGAAGGTCTTGCCCTCGAAGACGTTCCCCGCCTCGATCAGCCGCCCGTCGGTGGCCAGGTCCAGGCCGTGGCTCTTGGCGACCGGCTGAGCCGTCTCCTGCGCACGCTCCAGCGGGGACGACACGACGTACGTGATGTCCCGGTCGGCCAGGTGCTCGGCGACGCGGTCGGCCATCTGCCGGCCCAGCTCGGAGAGGTGGTAGCCGGAGCGGCGGCCGTAGAGGATCCCGTCGGGGTTCTCGACCTCGCCGTGGCGCACCAGATGGACGACGGTGATGTCGCCGTTCCCCCGCTCGTTCCCGGAGGCGCTCATGCGGTGGCCTCCGCGGCGGCGCGGGCGGCGGCGGGCAGCGCGGCGGCGATCCGCTCGACGGCGCGCTCGTCGTGGGCCGTGGAGACGAACCAGGACTCGAAGGCGGACGGCGGCAGGTAGACCCCGTCGGCGAGCATCGAGTGGAAGAAGGCGTTGAAGCGGAACGCCTCCTGCGTCTTCGCTTCGTCGTAGTTCCGGACCTCGTCGGCCGCGAAGAAGACGGAGAACATGTTGGAGGCGGTCTGCAGCCGGTGCGCGACACCCTCCTTGGTGAGCGCGCCGGTGACGAGCCCCTGGATCTCCTTCGACACGGCGTCGACCGTGGCGTACGCGGCGTCGTCGAGCAGGCGCAGCTGCGCGAGGCCGGCAGCGGTGGCGATCGGGTTACCGGAGAGGGTGCCCGCCTGGTAGACCGGGCCGGCCGGGGCGAGGTGCCCCATGACGTCGGCGCGGCCGCCGAAGGCCGCGGCCGGGAAGCCGCCGCCCATGACCTTGCCGAAGGTCATCAGGTCGGGCTTCACCCCGTCGACGCCGTACCAGCCGGCGCGGGAGGTCCGGAAGCCGGTCATGACCTCGTCGGAGATGTACAGCGCGCCGTTGTCGGAGCAGAGCTGCTTCAGGCCCGCGTTGAAGCCGTCGAGCGGCGGGACGACGCCCATGTTGCCGGGCGAGGCCTCGGTGATCACACAGGCGATCTCGCCGGGGTGCGCGGCGAACGCGGCCCGGACCGCCTCCAGGTCGTTGTACGGCAGGACGATGGTGTCCCCCGCCTGAGCGCCGGTCACGCCGGGCGTGTCGGGCAGGCCGAGGGTGGCCACGCCGGAGCCTGCGGCGGCCAGCAGCGCGTCCACGTGCCCGTGGTAGCAGCCGGCGAACTTCACGACCTTCGCCCGGCCGGTGAAGCCCCGGGCGAGCCGGATCGCGGACATCGTGGCTTCCGTACCGGAGGAAACCAGCCGAACCTGCTCGACGGGCTCGATCCGGGCGACGATCTCCTCGGCGAGGGCGACCTCACCCTCCCCGGGCGTACCGAACGAGGTGCCACGGGCCACGGCGGCCTGCACGGCGGCGACCACCTCAGGGTGGGCATGGCCGAGAATCATCGGCCCCCACGAGCAGACGAGGTCGACATACTCCCGGCCGTCCGCGTCGGTGAGGTACGGGCCGGTACCGGACACCATGAACCGGGGCGTTCCGCCCACGGCCCGGAAGGCGCGCACCGGTGAGTTCACGCCGCCGGGCGTCACGAGGGACGCGCGGTCGAAAAGCGTCTGTGAGACTGGGGCTTCGTATGAATACGGCACTGTGGTCCTGACCTGCGAGTACGGCTGCGAGTACGGAAGGAGGGCGTGAGCACCCCGCAAATTACGCCGGGGCGTCGATCCTCCGCGTCTGCGAAACTGGGGCGTCATAGGGATGGCTCACGGAATCCATGGTGTCAGAGGGCCGGACGTTCTTGCGGACAGGTGTTTCACCGCGAGAGCGTGGGGGAGGTCACTGTCACGATGATCGGGTTGCGCGGCGGGGGTCGTGTTGCCTAAAAAGCAGTCGGGTGGAGATATGCATCGCGGTGGCGGACTGGGCGAGGGGACCGACGACCTGGGTCCCGAGCCTGCCCGGCGGGGGAAGCACCGGCGACGGCGTACGGAAGAGCCCACGCAATCAACAGGACCCACGGGGTCCTCGGAACCCACGACGGGGGGCGGCGGCCGGTTGGGGGTGACCTACAAGTACTTCGGCGCGCCCGACGGCGCGACGGCGGCACGCGTCCCGATCTCGATGCGCCCTGAGGAGCTGGGCGGCGACGAGCTCGGCATGGGTGGCATGTTCAGCAAGATCAAGCCCGAGACGATAGCCGCGATGGTCCTCACGGGCATCCAGGGCATGCCCCTGCACAAGGTGCCCCCGCTGGAACTGGTGGTCCTCCACCCCGACTACGCCGTGGTGAAGCTGCCCATGACCGTGGTCGACCCGCTGCGCGGCATCGGCGAGGAGTCGGTCGGCGCGGCGGCCTTCATCTGGTCCACGGTCCCGGACCGCGGCGGCCCACGCGACGCGTTCAACGTCTACCAGCTGCTCCACGAGTGGCAGGACTTCTCGCACCGGCTGCACGAGGCGGGACACCAGCCGTACTGCCTGGTCTGGCCGTAGGGTCCCCTCCCGCAGGGTCCCCTTCCGCAGGGTCGGCCTGCGGCCCCGCGGATCTCCGGCTCGCGGGCGGCGGGTCTCCGGCTCCCGGGCGGCGGCCCGGAGGGACGGGCTCAGTTCTCCCGGTCCTCGGCCGCGGCAGCCGCCTTCGCGCGCTCGGCGGCCAGCTCACGGGCGGAGGCGAGCCGGTACGGAACGTCGATGACGACGACGTTCTTCATGAACAGCAGCCGCGCCTTGAGCCGTAGCGCACTCTGGTTGTGCAGGGGCTGCTCCCACCAGTGCCCCACCACGTACTCGGGGATGACCACCGACACCACCGAGTCCTCGGTCCGCTCGGGCGCCTCCCGGATGTGCCGCAGGATCGGCTGGACGACGGAGCGGTACGGAGAGCTCAGCACCCGCAGAGGCACGTCGATGCCGTGGGCGTCCCAGGTCGCCCGCATCACCTCCGCCTCCGCCGGGTCCTCCGCGACGGTGACCGCGATCAGTGAGGCGGGGCGCAGCGTCTGCGCGTACGACAGGGCCCGCAGGCTCGGCGCGTTGAGCGAGGACACGAGGACCATGACGTGGTTCTCGGCGAGCGTGCGGGGCCGGTCGCCGGGCGCGACGGCGACCTCGGCGGCCACGGTCTCGTAGTGCCGGCGCACGCCCTTCATCCCGGCGAAGAGCACGGGCATGGCGATGACGACGATCCAGGCGCCGTGCGTGAACTTGGTGATCAGCACGATGACGAGGACGACCGCCGTCAGGCAGGCGCCGAAGGCGTTGATGGCCATCCGGCGCAGGATGGCGCCGCGCTCGCCGGACCCCGCCGGGGTGGCGAGTTCTCGCCGCCAGTGCTTGACCATGCCGGCCTGGGACAGGGTGAAGGAGACGAAGACGCCCAGGATGTAGAGCTGGATGAGCCGGGTGAGGTTGGCGTCGAAGGCGACGATCAGGGCGATGGCGGCCAGGGAGAGCAGGACGATGCCGTTGGAGTAGACGAGCCGGTCGCCGCGGTGGAAGAGCTGGCGCGGCGCGTAGCGGTCCCGGCCGAGGACGGAGGCCAGCATCGGGAAGCCGTTGAAGGCGGTGTTGGCGGCCATGATCAGGACGGCAGCGGTGACGGCCTGGAGCAGATAGAAGAGGAAGTGCCAGCTGCCGAAGGTGGCGCGGCCGATCTGGGCGAGCGCGGTCGGCATGGCGGTGCCGGGGGCGAGCCCGAGTTCGGTCGGGTCCTCGGCGACGTGTACCTCGTAGACCATGGCCAGGGTGGTGATCCCGAAGAACATGGTGACCGCGAGAGCGCCCATGATCGCGAGGGTGGTGGCGGCGTTGCGGCTCTTGGGCTTCTCGAAGGCGGGCACGCCGTTGCTGATGGCCTCGACACCGGTCAGCGCCGTACAGCCGGAGGCGAAGGCCCGCATGGCGAGCAGCACGAGCGCCAGGCCGGTGTAGCTGGAGACGGCCTGGATCGGCAGGTCGGACGACTCGGCGCGGATCGTGGTCCCGGTCGCCATCCGCACGGCCGCGACGGCGAACATCAGATAGATGGTGGCGATGAAGGCGTACGTCGGAATGGCGAAGTAGCGCCCCGACTCGCGGACACCCCGCAGATTGAGCCAGGCCAGGACCACCACGCACGCGACCGAGATACCCACCGCGTACCCGTCGAGGGCGGGCGCGGCCGAGGTGAGGGCCGCGACGCCCGAGACGATCGAGACGGCGACGGTCATCACGTAGTCGATGAGCAGCGCGCTGGCGGCGGTGAGCGCGGCGGTCTGGCCCAGGTTCTCGGCGGAGACCACATACGCCCCGCCGCCTCCCGGATAGGCGTGGCAGGTCTGCCGGTAGGAGGCGACGACGACCACCAGCAGGATGACGATCGCGATCGCCGCGTACCAGGCCAGATGGAGCACGGCGAGGCCGCCGAGCGCGAGGATGAGCAGGATCTCCTCGGTGGCGTACGCGACGGAGGAGAGCGGGTCGCTGCAGAAGATCGGCAGGGCGAGCCGCTTGGGCAGCAGGGTCTCGCCGAGCCGGCCGCTGTCCAAAGGCCGCCCCACCAGCAGGCGTTTCGCCGCACTTCCAGCTCTCATAAGTGCTGAAGTTAGGACAAACGCCTATGTAGTGCGCGGAAGCCGCGCGGGAAGGACGGGGCACCGTGACCAGAGTGCGCATCGCCGGCGAACCCATGCAGATCGGCGAGGTCGCCGCCCGGACGGAGATGTCCCTCCGGACCATCCGCCAGTACGAGGACAGCGGTCTCGTCGTCCCCTCCGCGTCGTCCCAGGGCGGCTTCCCGCTCTACACGGACGCCGACGTCGACCGGCTGATGGTGATCCGCCGGATGAAGCCGCTGGGCTTCACGATCGACGAGACCCGCGACCTCCTCGCCGCGACGGACCGCCTCGCGGACCCCCGTCTCTCCCCCGCCGAACGCTCGACCCTGGTCGCCCGGGTGCGCCGCTACGAGCAGGCGGCCACCGCACGCGTCGCCGAACTGCGCTCCCAGCTGACGTGCGTGGAGGAGTTCGCGCACTCCCTGAGGGCGAAGCTGGGCGAGGGGAGCTGAGCGCGACCCGGCCTACCCCGGAAGGGCCGCCGCGATGCCCTCGAAGAAGCGGGCGTACGCCGCCGGGCTCGGCGGCGTCTCCGGGTTCCACGGCGCCACGCGCGCGTGGCCGACGGGCGGGAACGCCCCGGGGCCCACAGCGTTGGCACGGCTGTCGAAGAGCACGAGGTCGGGACGCAGCGCCGCCGCGTGCTCCCAGTCGGCCGTGAGCCAGTTCGCACCGGGGCCGGGGCCGGGATCGACCACCCGCACGCCCAGCTCCTGGAGCCGGGCCAGCTCGGGCCAGGCGTGCGGCCGCGCCAGATGGACCTGGTCGGCACCGGTACCCGAGAGGGCGAGCACGGTCACGTCCACCCGGGCGGCGGCCTCACGCAGGCCCGCCTCGGCGGGGGCGACAGGATCGGCGACCCCGCCGCCGGGCACGCCGAGGGCCGCCGCCAGCTCACGGAAGCGCCCCATGATCGCCGCCAGAGGCAGCTCGCTGCCCACGGAGAGCGCGGCCAGCGGCACCCCGAGCCGTTCGGCGACGCCCTCGTCCAGCGCGTAGGAGCTCTTCCCGTCGTACGTGACGTCGACGATCAGCTCGGGGCCGAGACCCCGCAGCCGCGCCTCGTCCACCACCCGCCCCGGCCCCAGATACGGCACCCCGGCCGCCTCCAGCTCCCCCGCCTTGACCGGATCGAGGCCCTCGCCGTCATGCCCCGAGCCGTACACCGCGACGGGCGTCACCCCCAGATCGAGCAGGGCAGCCCCGGCCCGCACATAGGCCACGACCCTCCCCGGCACGCGCACGGCCCCCAGCGCCGTACCCCTGTCGTCGGTGAACCCCCACACCTTCATGTCCGACATGCGGCTGCTCCCTCCCCGGCCGAAACCTGCCTCCCCCGCCACCTTGAAGCGCATCCCCCACCCACACAAGAGGGCGTCCCCCCGCCCGCGACAGGTGCGCACGACCACGCCCGGCGAGGACGACGCCTGCCGCGGGCGGCCGGGACTTTGGTCCCGGACCCCCCTGCCGAAAGGCCCCCATCCTGGTGTTAACTGAACAGGTCGGGAGGAAGCAGTAGGAATCGTCAGTGCCGTGCGCACGCGCCCCCTGCCGGGGCGCTCCCCCGTACCGGCCCTCGCTCCCCGGAGTCAGCCATGTCGTCCTTGCCCGGCCAGTTCTCGGACCCCCGTGTGATCACCCTCGTCGGACTCCTCGCCGTCTCCACCGTGGTGTGGGTGGCGCTGGGCCTGCGTGCCCGTGCCCGCCGCGCGCGGGCCGACGCGCCGCTGGACCGGGTCTGGCACCCCCAGGAGAGCGTCACGCTCACCCCCGCCGAGGAGCAGGCTTTCGGTCAGGTCGTCTCGCGTCTCTCGGTCGGGTCCCCGGGCCGCCTGCGGTAGGCGCGGCGGCCTCAGGCCGCCGCCCTGTCGCGCGGGTTCCGTCCCGTCGCGGCGAGGAGCGCCTCGAAGGCGGAGGCGCCCTCCGGGGCCTCGACCGCATCACCGAAGACGTTCATCTTCCGGGCCGTCGGAGCCATCTGCTCCACCAGTTCCGCCAGGGTCTCCACGACGGCCGGGTCCGGCTCGAAGGACCGGCCGGTGGCCTGGGCGAGGTCCCAGACGTGCACGGTCAGATCGAGCAGGACCATCGCTCCGACGGTACGGGCCGGCAGCCCCATCCCTCCCGAGGTCCCTTCCTCCGCACCGGGCGCCGCCCAGGCCTCGACGAGCTTCGCCGTCTCGGCCTCGAAGCGGGCGCGCCAGTCGGGGTCGCTCAGGTGGTCGGGGTTCGTGGAGAAGCCGGCGGGCTGCTTGGCGGCCAGCGCCTGGAAGTTCACGACGACCTGGAAGAGGTGGTTGAGCAGCGCCCGCACGTCGTACTCGGAGCACGGCGTGGGCGCGGCGAGACTGTCGTCGGCGATGCCGCGCACCACGGGGGCGGCGTGGGCGGCGGCGGTACCGAGCAGCTCACCGAGGGGTTGCGTACGGTTCGTCATGGGGTGACGCTAAGTGATCCTTCCCGCGGGAGTCTTGAAGAAACACGACACCGACAGGCCGGCACCTAGGCTGAAAGACATGACGTCCTCCGGCCCGCGTCGCGACACCCGCGGAATCGTCGACGCGGCCGAACTCCTCACCCGCGTCCGGTTCCGTCGACACCAGCCGGTGCCGGAGCTGCGCCCGTACCTGGAGCACTACTGGTTCATCGACTGGGACCTGTCCGAGCCGTACGCGAGCCATGTCGTCCCGCATCCGTCCGTGAACGTCGTCTTCCAGCGGTACGGCGACGGTGGCGGGGACATGGGTGAGGGCGGCGCGTCGTTCGCCGAGGTCGCCGGGATCGGGCTGGAACTCTTCACCAAGAAGCTCACGGGCGTCGGCCGGGTCTGCGGGGTGCAGTTCCGTCCGGGCGGCTTCCGGCCGTTCGCCCCCGCGTGGCCGGTGTCGGAGTGGACGGGCCGCCGCGTCCCGCTCGACGAGGTCTTCGGGGACGCCGGCGCCGCCGCCGTGGATGCCGTGCTCACCCCGGAGCCCGAGCACGCCCGCGTGGCGGCGCTCGACGCCTTCCTGCTCGCCCATGGCCCCGCGCCCGATCCGCAGGCCGCGCAGGCCATGGCGCTGGTGGATCAGGTCCGTACGGACCGGGCGATCCGCCGCGTCTCCGAACTGGCCCGCCTGGCGGGGCTGTCGAGCCGGTCGCTCCAGCGGCTGTTCGCGCACCACGTGGGCGTCGGCCCGAAGTGGGTCATCCTGCGGTACCGCATCCATGAGGCCCTGGAGCGCGCCGAGGCGACGGAGGCCGGGAGCTCCCCGGACTGGGCAGCCCTGGCGGCGGAGCTCGGCTACAGCGATCAGGCCCATCTCGTACGGGACTTCACGGCGACGGTCGGGGTGCCGCCCACCGCGTACTCCCGCCAGGTGTCGGACCCCTGACCTACAGTGCGGGCATGGACGCCTCCCCGCCCTCCTCGCCCTCCTCGCCCTCCTCGCCCTCCTCGCCCGATTCGTCCTTGCCGTCCGCCTCCCCCGTGCGTCTGGAGCCCTGGTCCGAGGGCGACTTCGGGCTGCTGCGCGCCATGAACGCACCCGAGCTGATGGAGCATCTCGGCGGCCCTGAGACCGAGGAGGCGCTGGTCAAGCGACACCGGCGCTATGTGGATCTGAGCGCCGAGCGCACGAGCACGGGCCGGATGTTCCGGATCGTGCTGCTCCCCGAGGAGGTCGCGGTCGGCAGCATCGGCTACTGGCAGCAGACCTTGGACGAGGAGCCGGTCTACGAGACGGGCTGGACGGTCCTCCCCGGGTTCCAGGGGCGGGGCGTCGCGACCGCGGCCACGCGCGCGGTCGCCGAGCTGATGCGCGCCGAGCGCACGCACCGCTTCCTGCACGCCTTCCCCTCGACGGACAACGCGCCGTCGAACGCGGTGTGCCGCAAGGCGGGCTTCGAGCTGCTCGGCGCGCGTGACTTCGAGTACCCGCCCGGCCATCCGCTGCGCTGCAACCACTGGCGCCTGGACCTGGAGGCGCTCTAGCTCTCCGGGCTGTCGGCGTTCAATTCCTTGGTGAAGTGGAAGGCCACGATGTCGAGGCGCTCGCGCAGGTAGAAGCGGTGGGCTCCGGTGCGGTGGGTGCCGGAGTCGAGGTTGAGCTCGTGACAGCCGGTGTCCCGTGCGCGCTGCTCCAGGTAGGTCAGGAGCGCGTGACCGACACCGGTGGAGCGCGCGGTGGCGGCGGTGACGAGGTCGTCGACGTAGAGCTTGCGGATCGAGCTGGTGTTGTCGATGATCCGCCAGCCGGCGGCGCCCACACAGACACCGTCCTCGGTGTACGCGGCGCTGAAGCGCAGCCCCTGGGGGTGGCCGTTGCGGTGGACGTCGCGGAAGAGCTCCGGCGTGAGGTGCGGGCGGAGTTCGCGCAGAACAGGGAGCAGGTCGGTTTCCAGGCGCGGGTCACCGGGCTCGAGGTCGACGATCTTCATGGCCGGACGGTATCCCAGGAGCCGCAGGCTCCCTGCCGGGGGCCTCGGACGGGACCGCGCTCTAGGGAGTCGACTCCGTTTTCCTGTACACCGAGCCGTCGCACCTCGGCACCTTCGTCGCACAGGCCCGGACCGCCGGCGCCCAGCACATCGCCCCGCTCTCCTCCAGCTCCGTCCTCGCCCCCGACGCCGCGGAGCTGACCGGACACCCTGCGCGACCGTTCGCCGAGTGGGCCACCGGGCACGCGGACGCCTTCCGCCCGTAAGACGCGGGGCGCGACGGTTCGGCAGGAGCGCCACCGGGCCGAATTCCCTGGCCGCTCGGTGGGCCGCGGTGACATCCTGTCCCCGTGAACGGACCGGAGATCCAGATCAGCTTCGCCCCCGGCCTGCGCCTCTTCGTCGCGGCGGAACGGCGCTCGGGGCGCACGGCCGTGGCCACCGACGGCGCCTCGACGCTCGGCCATGTCGTGGAGTCGCTCGGCGTGCCGCTGACCGAGGCCGGCCGACTGCTGGTGGACGGGCGTCCGGTGGAGGTGTCCCACGTCCCCGAGGCGGGCGAGACGATCGAGGTCGAGGGCGTCGAGCGGCCCCAGCCTGTACCCGGTGCCCCGCTCCGGTTCCTCCTCGACGTGCATCTGGGCACGCTCGCGCGGCGGTTGCGCCTCCTCGGGGTCGACGCGGCGTACGAGAGCGAGGACATCGGCGACCCCGCGCTCGCGGCGCTCTCCGCGAAGGAGCGACGCGTGATGCTCTCCCGGGACCGGGGGCTGCTGCGCCGCCGGGAGCTGTGGGCAGGCGCCTATGTGTACAGCGACCAGCCCGACGACCAGCTCCGTGACGTACTGGAGCGGTTCGCGCCGCCCCTGATGCCATGGACCCGCTGCACCGCCTGCAACGGGCAGCTGACCGACGCCGACAAGGACTCGGTGCGCGAGCGGCTGGAGCAGGGCACGGAGAAGACGTACGACGTGTTCGCGCGATGCACGGAGTGCGAGCGGGTGTACTGGCGGGGCGCCCACCACGCCCGCCTGGAGGCGATCGTCACCGACGCCCTACGGGAGTTCGGCGGCGCGGCCGCGCGCTGACCGCCGAGGGCCCTGCGCGACAGTCAGGCGAGTTCGCCCGTGCGCAGCCCCTCGACCTGTACGGCGCTGAGCTCGACGGTCCGTCGACTCCTAGGCCTCCGACTCCTAGGCCCGCGCTCAGGGGCTACGCCTCCGGGGCCTGCGGCTCTGGGGCCCCGACTCCTACGCCTGCGGGCCTGGGGCTCCGGGCCTACGCCTCCGGGGCCGTGAGGTACCGCTGCACGGTCGGTCCGAGCCAGGCGACGATCTCGTCCGGGGACATCTCGACGGCGGGCGGCAGCCGCAGCACGTAGCGGGCGAGCGCCATGCCGAGGATCTGCGAGGCGACGAGCGCGGCGCGGCGGGGCGCCTCGGCGGGGTCGGGGCAGACACCGCGGGTGATCGGACCGAGCTGCTCGGCGAAGATCGCCTGCATGCGCTCGGCGCCGGCGGTGTTCGTGACGCCGACCCTCAGCAGCCCGGTCAGCACGTCGTCGCGCTCCCAGCGGTCGAGGAAGTGCGTGACCAGGACCGCGCCGATGTGCCGGGACGGCAGCGCGGCGAGCTCGGGAAGCTCCAGCTCGAAGTCGGACGCCGCGGTGAACAGCCCCTCCTTGCTGCCGTAGTAGCGCATCACCATCGACGGATCGATTCCGGCGTCGCGGGCGATGGCGCGGATGGTGGCGCGCTCGTAGCCGTCGGAGGCGAAGCGTTCGCGGGCGGCTTCGAGGATCGCGGCGCGGGTGGCGTCGGAGCGGCGGGCGGTCGTCATGCCAACGACTGTAGGCCAACAGGTGTTGACAGTCCATCGGGAGCAGATCTACCGTTGCCAACAAGCGTTGACCAACAGACGTTGGCCAACGGTCGTGGGCACCACCTTCGGTCAGGAGTGAGCCATGAACCAGCTGGACGCGGACGTTCTCGTCGTCGGCGCGGGCCCCACCGGAATGCTACTCGCCGGCGATCTCGCCGCCGCCGGCCTGCGGGTCACCCTCGTCGAGCGCCGCCCGCACGGCATCAGCAACATGACCCGGGCCTTCGCCGTCCACGCCCGCACCCTGGAGCAGCTCGACGCCCGCGGCCTCGCCGACGAGCTGGTCGCCACCGGCACCCCCATCACCCGGATGCGGCTCTTCGGCCGCCCCTCCCTCGACCTGACCCGGCTCCGCACCCGCTTCCCGTACCTCCTCGTCACGCCCCAGTACGAGGTCGAGCGCGTCCTCGAACGGCGCGCACTGTCCACAGGTGTGGATTTCCGCTACGGAACGGAACTGCGCGGACTGAGCCAGGACACCGACCACGTCACCGCCGAACTCGCCGGCCCCGACGGCACGCCCACCACGGTCCGCGCCCGCTACCTCGTCGGCACCGACGGCGTGCGCAGCGCCGTACGGACAGCCCTCGGCCTGCCCTTCCCCGGCGGGTCGGTGATCCGTTCCCTCGTCCTCGCCGACGTCAAGCTCGCCCAGAAGCCCGACGGACTTCTCACCGTCAACGGAGCGGGGGACGCCTTCGCGTTCATCGCCCCCTTCGGTGACGGCTGGTACCGCGTCATGGGCTGGAACCGCGACCGCGAGGTCCCCGACAGCGAGCCCGTCGACCTCGACGAGATCCGCGCCGTCGCCCGCCGCGCACTCGGCACCGACTACGGCATGCACGACGCCCGCTGGCTCTCCCGCTTCCACAGCGACGAACGCCAGGCCCCGGCCTACCGCGTGGGACGCGTCTTCCTCGCCGGAGACGCCGCCCACGTCCACTCCCCCGCCGGCGGCCAGGGCATGAACACCGGCCTCCAGGACGCCGCCAACCTCTCCTGGAAGCTCGCGGCGGTGCTGCGCGGCGACGCCCCCGACCCCGAGGCCCTCCTCGACAGCTACCAGTCCGAGCGCCACCCCGTCGGCGCCTCGGTACTCCGCAGCAGCGGTGCCATCATCCGGCTCGCCATGGCCCGTGGCCCGGTCCGGCGAGCCCTGCGCACCCTCGTCGCACAGCTCCTCGCCCATGTACCCGCCGCCTCCGCCAAGGCGATCGGCATGATCAGCGGGATCGGCATCGCCTACGGCCGGGACACCCGGCGCGTCCCCGACCTGGAGCTGCGCGAAGGCAGGCTGTACGAGCTGCTGCGCGAGGGCGAGTTCGTCCTGATCGGCCCCGAGGGCACCACACCCGCCCTGCCGGCCTCACCCACCACCCCGGCCAGGCTCATACGGGCGACCTGGGCCGACCCCACCCGCCGCTCGACGCTCCTCGTCCGCCCCGACGGCTACACCTTCTGACGCCGATGAGGTCAGAAGACGTACGGGTCGCCGGTGGCCAGGACCAGGACGTGATGCCGGTCGTTCAGGGCGTTCCCGTCGGTGACCCCGTCGGTCCAGATCGTCGCGATGTCGGCCATCACCTCCTCCGGCGAGCCCGCCGTCCGCAGATCGAGCACCAGCTCCTCGACCGCCCCGGCGGCGCGCAGCTCACCCGTACGACAGACCACGACCCGTTCGCTGCCCCACAGGCAGGACGGAGGAAGCTCCTGCCCACCCGCCATGGGCTCGGAGAAGGCCAGCCGCACCGTCGCCTGGGACACGTCCGCCGGACCGTGGTTCTCACTCACCAGCCGGACGGTCATCCGCCCCTCCCACAGGGACAGATGGCCGTGATGGGCCAGATCGGCCTCGGCCTCTGCCTCGACCTCTGCCTCGAACCCGGCAGCACGGGCGCCCTCACCCGCACCGACCACCACCGCGGCGGCCAGCGCCGCACCGAGGAGGACCTTGCGCATCGCACTCATGCCCAGAAGATACCGATAACACCATATATATTCTGACTACCCGTCAGTCAGCGTGTCCCGTGGCACCCTGACCCCATGCTGATCGCCCGGTCCGCCGCCCTCTTCGCCGTCGCCGCCCTCTTCGAGATCGGCGGAGCGTGGCTCGTCTGGCAAGGCGTCCGCGAGCACCGCGGCTGGATCTGGATCGGCGCCGGCATCGCCGCCCTCGGCATCTACGGCTTCGTCGCCACCCTCCAGCCCGACGCCGAGTTCGGCCGCATCCTCGCCGCCTACGGCGGTGTGTTCGTCGCCGGATCCCTCGCCTGGGGCATGGTCGCCGACGGCTACCGCCCCGACCGCTGGGACATCGCCGGAGCCCTGATCTGCCTGGCCGGCATGGCCGTGATCATGTACGCGCCCCGCGGCCGCTGACACCCCGGACCTATCCTGACCACGCGATCGACACAATCGACCACACGCGCGAGGAGCACGTCATGACTGCCGCCGGTACCCCCATCGCCGTCGTCACCGGAGCGAGCAGCGGAATCGGCGCGGCGACCGCCAAGCAGCTCGCCGCCGCCGGATACCGCGTGGTCCTCACCGCCCGCCGCAAGGACCGCATCGAAGCACTGGCCGCGGAGATCGTCGAGGCCGGTCACCAGGCCACCGCCTACGCCCTCGACGTCACCGACCGCGACGCCGTCCAGACCTTCGCGACCGCCTTCCGCACCATCGCCGTACTCGTCAACAACGCCGGCGGCGCCCTCGGCGCCGACCCCGTCGCCAGCGGCAACCCCGACGACTGGCGCCAGATGTACGAAGTCAACGTCATCGGCACCCTCAATGTCACCCAGGCCCTGCTCCCCGCCCTCACCGCGAGCGGCGACGGCACGGTCGTCGTCCTCTCCTCCACCGCCGGACACGCCACCTACGAGGGCGGCGCCGGCTACGTCGCCGCCAAGAACGGCGCCCGCGTCATCGCCGAAACCCTCCGCCTGGAGATCGTCGGCACCCCGGTCCGCGTCATCGAGATCGCCCCCGGCATGGTCAAGACGGACGAGTTCGCCACCACCCGCTTCCGCGGCGACACCGAAAAGGCCTCCAAGGTTTACGCGGGCGTGTCCGAACCCCTCACCGCCGACGACGTGGCCGACACCATCACGTGGGCGTGCACCCGCCCCCCGCACGTCAACATCGACCTCCTGGTCGTCCGCCCCCGAGCCCAGGCCTCCAACACCAAGGTCCACCGCGAGCTGTGAACCACAGGCCGCGGACGGAGAAGGGGCCGGCGCTCGGCACCGGCCCCTTCCCTTCTCCCTCGGCCCCCGGGCGTCAGCCCTTCACACAGATGACCTGCTTCAGCTTGGCGACCACCTCGACCAGGTCCCGCTGCTGATCGATCACCTTCTCGATCGGCTTGTACGCGCCCGGGATCTCGTCCACGACACCGGAGTCCTTACGGCACTCGACGCCCCGCGTCTGCTCCTCCAGGTCCCGCGTCGAGAATCGCCGCTTCGCCGCCGTCCGGCTCATCTTCCGGCCCGCGCCGTGCGACGCCGAGTTGAAGGACGCCTCGTTGCCGAGCCCCTTCACGATGTACGAGCCCGTGCCCATGGAGCCCGGGATGATCCCGAACTCGCCGGAGCCGGCCCGGATCGCCCCCTTACGGGTGACGAGCAGGTCCATCCCCTCGTACCGCTCCTCCGCCACATAGTTGTGGTGGCAGGAGATGACCGGATCGAAGGCCACCTTCGCCTTCCGGAACTCCCGGCGGACGACCTCCTGGAAGAGCGCCATCATGACCGCGCGGTTGTACTTCGCGTACTCCTGCGCCCAGAAGAGATCGTTGCGGTAGGCCGCCATCTGAGGGGTGTCCGCCACGAAGACGGCCAGGTCACGGTCGACGAGCCCCTGGTTGTGCGGCAGCTTCTGCGCCTCGCCGATGTGGTACTCCGCGAGCTCCTTGCCGATGTTCCGGGAGCCGGAGTGCAGCATGAGCCATACCGAACCGGACTCGTCCAGACAGAATTCGACAAAATGGTTGCCGCTGCCGAGCGTTCCCATCTGCTTCTCGGCTCGTTCATGACGGAATTTGACCGATTCGGCGATCCCGTCGAACCGCGACCACAGCCCGTCCCACCCCGCCGACGGGAACTGGAACAGCCGCGACGGGTCCACCATCTCCCGGTGCATCCCCCGCCCCACCGGAATCGCCTGCTCGATCTTCGACCGCAGGCGCGACAGGTCCCCCGGCAGGTCGTTCGCCGTCAGCGACGTCTTGACCGCCGACATCCCGCAGCCGATGTCCACACCCACCGCCGCCGGACAGACCGCCCCGTGCATCGCGATCACCGAGCCGACCGTCGCACCCTTGCCGTAATGCACGTCCGGCATCACGGCCAGGCCCTTGATCCACGGCAGCGTGGCCACGTTCCGGAGCTGCTGCATCGCGCCGCCCTCGACCGTGGAAGGATCGGTCCACATCCGGATGGGTACCTTCGCACCCGGTACCTCTACATACGACATACTTCCTCAATTCCCCCAAAAAGCCTGATAACGCAAAAACCGGAGCCAAGGCCCGTACAGGTGACAACGGACCGGCATCAACGGCTGCGCGTGCGATAGACATTGTGTCCACCGGCCGGTCTCCGGCGGCAAACAGTTTTCGGGAGAAGGGAGCCTGGGAGCGTGCAGCGACAGGCGTACGTACCCGGTCTGGCAGCGCTCGCCGCAGCGCTCGTCCTCGGGCTCACCGGATGCTCCTCCGGAGGCGGATCCGGAACCGGCGCCGTCGACTCCAAGGCCGGCCCGGCCGCCCCCGCCGCTCCCCCCGGCCGCTACCGCACCCTCTTCGAGCCCTGCGGCGCCGTCCCGCAGAACACACTCAGGGACCTGCTGCCCGGCGCCGCCCAACTCCCCGACGAGGAGCGGATCGCGGTGTACCGCGGCGCCGCCGCCGTCACGTACGACACCGACCGCCGCGTCGGCTGCAGCTGGAAAGCTGACACGCCGGATGCCATGCACCGGCTGCGGCTCGACATCGAGCGGGTCGTGTCGTACGACCCCGCCGTGAGCGACGACGACCGCGCGCAGGAGGTGTTCTCCCGCAAGCTGCTCGCGGCGGACCTCCCGCAGCCGCCTCCCCCGCCCCAGAGCCCCGCAAGCCCCTCCGGCAGCGCAGGCAGCGCCGGCAGCACCGGCAGCACCGCCGGCAGCGCCAGCGGCAGCCCGAGCGCGACCGCGAGCGGCAGCGCGCTGCCCGGCAACGACCCGGCCACCCAGCCCCCGGCGCAGACGCCCACGGGCGCGGCGGCCACCGGTCTGGAGCCCCGCGTCCTGCAGGGCCTCGGCCAGGTCGCCTTCCTCGACGACGCGCTCAGCGCCGGCGGGGCGAACGGCCGGCACCGCACCGTGAGCGTGGTGTTCCGCACATCCAATGTGGTCGTGACGGTCGAGTACGTGGAGCAGACGACCGGCTCCGCGGAGGCTCCCGACAGCAGGGAACTGCAGGAAAAGGCCCAGAACCTGGCCCGTCTGCTCGCCGAGCGCCTGGAGGAGTAGCCGTCCCGGCCGGCTCGGCCACCACAGGGCGGCCGCTCGGCGACCCCTCCGCGACGGGGCCGGGACCACGTAACGTGTCGGCGTACCGTGGCCGCCGGCCGGACCGTCACCGGACCGTACGACAAGCGACTGAAGGAACCATGCACCGATCAGCCCCGCGACTCACCCGCATACTCGCCTGCGCAGCCGTTCCGGTGATGCTCGTCGTCGCCGGCTGCTCCTCGGACTCCGACAGCGGTTCGGGTACGCCCGACAAGGGCAAGGGTTCGGCGTCCTCGGCCCCGAGCGCCCAGCAGTCGACGAAGGCGCCCGAGCCCGCGAAGTTCGCGAAGCTGCCCGAGATCTGCAAGTCGATCTCCGCGAAGACGACCGCGAGCCTGGTGCCGAAGGCGAAGGCGAAGAACGGTACGGCGGCCGCGTCGAGCGACACGGCGAGCCGTGGTGGCTGCTCGTGGAACGGTCTCGACGACAAGGGTGTGAAGGGCTCGCAGTACCGCTGGCTCGACGTGTCCTTCTACCGTTACGAGTCGGACGCGTCCCTGGGCAGTGGCGAGAAGCGCGCCCAGGAGAACTTCGCCAAGGAGCTCGCCAAGGTCCAGGCGACGGAGGGCGCGAAGAAGCTGAAGACGGCGGACTCGGCGGGTGTCGGGGACGAGGCGAAGGCCGTGACGTACGAGCTGCGCAAGACGGGCGAGGACTTCACGTACGCCTCGGTCGTGGCGCGCACGGGCAATGTGCTGGTGCTGCTCACGTACAACGGTGCGGGGTACGCCGGGGCTGACGGCCCCTCGGACAAGACGGTCCTGGCCGGTGCGGTGAAGGCGTCGAAGGAGGCCGTCGCGGCGGTCGCGGCGGCGAACAAGTAGGTCGCGCGGGCTTCGGGCGTCGCGTACAGCCGTATTTGCGCATGTTTTCGAGGAGCCTGTCCCTCCCCAGGGGGCCGGGCTCCTCTCGCGTGTGCCACGCTGTGCCCGCGAGATGTGGATTGACGGGAGGGGATCGCGGGTGGCCGCGGTGCAGCTGACACGCACGCACAAGATACTGATCGGTGTGGTGATCGCCGGTGCGGTGGTCATCGCCGGTATCGGTTTCGCGGGTTCGTACGCCGCTGTGCGTGAGCTCGCCGTCGAGAAGGGCTTCGGCGACTTCTCCTACTTCTTCCCCATAGGCATCGATGCCGGCATCTGTGTGCTCCTGGCACTTGACCTGCTGCTGACCTGGATCCGCATACCGTTCCCGCTGCTGCGCCAGACGGCGTGGGTGCTGACGGCGGCGACGATCGCGTTCAACGGCGCGGCCGCGTGGCCGGATCCGCTGGGTGTCGGTATGCACGCGGTGATCCCGGTGCTGTTCGTGGTCGCGGTGGAGGCGGCGCGGCATGCGGTGGGCCGTATCGCCGACATCACCGCCGACAAGCACATGGAGGGCGTCCGGCTCACGCGTTGGCTGCTGTCGCCGATACCGACGTTCCGGTTGTGGCGGCGGATGAAGCTGTGGGAGCTGCGCTCGTACGAGCAGGTGATCAAGCTGGAGCAGGACCGGCTGATCTACCAGGCGCGGCTGCAGGCGCGGTTCGGGCGGGCGTGGCGGCGCAAGGCGCCGGTGGAGGCGCTGATGCCGCTGCGGCTCGCGAAGTACGGTGTGCCGCTGGCCGAGACGGCGCCTGCGGGGCTCGCGGCGGCGGGTGTGGAGCCGGTGCTGCTGCCGCCTCAGCCGACGGTGGTGCAGCCCCAGCCGGTGCAGGCGGTTCAGCCCGTGCAGGCGGTTCAGGCGGTTCAGGCGCCGGTCCAGCAGGCCCCGCAGCCGGAGCTCCCTCAGGGCGTGGCCGGTCCGGAGATGCCTCCGCATCACGACAGCCCGTGGTTCGACGCCCAGCAGATCTCCCCCGAAGCCTACGAGGGTGCTTACGACCCGCAGTACGTGGAAGGCCTGGAGCCGACCCCGGTGGCGGTGCCGCAGGGTCCGGAGGACCTGCCGGTCCCGGGTCCTCGCCAGGAGCAGCAGTTCGAGGAGTACGAGGAGTACGTCGATCCTGAGCCGTCCACGGCCGAGTTCGCGGAGGTCGCGTACAAGGCGATGTGGGACTACGTCCAGGAGAACCAGCAGTTCCCGAGCAACGAGGAGCTCGACATACTGCTCAGCGACCGGTACGGCACGCAGCACCCGCGCAGCACGTCGCTCCTTCGGCAGTTGACTCCGAGCCTGCGGCAGCGCATGGAGCAGCAGATGGTGGAGAACCACATTCCGTAGCGGCCTGCGGGCCGGGGCTCAGGCTGCCTTGGCCCGCTTCTTCGCGGTCTCGCCCCACAGGGCGAGCGCGAGGCCGACGACGGCGAGGGCGAGGTATCCGGCGGTGGGGATGTCCCACCATTTCTGGAGCAGCCCCCAGGCCTTGTCGCCGAAGGTCTGCCCGCCGGCGCCGAGTGCGCCCTGCACGAGGGTGATCCAGCCGATGACTGCGATGACTTCGTTCTTCATGTCTCCACGGTCTCCGGCACGCAGCCCGATTTCGTCGTGCCCACGTCGGAATCCTGCCTAGTCCGAAGTGTGGAGAGGCCGGCCGACGGGCCCGAGGAGGGCGGAGAGCCGCCGTCGAACGTACGGCGAAGGGCCGCCACCGGATCCGGTGGCGGCCCTTGCCGTGTTCCGTACGGTTACGCGCCGAGCAGCTTGCGCACGCGGCCGGCGCCGACCGCGAGGAGCAGCGTCGGCAGGCGCGGCCCGGTCTCGCGGCTGACGAGCAGCTGGTAGAGCAGGGCGAAGAAGGCACGCTGGGCGACCTTCAGCTCGGGGGTCGGCTTGGCCTCGGGGTCGAGGCCGGCCATGACCTTCGGGACGCCGTAGACGAGCGTGGTCAGTCCGTCCAGGGACCAGTGGGTGTCCAGGCCCTCCAGAAGGAGGCGCAGGGATTCACGGCCCTGGTCGTCGAGGGAGCCGAGGAGCTCGGCGTCCGGCTCGTCGCGGACGATGGTGCGCTGGTCGGCCGGGACCTGGGTGGTGATCCAGTTCTCGGCGCGGTCCAGGCGCGGGCGGACCTCGTCCAGGCTGGTGACCGGGTTCTCCGGGTCCAGCTCGGTCAGGATCCGCAGGGTCTGCTCGTCGTGGCCGGCCGTGATGTCCATGACCGAGGCGAGCGTGCGGTACGGCAGCGGGCGCGGCGTGCGCGGCAGCTCACCGGCGGCGGTGCGGGCGGCACGTGCGTGCGCGGCCGCGTCCGCCGGCAGCACGGAGCCGTCAGCGACCTTGGCCTCGAGCTTGTCCCACTCGTCGTAGAGCCGCTGGATCTCCTGATCGAAGGCGATCTTGAAGGACTGGTTGGGCTTGCGGCGCGCGTACAGCCAGCGCAGCAGCGGCGCCTCCATGATCTTCAGCGCGTCGGCCGGGGTGGGCACGCCGCCGCGCGACGAGGACATCTTGGCCATGCCGCTGATGCCGACGAAGGCGTACATGGGGCCGATCGGCTGGACGCCGTCGAAGATCTCGCGCACGATCTGGCCGCCGACGACGAACGACGAGCCGGGGGACGAGTGGTCCACGCCCGAGGGCTCGAAGATCACGCCTTCGTAGGCCCAGCGCATGGGCCAGTCGACCTTCCAGACCAGCTTGCCGCGGTTGAACTCGCTCAGCTTGACGGTCTCGGAGAAGTCGCACGCCGTGCAGGTGTAGGCGAGCTCGGTGGTCTCGTCGTCGTACGAGGTGACGGTCGTCAGGTCCTTGCCGCACCGGCCGCAGTACGGCTTGTACGGGAAGTAGCCCCCGGCGCCGCCGGAGCCGTCGTCCTCGGCGGCCGCGCCCGAACCCTCCTCGGCCTCCAGCTCGGCCTCGTCGACGGGCTTCTGGGACTGCTTCTTCGGCGCCTTCTTCGTCCGGTACTGGTCGAGGATGGCGTCGATGTCACCGCGGTGCTTCATCGCGTGCAGGATCTGCTCGCGATAGGTGCCCGTCGTGTACTGCTCGGTCTGGCTGATCGGGTCGTACTCGACGCCCAGCTCGGCGAGCGACTCGACCATGGCGGCCTTGAAGTGCTCCGCCCAGTTGGCGTACGGCGAGCCGGCCGGGGCGGGGACGGAGGTCAGGGGCTTGCCGATGTGCTCGGCCCAGGACTCGTCGACGCCCGCGACGCCGTTGGGCACCTTGCGGTAGCGGTCGTAGTCGTCCCAGGAGATGAGGTGCCGGACTTCGTGCCCGCGGCGGCGGATCTCGTCGGCGACCAGGTGCGGGGTCATGACCTCGCGGAGGTTGCCCAGGTGGATCGGGCCGGAGGGGGAGAGTCCGGAGGCGACGACGACCGGTTTGCCAGGCGCACGTCGCTCCGACTCGGCGATGACCTCGTCCGCGAAACGGGAGACCCAGTCGGTCTCGGTGCTGCTCTGAGCCACGGTCGGTACGTCCTTCTTCCTTGGTCCCTCGAAAGCCTTGCAGCCTTACGTCAGCCATTCTCCCAGACGGAAGGGCCCACTCCGAGGTTGTCCACAGCCCTGAGGTTGTCCACAGGGGAGAAAACACGTTGCCCGCCCATGGGACACTTGACAAGCGATAAAGCCCACCACTGAACCACCGACAGGAACGGAAGCTCATGGCCTCGGTCCCTTCCCTCGCTTCGACCGTGCAGCAGCGTCTCGCGGAAGGTCTCTCGGCAGCCCTGCCGGAGGCCGGTTCCGCCGACCCGCTGCTGCGACGTAGCGACCGGGCCGACTTCCAGGCCAACGGCATCCTGGCCCTCGCCAAGCAGCTCAAGGGCAACCCGCGTGAGCTGGCGACGAAGGTCGTCGACGGCATCCCGGCGAACGACGTGCTGAAGGAGATCGAGGTCTCGGGCCCCGGCTTCCTGAACATCACGGTCACCGACCAGGCGATCGTCAAGACCCTCGCCGCCCGCGCCGCCGACGACCGTCTCGGCGTGCCGTTCGCGGAGAACGCGGGCACGACGGTGATCGACTACGCCCAGCCGAACGTGGCGAAGGAGATGCACGTCGGCCACCTCCGCTCCGCCGTCATCGGCGCCGCGATGGTCGAGATCCTGGAGTTCACGGGCGAGAAGGTGGTCCGCCGCCACCACATCGGCGACTGGGGCACCCAGTTCGGCATGCTCATCCAGTATCTGATCGAGCACCCGCACGAGCTGGACCACAAGTCGGAGGACGAGGTCTCCGGCGAGGAGGCCATGTCCAACCTCAACCGGCTGTACAAGGCGTCGCGCGCGCTGTTCGACTCGGACGAGGAGTTCAAGACCCGGGCTCGGGCGCGGGTCGTGGACCTGCAGGCCGGTGACGAGGAGACGCGTGCCCTGTGGCAGCGGTTCGTCGACGAGTCGAAGATCTACTTCTACTCGGTCTTCGACAAGCTCGACATGGACATCCACGACCCGGACGTGGTCGGCGAGTCGGGCTACAACGACATGCTGGTGGAGACCTGCCGCCTCCTCGAGGAGTCGGGCGTCGCGGTCCGCTCCAACGGGGCGCTGTGCGTGTTCTTCGACGACGTCAAGGGCCCGGACGGCAACCCGACGCCGCTGATCGTCCAGAAGTCCGACGGCGGCTTCGGCTACGCGGCGACGGACCTGTCCGCGATCCGTGACCGGGTGCAGAACCTGAAGGCGACGTCCCTGCTGTACGTGGTGGACGCCCGCCAGTCCCTGCACTTCAAGATGGTCTTCGAGACCGCCCGCCGGGCCGGCTGGCTGAACGACGAGGTCAAGGCGGTCCAGCTGGCGTTCGGCACGGTGCTCGGCAAGGACGGCAAGCCGTTCAAGACCCGTGAGGGCGAGACGGTCAGGCTGGTGGACCTGCTGGACGAGGCGATCGACCGGGCCGCGTCCGTGGTCCGCGAGAAGGCGCGCGACCTGAGCGAGGACGAGATCGCCGAGCGGGGTGCCCAGGTGGGCATCGGCGCGGTGAAGTACGCGGACCTGTCGACGTCGGCGGCGCGGGACTACAAGTTCGACCTGGACCAGATGGTGTCGCTGAACGGCGACACGTCGGTGTACCTCCAGTACGCGTACGCGCGTATCAAGTCGATCTTCGGCAAGGCGGGCGACCGCACTGCGCTCGCCCACCCCGAGCTGGAGCTGGCCCCGGCGGAGCGCGCTCTCGGCCTGCACCTGGACCAGTTCGGCGAGACGGTGGCCGAGGCCGCGGCGGAGTACGCCCCGCACAAGCTGGCCGCGTACCTGTACCAGCTGGCGTCGCTGTACACGACGTTCTACGACCAGTGCCCGGTGATCAAGCCGGAGCCGCCGAAGGAGGTCGCGGAGAACCGCCTCTTCCTGTGCGACCTGACGGCCCGGACGCTCCACCGGGGCATGGCCCTGCTGGGCATCCGGACGCCCGAGCGCCTCTGACGAGACGCCGCAGCGCGACGAAGGCCCCGGCACCGTATCCGTACGGTGCCGGGGCCTTCGCTCACTCCAGTGCGGCCCACTCGCTCGTGTCGTACCGGTAGCCGTAGACCTTCTTGCCCTCCATGGCGCTGGTCCGGAAGGGCTTGCCTTCGTCGTCGATGACGATCTTCTCGCGCCGCTCGCCGTCGCTCCATTCCAGCTCCAGGTACCAGGAGACGTCGTGTCCCTCGGTGTGCACGTCGAGGTTGAAGACCTGCGGGTCGCTCGTGGAGACCTTGAAGGGGAAGTCCTTGGCGGGCACGGTGAGGTCGCCGTCCATGCCGGCGATGGGCTTCGCGAACGGCCTCGCCGCGTCGAGGTCGATATCGAAGGTCTGGGGTGTGACACCGCCGCCGCAGCCCTCGCCCATGGAGTAGACCGTCCGGGCGAGGGGCTCGGACCGCTCCACCACCCGTACATGGAGGCCGGTGATGACCACGGCGGCGTCGGTGCGGCCGGTGGCCGTGAGCTCCAGATACATGCTGCCGGCGGCGACCCCGTCGAACGGCGCCGCCCAGCGGCGGGACTCCTGTGGCGAGGGCGGCGGCGGAACCTGGTCGGGCCGCCGGTCCAGCAGGTAGTAGTACCCACAGGGCCCCGACCAGTTGTACGAGCTGATGCCGGCGCTCACAGGCGTTCCGGACGCGCCCGCGGCGGGCGCTCCGGTGCCCTTCGTGCGGCGGGGAGTCGCCGAGGGGCCCGACGTCGTGGCGGAGGCGGAGGGCGTCGTGGAGGCGGACGGGGACGTGGAGGACGGCGAGCCGCTCGGGGAGACGCTCACTCCCGGCACCGTGGACGAACCGGCCGCGGCGCGCCCGCCCTTGGCCTCGTCTCCGGTGCTGTCCGCGGACACGGCCTGTCCGATGCCGTACGCGGCGGGCACGGCGAGCGCGACGACGGCGGCCGCGGCGAGCACCATGCGCAGCCGCTTGCGGGATCGGGAGACGGGCGTGGCGGGAGCTCTGACGGTGACGAGGGTCTCGGCCGGGTCCTTCTCGGGCTCGACGGCCTCCGGTGCGCCCGCGTCGGGCTCGACCGCGGAAGCCGCGGCCACCGCCTCGCCGTCCACGTCCTCACCGGCCACCTCGCCGCTCGCCTCACCCGGCGCCTCGGCCACCACCGGAGCCGCCGGGGACGCCGGGGCCACCGGCTCCGGCTGGGCCCGCCGCCTTCTCGCGTCGTCGGCCACGATCCAACTGCGGTGGAGTGCGATCAGCTCCTCGCGCGTGGCACCGCACAGCCGCCCGAGCCTCTCCACGGGCGCGAACTCCGTGGGGACGGCGTCCCCGTTGCAGTACCGGTGCAGCGTCGACGTGCTCACGTGCAGCTTCTTGGCCAACGCCCCGTAGCTGAGCCCGGATCGCTCCTTCAATCCGCGTACGAGCTCCGCGAAACCGCCCGTCTCCGTTGCCACCCGCCCCGTCCCCCTCGTCTCGCCGTCCCGGGAACGCGTTCCAGGGGAGGTTTGTTTCCCCAGGTCACAGTAGGTGCGCGCGTCCCAGCTTCCCCCATTGTCCCGTGCCGATTGCAGGCGGAACGCCCAGGACCGCAGGGTATGAGCCATGCCGAGCAGCCGAGCCACGGACGCTGTGGCCCTGGCGGTGCTGATCACCTGCGCCGCCATCGCCATCGCGCTGATCAATCGTCACTGACCAACGACCGCACCACACTTCACGGGGGACATCCATGCGTATCGACACCCGCGTCACCACGACCGCCGCGACCGCCCTGATCGCCGCGCTGTCACTCACCGCCTGTCAGGGGGACGGCGAGTCCGCCGCCTCCTCGAAGCCGTCGGCGGGGACGTCTTCGACCGCGCAGGCGCCGGCGTCCAAGCCGTCCACGCAGCCGATCGCCGCGTCGCCGTCGGCCGACCCGTCCTCGCCGCAGTCGCAGAAGCCGTCGTCCCAGCAGTCACCGAAGGAGTCCTCGAAGCCGGGATCGAAGCCGGGCAGGCCCGCGACCGGAGCGAAGGACGACGGCCCGGTCACCACCGCCTGCACCGGCGCGACCACCAAGGTCGTCGTGAGCAAGGTGTCCCGCCCCGTCAACCACCTCCTCCTGACCGTCACCAACACCGGCAGTCGCGCCTGCAACGCGTACGGCGCTCCGTTCGTCGGCTTCGACGACGCCCAGGCCCCCATCGGCCGCATCGAGGAGTCCCAGCCGCAGGCCGTCGCCACCCTCGCCCCCGGCGCCTCGGCCTACGCCTCGGTCATTCTCACGGGCGAGCGGGGCGGCGACCCCGACGCGCACGGCCGCACCGTGCGGAAGGTATCCGTCCACTTCGCCCCGGGCGACGGCTCGGGCGGCTCCGTGGGCAGCGGCAGGACGGTGACGGCACCGAGCGGCACGTACGCCGACGACGACGCCCGCGTCTCGTACTGGCAGCACACCCTGGAAGACGCCCTGACGTACTGACGGACTGACGGACTGACGGACTGACGTACGGACGCCTGGACGTACGGACAGGCAAGCGTCAGTGGATCGGGCGGGACGTCCTGCCCGACACCTCGTCGATCTCGGTGTGTGCCTTCTGGAGCAGCTGCGATGCGAGATCCATGAGTGCGCGGGCCCCCGCGATCTCCTCGCCGACCCGTAGCTGCTCCGGGTCGGACGGGTGCCTCATGGCGTTGCCCTTGCCGCGGAACTCGGTGCCGTCACCGAGGCGCACCATGGCGGCCGCCTTCGTCCGGTCGCCGTCCTCCTGGAACTCCATCTCGATGTGCCACCCGACCAGCGTGTGCATCATGAGGACCACCTCCTGAGGTACTTCCAGGGTGCGCCGCCCGGCCGTTCCGTACCAATCGATGCGTCGCCGGCCGCCGAGCCGGCCGCCGCCGCCGAGGGGAATGATCACCGTCCGTCAATTCGTTTGCGCGGTCGGTGGCGGCCCGGCAAACTGTTAGTCATGACTAACGAATTAGCTCGTGCAGGGCTCGTGGAGACCGACGCACTGCCCCACTTCGGACGGCCGGACGCCGGCCTCGTCCTCATCTCCGAGTGGCGGACGGAGGACGCGGAGCGGCAGCGGATCGTGATGGACGGCGTCGTCGACACCTGGGCGCAGGCACGGCTGCCGGAGACCTTCCTCGCCCGCTACTGCCTGGCGGGCACCGACGGCCGCACCATCCTCAACGTCGCCCAGTGGACCAGCGCGGAGGCCCATCTCGCCTTCGCCGCCGACCCCGAGAACCGCCGGGACATCGCGGACTCCATCCAGGCCCTGATCACGGTCGGGCCGCCCGGCCGGTACCGCCACGACCGCACGGTCGTCCTCCGCGACGCGCCGGCACGCAGCCTCGGCACGACCGGCTCGGAGGACGGCGTCGCCCAGTACTTCCACCGCGGCGGCGCTGACGGCAGGCTCGTCCACGTCCTCACGGCGTACGAAGACGAAGGGGACGGAACCGGCCTGCGGTTCCGTCCCTATCGAGGAGTCGTGCGCGACGTCGTGCGGGAGACCGGCCGCGAGACCGGCCGGGCCGACGTCAGACCCCGCGGCTGAGCTTCTGGGCGACCTCGGTGGCCCAGTACGTCAGGATCATCTGCGCACCCGCGCGCCTGATCCCGGTCAGCGTCTCGAAGATGGCCCTGTCGCGGTCGATCCAGCCCTTCTCGGCCGCGGCTTCGACCATCGCGTACTCACCGCTGATCTGGTAGGCGGCGACGGGCACGTCCACGGCGTCGGCGACCTTGGCCAGCACGTCCAGATAGGGACCCGCGGGCTTCACCATCACCATGTCGGCGCCCTCCTCCAGGTCGAGCGCCAGCTCCCGCAGCGACTCGCGAAGGTTGGCCGGATCCTGCTGGTACGTCTTGCGGTCGCCCTGCAGGGAGGAGCCGACGGCCTCGCGGAAGGGGCCGTAGAAGGCGGAGGAGTACTTCGCGGTGTACGCGAGGATCGACACGTCCTCCTTGCCGATGGTGTCCAGCGCGTCGCGGACCACCCCGACCTGACCGTCCATCATCCCCGACGGCCCGACGACATGGACGCCGGCGTCGGCCTGGACCTGGGCCATCTCGGCATAACGCTCCAGCGTGGCGTCGTTGTCGACGCGCCCGCTCTCGTCCAGGACCCCGCAGTGCCCGTGGTCGGTGTACTCGTCCAGGCACAGGTCCGACATGATGACGAGGTCGTCGCCGACCTCCGCCTTCACGTCCCTGATCGCGACCTGCAGGATCCCGTCCGGGTCCGTGCCCGCGGTCCCGGCGCCGTCCTTCTTCTCGTCCTCCGGCACACCGAAGAGCATGATGCCGGAGACCCCGGCCTCCAGCGCCTCCACCGCGGCCTTCCGCAGGGTGTCCCGCGAGTGCTGCACCACGCCGGGCATCGCGGCGATCGGCCGCGGCTCGGTGATCCCCTCGCGCACGAACGCGGGAAGGATCAGATCGGCCGGGCTCAGCCGCGTCTCGGCCACCATCCGCCGCATGGCAGGAGTCGTCCGCAGCCGCCGCGGCCGCGCCCCGGGAAAGGTTCCGTACGAGTTCATAGACCCGAGGCTACGCCGGTAGGCACCCTGCCTTTGCCGACGAGTTGTGGGCATACGTTCCGCAGGGCTGGGGGTCCCCCCGGACGGAGTCCGGGGGAGGGTGGGCACAACGGACGGCGTCCCTGCAGGCGCCTCCGCTCCATGTGCCCCCACGCACCGGGGTGCGGGACCCCGACAAGGCCCCGCACCCCGTGCGCCACGCACATCTACGTCGTCCGACGCCTCCGCGCCCCCGGCCGCCGCTCCGACGGCCGCGTCACCGGATCGCCCGCCTCAAGCGCCGCCGCCCGCCGCCGCAGACCGAAGTCCGCCAGCGCCTCCGCGAGCTTGTGCACCGACGGCTCCGGCGAGAGCACATCCACCCGCAGGCCGTGCTCCTCCGCCGTCTTCGCGGTCGCGGGACCGATACAGGCGATGACCGTCACGTTGTGCGGCTTCCCGGCGATACCCACCAGGTTCCGCACGGTCGACGACGACGTGAACAGCACCGCGTCGAAGCCACCGCCCTTGATGGCCTCACGCGTGTCCGCCGGCGGCGGCGAGGCCCGCACCGTCCGGTAGGCGGTGACGTCGTCGACCTCCCACCCGAGCTCGATGAGCCCCGCGACCAGCGTCTCCGTCGCGATGTCCGCCCGCGGCAGGAAGACGCGGTCGATCGGGTCGAAGACCGGGTCGTAGGGCGGCCAGTCCTCCAGGAGCCCCGCGGCGCTCTGCTCACCGCTCGGCACCAGGTCCGGCTTCACACCGAAGTCGACGAGCGCCGCGGCGGTCTGCTCGCCCACCGCCGCGACCTTGATCCCGGCGAAGGCCCGCGCGTCGAGCCCGTACTCCTCGAACTTCTCCCGCACCGCCTTCACCGCGTTGACGGACGTGAAGGCGATCCACTCGTAGCGGCCGGTCACCAGACCCTTGACCGCACGCTCCATCTGCTGCGGCGTCCGCGGCGGCTCGACGGCGATCGTCGGCACCTCGTGCGGCACCGCACCGTACGAACGAAGCTGGTCGGAGAGCGACGCGGCCTGCTCCTTCGTGCGCGGCACGAGCACCCGCCACCCGAAGAGCGGCTTGGACTCGAACCACGCCAGCTGGTCCCGCTGCGCCGGGGCGCTGCGCTCGCCGACCACGGCTATGACCGGCCGGTGGCCCTCGGGCGAGGGGAGGATCTTGCCCTGCTTGAAGACCTGCGCGATCGTGCCGAGCGTCGCGGTCCAGGTCCGCTGCCGGGTCGTCGTGCCGCCGATGGTGACGGTGAGCGGGGTGTCCGGCTTACGGCCTGCCGCCACCAGCTCACCGGCCGCCGCCGCCACCGCGTCCAGCGAGGTGGACACGACCACGGTGCCGTCCGAGGCGCCGACCTCGGTCCAGCAGCGGTCGTCGGCGGTACGGGCGTCCACGAAGCGCACATCGGTGCCCTGCGCGTCGCGCAGCGGGACACCGGCGTACGCGGGTACGCCCACCGCCGTCGCGACACCGGGCACGACCTCGAAGGGGATGCCCTCGGCGGCGCAGGCAAGCATCTCCTGACCTGCGTTTCCGTCGAGGCCGGGGTCGCCGGTCACCGCACGGACGACCCGCTTGCCGCCCCGTGCGGCCTCCATGACAAGATTGGTGGCATCCCTCAACACGGGGACACCGGCGGTTGTTGACGCCTCGTCAACAATCGTCAGCTCAGGCGTGCTCACGCCCGCGCGCGCATGGCACCGGACGACTTCGAGCACCTCCGGCTCGGCGATCAGTACGTCCGCGCCGGCGAGGGCTTCGACGGCCCGGAGTGTCAGCAGTCCGGGATCGCCTGGTCCGGCGCCGAGGAAGGTGACGCTCCCGTGGCCGAAGAAGGCCGAGGGCGCGGGGCTGGTGGTCGGGCTGGTGGGGCTCAAAGTGCTCGCTCCCCCATAAGACCGGCCGCACCCTTGGCGAGCATCTCGTCCGCGAGTTCGCGTCCGAGCGCCATCGCCTCGTCGTGCGACGCGGGTACGGGACCGGTGGTGGACAGCTGCACCAGCGTCGAGCCGTCGGTGGTGCCGACGACGCCGCGCAGGCGCATTTCGGTGACAATCTGCCCGCGGCCGGAATCCTCGGCCAGCAGGTCGGCCAGCGCACCCACAGGTGCGGAGCAGCCGGCCTCCAGGGCGGCGAGCAGGGAGCGCTCGGCGGTCACGGCGGCCCGGGTGTGCGGGTCGTCGAGTTCGGCGAGCGCGGCGACGAGGCCGGCGTCGGACGCCAGGCACTCGATCGCCAGTGCCCCCTGGCCGGGGGCGGGCAGGACGGAGTCGACCGACAGGTGGTCGACCGACAGGGAGCCGGTGAGCTCCGCCGTCCCGCCGATGCGGTTGAGGCCGGCCGCGGCGAGAACCACCGCGTCCAGCTCCCCACCACGTACGTATCCGACGCGGGTGTCGATGTTCCCGCGGATCGGCACGGTCTCGATGGTCAGCCCGTGGCTGCGCGCGTACGCGTTGAGCTGGGCGGCGCGGCGCGGCGAACCGGTGCCGATCCGGGCGCCGTCGGGCAGCCGGTCGAGCGTCAGTCCCTCGCGGGCGACCAGCACGTCACGCGGGTCCTCGCGCTCCGGGATGGCGGCCAGCACCAGATCGGGGTGCTGGGCGGTCGGCAGGTCCTTCAGGGAGTGGACGGCGAAGTCCACCTCGCCGGCCAGGAGCGCGTCGCGCAGGGCGGCGACGAACACGCCGGTGCCGCCGATCTGCGCGAGGTGCTCACGGGAGACGTCCCCGTACGTCGTGATCTCCACGAGCTCGACGGGCCGGCCGGTCGTCCGCCGGACGGCGTCGGCCACATGCCCGGACTGGGCCATGGCGAGCTTGCTGCGCCTGGTCCCGAGCCTCAGTGCCCTCTCGGTCATACTCGCCCTCGGTTCTTGACGTCGGCGTCATTCAGGTCGGCCCGGGAGACGGAGGCGACCGTCTCCGGGTCGAGGTCGAAGAGTGTCCGCAGCGCGTCGGCGTACCCGGCGCCGCCGGGCTCGCTGGCCAGCTGCTTGACCCGCACGGTGGGCGCGTGCAGGAGCTTGTCGACCACCCGGCGCACGGTCTGGGTGATCTCGGCGCGCTGCTTGTCGTCGAGGCCGGGCAGCCGGCCCTCGAGCCGGGCCACCTCGCCGGCGACGACATCGGCGGCCATGGTGCGCAGGGCGACCACGGTCGGGGTGATGTGCGCGGCGCGCTGGGCGGCGCCGAAGGCGGCCACCTCGTCGGAGACGATCGAGCGCACCTGGTCGACGTCGACGGCCATGGGGGCGTCGGCGGAGGCCTCGGCGAGCGACTCGATGTCGACGAGCCGGACGCCCGGGAGGCGGTGCGCGGCGGCGTCGATGTCGCGGGGCATGGCGAGGTCGAGCAGGGCGAGCGGGGCCGTGCGGCCCGCCATCGCGGTCTCGACGGCCTCGCCGGTCAGGACGAGTCCGGTGGCTCC
Organism: Streptomyces sp. NPDC012508; assembly: GCF_042902595.1. NCBI lineage: Bacteria > Bacillati > Actinomycetota > Actinomycetes > Kitasatosporales > Streptomycetaceae > Streptomyces > Streptomyces sp. NPDC012508. The sequence goes on from NZ_JBIBEO010000011.1 coordinate 357,362, forward strand.
GGTGCAGGAGACGACGACGTCGGCACGTGTCAGTTCGTCGCCGACGGCAACCATATCGACCGCGCGTGCGGCCACGCCCGTGGATCCGGGCTCGGTCAGGATCTGTACGAGTCGCTCGGCGCGCGCGGCCGTACGGTTGGCGATCACGATCTCGGCGACGCCGGAGCGCGCGAGCGTGGCGGCCGCCAGCGACGACATCGAGCCGGCGCCGATGACCAGGGCGCGCTTGCCCGCGGCCCAGTCGTCGACGTCCGTACCGTCGGCGAGCTGCTCGAGACCGAAGGTGACGAGCGACTGCCCGGCCCGGTCGATCCCGGTCTCGCTGTGGGCGCGCTTGCCGACCCGCAGCGCCTGCTGGAACAGGTCGTTGAGCAGACGGCCGGCGGTGTGCAGCTCCTGGCCGAGCGCGAGGGCGTCCTTGATCTGGCCGAGGATCTGGCCCTCGCCTACGACCATGGAGTCCAGACCGCAGGCCACCGAGAAGAGGTGGTGGACGGCCCGGTCCTCGTAGTGCACATAGAGATAGGGGGTGAGCTCCTCGAGCCCGACCCCGCTGTGCTGGGCGAGGAGCGTGGACAGCTCGGCGACACCGGCGTGGAACTTGTCCACGTCGGCGTAGAGCTCAATGCGGTTGCAGGTGGCCAGGACCGCACCCTCGGCGGCCGGCTCGGCGGCGAGGGTGTCCTGCAGCAGCTTGGCCTGGGTGTGCGGGGCCAGCGAGGCCCGCTCCAGGACGCTGACCGGGGCGCTGCGGTGGCTGAGGCCGACGACGAGGAGGCTCATGCCGGCATCACGGCGGGGACGTCCCCGTCAGGTCCCTTGCGGCTGCTGCCCTTGGCCGGGGTCTCGCCCGCCGTACCGCCCGCCGGGGCGAGCGGCACGGGCGGCGCCGGTACGGCGGCGGCCTCGGACTCGGCCTCCTCACCGGCCTTGCGCTGCTCGTGGAAGGCGAGGATCTGCAGCTCGATGGAGAGGTCGACCTTGCGCACGTCCACGCCGTCGGGCACGGAGAGCACGGTCGGGGCGAAGTTCAGGATGGAGGTGACGCCGGCGGCCACGAGCCGGTCGCAGACCTGCTGGGCGACGCCGGCCGGGGTCGCGATGACACCGATGGAGACGCCGTCCTCCTCGATGATCTTCTCGAGGTCGTCGCTGTGCTGGACGGGGATCCCGGCGACCGGCTTGCCGGTCATGGCGGGGTCGGCGTCGATGAGCGCGGCGACCCGGAAGCCACGGGAGGCGAAGCCGCCGTAGCCGGCGAGCGCGGCGCCGAGGTTACCGATACCGACGATCACGACGGGCCAGTCCTGCGTCAGACCGAGCTCGCGGGAGATCTGGTAGACGAGGTACTCGACGTCGTAGCCGACGCCCCGCGTACCGTACGAGCCGAGGTAGCTGAAGTCCTTGCGCAGCTTCGCGGAGTTGACGCCCGCGGCGGCTGCGAGCTCCTCGGAGGAGACCGTGGGTACGGAGCGCTCCGACAGTGCGGTGAGCGCACGCAGATACAGCGGAAGCCGGGCGACGGTGGCCTCGGGAATTCCTCGGCTACGGGTCGCCGGTCGGTGAGTTCGGCCAGTTGCCACGGTGCTCCTGCGGGATGAGCGGGGCTGCAGGCGGCCGTGTGTCCCAAGACCGCCCCGTCGAATGCAGGCTATGTCTTTGTGAACGCGTGCACAAAGATGGTGTCCGTTTTGTCCGGCCAAAGTGACCGGGGTCACGCGACCGGTTCGCGCCAGGACGGAACCGTGGAGCGCGTCAACCCGTTGAGAACCCGGAGGGGGCAAAACCGTACACACTCCTCACGATCACGCCCCCGAAACCCAACAAAACGTCCACGATGGTAACCGTCTTCGCGTCAGCCACCCAGCTCACGGCGGAGCCGCCCGGCGTCCACACGCCAGAACGTGTGCTGCTCGCCGTCGACCAGGACCACGGGAATCTGCTCCCAGTACGCCCGGTGAAGCTCCTCGTCCTGGGTGATGTCCTTCTCCTCCCAGCTCGCCCCTGTCTCGGCGCAGACCGCCTCGACCACGGCACGGGCATCGTCGCAGAGATGACAGCCCGGCTTGCCGATAAGCGTCACCGTCCGCGCGGCGGCGGGAGCCGCGGGGGTGTTCTTCTTCTCTCGTCCAAACATGCCGTCCATTCTGCGCCGCGCCGCGCCATGCCCCTGCTTCCAGCTTGCCCCCGATGTCCGTTTAACAGGAGAGTCGCGGGAGAGTCGCGGAGTGTTCACGCCGCCGCATCCCGACAGGTCGGGAAGTACCGAACAGACTGGCTATGCTCACGACATGGCCGCAATGGGATGGCTCACCCCCCGTAGGCGCTCCGCCACCGCGCGCAGCGTTCTGGCAGGCGAGGCCGCCGCCGAGGCAGCGCGCAAGACCTCGCAACAGCTCGAACTGGAACGGGAGACGGCGGCGCGGGCCGAGCCCGACTTCCCCGTCGTGGGCGACGCCGAGGCCGCCGCCTTCTTCGACCTCGACAACACCGTCATGCAGGGCGCCGCGATCTTCCACTTCGGCCGTGGCCTGTACAAGCGGAAGTTCTTCCAGCGGCGCGAACTCGCCAGGTTCGCCTGGCAGCAGGCGTGGTTCCGGCTCGCCGGCGTCGAGGACCCGGAGCACATGCAGGACGCCCGCGAGAGCGCCCTGTCCATCGTCAAGGGCCACCGCGTCTCCGAGCTGATGTCCATCGGCGAGGAGATCTACGACGAGTACATGGCCGACCGCATCTGGCCCGGCACGCGCGCGCTGGCCCAGGCCCACCTCGACGCCGGGCAGAAGGTCTGGCTCGTCACCGCCGCGCCCGTCGAGACGGCCACGATCATCGCCCGGCGCCTCGGCCTGACCGGCGCGCTCGGCACGGTCGCCGAGTCCGTCGACGGCGTCTACACCGGCAAGCTCGTCGGCGAGCCCCTGCACGGGCCCGCCAAGGCGGAGGCCGTACGCGCCCTGGCCGCGGCCGAGGGCCTGGACCTGAACCGCTGCGCGGCGTACAGCGACTCGCACAACGACATCCCGATGCTCTCGCTGGTCGGCCATCCGTACGCCATCAACCCGGACACCAAGCTGCGCAAGCACGCCAAGGCGCGCGACTGGCGGCTGCGTGACTACCGGACGGGCCGCAAGGCCGCGAAGGTCGGCATCCCGGCCGCGGCGGGTGTCGGCGCGCTGGCGGGCGGTACGGCCGCGGCCGTGGCCCTGCACCGCCGCCGCCGCTGACCCCCGGCCCGGAACCGCATCCGCCGGCCCTCGGCCCGGCCGCATCCGCAGGCCCCCGGCCCGGCGGCGAGCCGGGCTCGCCCCACCCTGCCGATACGTTTCGGCTGCGATCACCTGCGACAACCCGGGACCAGCACCCCTCACCCGTACGTGGTCGAACACGACCGCACAGGTCGACCCGTGGGCATTCGCGGCTTCCTACCCAGCAACGGCCGGGATCACTCCCCGCCGACCCACTCGGGCACAACAGAGCGTGCGCACAGTCACACTCGGAAGCAATCCGATCAACAACCGATCACGAACTGCGACTGATCCAGTCCGCAAGCAGTAACAGATGCGACGTAATCGATGATTTGAGCAACTGGGTGTAGCGCTGCCTGTACGAAGCGTTATTCTCCTCAGACGCACAACGGAACCCACACGTCGCCACGACGAGTGAACGGTCCCGCACTGCACGTGATGGAAGCTCTGCCTCTGGGAGTCCCGTGTACCCACACGTCGGGGTTGACGCCTCGGGCCTGGCTACGCTGCGCGCAACGGTCCTCGACCACTTGCGCGGCTTCGTCCCCACCGCGTACGCCGGCCCTGTCCCCGCCTTTGCCTTCGCCGCCCCGGCACCCGCCGGTCCCTGCTATGCCCTTGCCGAGAGCGGTGCCGCTGTCGGCAGACGGGGCAGCCGCGGCGGCACCGGAACCTCGACCGCCGCCCGCCGCCCCACCGCCGACAGCGACAGCGCTCGCATGATGGATCTGGTCGAGCGCGCCCAGGCCGGTGAGGCCGAGGCCTTCGGCCGCCTGTACGACCAGTACAGCGACACCGTCTACCGCTACATCTACTACCGCGTCGGCGGGAAGGCGACGGCGGAGGACCTCACCAGTGAGACGTTCCTGCGCGCCCTGCGCCGGATCTCCACCTTCACCTGGCAGGGCCGCGACTTCGGCGCCTGGCTGGTCACCATCGCCCGCAACCTGGTCGCCGACCACTTCAAGTCCAGCCGCTTCCGGCTGGAGGTGACCACCGGCGAGATGCTCGACGCCAACGAGGTCGAGCGCAGCCCCGAGGACTCCGTCCTGGAGTCCCTCTCCAACGCCGCGCTGCTGGACGCCGTCCGCCGGCTCAACCCCCAGCAGCAGGAGTGCGTGACCCTGCGTTTCCTGCAGGGCCTCTCGGTCGCCGAGACGGCCCGTGTCATGGGCAAGAACGAGGGTGCGATCAAGACCCTCCAGTACCGGGCCGTGCGCACCCTCGCGCGCCTGCTCCCGGACGACGCACGCTGACCGCCGCACGCCCCCCACACGCACCCCCCGCCGACCTCGCCGCGCCCGCTCGCCCGCCCACGCCCCGATCCACCCCCACGTCCCCCCATCCCCACAGTCCCCACTCCCCCACACCCCCCACGTCCCCCCGACCCCCGTCCAAATCACAGTCGGTGACGCCTCGATGACGCACTGGTCCGATCATCTTTCGCGCGTAACCCAAGTGCCGCGCCGCTCGTTGTGCGGAATGCAGGCTCCCTGTGGTCACGCCATGCCCACAGCCACTCACTCTTTCGTGTGGATGTGTTCAAGGCGTGCAACCTTCCGGACACCCGGGGGAGTCGACCGTCATGACGAGAGGAGGTGCCGCCAGTGATCGCGAACGTATCGGCGCACCGGCGGGCGAACGCCTTCGCCCAGGCCCTGGATGACCGGACGCCCGACGACGCGACGGCCGAGCAGCCCGAGGCGTCGGCCGAACCGGCTGAACAGGGGCGGCTGTTGGCCCTGGCGAACGGTCTGGGCGAACTGCCGAGACCGGAGATGGACCCTGAGGTCAAGGTGGTGCAACGAGCGCAGCTCGTCGCCGCCATGGAAGCGATGCTCGCGGAGGGGAGCGCAGCCGCGGGCCCTACGGTGCCGGAGCAACGGACGGCGAGCGGGCGGGGAGCCCACCGGGCCTCCCCGCTCCGGAAATTGCGCCCCCGCTCCCGCTGGTCGAAGGGCATCGCCGCGGGCGGCCTCACGGTCGGTGTGGCCGCGGGCGCTTTCAGCGGTGTGGCCGCGGCCAGCTCCGACGCCCTCCCCGGTGATTCGCTCTACGGGCTGAAGCGCGGGATGGAGGACATCAAGCGCGGAATGGCCGACGACGACTCCGAGCGGGGCGGGATCTTCCTGGACCAGGCGTCGACGCGGCTCAGCGAGGCACGCAGACTCATGGAACGAGGGCGCGCAGGCGACCTCGACCACGAATCCCTCAGCGAGATCCGCCGCGTCCTCGGCGGCATGAAGCACGACGCCTCCGAGGGCCACCGGCTGCTGCGCCAGGCGTACGAACGGGACGGCGAGATCGGGCCGATGGCCCGGCTGAACTCCTTCGCCCAAGCCCACCGCTCCACCTGGAACGGCCTGCGCGACCGGCTGCCCGTCCAGCTCAGCGACGTCGGCCAAGAGGTGAACGACGTCTTCGTCGCCATAGACGAAGAGGTCGAGCCGCTCCAGGGCATGCTCCCCCGCACCCCGGAGAAGGGCGCCGTCGAGAGCGGCGGCGCCGGCACCCCGCAGGACACCCCGCGCACCCACACCCAGCGCCCGCCGTCCTCCCCCGCCGCCCCCTCCACGGGCGGCGAAGGCTCCACCCGGCCCCAGCCCTCGGGCTCCGGCTCGGGTACGGGCTCCCCACAGGACGACGGCCTGCTCGGCGGGAACACGGGCGGACTGCTCGACAACCCACCGACGGGGACGCTCCCGACGCCGTCGGGCAGCCACGCGACACCCGAAATGCCGGATGTCACCCTCCCGCCGCTGCTGCCGGGCCTGCTCCCCGGTCTCGGCATCGACAGCGAGGACGCGCCCTAGCCAGTACGCGTGTGGGGCGCCCCCTCTCCGGAAGGGGCGCCCCACACGCGTACGGCAGACGAATCAGAAGAACACGGACCTGCGCTGCACCAGCAGCTTGTACAGCGTGTGCTGGATCTGCTCGCGGACCTGGTCCGTCAGGTTGAACATCAGCATCGGGTCCTCCGCCGCCTCCGGCGGATAGCCGTCCGTCGAGATCGGCTCGCCGAACTGGATCGTCCACTTCGTCGGCAGAGGCACCACGCCCAGCGGCCCCAGCCAGGGGAACGTCGGTGTGATCGGGAAGTACGGGATGCCCAGCACCCGCGCCAGAGTCTTCGCGTTGCCGAGCATCGGATAGATCTCCTCCGCCCCCACGATCGAGCACGGCACGATCGGCACCCCGGCCCGCAGCGCCGTCGACACGAACCCGCCCCGGCCGAAGCGCTGCAGCTTGTACCGCTCGCTGAACGGCTTACCGATGCCCTTGAAGCCCTCCGGCATCACTCCCACGATCTCGCCGGCCCGCAGCAGCCTCTCCGCGTCTTCCGCGCACGCCAGCGTGTGCCCGGCCTTACGGGCGAGCTCGTTGACGACCGGCAGCATGAAGACCAGGTCCGCGGCGAGCAGGCGCAGATGACGGCCCGCCGGATGGTTGTCGTGCACGGCGACCTGCATCATCAGACCGTCCAGCGGCAGCGTCCCGGAGTGGTTCGCCACCACCAGCGCGCCGCCCTCGGCGGGAATGTTCTCCACGCCCTTCACGTCCACCCGGAAGTACTTCTCCGCCAGCGGCCGCACCAGCGACATCAGGACCTGGTCGGTGAGCTCCTTGTCGTAGCCGAACTCGTCGACCTCGTACTCACCGGTCACACGCCGCCGCAGAAACGACAGCCCACCCGCGAGCCGTCGCTCCCAGCCGCTCCGGCGTCCCTCGGCCCCAGGAGCGCCACCCGGCCCCTCCCCGGCGGTGTCCACACCCTCCGAGGCGTCCGCGGGCTTCCCCGCCTCCCCCGCGTTCCCGGCCTCCAGCGGCACGGCGGGCCACGGAGCGTCCTCGGGCCCCTGCTGCCCCGGCAGAGCCCGTACGGCGGCGTCCCCGGCCGTCCTGCCGGGCCGCCGGCGCGCCCGCGACCGGTCGTCGTCGAACGGAATGACCTTGGCGTCCGCCATCGTTACCTGGGCTCCTTCTGATCCAGCCGGGCCGCGACCCGGTCCACGGCCCCCGCGAGCATCTCCGGCGGCAGCAACCCCGGTCCACGACTGCGGACGAAGTCCGCGAACGTCTCGGCCGTCGTGAACCGAGGGGTGAAGCCGAGCGTCTCGCGCATCTGGACCGTGGAGACCACCCGGCCATGGGTGAGAAGCCGGATCTGCTCGGGCGAGAAGTCGGTGACACCGACCGTCCGCAGCGCCGAGCCCACCCATGTGACCGCCGGCAGCAGCACCGGCACCGTCGGCCGCCCCAGCCGCCGCGCGCACTGCGAGAGCAGCAGCACACCGTCCCCGGCCACATTGAACGTGCCGCTGTTCAGCGTCGCCCGGCGCGGCTCGCCCGAGGCGAGCTCCAGGACGTCGAGAACATCGTCCTCGTGGACGAACTGCAGCCGCGGGTCGTAGCCGAAGACGGTCGGCATGACCGGCAGGGACAGATACTCCGCGAGCGGAGAGTCCACCCGCGGCCCCAGGATGTTCGCGAACCGCAGCACACAGACGGCCACGTCCGGGCGGCGCCGCGCGAAGCCCCGTACGTACCCCTCGACCTCGACGGCATCCTTGGCGAAGCCACCGCTCGGCAGCGACTTGGGCGGCGTCGTCTCGGTGAAGACGGCCGGGTCGCGGGGGGCGGAGCCGTAGACGCTCGTACTGGACTTGATCACCAGCCGCCGGATCCGCGGCGACTTCTGGCAGGCACCCAGCAGCTGCATGGTGCCGATGACATTGGTCTCCTTGGTGGACGCACGCCCGCCGGCCCCCAGCGCGATACCGGTGACGTCCATATGGACGACCGTGTCCACCTCGTGCTCCGCGAGCACCTTGGCGATGGCGGGCTGGCGGATGTCCGCCCGTACGAACTCGGCCCCGCCGAGATCGTGCGCCGGTGGGACGGCGTCGACGGCGACCACCTTGTCCACCTCGGGATCCCGCTGGAGACGCCGTACGAGTCGGCCTCCGAGATGCCGGGCCGCACCGGTGACGAGCACGACCTTGCCCAAGATCAGCGCCTTCCGTCGCTCTCGGCCCCGGGTTCTCCCGCAGGGCCCTGTGCGCCACCGTAGCGCCTCGTCGTTGCGCTGCGACGACCGCCGTGGGCAACCGGGTGGAACCCGGCCAAAAAAAACGTGGCCCCTCACCGATTCCGGTGAAGGGCCACGCTTCGACGCACAAACAGCCGCCGTTACAGCCGTCGCTTACTTCTTGTTGCGACGCTGAACGCGGGTGCGCTTGAGCAGCTTGCGGTGCTTCTTCTTGGCCATCCGCTTGCGCCGCTTCTTGATAACAGAGCCCACGACTACCCTCGCTCACTTCTTCTCACATGGTGCGGGGCGTCTGGGCCCACACGACCTACGTCGGCCTAGCCTACCGGCCAGAGCGCCGCAGTTGTAATCCGAGGGGTACGGGGCCTCTCGGTCAGGCTGTCTCCACCCCCACGAAGGACTCCCTGAGGTACTCGTGAACCGCCTGTTCCGGGACCCGGAAGGACCTGCCCACCCGAATCGCCGGCAGATGACCGCTGTGCACCAAGCGGTACACGGTCATCTTCGACACTCGCATCACCGAGGCGACTTCCGCCACGGTCAGAAACTTGACCTCGTTGAGAGGCCGATCGCCAGCAGCCATGACCCACCTGTACCTTCCGCACACGACGCCCACCGGCTTCCCCTCCGGTGACCCTGCGTCGCTGTGCGCTCACGCTCCAGACTAGGGGCGTGTGGTACGAGTGGGGAAGAGGAGCAGCCATCGGCCGTTTACCGTGACAGACACGCTCGATTGAGTACATAGCGAGTAAGCGGGCGGTAGTAATCGGACCGCACCCCATCATCAAGCGGAACGACCACGGAGACCTGCCCCTCCGCCTCTCCGACGAACAGCGCCGGATCGTCCGTATCAGCCAGCCCGATGGCCTCAATACCGAGCTGACCTGCGCCGCAGACCCATCCGTGGTCCCCCACGACAAGTTCCGGAAGCGGCCATCCGTCCTCCACGACCCCCTCCAGAGCGGCCCTAACCGGCAGCGGCGAGTGGGTGTGCGCCCCCGTCTCACGCCCGGTTCCCGGCAGACCCGGTTCTCGCACCAGCGCGACACCTCGCGCGTAGTCGAGGATGTACGTGCGTAGACCGAACCGGGTCGTTATGTCGACACATCGCCCCTGCGCGGGTGTGAGAACAAGACATCCCACCGCCGACAAGGCGTCTGCGAGCGCTGCGTAGAAGCCGAGCAGCCGATGCGGATGACCGGTCCCGAACAGCACCGGAGCCCGCCGTCCGGCCACCTCGCCCAGCCGCTCGGCGAACGCGTCCAGCGCACTCAACGTCCGCTCCGGATCGATGACATCGGGCCCCGAACGGTGCGCCGGGTCCCCCGACACCCCGCACTTGTCCGCCATCAGCCGCAGCAAGTCTCCCTCGCCCCAACCCCATTCGGGATCGAGACCCAGCATCACCCGCGGGTCCCGCGCCGCGAAGAGCCGATAGCTCCGCAGACTCTCCTCACGCGAGGTCGCCACGGTCCCAGCCAACCCCGCCGCCAACAAATGCGCCCGCAGCGCCCCGGTACTCAGCACGCTCCCGATGCTGCCGGAGCGAAGGTGACAAAGGGCCAGAACCCCAGGGAGACCCCACAGTCGGCGTAACAGCGCGGCCCACCGGGGGAATTCAGGCGAGCAGCCCCCGGAGTGGGAACGCCGCCCGCCGCGTCGCGAGCACCGCCTGATCGAGCCGGTCCGCAGGGTCGTACCCTTCCTCCCAGTCCCGCACGGCCACCGGCCACCGCCCGTCCGTCATCCGTACCGGGCCCGGCTGCCGCGTCCGCGCATAGACCAGGTCGCGCCACGACGACGGAATCACCGACTCGGGATCGATCTCCGCGTGCGCGGCGATCCCCACCAGATGCGTCCACGACCTGGGCACGACATCCACCACCGCGTACCCGCCACCGCCCAGCGCGACCCACTTCCCACCGTCCACGTGCGCATGCGCCAGCTCATGACAGGCCATCTGCACCGCCCGCTGCGCGTCCAGCGACACCGCCAGATGCGCCAGCGGATCCTCGAAATGCGTATCGGCACCGTGCTGCGTCACCAGAACCTGCGGCCGGAAGTCCGCGATCAGCTCGGGCACGACGGCATGGAAGGCCCGCAGCCAGCCGGCGTCCCCGGTCCCCGCCGGCAGCGCCACATTCACCGCGGACCCCTCGGCGGCACCGGCCGCACCCGTCTCCTCCGGCCACCCCGTCTGCGGAAACAGGGTGCGCGGGTGCTCGTGCAGCGAGATCGTCAGGACCCGCGGATCCTCCCAGAACGCCGCCTGCACCCCGTCACCGTGATGGACGTCCACATCCACGTACGCCACCCGCTCCGCACCCAGCTCCAACAGCCGGGCGATCGCCAGGGACGCGTCGTTGTAGATACAGAACCCCGACGCCGAACCCGGCATCGCGTGGTGCAGCCCGCCCGCGAAGTTCACCGCGTGCGCCGCCTCCCCACGCCACACGGCCTCCGCCGCACCGACCGACTGACCGGCGATCAGCGCGGACGCCTCGTGCATCCCGGAGAACGCCGGATCGTCGACCGTTCCGAGCCCGTACGCCTGGTCCGCGTGCCGGGGATCGGCCGAGGCAGCCCGCACGGCCGCCACATAGTCCTCGCGGTGCACCAGACGCAGCGTCGAGTCACCGGCCGGCCTCGCCGCCACCACGTCCACGGCACGGTCGAGCTCGTACGCCCGCACCAACCCCATGGTCAGCGCGAGCCGTACCGGATCCATCGGATGCTGGGACCCGAAGTCGTACTGCGTGACAGCTTCATCCCACATCAACAGTGCGCGGCCGCTCATGCCCGCCACCGTATCGGGCTGCTTGAGAACCGAACGACGTGGCATACGCCACCGTCACCAGGACCAGCACCATCGGCACGAGCATCGCCCCCCGATAGCTCCAGGCGTCCCCGAGCGCCCCCACCAACGGGGACCCGATCAGGAACCCCACGTAGTTGAAGACGTTCAGCCGGGCGACCGCCGCATCGCTCGCACCAGGGAAGAGCCGCCCGGCGGCCGCGAACGTCTGCGGCACGATCACGCTCAGCCCGAGACCCAGGACCGTGAACCCGGCCATCCCCACCCAGGCCCCCGGCGCCACCGCGACCAGCGCGAACCCGAGCGCCGCGAGAACCGCCCCGCACCGCACGACCGTCGCGGCGCCCAGCCGGCGCACCCCGAAGTCCCCCACGGCCCGCCCCAGGAGCGTGGTGACCATGTACGCGTTGTACGGCACGGTCGCCAGCTCCTCCGAACCGCCGAGCACGTCCTGGAGGTACTTGGCGCTCCAGTTCGAGACCGTGGAGTCCCCTATGTACGCGAAGGTCATCACGAGGCAGAGCGGCAACAACAGCTTGAAGGAGACCCCCGCGCCTCCCGCCTTGACCTCGTCGGCCGCGGGCAGCTGCGCCCCCGGCGTGTACCAGCGACTCGCCACAAGAGCGGCCGGCAGCAGCACGGCGACCACGGGCAGATACGACACGAACAGCGGCAGATGCCAGTGCGCCCCGGCCCAGGCCAGCGAGGCCCCGGCGATCCCGCCCAGGCTGTACGCGGCATGGAACCCGAGCATGATGGACCGCCCGTACGCCCGCTGGAGACTCACCCCCAGCATGTTCATGGACGCGTCCAGCGCGCCGACCGCGAGCCCGAAGACCCCGAGGGCCAGAGCGACCTGCCACAGCCGCGTACCCGCACCGACGGCGAGCAACGCCAGAAGGACGACCGGCTGCGCCCACCGCAGCACCGCCCCCGGCCCCACCCTGGTCACCACCTTCTCCGTGACCACGCTGGACACACCGGCCAGGATCGGTACGGCGGCCAGGAAGACGGGCAGCAGCCCGTCGGAGATGCCGTACCGGTCCTGGATGGCCGGTATTCGGGTCACAAGGAGCGCGAACGTCACTCCCTGCACGAAGAAGCTGACCGCCAGGGATCCCCGCCCACGCCGCAACCGCGCATCCGTCATGGCGGCACAGCGTAGGACCCGGGTCTACCCATGGGTAGATGGATCACAGACCCAAAATCGCCGGCAGCTCGGCCATCGAGTCGAAGTACCCGGTGGCGCCGACGAGCTTCTCCTCGGGCGTCATCGCGGTGAACCCGTACACGTCCATCCCGGCGGCCAGCGCGGCCTGGACTCCGAGTCGGCTGTCCTCCACGACCACGCACCGCTCGGGTGCGACCCCCATCCGAGCAGCGGCATGAAGGAACAGGTCGGGCGCCGGCTTCCCCCGGCCGACGTCCTCGGCGCTGAAGATGTTCTCGTCCCGGAACCATGCGTCGAGCCCGGTCTTCCGGTGCCCGACCCGGATCCGCCGATGGGATCCGGAGGACGCGAGACAGTACGCAACGTCCTGGGCGACCAGCCGCTTCAACACATCGGTCACCCCGGCGACGGCCTCCAACTCCCGCTCGAAGGCGGCGAACGTACGCGCGTGCAGCGTCTCGTCGAAGTCGGCCGGCAGCCGCTGCCCGGTCCGCTCCCCGATCAGATCGTGGACGCGATGCACTGCGGCACCCATGTAGTCGCGCAGGGAGTCCTCGTAGGAGGTGGGGTGTCCGAGCTCGGTCAGATAGCCGGCCAGGATGGTGTTGGCGACGGGCTCACTGTCGACGAGCACACCGTCGTTGTCGAAGACGACCAGTTCGTAGCGCATGCTCATACGATAGGTGCCCGTAAACGCAGAAAAGCCCCGCACCATAAGGTGCGGGGCTTTCCCACAATGATTGTTCGGCGGCGTCCTACTCTCCCACAGGGTCCCCCCTGCAGTACCATCGGCGCTGAAAGGCTTAGCTTCCGGGTTCGGAATGTAACCGGGC
>NZ_JBIBEO010000012.1:0-109127 GCF_042902595.1 Streptomyces sp. NPDC012508
GCACCCCAGACCGTTCGTCTGGACGAAGACAGCCGACGAGATCCTCGACAAAGTCGCCGCCTACTGCCAACGAATCTCTGACTCAGGTCACTAGGACGTTTCCTTCGGATCATCCGATCGTTGGTTGATGTGGGCGGTGGCGTGATCACCGGCAGGTGATCGATGCGATCGCGTTCAAGTACCGCACCAGGACTCCGTGGATGGACCTGCCCGAGCGTTTCGGGTCGCGGAAGGGCGCCCACAACCGGTTGCGGCGGCCTGAGCAACAAGATCCACCTTGCCGCCGACAGCCGATGCCGCCCGCTCGCCTTCGTAACTACCTAGGCCTGCGGCGGCAGGGCGGCGGCGCGCTTCATCTGCGTGCGGACCGCGCCCATGCTCGCCGCGATGACCAGGGCGATCGCGAGCGCGTCCGTCAGGGAGAGCGCCTGGCTCAGGACGAGGAAGCCGGCGCCCGCCGCGATGGCCGGTTCCAGGCTCATCAGGATCGCGAAGGTGGGGGCGGGGAGGCGCCGCAGGGCGATGAGTTCGAGGGTGTACGGGAGGACGGAGGACATCAGGGCGACGGCGAGGCCGAGGCCGATCGTCGAGGGGACGAGGAGCTTGTCGCCCGCCTCGACGATGCCGAACGGCAGGCTCAGCAGCGCGCCGAACGCCATCGCGAGGGCCAGCCCGTCCGCCTGCGGGAAGCGCCGGCCGGTCCGGGCGCTGAAGACGATGTACGTCGCCCACATCACGCCCGCCGCGAGCGCGAAGGCCGCGCCGACCGGGTCCAGGCGGTCGAAGCCGCCGCCGCTGAGCAGGACGACGCCGCCGAGGGCGAGCCCGGCCCACAGCAGGTTCATCAGCCGGCGCGAGGCGATCACGGAGAGGATCAGCGGGCCGAGGACCTCCAGGGTCACGGCGGCGCCGAGCGGGATCCGGTCCGCGGCCTGGTAGAAGAGGATGTTCATGCCCGCCATCGCGGTACCGAAGGCGGCGACGGTGCCCCAGTCGGCGCGGCCGTAGCCGCGGACCTTGGGGCGGCAGACGATCAGCAGGACGGCGGCGGCGAGGACGAGCCGCAGCGTGACGACGCCGAGCGCACCGGCGCGGGGCATGAGCAGGACGGCGACGGCCGACCCGAACTGTACGGAGAGGCCTCCGGCGACGACGAGCGCGACGGGGCCGAGGCGGGCGGCACGGGCGGAGGCTCCCGCGGTGGCGGCCGCGGCGCCCGGCTCGGTGCCAGGCGCGCCCGATGCGGACCCCGGCACGCCCGATGCCGAACCCGGCGCGCCCGGAGCCGTGGCCGGTGCTGCGCCGGCGGCGATGTCCTTGACCGGGCTGTCCACCGGCTCACTCCCTGCGTGGTTCATCAGATTGGACCTTCAAGTCCAGAATAATGGACTCGTCAAGTAGGTTCCGACTCTCACGCTACGGGCGCCCGCGCGGCGCGTGAAATGCCGATTGGGCTGCGGTTATGCTCCGAACGCATGAGCATCGAGCTGCGCCATCTCCGCTGCTTCCTCGCCATCGCGGAGGAGGGCAACGTGACCAGGGCCGCCGCCCGGCTCCACCTCACCCAGCCCGCGGTCTCCCGCACGCTCGCCGCCCTGGAGAAACACCTCGGCGTCCGGCTCGTCGACCGCTCCACGCACCACCTCGCGCTCACCGCCGAGGGCCGCGCCTTCCACGACCGCGCGGCGTCGGCCGTCGCCGCGTTCGACACGGCCCTGGACCCGGCACGGCTGCGCCACCGGCCGCTGCGGCTGGGCCACGCATGGTCGGCCTTCGGCCCGTACACGACCCCGCTGCTACGGCGCTGGCAGCGCGAGCACCCCGAGACCCCGCTCGAACTCCTCCGTATCGACGACCGCACGGCGGGCCTGGTCCGGGGCGAGGTGGACGCCGCGCTGCTCCGGGGCCCGGTGGACGCGCCGGGCCTGGCGACGGAGGAACTGGCGACCGAGAACCGGGTGGCCGCGGTGGCGACGGACAGCGCGCTGGCGTCCCGTACGTCCCTGACGCTGGCGGACCTCGCGGGCGAGACGGTCGTCCTCAACACGGTCTCCGGCACGACGACTCCCGCGCTCTGGCCGGCGTCGCACCGCCCGGCGGCCACCCTGACGGTCGGCAACACCGACGACTGGCTCACGGCGATCGCGGCGGGCCGCGGGGTCGGCGTCTCCTCGGCGTCGACGGCGGCGATGCACCCCCACCCGGGCGTCACCTACCGCCCCCTCCCGGACGCCCCACCGGTCCACGTCCTCCTGGCCTGGCGCGACGCCTCGCCCCACCCGTCGACCCACCTCCTGGTGACCCTGGCCCGTGAGATCGCCCAGGACACCTGAGCCCCGGAGTCACCGGCACCGGGCTCCCGGATCCGTGTGCGACGAGGTGAGTACCGGCGCCCCGCGCTAGAGCACCGCCTCGTCCCCGGCCGGAAACGGCCGCCCGTGACCCGGGACGATCACGTCGGACGACTTCAGGACCCGTAGGCGCGAGGTGCGGAGCTGGTCGCGGTCGGGGGCCACCGGGTCCTCGGCAGGACCGTCCGGGCGCCACCAGAGATCGCCGACGAACGCGACGACGCCCTCGGCCGTGCCGGCGAGCAGAGTGATGTCCTCGGGGCTGTGGCCCGGCGTGCGGATCAGGCGCAGGGACGGGGTGAGTTCATGGCCCTCGGCGTCCCGGTCGGTCCACTGGTCGTCCTGGTACTCGGCCTTGTGGTCATGGACGCGCGCCCGGCCGAACAGACCCACGTTCATGGTGTTGTCGGGGTGGTGGTGGCTGAGCACGACGTCCGTGATGTCGTCCGGGCCGAGGCCCAGTTCGGCCAGCGGGCCGAGGATGCGGTCGCGGCTCGCGACCATGCCGGGGTCGACGATCACATGGCGGTCCCCGTCGGTCACGTAGGAGACGGTGGCGGCGACGCCCGGCCCCGTGGAGGTGGTGTAACCCGTGGTCAGGACGGTGTAGGTGGCGGTGTTTCCGCGCGGCTGGTCTGTCATGTCCGCAAGCTTCGCCGTACGGAGGACGATCGACGAGTGGCCGTACTGCCACCCATCGCGGGTTTTGTGCCAGTCGCAGGCCCCGCGCGTCCCCCCGCGTGCCAGACTCCCCGCGTGCCCCCCTTCCTGAGCGTCGCCGCCTACGCCCCGCCGCGCGTCGGCATGCTCGCCGTCGGCCTCGTCTCCGAGGTCTTCGGCGCACCTCCCCAGGGCCTCCCCCGCTTCGACTTCGCGCTCTGCTCCGACCGCCCCGGGCCGGTCACGACCGACCTCGGCGTCCCGCTCGCCGTCGCCCACGGGCTCGACCGGCTCGCCGCCGCCGATCTCGTACTCGCCCTCCCCTGGGCCGACTTCCGCACCCCGCCGCCCGCCCCCGTGCTCGACGCGCTCCGCGCCGCCCACGCGCGCGGCGCGCTCGTCGGTTCGCACTGCGTCGGGGCGTTCGCGCTCGCCGCCGCCGGGCTGCTCGACGGGCTGCGGGCCACCACCCACTGGCGCTTCGCCGACCTGCTCGCCCGCCGCCACCCGTCCGTCACCGTGGAGCGGGACGCCCTGTACGTCGACGAGGGCCGGATCCTCACGGGCGCGGGCGCCGCGGCCGGCTTCGACCTCTGTCTCCATCTGCTGCGCCGCGAGTACGGGTCGGCCGCCGCGAACGCGGTCGCCCGCGACCTCGTCCTGCCGCCCCACCGCGACGGCGGGCAGGCGCAGTACGTCACGGCTCCCGTCCCCGAGGACTGCGAGGACGAACGCCTCGCCGGCGTACTCGCCTGGGCGCGCGAACACCTCCACGAGCCGCTGCCCGTGGCCGAACTGGCCCGCCGCGCCCTGATGAGCCGCCGCTCCTTCGCGCGCCGTTTCGCCGCCGCGACGGGGACGACGCCCCACGCCTGGGTCCTCGGTCTGCGGCTCGGCCGGGCGGAGGAGCTCCTGGAGACGACCGACCTGCCGGTCGAGGAGATCGCCCGCCTGGTCGGTTACGGCAGCGCGGCGGTCCTGCGCGAACAGTTCGTCCGCCGCCGGGGCGTACCGCCGCGCACCTACCGTCGTACGTTCGCCAGGACGGCGGACGCGGCGCGCGAGGGACCGGCCGGCCGCGTTGCCGGGCCGGCCCGGTGAGGCCGCCACGACCCCCGCACGGCAGCCCGGTCGAGACCGGCCCCCACGGGGCCGGCGCCGGGCCGCCCCCGGACCCGTCTCACACCTGTGGTGCGGACGCGCGCCATTCGCGGCCGATGTCGCGCATCAGCGGCGGGTACACGATCAGGTGCCGGAAGGGGGCGATCGCGGCCATGTAGGCCTTGCCGAAGAGGCCGTTGGGCTTCACCAGGACGGCCATCTGGCCGCGGTGGCCGCCCTCGCCGTCGGGGACCCAGCTCAGGTGCATCACTCCGTGCATGGTCCGGTTGGCCATCTCCGCCGCCCACTCGTCGTCCCTCAGGTAGACGGAGGTGAAGGGCAGCAGCTCGAACTCCGGTCCGGCCGGGCCGTCGCGGAGGTCCTGCGGCAGCCTGTCGCGCAGGGTCGGCACCCGGGAGCCAAGACCCTCGCCCTTGTCGTCCCAGCCGAGCACCTTGCCGAGCTTCCAGCGGATCGCGAAGAGCAGACGGGCGATCCGGGAGGAGTTGTCGCCCGTGTCGCCGCCGGCGAAGTTCCGTACCAGGCGCGGGAAATCGTCGGGCCCCCCGGGTGTGGGAAGCGCCCAGACGTCGTAGAGGCGGAAGTCAGGCGTTATCTCGTGGATCCGCCAAGGGCGTGAGGTGTGGGCCGACTTGGGAAGTTCCATGGTGTGCCTCCTGCGGTTCGTTCCGTACAGAGGAGTGCGTGGTGCGGGGGTCGAGCCCGAGGGCGCCCGCGGCCGCGGCGACCACGAGTGACGCGTCGTCGGGCACGCGGCCGGCGAGGGCGATCGAGGTGCCTTCGATCGCGCCGACGTAGGCCAGCGCGACATCTCCGGCGGGCGGCCCGTCGGGGATCGTCCCCGCCGCGCGGCCGGCGGCGATGTAGCCGGTGCAGAGGTCGAGGAGTTGGCGGTAGCCCGTCTCCACCTGGTGTCCGATCGGGTGGTCCTGTCCGGAGAACTCCAGCCGCAGGGCCACGGCCACGCGGGCGATGTCGCGCCGGCAGAAGACGGTGTGGGCACGGGCGAGCGTGAGCAGCGCGGCGAGCGGTTCCGACTCGCGCTCGACGTGCCGCCCGACCTCCTGGTCCCAGACCTGGAAGACCCACTCGGACACGGCGAGGGCCAGGTCCTGCTTGTCCTTGAACTGGTGGTAGAGCGCGCCCCGCGTGTAGCCGGCGTCCCTGGCCACCTGTTCCAGGACGAGATTGCTGTACCCGTGCCGGGACAGCCCCCGAGCGGCCGACTCCAGAAGCGCGTTGCGCGTGCGCTCCCTCCGCTCGGCCTGCGTCGAACGCCGAGGGACCGGGGAGCCGGGCTGCTCACGTACATTCATGTATGTATGTTACTGCTCCCGCATCGCCTCCGCCAGGACTTCCGCCATATGACGGCCCTGACGGCCCGCCAAGGAGTCGATCTGGGTGCGGCAGGAGAAGCCGTCGGCCAGGATCAGCGCGTTGTCGTCCGCCGCGCGGATCGCCGGGAGGAGCTGGTCCTCGGCGCAGGCCACCGAGACCTCGTAATGGCCCGGCTCGAAGCCGAAGTTGCCCGCCAGACCGCAGCAGCCGCCGCTCAACTCCCCGACCAGGCCCATCCGTTCACGCAGCCGGCGGTCCGGTCCGTCACCCAGGACCGCATGCTGGTGACAGTGGGTCTGACCGGCCACCGGGTGGTCCAGGCGCGGCGGCTCCCACGCGGGCGCGAACTCCTCCAGGGCCTCCGCGAAGGTCCGCACCGAGGAGGCCAGTTCGCGGGCGCGCGGATCGTCCGGGAGGAGTTCAGGGAGGTCCGTCCGCAGGGTCGCCGCGCAGGAGGGTTCGAGGACGACCACGGGGTGACCGAGCCTGGGCTCCATCACGTCGAGCGTCCTGCCCATCGTCGCCCGCGCCCGGTCCAGCTGCCCCGTCGACACGTACGTCAGACCGCAGCACACCCGCCCCGGCGGCAGCCCCACCCGTACGCCGGCCGCCTCCAGGACCCGTACCGCCGATTTCCCCACCCGGGGCGCCAGGTGGTTGGTGAAGGTGTCCGGCCACAGCCATACGTCGGACGCCGTGTCGAGGCGCGTGCCGAACCACGAGACGAACGTCCGCGACGCCACCCGCGGCAGGTCCCGCTCCGGAGCGACGCCCGCGAACCGCGAGGGGAACATCCGCGCGAGGTTCAGGGCCGGGCCGAACAGCCGCAGCCACTCCGGCAGCCGGCCCATCGTGACGTGCGACCACGGCCGCCGCCGGCCCGCGTAGTGCCGGTCCAGGAACTGCGCCTTGTACGAGGCCATGTCCACGCCCACCGGACAGTCGCTCCGGCACCCCTTGCACGACAGGCACAGATCGAGCGCCTCCTTGACCTCCTCCGAGCGCCAGCCGTCCGTGATCACCTCGCCGAGCGCCATCTCGTGCAGCAGCCGCGCCCGACCCCGCGTGGAGTGCTGCTCCTCCCCCGTCGCACGGTACGAAGGACACATCACCCCCGGCCCCGACGTCGGCCCCTCCACCCGGCACTTGGCCACGCCCACACAGCGCGCCACCTCCCTGCCCAGCACCGGCAGGGCCTTGAAGCGCAGTCCCTCGTCCAGCGGCAGCGGCCGCACCAGCATCCCCGGGTTCAGACCGCCGTCCGGGTCCCACACGTCCTTGACCTGGCCGAACAGCGACACCAGCTCGGAGCCGTACATCTTCGGCAGCAGCTCGGCCCGCGCCTGCCCGTCCCCGTGCTCCCCGGACAGCGAGCCACCGTGCGCGACCACGAGGTCCGCCACCGCCTCCGAGAACTCCCGGAAGCGGCCCACCCCCGCCGCCGAGTAGAGGTCGAAGTCGATACGGACGTGAATGCAGCCGTCACCGAAGTGCCCGTACGGGGTGCCGCGCAGACCGTGCTCGGCGAGCAGCGCGCGGAACTCCCGCAGGTACGCCCCGAGCCGGGCCGGCGGCACCGCGCAGTCCTCCCAGCCGGGCCAGGCCTCGACACCTCCCCCGGACTCCGTCGGGGAGGTGCCCCCGGGCATCCGGGTCGCCGTGCCCGCCGCGTCCTCCCGGATCCGCCACAGCGCCCGCTGATCCGCCGCGTCGACCACCACCGAGGCGTCGAGCGCGTCCGCCGCCCTCACCAGCTCGCGGGCCGCCGCCTCCCCGTCCGTCTCCACGAAGAGCCAGGCCCCGCCGCGCGGCAGCCCGGAGGCGCCCCGCACCAGATCGGCAGCCATCCCCTCCACCGTCAGCGGCCGGTACGGAAGGAGCCCCGCCGCCGCGTCGGCCGCCGCGCTCTCGTCCGCGTACCCGAGGACCGCCAGGACCGGCGAGGCGGGCAGCGGGACCAGCCGTACGGTCGCCTCCGTCACCACCCCGAGCGTCCCCTCGCTCCCGCAGAGCAGCCGGGCCACGTCGCCGCCCCGCTCCGGCAGCAGCGCGTCGAGCGCGTAGCCGGAGATCCGGCGCGGCAGCCCCGCCGGATACCCCGTCCGCACCAGCGCCAGGTTCCGGTCGATCAGCTCCCGCAGCCCCGCCGGAGCCCCCTGCCAGTCCCGCCCGAGGACCAGCGCCTCGCCCCCGTACGTACGGACGTCGAGCGAGAGGACGTTGTCGGCGGTCGTGCCCCAGGCCACCGAATGCGCGCCGCACGCGTTGTTGCCGATCATCCCGCCGAGGGTGCAGCGGCTGTGCGTGGACGGATCGGGGCCGAAAGTCAGCCCGTACGGGCGAACCGCGTCGCGCAGCCGGTCCAGGACCAGCCCCGGCTGGACGACGGCCGTCCGCGCCTCGCGGTCGACGGAGACGACCGACCGCAGGTGACGGGTGAGGTCGAGCACGACACCCGTGCCGGTCGCCTGCCCCGCGATCGACGTGCCGCCGCCCCGTGCGACGACCGGCACTCCCCGCGCGCGGGAGACGGACAGCACCGCCGCCACGTCGTCGGCGTCCCGTGGCGCGACCACACCCACCGGCACCCGGCGGTAGTTGGACGCGTCCATCGTCATCAGCGCCCTCGCCGTGGTGCCGAAGTCGACGTCTCCTGCCACGGCCGCGCGCAGCGCCGCCTCCAGCTCGGACCGCTCGTGGTGTTTTCGCACGAGGTCAGGATGTCTCACCTGTCGTCTCATCCGGCGGACATCGTCGGCCGTGTGCGGTCCGACCCGATACGCTCCGCCTCGTGGCTGAGATCCAGATTCCCGCTGACATCAAGCCCGCCGACGGCCGTTTCGGCGCGGGCCCCTCCAAGGTGCGTACGGAGGCGCTGGACGCCCTGGCCGCCACCGGCACCTCCCTCCTCGGCACGTCCCACCGCCAGGCTCCGGTCAAGAACCTGGTCGGCGAGGTACGTGCCGGAGTGCGTGACCTCTTCTCGCTGCCCGAGGGCTACGAGGTGATCCTGGGCAACGGCGGCTCCACCGCCTTCTGGGACATCGCGACCCACGGGCTCATCGAGTCGAAGTCGCAGCACCTCACCTTCGGCGAGTTCTCCTCCAAGTTCGCGAAGGCCGCGAAGCTGGCCCCCTGGCTGGCCGAGCCGACCGTGATCTCCTCCGACCCGGGCACCCACCCGGAGCCGCAGGCCGAGGCGGGCGTCGACGTGTACGCGTACACGCACAACGAGACCTCCACCGGTGTCGCGGCCCCGGTGAAGCGGGTGGCGGGCGCCGACGAGGGCGCGCTCGTCCTGGTCGACGCGACCTCCGGCGCGGGCGGCCTCCCGGTCGACATCACCGAGTCGGACGTCTACTACTTCGCCCCGCAGAAGTCCTTCGCCGCCGACGGCGGCCTGTGGCTCGCGGCCTTCTCGCCGGCCGCCCTGGAGCGCGCCGCGCGCATCCACGCGTCCGGCCGGCACATCCCGGAGTTCTTCTCGCTCCCGACGGCGATCGACAACTCGCTGAAGAACCAGACGTACAACACCCCGGCGCTCTCGACCCTCTTCCTGCTCAACGAGCAGCTGAAGTGGATCAACGGCCAGGGCGGTCTGGACTGGGCCGTGGCCCGGACGAAGGAGTCCTCGCAGGCGCTGTACGGCTGGGCCGAGGAGTCCAAGTACGCGACGCCGTTCGTCACGGACGCGGCCAAGCGCTCGCAGGTCATCGGCACGATCGACTTCGCCGAGGACGTCGACGCGGCGGCGGTGGCGAAGGTGCTGCGCGCCAACGGCATCGTGGACACCGAGCCGTACCGCAAGCTGGGCCGCAACCAGCTGCGGATCGCGATGTTCCCGGCGGTCGACCCGGCGGACGTGCGGGCCCTGACGGCCTGCATCGACTACGTGATCGAGAAGCTGTAGCCCCTGGGTGTACGGAGGGCCCGGCGTCGGACATGGCCGATGCCGGGCCCTTCGCCGTACCCACGTCCGACGTCCGAGCGGCTCAGCCCGACTGTGCCTTGACGTGGTCGACGACCTCGTTGAACTCGACGGTCGGCGAGAACTCCACGACGTCGACGTCCTCCACTGCTTCGGGGGCGTGGCCGGGCCCCCAGTAGTAGGCCTGTCCGGCCTCGTAGAACTCCTCACCCGAAGCGGTCCGCATCCTGATCCGACCGCTCAGCACATAACCCCAGTGGGGGCACTGGCACAGGTCGTCCTGGAGGCCCTTGAGCGCCGGCGCCATGTCGGTGCCCTTGGGGAGGTGGATGAAGGCGACGGTCATGTCGCCCCCGGCCTCCGTCATGCGGAAGTCCAGGCCGCCGCCTTCCATGGCGACAGGGGTGTTCTCGCGAGTGAATCCCGTCATGGTTCCTCCACGCGTTTTCCGGCCCCCTTCCAGTCTCGACCCGGCCGGGCCCCCGGTCGAGACGGGGAGTCAGCGGCTGAGGTGCTGGAAGCGGCGCACCGCGAGCGGGAGGAAGACCGCCGTGAGGAGCAGCGGCCAGAGAACGGCCATCAGGAGCGCGTGCTGTTCCACCCAGCTCCCGCCGCCCGCGCCCGGGTTGCCGAACAGCTCGCGGGTGGCCGCGACCGTCGAGGAGATCGGGTTCCAGGCCGCGACGGGGGCCAGCCAGCCCGGCATCAGGGACGGCGCCACGTACACGCTGGAGATCATCGTGATCGGGAAGATCACCGCGTAGAGCGCGCCGGCGGTCTCCGTGTTCGGGACGATCAGCCCGCACCAGACGCCCACCCAGATGAGGCTGAACCGCAGCAGGAGCAGCAGGCCGAAGGCGAGCAGCGTGCCGCCGACGCCGCCGTCCGAGGTCCAGCCGATGGCGAGCGCGGTGGCGGCGAGAATGGCGAGCTCGGCGGAGGCGACCAGCAGGTCGGACAGACCGCGGCCGGTGGTGACGGCGGAGGGGGCCATCGGCATGGACCGGAACCGGTCCATGACCCCCTTGCCCGAGTCGGAGACGACGGCCGTCGCGGTGTTCATGAGGCCGAAGGTCATCGTCATGGTGAACATCCCCGGCATGAGGAAGTCCTTGTAGTCGCCGCCGCCGGGCACCCGCATCGCGCTGCCGAAGACGAAGCCGTAGAGGAGGACGGAGACGATCGGGAAGCCGAGCTGCCAGAGGATGGCGACGGGTTGGCGGCGATAGTTGAGCAGGGTGCGGAGGACGAGGGTGGCGCAGTCGGCCAGCGCCCAGTAGGCGCGGCCGTGAGTGGCGACCGGGGTCCGGGCCCGGTCCGCCGTGGCGGCGGTCGTCATGCGGCTGCGGCTCCTTGGGTGTCGGGGCGGGTGGCGCCCGGTTCGCCGGTGGTGTCGTCCGGTTCGCCGGTGGTGGCGCCCGGCCCGTCGGGCGTGGCGTCCGGTTCGTCGGTGGTGTCGTCCGCGCGCGGGCGGCCCGTCAGGGCCAGGAAGACGTCGTCCAGGCTGGGGCGGCGCAAGCCGATGTCCTCGACGGCGATCCCCTCGTCCCGCAGGGTGCGCGCGACGTCGGTGAGGGCGGCGACCCGGTCGGTGACGGGGGCGTACAGGCGCCGGCCCGCCTCGTCCACGGCGGGCTCGGCCGCCGCGACCCGGGCGAGGACCTTCCGTACGGCCGGCAGGTCGGCCGCCTCCGCGACCACGACCTCGATCCGGTCACCGCCGACCCGGTCCTTCAGCCCGTCGGGGGTGTCGTCCGCGATGGCCCGGCCGTGGTCCATGACCGTGATCCGGGAGGCGAGCCGGTCGGCCTCGTCGAGGTACTGGGTGGTGAGGAGCACCGTCGTACCGCCGGCCACCAGGGCGCGGACGGCGTCCCACACCTCGCCCCGGCCGCGCGGGTCGAGGCCGGTGGTCGGCTCGTCGAGGAAGAGGACGTCGGGCGCGAGAATCATCGAGGCGGCCAGGTCGAGGCGGCGGCGCATGCCCCCGCTGTACTTCCCCGCGCCCTTGTCGGCGGCGGCGGTGAGGTCGAAGCGGTCGAGCAGTTCGGCGGCCCGGTCGCGGGCGCGGCGGCCGCCGAGATGGAAGAGCCGGCCGAAGAGCTCCAGGTTCTGCCGGCCGGTCAGGCCCTCGTCGACGGCCGCGTACTGGCCGGCCAGACCGATCCGGGCGCGGACGGCGCGCGGATCGCGGACCACGTCGATCCCGGCGACCTCGGCCCGGCCCCCGTCGGACTTCAGGAGCGTGGCGAGGACGCGTACGGCGGTGGTCTTGCCCGCACCGTTGGGCCCGAGAAGGCCGTGGACCGTGCCGGGGCGGACGGCGAGGTCGAAGCCGTCGAGAGCGAGGGTGCTCGGGTGCCCCCGACTGCCGCTCTTCCTCCCGCGCCTGCCGCCGTACCGCTTGCGCAGGCCCTCGACGAGGACCGCGTGTTCGTCCATGGGAATCCTCCGTTCGGCGAAACTGAGTACACCGTACCCGATTACGAGTACGGTGTACTCAGTTTTAGGGTGAGGCCATGAAGGACGCGACGACGAGCAGCCTGGAACTCCTGTGGGGCACGGGTGAGCGCCCCAGCCGCGGCCCCAGGCCGGGCCTCACCCTCGACCGGATCGTCACGGCCGCGGTCGCGGTCGCCGACGCGGAGGGGCTGGACGCGGTGTCGATGCGGCGCGTCTCGGCCGAGCTCGGGGTCGGGACGATGTCGCTGTACCGGTACGTCCCCGGCAAGACCGAGCTGCTCGACCTGATGCTCGACCGCGTCCAGGGCGAGTCCTTCGAGGACGACCCGCCGATCCCCACGCACTGGCGCGAGACCGTCGTACAGCTCGCGCGCTCCTACCGCGAGCTGTACCAGTCCCACCCCTGGCTGCTCCGGGTCAACCAGGCCCGCTCGGTCCTCGGCCCGAGCGCGCTGCGAGGGCTCGAACTCTGCCTCTCAGGACTGAAGGGGCCGCACGGGATGGGGCTGAGCGACCCCGAGACGATCGGGGTGATCATCACCGTGCAGAACTACGTCACCGGCGTCGCCCGCATGGAGATCCAGGCCTCCGAGGCCGCGAAGGAGACGGGCGTCGGCGACGAGGAGTTCTGGACGGGCCAACAGCCCTACCTGGAGCGGGCGATGGCCTCCGGCGACTACCCGCACATGGCGGCCCTCGCCGAGGACACCTTCTCCCGCGACATCGACCACTTCGCCTTCGGGCTCGAACGGCTCCTCGACGGCTTCGAGGCGCTCGTCAGCCGCGCCGCAGGAGACGCTTCGCGCCGATGACCAGGGCGGTCGCGACGCCGAGCACGATCACGCCGACGGTGAAGTTGCCGCGGTCCTCGGCGGTGGCGGACGAGTCCGGACCCGGGCCCGGGTTCTTCGGCGATCCGCCGGGGGGCTCCGCCGAGGGGCGCGTGTCCGGGTCGCGGTCCACGCGGACGACCTTGCTGTTCGCGCCCTCGGAGCCGAACATCAGCGCCGAGCCGTCCCTCGTGTACGTCACCGACTCCGCCTGCCCCTGGAACGGGGCGCCGGCGCCGGTCCCCTCGTCACCGAGGCGGCCGTCCTTCCACACGTACTCCTTCGCGCTGAAGTAGCCGCGCAGCAGGAGCCGTTCACCGTCGGGCGAGAACGCGCCGTCGGTCACCCACGGCACGTCGTCGACGCGGCGGAAGACGTTCGTACCGGAGGTCGAGAGCCGCTCCGGGCCCGCGTACAGTCCGCCGGTGTTCTCGTTCTTGCTCGCGATGTAGACCCGGCCGGTCTCCGGATGCACCATCAGGGCCTCGGCGTTGCGCGGCCCGTCGGCGTACTTCACGTCGTACTGCTTCGCCGTGACCGTCTGGTTCCTCAGCTGCTTCGGCTCGGGGAAGCGGTAGATCCAGACGTGGTCCCAGGTGCCGTCCCTGTTGTCGCCGATGTCGCCGACGTAGATGTCGCCGTCCGGGCCGACGGAGATCGCCTCCATGTCGCGGGGCGTGCCCACGCCCTTCATGGTGAGGGTCGCGACCGTCTCGCCGGTACGGGAGTCGATGCCGTAGATCAGCGGCGCGTCCTGGTCGTTGTGCGTCCAGTAGACGCCCGGGTGGGCGCGGCTGGCGGCCAGACCGCTGGACTCGGTGATCCGGGGATCCTTGATCGTGAAGTCCTGGTCCGCATCGGCGGCCGCGGCGGGGGCGGCCGCCACGGTCAGGACCAGCGCGGCGGCACCGACAGCACCCAGGAGTGATCGCATGCCCTCCAGCGTGCCACGGGTCCGGACCCGGCCGCCGCCTGAGGTGGTGGTGGGCGGCGCACGGCCCCTGGTCCGCGGACGACACCGGGTGGCCGGGATCACGTCGCAGGGGGTGGCCGGCCTCCGCGATGATGTGACCATGCGTTTCATGTTCGTCGGCGACAGCTGCACCATCGGACAGGCCGGCGACCACACCTGGCGCTACCGGATGTGGCAGCACCTCGAAGCCGCGCTGCCCGGCCGGTACGAGATCGTCGGGCCGCGCACCGAGCTGTACGACTCCGTCGCCGACGCGCCCGTCTCGCACGCCTACGCCGACCCGGCCTTCCCCGCCCCCGCCCGCCGCCATCTGGCCGGCTGGGGCGAGGGGTGGCTGCACATGGCGCCGCTGATCGGCGAGGCGGTGACCGCGACCGGGGCCGACGTCCTGCTGGTCTCCCTTGGCCTGATAGACCTCGGCTTCTACACCAACAGCGCGCAGACCGTGGAGAACACGCGCGCCTTCGTCGCCGCCGCCCGCGCGGCGAACCCGCGCGTCAGGGCCGTCGTCATGCCGGTCATCCCGAACGTCCGGGCCACGTACGACCCGCCCTTCGCCGCCGAGTGCGAGCGCTTCAACGAGCTGCTCGCCAAGGCCGTCGCCGACCTGGACACGGCCGCGTCGCCGCTGCTGCTCGCGACGCCACCGGAGCCGTACGACCTCCCCACGGACACGTACGACGGCACGCACCCAGGCCCGTCCGGCGAGCACAAACTGGCGGCCTCCTTCGCCTCGGCGATGCACCAGGCGTGGGGGCTCGGCACCGCGTACGCGGGTCCGTACGGCGGCCGCTGACAGGGCGCCAGGCGACCTGACAGGCCCCCGCTCGAGGCTGTCAGGCGACAGCCCGCGGGCTGTCAGCGCGGCTCGGCATCGTCTTCCTCGTCAGGAACGACGACACCGAATCCCAGGAGACACCCCGATGAACGCCGACCTCGCCGCCGTCATGCAGCTGCTCATCGCCCTCGCCTTCGTCAGCATCCCGATCGTCCGCCACCGCTTCGGCCCGGCCGCCACGACGGCCGCGGAGGCCGAACTCTCCCGCCAGGGCGTCCGGCCCGGAGTCCTCGCCGAGAACGGCCTCAGGTTCGACGCGAGCGGGCACGAGACCTGGGCCCCGGTCTCGGTCGCCGTGATCATGACCGCGGTCGCCGCGCTCAACTTCGCGGGCAGCGACTGGGGGCAGACGCTGACCTGGATCTTCCAGTCGCTCGTCATCGTCATGAACGGCCTGATCCTCTACAGCAACCTGACCGCCGCCTCCTCGGTCCGCACCGCCTTCGAGCGCAAGGGCGACCCGGAGCTGGCCCGTATCGACGTCCCCGCCTTCCTGACTGCCGCGGAGAACGCCTTCCCCGGCTGGGTCCGGATCCAGCAGAACATCCGCCACGCCATCGTCTTCGGCGGCTCGGCCGTGGCCCTCGTCGCCCTCATCCTGCTGTGACGCTCACGCAGAGCGGGTCAGCCGGTTGGCCAGGGTCGACAGCGTGTAGGCACCGATGCCGAGGACGACCTCCAGGGCGTTCCGGCGGGTGTAGCCCGATGCGAAGAACTCCTCCAGATCCTCGTCGCTCACGGCTCCGGCAGCGGCGAGGATCCGGTGCGTGAACCGCCTTATCCCCTCCAGTCGTTCGGGTTCGGGGGCCGGCCCCAGCCTGGCGAGCTTCGCCTCGTGCAGCTGGATGCAGAGATGGCACTGGTTCCGTACGGCGACCGTCAGGATCACCGTCTCGCGGGAGTGCGGGTCGAGCGTCGTGGACTCGAACATCGCGCTCAGCTTCAGGAAGCCGTCCAGCGCGTGCGGGGACTCGGCCATGCGGGCCACGGCCTGGGGGAGGCGGCCCCAGACGGAGACGACGCGCTCCATGGAGCCGCGGGAGGCGGCCGGGGCGGTCTCTACGGTGTGATCGGTGAACAAGGCGACTCCTGGGCAGACGCGAGCAGGGAGTAGAATCGACAACATGGTTGACCAGTTCGATACGAGAAAAGTAAACCAGGTTGTCGATAGCGGCAAGGGGAATGCGGATTCCGCGGCCGGGTACGAGCTGCCGCTGCTCCTCTTCGCCGGCTTCCGCACCCTCATCGACCGGCTCCACGCCGAACTCGCCCGCCAGGGCCACCCCGACCTCCGCCCCGCCCACGGCTTCGCCCTTCAGGCCATCGCGGCGGGCGGCCCGCGCGGGGCGACCGCCAGCGACATCGGCCGCCACCTCGGCGTCTCCAAGCAGGCCGCGGGCAAGACCGTCGACCGCCTCCTCGCCGTCGGCTACGCCGAGCGCGCCGACGACCCCGCCGACGCCCGCCGCAAGCTCGTCCGCCTCACGCCCCACGGCCTCGACGCCCTCACCCGCTCGGCCGCGATCTTCGACGAGCTGCACGCGGAGTGGTCCGCGACCCTCGGCGCCGGGCGCGTACGGGACATGGAGACCGCACTCCGCCAGGTCGTCCCCCCGGAGACCACGTTCCGCCTCGACGCCGGCAGCTGGCTCGGCGGCTGACCGGGCTGCCCGGCCGCCCCGGCCGCCCCGGCCGACCCCAACGTCCGTACACCGGAACCCTCTTGCCTGAAGCGCGCTCCAAGGCGTTGGCTTGGGGACCATGAAGTACACGCAGCTCGGACGCACGGGCCTCAAGGTCAGCCGACTCGTCCTCGGCACGATGAACTTCGGCCCGCAGACCGACGAGGCCGACAGCCACGCGATCATGGACGCCGCACTCGACGCGGGCATCAACTACTTCGACACCGCCAACGTCTACGGCTGGGGTGAGAACAAGGGCCGCACCGAGGAGATCATCGGCAGCTGGTTCGCCCAGGGCGGCGGCCGCCGCGAGAAGACCGTCCTCGCCACCAAGGTCTACGGCTCCATGTCCCGCGAGAGCGAGACCTGGCCCAACGAGGACAAGCTCTCCGCCCTCAACATCCGCCGCGCCGTCGACGCCTCCCTCAAGCGGCTCGGCACCGACCACATCGACGTCTACCAGTTCCATCACATCGACCGCTCGACCCCCTTCGAGGAGATCTGGCAGGCGATCGACGTCCTGATCCAGCAGGGCAAGATCCTCTACGCCGCGTCGTCGAACTTCCCCGGCTACAAGATCGCCCAGGCCAACGAGGCCGCCGCCCGGCGCGGCATGGTCGGCCTCGTCAGCGAGCAGTGCCTGTACAACCTGTTCGAGCGGCGCGCCGAGATGGAGGTGCTCCCGGCCGCGCAGGAATACGGTCTCGGAGTCATCCCCTGGTCCCCGCTGCACGGAGGGCTGCTGGGCGGTGTCATCAAGAAGCAGGTCGAGGGCGGCCGGCGGGCGAGCGGCCGGGCCGCCGACAGCCTCGCCGACACCGGCGTACGCGCCAAGATCCAGGCGTACGAGGATCTGCTCGACAAGCACGGTGTCGAACCCGGCGAGGCGGCCCTGGCCTGGCTGCTCACCCGCCCCGGCGTCACGGGTCCGATCGTCGGCCCGCGCACGGCGGAACAGCTGGAGAGCGCCCTGCGGGCGGTCGAGCTGGAGCTCTCGGAGGAGCTGCTGGCCGGGCTCGACGAGGTCTTCCCCGGCCCGGGGCCGTCGCCGGAGGCCTTCGCCTGGTGAGCGGTGCCACCTGGGCGAGCGATGCCATCTGACGAGCTGCGTCGGTGCTCGGCGGGCTACTGGCCGAGCACCGACGACAGCGCGACGATCGCGAACATCAGTACGAGCACACCGGCCATGATCCGGTTACGGGTCTTCGGGTCCACCCCACGAGGTTAACCCGCGCCGCCCAGCGGCCACGCGGCGACCGTCTCGTATCGCGGCTGCTCCCCCGGCACGCCGCCGGCCGGCAGGTTGCTGCGGACGAGCGCCAGCTCCGGGACCTGCCAGCGGGTCCCCTCGAACGGGGCGAGCGCGTCGACGAAGGGGCGCAGGTCGAGGCCGGCGCGGGAGCGGGCGACCGTGAGGTGGGCCTGGTAGCGGCGGTGCTCGTCCATCGGGACGCCCGCGCGGCGGGCGGCCGCGTCGGCGCGCTCGGCGAGCAGGCGCATCTCGTCGAGGTCCCCGGCGGCCCCCGTCCACAGCACCGCCCGGCCGAAATGGCCGCCGCCGTGCAGCCGCAGGCCGAACGGCGGGGTGCGGTGGGCGGCGCGGGCGAGCCGCTCGTGGAGGTCGGGGAGCAGCCCGTCGTCGACCTCGCCCATGAAGGCGAGCGTGAAGTGCCAGCCGGGCCGCGAGGTCCACCGCAGCCGCTCGGCGTCGGGCAGGTGGGCCAGGCGGTCGACGACCCCGGCGAGTTCGGTCAGCTGCTCCTGGGGAGGCAGTACGGCAGCGAAGAGCCTCATGCGAAGAGTCTGGCAGCGGCGGGGTCGAGCGGGCGGCCCTGGGGGACGCGAGGGGGCGGCCCGGGGGCGCGAGGGCCAGCCCTGGGGCCGCGAGGGGGCGTTCCGTACGGACTGGACACACCCCCCAGCCCCGGGGCTACGCCGCTGTCGTCAGCCGTTCGCGTTCCACGAACCGGACCCGTGGGTGCCCGTGGTGCCAGCCCAGGGACATCCTCAGGCCGCCGACCCGCGC
This sequence comes from Streptomyces sp. NPDC012508, assembly GCF_042902595.1. NCBI lineage: Bacteria > Bacillati > Actinomycetota > Actinomycetes > Kitasatosporales > Streptomycetaceae > Streptomyces > Streptomyces sp. NPDC012508. The sequence continues at coordinate 18,212 of NZ_JBIBEO010000012.1, forward strand.
CAGGACCAGGCCGATCCCGCCCGCCGCCACGAGCGAGACCAGGCCGCCCGTGGCGAAGCCCACACGCGGTCCGTACGTGTCCGTGATCCAGCCCAGCAGCGGCGCGCCGATCGGCGTACCACCCGCGAAGACCATCATGTAGAGGCTCATGACCCGGCCCCGCATCGCCGGATCCGTCGCGAGCTGGACGGCCGAGTTGGCGCTGATGTTGACCGTGAGGCCGACCATGCCGATCGGGACGAGCAGCAGCGCGAACAGCCAGAAGGACGGCGAGAGCGCCGCCGCGATCTCCAGCACGCCGAAGACCACCGCCGCGACCACCAGCATCCGCAGCCGCGTGGAGCCGCGTCGTGCCGCGAGGAGCGCGCCGGCGAGCGAGCCGGCCGCCATGAGGGTGTTCAGGAAGCCGTACGTCCCCGCGCCGACGTGGAAGATCTCCTCGGAGAAGGCCGTGAGCCAGATCGGGAAGTTGAAGCCGAAGGTGCCGACGAAGCCCACGAGGACGATCGGCCAGATCAGCTCGGGACGCCCGGCGACGTACCGCAGCCCCTCGCGCAGCTGGCCCTTGCCGCGCGGCGCGCGCTCCACCGGGTGGAACTCGCTCGGGCGCATCAGCAGCAGTCCGGTGAGCGGGGCGAGGAAGAACAGGCCGTTGAGCAGGAACGACCAGCCGCTGCCGATCGTGGCGATCAGCAGACCGGCGACGGCGGGGCCGACGAGCCGGGCGGACTGGAAGTTCGCGGAGTTCAGGGAGACGGCGTTGCGCAGCTGCTCGGGGCCGACCATCTCGGAGACGAAGGACTGCCGTGCCGGGTTGTCGACGACGGTGACCATGCCGAGCAGGAACGCGACCAGGTAGACGTGCCAGACCTGGATGTGGCCGGAGAGGGTGAGGACGGCGAGCGCGAGGCCGCAGACGCCGAGGGCGGCCTGGCTGATCAGCAGGATCTGCCGTTTCGGGTAGCGGTCGGCGATGACGCCGCCGTACAGACCGAACAGCAGCATCGGGAGGAACTGCAGCGCTGTCGTGATGCCGACCGCGGCGGCGGAGCCGGTGAGGCTCAGGACCAGCCAGTCCTGGGTGATGCGGGCCATCCAGGTGCCGGTGTTGGAGACGATGGCACCGGTGAAGAACAGCCGGTAGTTGCGTATGCGGAGTGAGGAGAAGGTTTCCCCCCGGCCGCGGGTGTGGGTAGCGGGTTTATGGACGGGTGCGGAGTCTGCTCCGGGTCCCGTACTCAAAGTGCGTCGCCTCCTCGGCGTCAGGGTCAGAGATGGGCGAGCTTCTCCAGGACGGGGGCCGCCGCGCGCAGCTTGGCCCAGTCGTCCTCGTCCAGGCCCTCCGCGAGGGAGGCCAGCCAGGCGTTCCGCTTGCGGCGGGACTCTTCGAGCATGGCCTCGGCCCGCTCGGTCTGGCTGACCACCTTCTGGCGGCGGTCGTCGGGGTGCGGCTCGAGACGGACCAGTCCCTTGGCTTCGAGCAGGGCGACGATGCGGGTCATCGACGGCGGCTGTACGTGCTCCTTGCGGGCCAGCTCGCCGGGGGTGGCGGAGCCGCAGAGCGCCAGAGTGCCGAGGACCGACATCTCGGTGGGGCTCAGCGACTCGTCGACGCGCTGGTGCTTGAGTCGTCGGCTCAGTCGCATGACGGCGGAGCGGAGCGCGTTCACGGCGGCGGCGTCGGCTGCGGTGCCGTGGGACAGGTCAGGCATGGTCGTTAGCATAACTCATTAGCTGGGCTAAATACCACCCGGAATGCCCGTGCTCGAATCTGTCACCCGAACGAGTGAGATGGATCCAGAAAGTGACGCACCGGGCCCATCCGTGCCGCAACCCTGACTGACATGGGATCGACCGTGCTCAGCCTGCGCATCGACGGTGAGCTGCTCGACCGTCTCAAGGGACATGCCGCCAAACGCGGAATGAGCGTCCAGGACTATGTGGTCCGGACGCTCATCCGCGATGACTTCGACGAACGGTTCAAGTCGGCCGTCGACGAGACAGAGAAGTTCTACGGGCTGCCGCAGCCCCCGAGCACGGCCACTACGTGAGGCCGAGGGCCGGCATCGCGTAGTAGAAGACGAAGACCGCCGACACGATGTACATGGCCACCGGGACCTCACGGCCCCGGCCGGCCGCGAGCCGCAGCACGCTGAAGGCGATGAAGCCGATGCCGATGCCGTTGGTGATCGAGTACGTGAACGGCATCATCACCATCGCCAGGAACGCCGGCACCGCGATGGTGAAGTCGCTCCAGTCGATCTCCTTGATCGAGCCGGCCAGGATCAGGAAGCCGACCGCGAGCAGCGCGGGCGTCGCCGCCTGGGACGGGACCATCGTGGCGAGCGGCGTCAGGAACAGCGCCACCGAGAACAGACCGCCGGTGACCACCGAGGCGAGGCCGGTACGGGCTCCCTCGCCGACACCCGCCGTGGACTCCACGAAGCAGGTGGTGGCGGAGGACGAGGTGGCACCGCCGGAGGCGACGGCCAGGCCGTCCACCAGCAGGACCTTGTTGATGCCGGGGAAGTTGCCGTCCTTGTCCATCAGCTTCGCCTCGTCGCCGACGCCGAGGATGGTGCCCATCGCGTCGAAGAAGCAGGACAGCAGCACGGTGAAGACGAAGAGGACGCCGGTGAGCATCCCGACCTTCTCGAACCCGCCGAACAGGCTCACCTCACCGACCAGGCCGAAGTCGGGCGAGGCCACCGGGTTGCCGGGCCAGGTCGGGGTGGTCAGACCCCAGGACGGGACGGTGGCGACCGCGTTGATCACCATCGCCACGATCGTCATGACGACGATGGAGATGAGGATGGCGCCCGGCACCTTGCGGATGATCAGCGCGAGGGTGAGCAGCGTGCCGAGGACGAAGACCAGGACCGGCCAGCCGGTGAGGTGACCGTCGCCGCCGAGCTGGAGCGGGACGGTGGTGTGCGCGGCGTCGGGGATGCGGGAGACGAAGCCCGAGTCGACGAGGCCGATCAGCATGATGAAGAGACCGATACCGATCGCGATGCCCTTGCGCAGACCGACCGGGACCGCGTTCATCACGCGCTCGCGCAGACCGGTGGCGACGAGCAGCATCACGACGAGGCCCGCGAGGACGACCATGCCCATCGCGTCCGGCCAGGACATCCGCGGCGCGAGCTGGAGGGCGACGACCGTGTTGACACCGAGGCCGGCCGCGAGGGCGATCGGTACGTTGCCGATGACGCCCATGAGGAGCGTCGAGAAGGCCGCGGTGAGCACGGTCGCGGTGACCAGCTGGCCGCCGTCGAGCTGGTGCCCGTACATGTCCTTGGCGCTGCCGAGGATGATCGGGTTCAGCACGATGATGTAGGCCATCGCGAAGAAGGTGGCGAAACCGCCGCGGACCTCGCGGGCGACGGTGGAGCCGCGCTCGGAGATCTTGAAGAAGCGGTCGACGCCGGAGACGGGAGAGCCGTTCTCGGGCGCGGGGGGCATGGCCTTGGCGGTGGCCGTGGTGCTCATGGGGTTCCTCATGGGGGGTGGCTGTTGGCGGTTCATACGAAGGAAACCCGCCAGAGGCAAACCGTTTCAGTATGAACACATGAACGAGCGAGCGTCCATCTCCGCGCGTAGATGTCATTTCGGGACGCCTAGACTGACCGCATGGCGAAGTGGACCCCCAAGCACGAGGCACCCGAGCCCCTGGAGGGGCCCGTCGTCGCCACCATCACCGGCGGCACGATCCTCTGGTTCGTCCTGTTCCTGGTTCAGGTCCCCTTCTACGGCTGGTTCGACGACCGCGACCTGACCTGGTGGGTGTGGACGTGCCTGGCCGGCGCCGGCCTCGGGCTGATCGGCATCTGGTACGTACGGAAGCGCGACGCGGCGATCAGGCGCGCGGCGGCGGCCGAGGCGCCCGAGGGCGAGCGGCAGGCTCCCCACACCTCCTGACCCTCGTGCCCCATACCTCCTGACCCCCGTAGTACCCCGGGACGATTTCGATCCTCCCGCGGTCTGATGTTCACGCTCCTCGGCGGGTGAACGATCGGTTCCGGTCGTACCGTCGAAAACATGACTCAGCGGGCGAAGATCGACACCGACGGCACCGTGAACGCGGCCGACGAGGCTCCCGTCGTCCACCGGGTCGCCGGACTGACCTCCGCCGAGGTCGCCGAACGCGTCGCGCGCGGCGAGGTCAACGACGTACCCGTCCGCAGCTCCCGCTCCACCGTCGACATCGTCCGCGGCAACGTCTTCACCCGCTTCAACGCGATCATCGGCGTGCTCTGGGTGATCATGCTCTTCGTCGCGCCGATCCAGGACAGCCTCTTCGGCTTCGTGATCATCGCCAACACCGGCATCGGCATCATCCAGGAGCTCCGCGCCAAGAAGACCCTCGACGGGCTCGCCGTCATCGGCGAGGCCAAACCCACCGTCCGCCGCGACGGGACCGCCGCCGAGGTCTCCACCTCCGAGATCGTCCTCGGTGACCTGATCGAACTCGGCCCCGGCGACAAGGTCGTCGTCGACGGCGAGGTGGCGGAGGCCGAGAGCCTGGAGATCGACGAGTCGCTGCTCACCGGCGAGGCCGACCCGGTCGTGAAGAAGCCCGGCGACCGGATGATGTCGGGCTCGTTCGTCGTCGCGGGTGGCGGCGCGTTCACCGCCACCAAGGTCGGGCGCGAGGCGTACGCCGCCCAGCTCGCCGAGGAGGCCTCCCGCTTCACCCTCGTCCACTCCGAGCTGCGCTCCGGCATCTCCACGATCCTCAAGTACGTGACGTGGATGATGGTCCCGACCGCGATCGGCCTCATCATCAGCCAGCTCGTCGTCAAGGACACCAACTTCAAGGACTCCATCGCCCGGACCGTCGGCGGCATCGTCCCGATGATCCCCGAGGGCCTCGTCCTCCTCACCTCCGTCGCCTTCGCGATCGGGGTGATCCGCCTCGGCCGCAAACAGTGCCTCGTCCAGGAGCTGCCGGCCATCGAGGGCCTGGCGCGCGTCGACGTCGTCTGTCTGGACAAGACGGGCACGCTGACCGAGGGCGGCATGGACGTCACCGAACTGCGGCCCCTGAACGGCAGCGACGAGACGTATGTACGGAAGGTCCTCGGCGCCCTCGGCGAGTCCGACCCGCGCCCCAACGCCTCGCTCCAGGCCATCATCGACGCCTACCCCGACTCCGACGACTGGCGCTGCACCGAGTCGCTGCCCTTCTCCTCCGCCCGCAAGTACAGCGGCGCCGCCTTCAGCGAGGGCAACGGGGACGCGTCCTCCTGGCTGCTCGGCGCGCCCGACGTGCTCCTGAAGGCCGACGACCCCACCCTCGCCGAGATCGACCACCTCAACGAGCAGGGTCTCCGCGTCCTGCTCCTCGCCCGCACCACGCGTGAGCTCGACTCCCCGGAGGTCGCCTCCGACGCGCGCCCGACCGCTCTCGTCGTCCTGGAGCAGCGGCTGCGCCCCGACGCGGGCGAGACCCTCGCCTACTTCGCCGACCAGAACGTCGCCGCCAAGGTCATCTCCGGCGACAACGCGGTGTCGGTCGGCGCGGTGGCGGGCAAGCTCGGCCTGCCCGGCGCCGAGAACACCGTCGACGCCCGCCTGCTGCCGGCCGAACAGTCCGCGATGGCCGACGAACTCGACCGCAACGCGGTCTTCGGCCGCGTCACCCCGCAGCAGAAACGGGACATGGTGGGCGCGCTCCAGTCCCACGGCCACACGGTCGCCATGACCGGCGACGGTGTCAACGACGTCCTCGCGCTCAAGGACGCCGACATCGGCGTCTCGATGGGCTCGGGCTCCGAGGCGACGAGGGCTGTGGCCCAGATCGTCCTGTTGAACAACTCCTTCGCGACCCTCCCGTCGGTGGTCGCCGAGGGCCGCCGGGTCATCGGCAACATCACCCGGGTGGCGACCCTCTTCCTGACGAAGACGGTCTACTCGGTGCTGCTGGCCGTGCTGGTGGTGTGCAGCCAGGTCGAGTACCCGTTCCTGCCGCGGCACCTGACCCTGCTGTCCACCCTCACCATCGGCGTGCCGGCCTTCTTCCTCGCGCTCGCCCCCAACAAGGAACGCGCGAAGCCGAACTTCGTGAAACGGGTGATGCGGTACGCGATCCCGGGCGGCATCGTCGCGGCGGCGGCCACCTTCACGACGTACCTCGTGGCCCGCTCGTACTACAGCGGCACGGGCGCCCTGGACGCCGAGACGAGCGCCGCGACGCTGACCCTCTTCCTGGTCTCCATGTGGGTCCTGGCCATCGTCGCCCGCCCCTACACATGGTGGCGCATCGCCCTGGTGGCGACGATGGCCGGCGCCTTCCTCCTGGTCCTCGTGGTCCCCTGGCTCCAGGACTTCTTCGCCCTGAAACTGGTGGGCGTGACGATGCCGTGGACGGCGGTGGCGATCGCGGCGGCGGGCGCGGCCCTGCTCGAAGTGGCGTGGCGCTGGGTGGACCGGCGATTCCCCGCCTGAGTACGGCGCTTACTCTGTGCCCACAGCGATCGCTGTGACATCAGAGACGTGGGGGGATCCGCGTAGACATGCACGTGACGAAGAGCCGCAGAATCCTGCGAAGAACGGTCATGGGCGCCTTGGCGGGCGTCCTCGCCGCCACGGGTACGACACTCCTGCCGGACCAGGTCTCGGCGGCCGAGCAGGCGGCGAACGGGGGCGGCCCCGTACGTGCCACGAAGGGCACGGCCAAGGACGCGGGGGTGAAGCTGTCCACCGGTGAGCGGCTGGAACGCATCCCCGGCACGAAGGGCTTCCGGGTGGCGGGCGCCGACGGCCGGCCGGCCACCGGAACGTACGCCTTCGCCCAGGCCGACGGCGAGCTGACGGTCCAGCCGATCGGCTGGAAGCAGCCCCTGCCGGCCACGACCGTGCGGACGGACGAGTCCGGTTCGGGGATGACGCCCTACGGGGCGACGGCGAACCAGCGGGTGAACTTCTCCGTCGCCGGAGACCGCGGCAGCGGCGCCTTCATCAGCCTGTGGAACACCTCCACGTGGACGCGGCACTCCGTCGAGAGCGAGCAGTACGCGGCCAAGGGCACGGCGAACGTCCCGCCGGGCACGTACTTCGCCACCATCCAGTACGACTACTACGCCGAGACGCGGCCCGCGTACCTCCTCACGAAGTCGTTCACGGTCGGCAGCACCACGGCCAACGTGGTCTTCGACGAGACGGCCGCCAAGCCGATGGGCATCGTCGCCGACGACACGGGCGCCCGCCGGGCGGGCGCCGCCGTGTGGCTGACGACGCCCAACGGGGACACGGTCGGTCAGGTCGGCGGCGGCGCCGACAAGATCTTCGTCACCCCGTTCACCATGAGCGGCGTCACCGTCCACCTCCACGACGTGCTGGCGAAGTACGGTTCGAGCCAGCTCAAGCCCAGTCCGTACCGCTATGACCTGGTCCACCAGTTCAAGAGCACGGTGCCGGCGAACCCGATCGTGACGGTGAAGACCGCCAGTCTCGCGAAGACCGTGACGACCTTCCACGCACAGGCCGGCCGACAGACGGGACGGCTGGACAGCTGGCGCAAGCCGGCCGACACCGAGCCGTTCGTCGCCGCACAGGCCGCCTCCACCGTGACCGCGCCCGGCACCCTCACGGAGTACGTGACTCCGAACGTGACGTTCGGCCGCTCGTTCTACGACGGCGACAACCAGGTCGACCTCGACGACCGCACGCTGCCGGCCGGCACCTCCGCCGGCGAGACGGTCGGACGGGGCCCGCTCCAGCCCGGAGCCGGAGCTTCCGACCGGCGCAGTACACGGATCGGCCTGTACGAGCCCTACTCCTACAGCGACGCAGACGGCAACCGGGGGGCCGACTACGGCGCGCTGCAGAAGTACCGGCTGACGTCCCGGGGAGTGACTCTGGTCGACAGCGCCTACGAGGAGGGTTTCAAGGCGTACGGAGCCGATGTTCCGCAGGCCGCCGCCCCGTACGAGTTCACCCACACCACCATCCGGCGCGGCCCGCACGCCCGGCTGTCGACCAGGCTCGTCCGTGAGTGGACGTTCACCTCCAGTGGCTACTCGTCCGTGCCCCGGCAGGACAACTTCCTGCCCCTGCTCGACGTGGCCTTCGACGTGCCCGGGCTCGACAGCCGCAACACGGCCCCGGCCGGTACGGTCCGGGTCGCCACCACGGTCACCTCCCGGTGGGAGACGGCGACGGCGTCCCTGACGGGGCTCGAGTACTCCGTCGACGACGGTGCGACCTGGCGTCCGGCCTCCGCCGAGGGCGACATCACCGTCGGCGCGGACGACCGCTTCCTCTCCCTGCGCGCCACCGGCACCGACGACTCCGGTGCCACGGTCCGGACGACCCTGATCCGCGCCTTCGGCGGCCCCGGCTCGGTCAGGCTGCCCGACGAGTCGACGGGTGACGTCACGATCAGCGGTGTGACGGTCAACGGCAACAACCCGATCGTCGTCGACGGGGCGTACGGGCAGTACCCGATCTTCGTCAAGGCCGCGTTCACCGCCTCCTCGCCCGCCGGAATCGCCCGGGGAGGAATGACGCTGTACAAGGGGTCGTACGAACGGCCCGACGCCGTGATTCCGCTCCTGTGGACGGTGTGCAGCCCGGCGAACGGCACGACCGCCTCCTGCACGGGAGACGTGGCCATCGCCCCGCGCGACCTCGCCGACAACGCGCTCGCCGGTGAGTGGAAGGTGGCCGTCTGGGCCGAGTCCCAGGACGGCACGAGCTACGCCGACAGGCACACCGCCCGTACCGTGCGGATCGTGCGCACGACCCGACTGACCACCGACGCCACGCCGGAACCGGTCACCAAGGGCGCCACGCTCACCGTCACCGCACGGTTCACGGCTTCCGACTGGCTGACCGGCGGTCAGCTCGGCTTTCCCGGTCAGCGGGTGAACCTGGAGTTCCGCCAGGCCGGCACCACCGGCTACGCGCTGGTCGGCTCCGCCGTGACGGACTCCACCGGCAAGGCGGCGGTCACGCTCAAGGCGACCTACGACGGCGAGTACCGCTGGAACGCGGGCCCCAGCCTGATCCTCACGACGACCAAGCCGGCCCTGACGCCGGACGCGATCGACGTGCGCTGACGCGCTTCCGCCCGGATGCCCCGGCCGCTGGGATCTCCCGCGGCCGGGGCATCCGGCTGGTCGGCCCCGCCCATACGGCGGTCCTTAATCTAGGCCGAGTCCCTGGCCGTCTCCTGCCACAGCCGGTGGCAGGAGAGCAGGGTCGCCGTGAGCAGGAGGCCGTTGCGGAGGACCATCAGCGTGTTGCCCAGGGGCGAGCCCTCCATGACGTCCAGGTAGTACGTCGGGAAGGCCAGCGCCGTCACCGCGGTCGCGGCCAGCAGCAGCCAGGCCACCGGGCGCTGCGTGGTGAACCGTGAGGTGAGGCAGACCGCCGCCAGGCCCAGGAGCCAGACCATGTACTGCGGGCTGATCACCCGGCTGGTGACCGTGAACAGCAGGACCGCGGTGAGGGCCGCGTCGAACGGTGTCGCCTCCGTCCACCGCGAGGCCCGGCCCCGCCAGAACATCAGCCAGCCGAAGGCGGCGGCCGTCGTCATCAGCGACAGCTGCGCCACGGTCGCCACATGCGCCCCGACGAACTCCAGGGCGCCGTAGCGCACCTCGATCCCGATCGGCATCCCCGACGCCCGCATCAGCGACAGCAGCGTGCCGCCCAGCGACTCGATCTGCACGCCCCGGGCGCCCTGTTGCGACAGGAAGCCGAAGCTGTGCCGGAAGGCGAGCGCGAGGACGGCCAGCAGCGCTCCGGCGGTCACGACGGCGGACCGCCACGCCTCTCGGCTGCTCCGCCCGTGCTCCGTGCCCAGCAGGGTGAGCAGCGGCCACACCTTGATCAGGGCGCCGAACGCGGCGAACGCCCCGCCGATGCGCGGGTGACGGCGCCCGGCGAGCAGCCCGAGGACGGCGAGGGCCGTCACCTGGATGTCGAACCGCCCGTGCGGCAGGTTCAGGAGCAGCGGCAGCCCGGCGGTCCACAGCCAGGCGCCGGCGAGCCTGCGGCTCGGGCGGGCCAGCGCCAGCGTGACCACGGCGTCGGCGGCGAGCGTGAGCACGAGGAACGCCGCGAAGTAGTCGAGGAACGGCAGCAGCGAAGGAAAGAGGAACAGCAGCCCGGCACCCGGCGGGTACTGCCAGGTGACGTCGCCGACCGGGTACGAGCCGTCGGTCAGCTGCTCGGACCACCGCGGATAGAGGTGCTCCACCTCGGCCGAGACGTTGCTGACGCCGATGTCGTCCTGCACCAGCAGGTACACCATGGCGATCCGGGTCAGGGCCCAGACCGCCCAGATCGCCGCGAGCGACGTCCGGGTGGACCAGGGGGCGGCCCGGTCGGCCCTGCGCAGGGCCGACCGGGCGGACGTGTCAGGGACGGAGGTGGGCGGGTTCGAGGCGGGTGAGTTCGAGTCCGGCTCAGGAGGTGCGCCGCCCAGAAGGCCGGCCTTCTGCTGCGTCATGGATGGGGAATGTAGGCCGCAACGGCCGCTTTCCCTGTGAACGCACCGCTCGTGCCCGCCCACTTCCCCCCGTCGGGCGGGCGCCCGCAGGGCCAGTCAGTCGAACCACCTGTCCCGGGCCAGTTCCGCCGTCCGCGACGGGTCCTCCAGGAGCGCCGCGACCTCGAAGCGGCGGGGCCACTGGCCCGCCGCCCAGGCGAGGCCGGCCGCGACGCCCTCCAGGGTCGCGGCGTGGATCGCGCCGTCCGGGGTCTGGCGCCAGTCCAGCTCGACGCCCGCGGCGCGGAGTTCCTCGTGCTCGATGTACGCGTCCGGGGTCGCCGGCCCGAGGAGCGCGTGGACCGAGGGCGGGACGTCGTGCTCCTCGCCCACCGTGGTCACGTCGGCCTCGACGGACTCGCTCAGCCGCCGCACCTGGAACAGCTCCGCCAGGTCCGCCGCCCGCGCCGGGGCGACCGGCAGCAGCGGGAGCCCGCCCGCGAGCGGGAGGAGGTCGGGGGCGTCCGCGACCAGGGCCTCGGAGGCGTCGACCACCACGAGTTCGCCGTCCACGACCGCGCGCAGGTCGTCGGGGAGGGTGACCTGCTCGGGGTCGAGGTCGGCCAGCGCCGTGTACAGGGCGTGCAGTTGGGCGCCGGACACCTCGCGGTCCGGGTCGGCCAGCCGGCCGAGCAGCTCGGCCGCGCCGCCCGGCTCGTCGAGGAGCGCGGAGACCGAGGTCCGTACGCCGAGGGCCCGCAGGACCTGCTCGTCCTCGAAGCCGGTCGCGTCCGCGGAGTCGTACAGGCCGATCAGCAGCGGGTCCGTACCGGCGGCCCGCAGTCCGGCGGGGCGGCGGCCGTCGAGGACGGGGTGGTCGCGCAGCCACCAGGCGGTGTACGACCGTACGGTCTCGGTCGTGCCGTCCGGCATCAGGACCCGTACGGGCTGGGTGAGCGCGTCCCTCAGGGGCGGCTGCGCGAGGAGGGCGAGCGCCTGCGGCCACGCGTCGTCGTCGACCAGATCCAGGTCCCGTACGGCGACGATCTCGGTCGCCACGGGCGGCACCGGCGCCTCCGGCAGCCGGTCGAGGACGTCCTCGCACCAGACGTCGACCGCGTCGAGCAGCCCGGCGTCGTCGGACTCGGCGAAATCCCCCTCGCGGGGTTCCAGTTCGTCCGGGTCGAGGACGAGGTCGGTGGCCCGGACCAGGGCGAAGTTGGCGAGCACCCCGCAGGCGGCGAGCGGCTGCTCGCCCCAGCGGTCGGCCAGTTCGGCGTCGCAGAGGGCCAGTTCGTCCTCGCGCATCACGGCGGCGAAGGCGCTGCCGGGCAGGACCAGTTCGCCGGCGGGCGCCAGCTCCCCGTCCTCGTCCGGGAGGGCCAGCGCGCCGAGCCACGGCTCGTCGCCCGGCTCCAGCTCCGCGTCCCGGACGAGCCCGAGCACCGTCTCGGCGAGCTCGTCGGCGTCCAGGGTGTCCGCGTCCTCGTCCCAGATCTCCCCCGCGTCGAGGGAGGCGGCGACCGCCGCCCTGACCTGAGGTGTCGTCAGGACCGCGCGGGGCGTGGCGGGGAGGGCGCCCAGCTTCTCCAGGATCGGGTGGGCGGCGTCCGGGTGGGCGACCTTGAGGCCGAGGCGGGTCAGGTCGGCGGGGGTGTGATCCTGGGGAAGGAGTACGTGCCGGGGGCCGATGGTGGTACGGATCCTGGCGTCATCGGGGGCGTCGGCCGGGGTGGCCAGCGGCACCGGCAGGCCGGACAGCCGGTCCGGGTCCACGCCCGCGAGGGAGTCGTACAGCCGCCACCACCACGACGGCGGCCGGTCCACCCCGGCGAGCCGGTCGATCGCCTCGGTCAGCGGGACGCGCCCGACACCGAGCGTGCGCAGCTCCACCCGCCGTTCGAGCCCGGCGGGCAGGAGGGTCGGGAAGACCTCCGCCAGGACGGCCACGGTCTCGCGGCCCGCGCCCTCCACGACCTCGGCCTCCACCGGCCGCAGCGCGGGCACCTCCTCCGACGGCGCCTCGGGCGCCAGGAACGAGACGCGCGGCAGCCGCTGGAGGATCGCCGCGCGCAGCGCCCCGTCGAGGGAGCCCTTGCCGAGCGGGCCGGGCACCAGGTCGATCGTCGCGACCGTCACCGGCTCCCAGTCGGCGAGGAGTTCGGCGTACGCGTCGGCCGCCCGCTCGACGAGGTAGTCGGTGAGCGGCCCGGGCGCCGGGTGGCGGCGGGCGGTGTCCAGCGGGAGGGAGGCGATCAGCAGGGCGGGCAGGCCGAGCGGTTCGTCGGTGGGGGTGGGGGCGTGGACGACGGGGCTGGTGCGGGGGAACTGCGGGGCGCCCTGGCCGTCCACAGGTACGGCCCAGGTCACCGACCAGAACGGGCGCAGCCGCTCCTCGACCGGCCGGCCCTTGAGGAGAACGGGGTCGAGGGGACCGCCGTGGCTGACGGTCCGCCAGCGGCGGGTCTCCTGGGTGGCGGTGTCGTCGATGTGGACGTACGAGTCGTGCTCGGCGCGGGTGAGGACCCGTACGCCGTCCGTGGTCTCGACGACGATCTCGGCGAGGCCGGGGAGGGTGAGCAGCAGGGCGTCGTCGACGGAGTCGAGGAGCCGCTCGGCGAGGTCGACGGCGGCGGGGTCCCGGAGCGGGAGCACGACGACGGTGTCGTAGCCGTCGGGTGCGGTGCCCTCGGCGGGCAGCGGGAGACGCAGGAGCGGTACGTGGCCGTCACGGCGGCGCAGCTCGTCTCCGAGGCCGGGGCTGTGCCGGGCGGCTCCGGCGGCCAGCTCGCGGGCCTCGGCGAGCGACCAGCGGACGCCGCCGTGGCGGCCGAGGACGGCGGGCTCGTCGGAGACGGCGAGGACGGCGGCGAAGCCGACGCCGAAGCGGCCCACGGCTCCGCGGTCGTGATCGCGCTTGGCGGAGGCGCGGAGGGTGGAGAGCGACTCGACACCGGTGGCGTCGAGCGGGGCGCCGGTGTTGGCGGCGGCGAGGAGGGCGGGGGCGTCGGGCCCGGCGGGGTGCAGGGTGAGCCGGAGCCGACCGGTGACGCCGGCGCGGTGGGCGGCGTCGGCGGCGTTCTGGGCGAGCTCGACGACGAGGCGGTCGCGGTAGCCGCCGAGGGCGAGGTCCTCCTCGGCGTTGGCGTCCTCCCGGAACCGGGCGGGCCCGGCGCCCCAGGCATCGAGTACGCCTCTCCGCAGCCGGGCGGTACCGAAGGGGTCGGCTCCGTCGGTCGACGTCCTGACGCTGACGCTCACGTCTGACTCCACTCTGCGGGGCGTGTTTGTACGGGTGCCCGAAGGTACCGCGCCCCACGCCTCCCCCACGCCGACGGGGTGGCCGGCCGCGGACGGGCAGTCGCCTGCACCCCACCCCCCGTGTGGGCAATCGTCCCGCTGGGCGGGACGGGTGGGCACACGGGACGGCGCCCCTGCGGGCGCGTCCGCTCCGAGCACCCCCGCACCACGAGGCACGTCCAAGTTTCAGGGCCCTGGCGGCACCGGGCCCAAGGGGCAGAGGCGCCTGCTAGGGCGCCGTCCGTTGTGCCCACCCTCCCCCAGACTCCGTCCGGGGGGACCCCACGCCCCGGCGGAACAGTTGCCCACAACGGGTGGGCAGCAGGCGTCCCGGGCGGGGCCCAGCGGCGGGTGGTTAGGAGTGGCCCAGGTCTTCCGACGTGTCGTCCGGTTCCGTCGTCGAGCCCGAGTCCTTCGCCGGCCGCAGCGGAAACGCATCCGCCCCCATCGAGTCCAGCACCGGCGGCGCCGGCCGCGGCGGCTTCGGCATGACCGCCGCCTCCGAGTGCCCACCGCACCCGTACGCGAGCGAGACGACCCGCCCGTCCGCCGGCGAGAACTCGTTCGCGCAGACCCCGAACGCCTGCTTCAGCGAGCCCGCCAGCGGCACCAGGAACGCGCAGGAGTCGCACGACGCCGGCGCCGCCTGTGCCATCGGGGTCTTCGCCCCGAACGACTCGTCCCAGCGGTCCGCCGCCACATGCAGCCCGTACCGCGACAGCACCCGCGCCCGCCGCATCCCGAGCTCCTCCGCCACCGAGGCGATCGCGCCCCGGGACGGCGTACGGGAGACGATCTCCGCGTCCTCCGCGTCGAGGTGGTCCGCCATCTCCTCCGAGACCGCGGAGTTCGGCGGCGGCGCGTCCTCGCCCGTGTACCCCGGCTCCAGCCTGAGGTCGTCCTGCTCCGTCGGCAGCAGGTCCCCCGGGCCCATGTCGCCCGGCCGCAGCCGCTCGCTCCACGGCACCCACTCCGGGGCCATGAGGGCGTCCGAACCCGGCAGCAGGACGGTTTCGTCAAGGGTGACGTTCTTCGCCCGGGAGGCACGGGTGACCGTCACGGCCCAGCGCCAGCCGCGGTAGCCCGGCTCCTTGCTCTCGAAGAAGTGCGTGACGACCCGGTCACCGTCGGCGACGGCCTCCACATGGGCCCCGACGATGCCGGGTGCGGCAGCCTCCTCGGCGGCCGCCCGCGCCAGGTCTACCGCCTCGGCGCACAGGCGGTCGGGGGTACGCGGGGTACGCGGGGTACGGCTTCGCGTCGTCGCAGCACTCACAGGTCTCGCTTCTCTCCTACGCCGTCTCACGGGTGCGCCGGCCGAGGAGCGGGAGCGAAAAGCCCCGGGCGGCGGGCGGAGCGGACCAGGGGGCCGCATCGACGTCCGCGCCCGACATGTCTCGCGTCTCTCGGGCACACCTATCGTCATCCATTCTGCGGGATGCCGAAGAGGCGCGCGGCCGAGATCTTCCGCCGGTGGCGCGCTACGCACGCTACCCCCTCCGCCGCCCGCCGCCCACCTGCCCGCCCCAAGTGGCCCGGATCGTGGACCGCCGGTCCGCCGTGCCACGGTTCACAAGTCAGGGGCGTGGGGCACTATGACGGAGTGGCAGCCGCACGGTCGTCCGCACGATCCGACGATCATGCCGGGCCGCTCAGCCGAGCGGGCCGGGCAGTCGGGCGCGCCCTGCACTGGCCGGTCACGGGCACGGCCAAGGGCATCCGCAGGGCGACACACGCGCACGGCGCGGGCGAGTCGGGGCTCGGCAAGCTGATCGAGCTGCACGCCGTGAACGGCGCCGGCGACGTCATGATCACCGTCGCGCTCGCCTCCACGGTCTTCTTCTCCGTACCGACGGACGAGGCACGCGGCCGGGTCGCGCTCTACCTGGCGATCACCATGCTCCCGTTCACCCTGCTGGCCCCTGTGATCGGCCCTCTGCTCGACCGGCTCCCGCACGGGCGGCGCGCCGCGATGGCCGGGGCGATGCTGACCCGCGCCGTCCTCGCGATCACCATGTCGGGCGCGGTGGCGACCGGCGGCCTGGAGCTGTACCCGGCGGCGCTCGGCGTGCTCGTCGCCTCGAAGGCGTACGGGGTGGTGCGCAGCGCCGTCGTGCCGCGCCTGCTGCCGCACGGCTTCTCGCTGGTCAAGGCGAACTCCCGGGTCACCCTCGCGGGTCTCCTCGCGACCGGGATCGCGGCGCCGATCGGCGCGGGGCTCCAGCAGATCGGGCCGCAGTACCCGCTGTACGGGGCGTGCGCGCTGTTCCTGCTGGGCGCGTACTGGGCCTTCCGCATGCCGCACAAGGTCGACTCGGCGAAGGGCGAACGGCGGGTGCACCTGCTCACGCACGGCGAGAAGAAGCCGAGCCTGCGGACGGTGGGGCCCTCGGTGCTGCACGGGCTCCAGGCGAACGCGGCGCAGCGGATGCTGTCGGGGTTCCTGATCTTCTTCCTGGCCTTCCTGCTGCGCGAGCATCCGCTGTCGGGGCAGAGCGCGGCGGTGTCGCTCGCGATGGTGGCGGTGGCGGCGGGCGTGGGGAACGCGTGCGGGACGGCCGTCGGCTCGCTCCTGAAGGACCGCGGCCACGCGCCGGAGGTGATCATCGCCACGATGATCACGACGGTGTGCGGGGTGGCGATCCTCGCGGCGGCGTTCTTCGGCGGGGTCATGGTGGCCGTACTGGGTGCGGTGGCGGGCCTGACGCAGGCGCTGTCGAAGCTGTCGCTCGACGCGCTGATCCAGCGGGACGTGCCGGAGGTGGTGCGCACGTCCGCGTTCGCCCGTTCGGAGACCCTGCTCCAGATGGCATGGGTGGTGGGCGGCGCGATCGGCATCTCGCTGCCGCTGAGCGGCCCGGTGGGCATGTCGGTGGCGGCGGGCTTCCTGGGCCTGGGCGCCCTCCTCGCGGTCCGCGGCCTCCTGGTGGCCGCCCGCAAGCCCCTGCCCTCCCAGCACCCGGAGTGACGACGCGCCGGACCCCGGGGACGTGCGGCACCCCGGACCCCGGGGAGGTACGGCACACCCCGGACCCGCCCCTCCCCCGCCGCCACACCGGCAGGAAAACGCGGCGCGCCGCACCCCCGCGTGGCGGAGTTCGACCCGCCCGATAGCCTTCGGGCCATGACCGTTGCGTTCTTCACCAGCTCGCGCCGCCGGGCCGCCGTCGCCCTCGGGGCCGTCTCCGCCGGCCTCCTCGTACTCTCCGCCTGCGACAAGCCGACTCCGCTCGCGACCCTGACGGTCGGGACCGACTCGGTGCACTCCGAGGCCGCCTGCTACAACGACGGCGACGCCATCAAGGAGTCGCAGATCCAGCAGTGCCTCAACAAGAAGGCCGAGAAGACCCTCACGGTCGCCGCGGACGACAAGATCCGCTTCGGCGTCGACCCCTCGATCGCCGAGAACGGCTGGACCATCTTCCTCGGTGGCCAGAACGCCGAGCCGGAGCCGTACCACAAGACGTACCGGACCATTCCGGCCAGCGCCTTCTTCTCCTCCCAGACCGGCGAGGCGACCGACGAGACCCAGGTCACCATCGTCGAGAGCGACGGCAAGAAGCTGACCGGCGTCTGGCACTTCGGGCTGAAGAAGGAATCCTGATCCTCCGGTGACGGTCCGGACCCTGATCGTGACGGCCGTGGCGGCGGAGGCGGACTCCGTCGCGCGCGGCCTTCGCGTCGACGGGCCGCACGCCGCCGACGTACTCGTCGGCGGTGTCGGGCCCGCGGCCGCCGCCGCGGCCACCGCCACCGCGCTCGCGCGGGCCGCCACCCCCTACGACCTCGTCGTCTCCGCCGGGATCGCCGGCGGGTTCCAGCCCCTCGCGCCCCTCGGCTCCGTCGTCGTGTCCGGCGCGATCGTCTCCGCCGACCTGGGCGCGCAGACGCCCGACGGCTACCTCACCGTCGAAGAGCTCGGCTTCGGTCGCTCCACGCACCCCGTGCCGCCCGCCCTGACCGGGCGGATCTCCGACGCCCTCGCCCGCGGCGGGCAGCGCCACACCGTCGCGCCCGTCCTCACCGTCTCCACCGTCACCGGCACGGCCGAGCGGGCCGCCGAGCTGGCGGCCCGTCACCCCGGCGCCGCCGCCGAGGCGATGGAGGGGTTCGGCGTCGCCGAGGCCGCCGCCGCCCACGGCGTACCCGTGGTCGAGATCCGCGCCGTCTCCAACGCCGTCGGCCCGCGCGACCGGGCCGCCTGGCGTATCGGCGAGGCCCTGGACTCGCTGCGGCACACGTTCCAGCTGCTCAGCACCACCGTCTTCGTGGAGCCCGCCCCATGACGCCCAAGCTCAAGATCGCGTACTCGCCCTGCCCGAACGACACCTTCGTCTTCGACGCCTGGGCCCACGGCCGCGTCCCCGGCGCCCCGCGCCTCGACGTGACGTTCGCCGACATCGACCTCACCAACGGCTGGGCCGAGAGCGCCGACCCCGCGTACGACGTCCTGAAGGTCTCGTACGCGGTGCTGCCCTGGGTCCTCGACGAGTACGCCCTGCTGCCCTGCGGCGGCGCGCTGGGCCGCGGCTGCGGCCCCCTGGTGCTCACCCGGGAGCCGGGGGTGGATCTGGCGGGGAAGACCGTCGCCGTGCCGAGCGAGCGCTCCACGGCGTACCTGCTGTTCCGGCTCTGGGCGGCGGACGTCGTCCCGGACGGGGTCGGGAACGTCGTCGTCATGCCGTTCCACGAGATCATGCCCGCCGTGCGCGACGGGAAGGTCGACGCGGGGCTCGTCATCCACGAGGCCCGGTTCACCTACCAGAACTACGGTCTGCACGCGCTGGCCGACATGGGCACCCACTGGGAGGACACCACCGGTCTCCCGATCCCGCTCGGTGCGATCATCGCCCGCCGCTCGCTCGGCCAGGACGTGCTGCGGAGCCTCGCGGACGCGGCCCGTGCATCGGTTCGGATGGCTTGGGACGACCCGGCCGTCTCACGCCCGTACGTACTCGAGCACGCGCAGGAGATGGACCCCAAGGTGGCCGATCAGCACATCGGTCTCTACGTCAACGAGTTCACGGCCGACCTCGGGGAGGCCGGCTACGCGGCCGTGCGCGGGCTGCTCACACGCGCGGCGGCCGAGGGGCTGGTACCGCCCCTCGGCCCGGATGCGCTGTCGTTCCCGTAACGGAACGGATGGATCGGATCAGACGTCGAGCTGGTCCGCGACCGCCCGCAGCAGGCCCGCGATCTTGCCGCCCTGCGCCCTGTCGGGGTAGCGGCCGCGCTCCAGCATCGGCGTGATGTTCTCCAGGAGCGTCGTCAGGTCCTGCACGATGGACGCCAGTTCGTCGGGCTTACGGCGCTGCGCCGCGGCGACGGACGGGGTCGGGTCGAGGACCGTCACGGAGAGCGCCTGGTCACCGCGCTGTCCGGCGACCACCCCGAACTCCACACGCTGCCCCGGCTTGAGGGCGTCGACTCCGGCAGGGAGCACCGACGAGTGGACGAAGACGTCGCCGCCGTCGTCGCGGGAGAGAAAGCCGAAGCCCTTCTCGCTGTTGAACCATTTGACCTTGCCGGTAGGCACGTCCGTCCTCGTCCTCGTACTCGATGGAATGCGCCGGGAATCCGGCTCTGGAGACCGATTCAGCGGTCGCCCGCACCAAGGCTAATGGGCTTCGGGGCGGTGACAAGACGTCGCCGGTTTGTTCCTTCGGCCTGGGAACTACCCTGGCCGAATGCGTAGTGAAACCCCTTCGGCCCCGTCGGACGACAGCGCTCCGGGTGACGGCCTCGTCCGTGCCGGTGCGATTGTCTTCATCATCGGTGCGGTGGCCACGCTGGTCACGGTCGCGCCGCTGTTCCTCGGCACCGACCCGTTTCCGCCGGTCGCGTACGCCGTCTGCATGCTGATGGGCGTCGGATTCCTGGTCGCGGGAGCCGGTGTGCTGCGCTCGATCGGGGCTCAGCGGCGGCAGGCGAAGGCGGCCGGGGCCGGGGCCGACTAGCCCCGGTACGCCTCCCACCAGGCACGGAACCCGGTGAGATCCGGCAGGACGACGTCCGCGCCGGCGGCCCGCAGCTCCGCCTCGTCGCACGGTCCGGTCGCCACGGCCACCGACAGGGCGCCCGCGGTCGCGGCGCCGCGTACGTCGCCGGTGTGGTCGCCGACGTACACCCGCGCGCCGTACTCGCGCAGGGCCTCCGCCTTGCCCTCGGCCCACAGTCCGCCGATGACGGCGTCCGGGTCGATGCCGAGGTGGGAGAGGTGCAGCTTGGCGTGCGGCTCGTTCTTCGCGGTGACGACGATGGCGCGGCCGCCCGCCTCGCGAACGGCTTGAATCGCATCCCGGGCGCCGGGCAGCGCGAGCGAGGGCTCGATCGCGTACGTCGGGTAGAGCGCGCGGTACTGGCCGACCCGCTCCACGATCTCCGCCTCCGGGAACCAGTGGGCCAGCTCGTGCTCCAGCGGCGGCCCGAGCCGCGAGACCGCCAGATCGGCGTCGATCGCGACGCCGACCTGCGCGGAGAAGGCCTCGTAGGTGGCCTTGATGCCCGGGCGGGAGTCGATCAGCGTCATGTCCAGGTCGAAGCCGACGGTAAGCGGGAGTCGCGCGAGAGTCATGGGTGACATTGTGCCCGGGTGTTCGAACAGGCCTGCTGCTTAGACTGACCCCCGCCGACCGGGTGAGCCCAGGCTCACCGAAGTCGACGTACCACCCGCACCTCCCGATGGGCCTCGATGACCGCCGCTTTCCGTTCCAGACGCGTTCTGGCCACCACCGTCGCCGTCGTCGCCCTCCTCCTCGCGATCCTGCTGAGCCTCGCCGTGGGCGCCCGGGCCGTCGCCCCGTCCACGGTCCTCGACGCGCTGCTGCACGGCGGCACGAGCGACGACGCCGAGGTCGTACGGCAGATGCGCGTCCCCAGGACGCTGATCGGGCTGATGGTCGGCGCCGCCCTCGCCCTCGCGGGCACGGCCCTGCAGGGCATCACCCGGAACCCGATCGCCGACCCGGGGATCCTCGGCATCAGCCAGGGCGCCTCGGTGGGCGTGGTCCTCGCGATCGCCTTCGCCGGGGTGCACACGCTGACGGGGTACGTGTGGTTCGCCTTCGCGGGCGCGGCCCTCGCGTCGGTCGCGGTGTACGCGATCGCCTCCAGCGGGCGCGGCGGGGCGACGCCGGTGAAGCTGGCGCTCGGCGGCGCCGCGATCAACGCGCTGCTGCTGTCCGTGACGACCGGGGTGCTCACGACCAGGGCGTCGGCGCTCGACGAGTTCCGGTTCTGGCAGATCGGCTCGCTGGACGGGCGGGACGCCGAGGTCGTCGGCCAGATCTGGCCCTTCCTGCTGCTCGGCGCGGTGCTCGTGCTCTCCGTGGCCCGGGGACTGGACGCGCTGGCGCTCGGCGAGGACGTGGCGAAGGGGCTCGGCCAGCGGGTGGCGACGGTACGGATCGTGGGCGGTGTCGGGGCGACCGTGCTGACCGGCGCGGGGGTCGCGGCGGCCGGACCGATCGCGTTCGTCGGCCTCGCGGTGCCGCACATCGCCCGCGCGATCGTGGGCAGCGACCACCGCTGGGTGCTGCCGATGGCGGCCCTGGTGGGGCCCGTGATGCTGCTGGTGTCGGACGTGATCGGGCGGGTGCTCTTTCCTCCGGGCGAGGTGCCCGCGGGGGTGATGACGGCGCTCATCGGGGTGCCGTTCCTGGTGACGCTGGTGCGCCGGAAGGCGGTGCCGGCATGACGACGACGTCTGCACGTCCTGCCGGGCGCGTCCGTCCTGCCGGGCGTGTACGGCCTGCCGGGTACGGGGTCGTGCGCGCGGGCGGCGGGTCGTTCCTGCTGCACCGGCGCTCGGCGCTGGTGGCCACGGGTCTTCTGCTGCTGCTCGTCGCGGTCTGCGTCGCGTACCTCTGTGTCGGCGAGAAGTTCGTCGCACCGGGCGAGGTCCTGAAGGTGGTCCTCGGGCAGGAGTCCCGGTCCGCGTTCGTCGTCGAGGAGCTGCGGATGCCGCGGCTCGCGGTCGGGCTGATGGTCGGCGCCGCGTTCGGGATCGCCGGCGCCCTCATCCAGACCGTCGCCCGCAACCCGCTGGCCAGCCCCGACATCATCGGCATCAGCCAGGGCGCGGGCGCGCTGACGGTCGGCGCGATGACCTTCGGCCTCACCTCGTACACCGTCCTGCCGTACCTCTCGGTCGTCGGCGGCATCGCGGCCGCCGCGCTCGTGTACGTCTTCGCGTGGCGCGGCGGGCTGCACGCGACGCGGTTCGTGCTGATCGGGATCGGCTTCGCGATCGCGCTGCGCTCGCTGATCACCCTGTTCATGACCAAGGGCGACTACCTGGTCGCCCAGCAGGCCCAGATCTGGATGACCGGCTCGCTGAACGGGCGCGGCTGGGACGAGGCGGCGCCGATCCGCTGGACCCTGATCGTGCTGCTCCCGGCGATCCTGTGGGCGGCGCGCGCGCAGCGCACGGTGTCGTTGGACGACGACACGGCGACGGCCCTGGGGGTCTCGCTCGGGCGGACCCGGCTGGGGCTCGTGTGCGTCGGCGTCGTGCTCGCGTCGGTGGCCACGGGGGTGGCCGGTCCGGTCGACTTCGTGGCGCTGCTCGCCCCGCAGATCGCCCGGCGGATGACGCGTACGGCACAGATCCCGCTGCTGTGCTCGGCGCTGATGGGCGCGTTCGTCGTGGTGCTCGCGGATCTGCTGGGCAAGCGGCTGTTCTCGCCGACCGAGCTGCCGGTGGGTGTCCTGACGGCGGCGGTCGGCGCCCCGTATCTGATCTGGCTCATCGTCCGGAGCCGAAGCGTGGGAGGAAAGTCGTGAGCCGGCTGACCGCGCGCGAGCTGACGCTCGCGTACGAGGACCGTACGGTCGTGGAGGAGCTGGACCTTGCCGTCCCGGACGGCAAGGTGACCGTGATCGTCGGTCCTAACGCGTGCGGGAAGTCGACGACGCTGCGGGCACTCGGGCGGCTGCTCAAGCCGGCGGGCGGGGCGGTGCTCCTCGACGGGGAGTCGCTGGCGAAGCTGCCGACGAAGCGGATCGCGCAGTCGATCGGGCTGCTGCCGCAGACCCCTGTCGCACCGGAGGCGATCACGGTCGCCGACCTCGTCTCGCGGGGACGTCAGCCGCACCAGGCGTGGTGGAAGCAGTGGTCGGAGGCGGACGAGCGGGCGGTCCAGGAGGCCATGGCGTCGACGGACGTCGCCGCGCTGGCCGACCGGTCGGTGGACGAGCTGTCGGGCGGTCAGCGGCAGCGGGTCTGGATCGCGATGGCGCTCGCGCAGGAGACGGATCTGCTGCTGCTCGACGAGCCGACGACGTACCTGGACATCGCCCACCAGGTGGAGGTCCTGGACCTGGTGCGCCGCCTGAACGTGGCGCGGGGCCGGACGGTCGTCCTGGTCCTCCACGACCTGAACCAGGCGGCGCGGTACGCGGACCATCTGGTGGCGATGAAGGCGGGGCGCGTGGTGGCGGAGGGGGCGCCGGAGGACGTGGTGACGGAGGACCTGGTCCGCGACGTCTTCGGCCTGAAGTCGGTGGTGGTCCCGGACCCCGTCACGGGCTCCCCCCTGGTGGTCCCGGGGGCGCCGTGGGGGGCGGTGCCGGCACCCAGGGGGTGACGGTGGGTTCCGCCGGGTGCGGCGGGGGCCACAGGGGCGTCACACGTGGCGGCGGCTGCGCCACACGAGGTAGAGCGACGTCGCGATCGCCGCGCCCTTGAGCGTCCACGGCCACGTCTCCGAGATCGCCGCCCCCAGCGCCTCGCTCCCCGCCGCCACCGGCTCGCCCCAGCGGCCGTCCGCCCGGCCCCAGAGCCAGGCCACGCCCGCCGTCGCCGCGAGGAGCGGGAGGATGACGACCGCGAACCGCGTCTCCCCCGCCGAGAGGCGGCGCGAGCCGTACGCGAGGAGCCAGCCCAGGGCCAGCGCCACCAGCGAGCCGAAGACCGCGCCGCCGAGCAGCAGAAGCGCCGCCACCAACAGCATCGGGCTGCCGAACCGGACGCGGCGCGCGACAGCTTCCTCCTCGGGCAGCCGCCGCGGCCGCAGGACACGTCGCCACATCGGCCGGCGGCCGGCGGCCTCCAGGTCCGGCTCCCCCGGCTCCCCCGCGTCCTCCTCCGTCTCCCCCGGCGGCGGCTTCAGGATCTCCGGGATCTCCACGCCGCCCCTGAACCCCGGCACCAGGTCGTCCCCCGGCAGCGCCGGCTCGCGGTCGTCCAGCCGCCACCAGTCCGGTTCCGTGTCGGCCGACCCGACCTCGTCCGTCCCGGCCAGGTGCGGAGGCGCGGCTCCGGCGGTCGGCTCCGGGCGGGGCATCGGTACCGAGGGCGACGGCGACGGCGCGATACCCGCCGCCCGGTCCACCACCTCGTCCGGCGAGCCCAGTTCGTCGAGGAGGGAGCGGACCGCCGTCGGACTCTCCCGGCCGTACGTGGCGCGCCGCCGGTCGATCTCGCCCCGGAGCGACGACACGAGCTTCATCCGCGCCCCCGACGGCAGCTGCCGCTGCTGCGCCAGATCGCCCACCCGGCTCAGATAGTCGAAGACCAACTGGTCGCTCTCGATGCCCACAGTCCCCTCCACGGCCGGTACGCCCCGACGTTAGCGCCCGCGCAGGGGCTAACGTGGGGCGGATGGGGATCGGTGAGCTCGATCGGGAGGCGCACGTGCCCGGAGGAACTGGCGCCGCCGCTGCGCCGCGCACGCTCGCGGAGGCGCTGCGCGCGCGGGGCGACGAAGGGCTCGCCGCGCTGTTGCGCGCCCGCCCCGATCTGCTCTCCCCCGTGCCGAACGACCTGACCCAGCTCGCCACCAGGGCCGGAACCCGCGGCTCCGTGGTGCGCGCGCTCGAACGGCTCGACCGGTTCACGCTCCAGACCGCCGAGGCGCTGGCCGTGGCCCCGGACCCCGCCCCGTATCCCGTACTCCTCGCTCTCCTCACCGGCGACGACGGCGACCCGGACATCGAGGCGGCGCTGCCCCGCGCCGTGGAGGTGCTGCGCGAACAGGCCCTGGTCTGGGGCGAGGACGATCGGCTGCGGCTCGTACGGACCGCGCGGGAGCTGCTCGCGCCCTCCCCGCAGCACCCGTCCCCGACCGGTCTCGGGCCGACCGTCTCCGAGTCGACGGCCGGGATGTCGCCGGGCCGGATCCAGGAGATCCTCGCGGCCGCCGGGCTGCCCGCGACGCACGACCCGGTGTCGGCGGTGGCGGCGCTGACGGATCTGTTCACCGACCGGGACCGGATGGGCGCACTGCTCGACACGGCGCCGTCGGACGCGCTGGCGGTGCTCGACCGGCTGGTGTGGGGCCCGCCGTACGGCGAGGTCACGGCGAACCCGGCCCCGCCGGTCCGCTGGCTCCGTGACCGCGGCCTGCTGCTGCCCGCCTCGCCCCGCACCGTCGTCCTGCCCCGGGAGGCGGCGTTGCACCTGCGCGGCGGCCGGGCGCACCGCTCGCCCGAGCCGCACGCGCCGACGCTGGCCGTTCTGCGCGAATACCGTCCCCAGGTTGTGGACAACGCGGCGGCAGGCCAGGCGTACACGGCGCTCGCGACGGTCGAGGAGCTGCTGAAGACCTGGGACCAGGGCGGCCCCGCCGTCCTGCGCGCGGGCGGGATGTCCGTACGGGACCTCAAGCGGACCGCCACGGCGCTGGACGTGACGGAGCAGGTCGCGGCGTTCTGGCTGGAGCTGGCGTACGGGGCGGGGCTGCTCGCCTCGGACGGCGAGGCGGACGAGCGGTACGCGCCGACGCCCGCCTACGACGACTGGCTCGACCTGCCGCCCGCCGAGCGCTGGGCCCGGCTCGCCACGTCCTGGCTGGTGGGTACGCGGACCTCGGGGCTCGTCGGCGGCCAGGACGCGAAGGGCCGCGCGCTCTCCGCCCTGGGCCCGGACCTCGACCGGGGCGCGGCACCGGAGGTACGGCGCCGGGTCCTCACCCTGCAGGCGACGCTGCCGCCCGGCGTGGCGGCGGACCCGGAGACATTGCTGGCCCGGCTGCGGTGGGAGCGCCCGCTGCGGGGCTCGTCGGCGGGCGGCGCGGGCGCGCCGGACCAGGGCGCCGGCACGGCCACGGGCGGCCGGGGCGGCCCGAGCGGGACGGGGCATGGCGGCGCGTACGGCGCTGGTGCGGGTGCGGGCGGCGCGTACGGCACCACCGGTACGGCGTACGGCACAGGCACCGGCACCGGCACCGGCACCGGCACCGCGTACGGCACAGGCACCGGCACCGGGCCCGGCGGCGGTACGGGCGCCACCCGGTCCGCCACCGGACACGGGCCCAGCGACCTCCGGTCCCGGCTCGCCCTGTGGACCCTCGCCGAGGCCGAGCTGCTCGGGATCACCGGGCGCGGCGCCCTCGCCTCGCCCGCCCGGGCGCTGCTCAACCTGCCGCTCGCCGAGGCGGCCGCCGAGCCGGTCGCCGAACACGGCGTCGAGCTGTCCGTCGCCGCCGCCCGCGCCGCGACCCTGCTCGCCCCGCTGCTCCCCGAGGCCGTCGACCACGTGCTGCTCCAGGCCGATCTCACCGCCGTCGCACCGGGACCGCTCAGGCGCCCGCTCGCCGACATGCTCTCCGTCCTCGCGGACGTGGAGTCGAAGGGCGGTGCGACCGTCTACCGGTTCACGCCGGGCTCGGTCCGCCGCGCGCTCGACGCCGGGCGCAGCGCGTCCGACCTCCAGGACTTCCTGACGGCCCACTCCCGTACGCCGGTCCCGCAGCCGCTCTCGTACCTCATCGACGACGTGGCGCGGAAACACGGCCACCTCCGGATCGGCGCCGCCTCCGCCTACGTACGCTGCGACGACGACGCGCTCCTCGGCGAGATCCTGGCCGACAAGCGTTCCGCGTCGCTGCGGCTGCGCCGCCTCGCGCCGACCGTGCTCGCCGCCCAGACCGACCCTGCGGCGCTGCTCGACGGGCTGCGGTCGATGGGATACGCCCCGGCCGCCGAGTCCGCGGCCGGCGACGTCCTGATCACCCGCGCCGACGCCTACCGCACCGGCCCCCGCACCGCGCCCGCGCCCGTCCCCGACGGCCCGCCCGCCCCTGACGGGACGCTCCTCGGCGCGGCGGTCCGCGCGATCCGGTCGGGGGACGCGGCCGCGACGGCGGTCCGCAAGGAACGCCCCGATGCCCCGGCCCGCGCCGGCGGCGAGCTGCCCCGCACCTCCCCCGCCGAGACCCTGGCCACCGTCCAGGCCGCCGCGATGACCGGCTCCGCCGTCTGGATCGGCTACGTCAACGCGGAGGGCGCGGCGAGCCAGCGCGTCATCGCCCCGGTCCGG
Organism: Streptomyces sp. NPDC012508; assembly: GCF_042902595.1. Lineage (NCBI taxonomy): Bacteria > Bacillati > Actinomycetota > Actinomycetes > Kitasatosporales > Streptomycetaceae > Streptomyces > Streptomyces sp. NPDC012508. The sequence goes on from NZ_JBIBEO010000012.1 coordinate 45,214, forward strand.
GTGGAGGGCGGTTTCGTGACGGGCTACGACCACACGGCGGACGAAGTCCGCACGTACCCCCTCCACCGCATCACGGGCGTCGCGGAACTGGCGGACGACCAGGTCTAGGGGATCCGCCGGACACCCTCTGGCCGTCCGGCCGGTGCGGCGGCCCCCACCTGCATCGGCCGGGTGTCAGGCACACTGGATGTTTGGCCCGTGCGAAGGGATGTACGTACGTGAACGGACCACTCATCGTCCAGAGCGACAAGACGCTGCTCCTGGAGGTCGACCACGAGCTCGCCGACGCCTGTCGGCGGGCCATCGCGCCGTTCGCCGAGCTGGAGCGGGCGCCCGAGCACATCCACACGTACCGGGTGACGCCGCTCGGCCTGTGGAACGCGCGGGCCGCCGGGCACGACGCCGAGCAGGTCGTCGACGCGCTCGTCGAGTTCTCCCGCTACCCCGTGCCGCACGCGCTCCTCGTGGACGTCGCCGAGACCATGGCCCGCTACGGCCGGCTGACGCTCTCCAAGCACCCCACCCACGGGCTCGTCCTCACCTCCACCGACCGGCCCGTCCTGGAGGAGATCCTCCGCTCGAAGAAGGTGCAGCCGCTCGTCGGCGCCCGGATCGACCCGGACACCGTCGCCGTGCACCCCTCCGAGCGCGGCCAGATCAAGCAGACGCTCCTGAAGCTGGGCTGGCCCGCCGAGGACCTCGCCGGTTACGTCGACGGCGAGGCGCACCCGATCGAACTCGCCGAGGACGGCTGGGCCCTTCGCCCGTACCAGAAGCAGGCCGTCGAGGGCTTCTGGCACGGCGGCTCCGGTGTCGTCGTGCTTCCCTGCGGCGCCGGAAAGACGCTGGTCGGCGCCGGGGCGATGGCCCAGGCGAAGGCCACCACGCTCATCCTGGTCACCAACACCGTCTCGGCCCGTCAGTGGAAGCACGAGCTGGTGAAGCGGACCTCGCTCACCGAGGACGAGATCGGCGAGTACTCCGGTACGAAGAAGGAGATCCGGCCGGTCACCATCGCCACCTACCAGGTGCTCACGACCAAGCGGAAGGGGATCTACCCCCACCTGGAGCTCTTCGACTCCCGCGACTGGGGCCTGATCGTCTACGACGAGGTGCACCTGCTGCCCGCGCCCGTCTTCAAGTTCACCGCCGACCTCCAGGCCCGGCGGCGGCTCGGACTCACGGCCACGCTGGTGCGCGAGGACGGACGCGAGTCCGATGTCTTCTCGCTCATCGGGCCGAAGCGGTTCGACGCGCCATGGAAGGAGATCGAGGCGCAGGGGTACATCGCGCCCGCCGACTGCGTCGAGGTCCGGGTCAACCTGACGGAGTCGGAGCGGCTGGCGTACGCGACCGCCGAGACGGAGGAGAAGTACCGCTTCTGCGCCACGACGGCGACGAAGCGGAAGGTGACCGAGGCGCTCGTGCGGAAGTTCGCCGGGCAGCAGATCCTCGTCATCGGCCAGTACATCGACCAGCTGGACGAGCTCGGCGAGCATCTGGACGCGCCGGTCATCAAGGGCGAGACGTCGAACGCGCAGCGCGAGAAGCTCTTCGGGGCGTTCCGTGAGGGCGAGATCAGCGTGCTCGTCGTCTCGAAGGTGGCGAACTTCTCCATCGACCTGCCGGAGGCGACGGTCGCGATCCAGGTGTCGGGCACGTTCGGCTCGCGCCAGGAGGAGGCGCAGCGCCTCGGCCGGGTGCTGCGGCCGAAGTCCGACGGGCACCAGGCGCACTTCTACTCGGTCGTCGCGCGCGACACGATCGACCAGGACTTCGCGGCGCACCGCCAGCGGTTCCTCGCGGAGCAGGGCTACGCGTACCGGATCGTGGACGCGGACGAACTGATGGCGGGCGAGGGCGAACAGGCGGGGCAGTAGCGCCGAGGTCCGGTGCCGGGTGCCGGCGGGTCGACCGGCGCCGGGCTCCGGTGGCCGGTCGGCGCGATGCCGGCCGATGGCCGGGGACAGCGCGCCCGCCCGTACGCCGGCCGGGCTCACGGCATCAGTCCATCATCGCGATCAACGGGGCGATCAGCGCCAGCATGTACTGGAGGGCCACCGCGTACGTGCGCGCGCGGTGGGCCAGGACCGAGCGGGGCAGTACGGCGGCGACGAGACCGGCCAGGGTGCCGAGGCCCAGCGCCCAGAAGGCCGCGTCGATCGCCGCACCGGCTCTGCCGTCGTCGCCGATGCTGTCCTCCAGCATGACGATCGCGGTGAGGACGAAGGAGACGAAGAGCGCCAGGAGGCCGCAGAGCGCGATGATCCGCAGCGCGCGGGCGGACGGGGCCGTCGGGTCGGGCACGGCCGTCGGCTCGGGCTCGGCCGTGGGAGCCGCCGCCTGGGGTGCCTGGTTCGTCGTCATGCCCCGATCACATCAGCGCAGGCCGGACCCGGGCATGGGCGGTCGTACTCAGTCCGGGCCTCCGATGTACTCGGGTCGGGGGTTCCTGACCCCCGCCTCCTCGGCGTACCGGCCGAGCACGACGACGTCCACGGCGGCGGTGCCGTAGGCGCGTATCGCGCGGAGCGCGAGGGCGAGTCGGTGGGAGCGGGGAATCGTGCGGTCGGGGGTGAAGGTCGCTGTGGTCATGCCTCCATGATGGAATCCGGACATTCCGAACACATCAGGCTGGGGGTGGAAACCTCCGTCCCCCTCAGGAGGGACCCACCCCCTACGGGTCCGATCAGCGCCCTCCCTCACGGAAAACCATTCGCCTCCCCCGCGCCCCCGAAGCTACAATCTCCGACTTCCCCGCCTCCCTCCGTGGAGCGCCGCCTCCGGTCGGAAACCGGCGGCCGCCCTGTCATGTCCCGTGTGTCCCGCACCCCGGCCTGGAGGCTTCCGCATGTCCACGTCCGTCGATCCGCTCGCGCGCGAACGCGCCCATCTCGCCGACTCGCGCGCCGCGCTGCGGGCGATGCGCGAGGACGTCGAGGCGCTCGACATCAAGGACGTCACCGCGAACTGGGTCAACTCGCTCGTCCTCGGCCGCCAGATCGAGGAGCGCATCAAGGCCCTCGCCGACCTCTCCCACACGCCGCTCTTCTTCGGCCGGCTCGACTACCTGCACACCACGCAGGAGGGCCAGCGCTTCTACATCGGCCGACGGCACGTCCACGACGCCGGCGGCGACCCCATGGTCATCGACTGGCGCGCCCCGGTCTCCCAGCCGTTCTACCGGGCCTCGAAGAAGGACCCGCAGGACGTCGGGCTGCGGCGCCGGTTCGGCTACACGGGCGGCGAGCTCACCGCGTACGAGGACGAGCATCTCTCCGACCCGGCCGAGCAGGAGCGGACGAGCCGGCTGCTCCAGGCCGAGATCGAGCGCCCGCGCGTGGGACCGATGCGGGACATCGTCGCCACCATCCAGCCCGAGCAGGACGAGATCGTACGGTCGGGGCTCGGCGGCACCGTCTGCGTCCAGGGCGGCCCCGGCACCGGAAAGACGGCCGTGGGCCTGCACCGGGTCGCGTACCTCCTCTACGCGCACCGGGACCGGCTCGCCCGCACCGGCACGCTCGTCATCGGGCCGAACCGCTCCTTCCTCCACTACATCGAGCAGGTCCTCCCCGCCCTCGGCGAGCTGGAGGTCCAGCAGGCCACCGTCGACGACCTCGTCGCCCATGTCGAGGTGCGCGGCACCGACGAGGCGGCGACGGCGACCGTCAAGGGCGACGCGAGGATGGCGGAGGTGCTGCGCCGCGCGGTCCGCTCGCACGTCACGCTGCCGACGGAGCCGCTGATGGTGGTGCGCGGTTCGCGTCGCTGGCGCGTCCCCGCGTACGAACTGGAGGAGATGGTCCGCGAGTTGCTGGACCGCGACATCCGTTACGGCGCTGCCCGCGACGCGCTTCCGCAGCGCATCGCGCACGCGGTCCTGGTCCGCATGGAGCAGGCGGGCGAGGCTCCCGACGACCGGGTGCAGGACGCGGTGGCCCGCAACACTGCGGTGAAGGCGGCCGTGAAGGCGCTCTGGCCGCCGGTCGATCCGGCGAAGCTGGTGCTGCGGCTGCTGAGCGACGCCGAGTTCCTCGCCGCGCACGCGGCGGGGATCCTGACCGACGACGAGCAGAAGCTGCTGCTGTGGGCGAAGCCCGCCCGGTCGGTGAAGTCGGCGAAGTGGTCGGCGGCGGACGCGGTCCTGATCGACGAGGCGAAGGACCTGGTGGAGCGGACGCACTCGCTCGGCCACGTCGTCCTCGACGAGGCGCAGGACCTCTCCCCGATGCAGTACCGGGCCGTCGGCCGCCGCTGCACGACCGGTTCGGCGACGATCCTCGGCGACCTGGCGCAGGGCACCACGCCGTGGGCGACCGAGAGCTGGGCGCAGGCGCTGACGCACCTCGGCAAGCCGGAGGCCGTGGTCGAGGAGCTGACCGCCGGTTTCCGTGTGCCGCGCGAGGTCATCGCGTACGCGTCCCTGCTGCTGCCGTACATGTCCCCCGGTCTTGCGGCGGTCGAGTCGGTCCGGGAGAACCCGGGCTCGCTGTCGATCCGCCACCGCGAGCCTGCGGAGCTGGACGCCGGGGTCGTGGCGGCCTGCGTGGAGTCCCTGGAGCACGAGGGCTCCATCGGCCTGATCGCCGCCGACGCCCGGATCGCGCCGCTCGCGGAGGCGCTGACGGCGGCCGGGCTGACGTACCTCTCCCCCGGCGAGGAGACGACGGCCGAGTCCCGTCTGACGCTCGTCCCGGCCTCGCTGGCGAAGGGCCTGGAGTACGACTACGTGGTCCTGGACGACCCGGCCGCCGTCGTGGACGGCGAGCCGGACGAGCGGACGGGACTGCGGCGGCTGTATGTGGCGCTGACGCGTGCGGTGTCGGGGCTGACGGTCGTCCACTCCTCGCCGCTGCCGCCGCAGTTGGACTGCGTCGGCTAGCTAGGAGGCGAGGAAGGCGCGGACTCCCCGGGAGACGCCGTCGTCGCCGAGCAGCGCGTTGTGGTCGAGGCAGCCGGCGGCGTTGTTGGTGGCCCCCGTCAGCGGCACGCTGCTGTCGGGGTTGATGACCTCGTCGCAGTTCGACCACCAGGTGGCGTACCGGACGGCGCCGGGGGTCTCGTCCCCCTCGGCCAGCTTCTTCTGGACGTAGGAGCCCGGCGTCATGTCCCGGCAGGCCTGGTCCCACAGGGCGCAGGCCCACGCCGTGCCGGTGCCGTGGTTGGGGCCGGCGAGCGAGACCCAGTGGGCGACCGACGACTGGCCGGCGGCGTCGAACTTCACGTACCAGCGGGTGAGGAGGCTGCCGAAGGAGTGGGCGACGAGGTCCACCCGGCTCGCGCCGGTCCGCCGCTTGACGTCCGCGACGTACGCGGCGAGTTCGCCGGCGAGGACCTCGTTGACGGACCGGTGGGTGTCGTAGCCGAAGGAGAACAGCTCGGCGTCGGTGTACCCGTCGGCCTTGAGGTTCTCGCGCAGGCCGCCCCAGACCCCGGGGTCGGCGTTGTATCCGTGGACGAGGACGACCGGGGTACGGGCCTGCGCCGCCCCCTGGGCGGGTCCGGCAGTGACCGGGACGAGCAGGGACACGACGAGCGCGAGCAGCGGGACGAACCTGACACGGAGCCTCAACACGCTTCCCCCTACAAGGTGTTACGCACGAGTAGTGAGGGGCATGGTGCGGCCTGCGGGGCGGGATGACCAGCCTCGTGCGCGCACCTCATTGCGCGGATCTCACGCGCCTCGGCTCACGCGCCTCCCTCGCGCACCTTCCTCACGCGCCGGGCGCGAACTCCGGGAGCGCCTCGGTCCACGCGCGGTGGGCGACGGCGGCGAGGACGGGGTTCCTGCCCCGGTAGTAGTGCTCCGTGACCAGACCCCAGCCCAGGGCCCAGCCGCGGCCACGGGCCCAGGTGGCGTCGTCCACCCGGGCCGCCTCGCGGAACAGCGGGCGGGTCTCGGGGGTGAGGAGCGTCCAGGCGGCCATCATGTCGCAGGCCGGGTCGCCGGTGCCGACGGCGCCGAAGTCGATGACGGCGCTGAGCCGCCCGTCGCGGGTCAGCAGGTTTCCGGGCAGCAGGTCGCCGTGGATCCAGACGGGGTCACGGTCCCACTGCGGCACGCGCAGCACCGACTCCCAGGCCTCGGCGGCGGCGCGGTCGACCGTACCGTCGGCGCCGAGGTCGCGGAGGGCGCGGTCGATGTGGTCACCGGTCCACTCGGTGACGTGGCCGCCCCGGAAGGACTTCGGGCCGCCGGTGGCGTCCACGCCCCGCAGTGCCACGCCGAAACGGCCCAACTCCACGGCCGCGTGGGCGAGATCGGTGACCGGCTCGTCGAAGGCGTTGGCGCCGTCGAGCCAGCCGTACACCGACCAGGGCAGGTCGAAGCCCTCCCCTGGCCGCCCCATGCCCACGGGAACGGGCACGGGCAGCGGGAGGTGCGGGGCGAGGTGCGGCAGCCAGCGCTGCTCCTTGGCCACGCCCCCGGCGGTCTCGGCGGTCTTCGGCAGCCGGACCGCCATCGCGTCGCCGAGGCGGTACATGTCGTTGTCCGTACCGGCCGACGGCACGCGCGTGACGGGCAGCCCGGCCCACTGCGGGAACTGGGCGGCGATGAGTCCGCGCACGAGGTCGACCATGGCGGGGAGGGTAGTCGGCGGCCTCCGTGCGGGGCCACCGAATTGCGGGCCGACCCGACCGCAGCGGGCACAGGATGTCGGGTCCGGCACAGTGGGACGTCCCTAGCGTGGGGATCAGTGAGGGAAGGACGGCCAGGAGTGCTGGAGCGGCTGAACGAGGCCATGGACCACATCGAGGGCCACCTCGACGAGCCCGTCGACGCGGCCGAGCTGGCGCGTATCGCCATGACGTCGGAGTACCACTTCCGGCGGATGTTCTCGGCGCTGGCGGGCATCCCGCTCTCCGAGTACGTCCGCCGCCGGCGGCTGACGCTCGCCGGGGCCGAGGTGCTCGCCGGGGAGCGGACGCTGCTCGATGTCGCGGTGCGGTACGGGTACAGCTCGGGCGAGGCGTTCGCGCGTGCCTTCCGCGCCGTGCACGGGGTCGGCCCCGGCGAGGCGCGGCGGACGGGTGCGGCACTGCTCTCCCAGCCACGGATGTCCTTCCGGCTGATCGTCGAAGGGAGCAGCAGCATGCGGTACCGAGTGGTGGAGAAGGACGGGTTCAGGCTCGTGGGCAGGGGGACGCAGGTCCCGCTGGTCTACGAGGGGATGAACCCGGCCATCGTGGAGTTCGTCAAGAGCATCGGCATGGAGACGCTGGGGCGCTGGGAGGAGTACGCGACCGGGGAGCCCGGCGGTGTCGTGGCCGCCGTCGCCAACCACTCGGCGGACGACGCGGAGGGCACCGAACTCGACTACTTCCACGGGGTGGTGAGCGACGCGGAGGTGCCCGGGGCCTCGGAGAGCCTCGACGTCGAGCCGGGGACGTGGGCGGTGTTCGAGTCCTCGGGCGAGTTCCCGCTGGCGGTCCAGTACCTCTGGCGGGACGTGTACACGCAGTGGTTCCCGTCGAACCCGTTCCGGAGCCGGCCGGGTCCGTCGCTCTCGCGCACCCGGGTGTCCGAGGACGGCACGCACGCGGACGCGGAGGTGTGGATCCCGGTGGAACGGGTCGCGGGCTGAACCACACCGTCGGCCACGGCGCCGGGGCGACCGGGCGTCACGGCGTCACGCGTCCGGACGACCGGGGGTCCTCGCGTCACGCGTCCGGACGACCGGGGGTCCTCGCGTCACGCGTCCGGACGACCGGGGGTCCTGGACGGCGGGCGTCTCGGCGTCAGGCCTCCCGGACGACCAGGCCGCGTCTCGGCGTCACGCGTCCAGTGCGTCGCGCCAGAGCCTGACGGCCTCCGGGGAGACCGGGGCCTTCCAGCCCTGCGGGCGGGCCGCGCCGCCGATGTGGAAGGCGTCGAGGCCCGCCGCGCGGAGTTCCGGGAGGTGGTCGAGGCGGAGGCCGCCGCCCACCAGGATCTGCGGCTCGTAGCCCGGCTCGCCCGAGCGTGCCGCTTCCGCCGTGAGGACGGGCAGGCCGTCGTCGACGCCCGTGGCCGCGCCCGCCGTCAGGTACGTGTCGAGGCCCGGCAGGTCCGCGAGCTGCTTGCGCAGCGCGTCGCGGTCGGCCGCGCGGTCGAGCGCCCGGTGGAACGTCCACCGGCAGCCGTCCAGGACGGCGATCAGCCGCTCCACGGCCACCAGGTCCGCGTCGCCGTCCGCCGTCAGGAAGCCGAGCACGAACTCCTCCGCGCCCGCCTCCCGCAGGTCGCCGGCGCGGGCCACCAGTGCGTCGATGTCACCCGCCGCGAAGCCGTCCGTCAGTCTGAGCATCACGCGCAGCGGAATGTCCACGGCGGACCGGATCGCGGCGAAGCCGGTCCGTGACGGGGTCAGCCCGTCGGCCGCCATGTCGGTGACCAGCTCGAGGCGGTCCGCCCCGCCGGCCTGGGCGGCGACGGCGTCCTGCTCGTCGAGGGCGATCACCTCAAGGACTGCACGGTTGCTCATCGAGCCCATTCCTCCATGAATGACGGCTACAGGTCTAGTCCAATGACCACCCTAGCCGTGCGCGTGGTCTCCCGCATCGTGCGGCGCCTCATCCGCCCCCGCCGTCTGCCCCGCGTGCACCGTGAACGCCGCCGTCCGCACCTTCCCGTCGTGCTGGAAGTCGAGGAACAGCCGGTACGCACCGGCGCTCGGCGCCGTCGCGGTGAAGGAGACGTCCGGGCCGGGGCCGCCCTCGTTGGGGTGGACGTGCAGGTAGGCCAGGTCGCCGTCGCGCAGGGCGACGAGATGGCCGTACGCCCCGAGGTAGGGCTCCAGATCGGTGACCGGCTTCCCGTCCTTGCGCACCGTGAGCTTCAGTTCGCCCGCCTTGCCGGGGGCGAGCGTGCCGCCCAGCTCGACCTCGTAGCCGTCGACGGTCGCAGTCCGCGCGGCGGCCGGGAGCGGACGGGGCGCGTACGCGCCGGGGACGGACAGGTCCACACCCAGCGTCACGCCCGTGGCGTTCTTCACCGCGGGCTTGAAGTCGGCGAAGGCCTTGTAGCCGCCCGCGGCCGGCAGGTCGACCGGTGTCGACCAGGTTCCGTCGGCCGCGCGCACAGGGTGCAGGTGGCGGTAGACCGTGAGGTCACGCGAGGCCACGATGAAGTGCAGTTTTTTGCCGTGCTCGGTGGTGAACGCGGTGACGTTCCTTCCTCCCGCGTCCTTGATCGAGAACTTCAGCACGCTCTTTCCCTGGGCCGGCTTCGGAGTCTCCATGGCCAGCGTGTAGCCGCCTTCGGAGACCTGGAGACCTCCGGCGGCGGGCGCGTTCGCGGCGCCCTCCTCGTGGCCGCCGTGCCCGGCCTCCTCGCCGGCGCGCTGCTCGCCGCCGTGCTCCTCGTGCACGGCCTTCGCCGGTTCGCCCACGGGCCCGATGCCCTGGCCGACCCCGTACGCGGTGCCGAAGGTCGCGGCGAGCGCGGCGGCGAAGGCGGTGATCTTCACTCCGGTGTTCATGGCAGCTCTCCCGTACGTGAGTAACCGTTCGATGCACCTCACGATACCCCTAGGGGGTATCAAGTCAAGTTCGGGGAACGCTTGCACGCGATACCCGCTGGGGGTATACATGGAATCGACGAACAGATACCCCCCAAGGGTATCCAGCCCTAGCGAGGAGGAAGACATGGGTTCCTGCTGTACTCCTGACGGCAGCTGCTCGACCGACGCCGGCGCGGCGACGACCGCCACCGCCGTCGCCGACACCACCGCCACCGTCTACGCCGTGTCCGGCATGACCTGCGGACACTGCAGGACCGCGATCACGACCTCGGTGTCCGCGCTCGACGGCGTCATCTCCGTGGACGTCGACATCGCCGGCGGCCTGGTGACCGTGACCACGGGCGGCGCCCCCGACGACGCCGCGATCGCCGCCGCCGTCGACGACGCCGGCTACGACCTCACCGGCCGCGCCTGACCGTCCGGCCCCAGCCCAGAGCCCGACCCGAGCTCGGGGCCCGAGCCCGACCCCAGCCCGAGCCCGAGCCAGAACCCGGCCGCCGGGGCCCGTCCCTCCATGGGCCCCGGCCCCCGAGCCCGACCCCGCCGAACGAGGCCGGCAGGCCGAGACCGACGAATGAGGTGTTCCATGACCACGACCACTCCGGGCGCCGCCCAGGTCGAGCTCGCCATCGGCGGCATGACCTGCGCCTCGTGCGCGGCACGTATCGAGAAGAAGCTCAACCGCATGGACGGGGTCGAGGCCACCGTCAACTACGCCACCGAGAAGGCGAAGGTCACCTTCGACGCCGCCGCCGACGTCTCCGTCGCCGACCTGATCGCCACCGTCGAGGCCACCGGCTACACCGCCCAGGAGCCCGCTCCCCCGCAGGCCGAGTCCGGGGGCGACGACGGGCCCACGGACGAGGAGAAGGCCGACGAGGAGCTCCGGCCCCTCAGGCAGCGGCTCGTCACCGCCGTCACGCTCGCCGTCCCCGTCATCGCGATGGCGATGGTCCCGGCGCTCCAGATCGAGTACTGGCAGTGGCTCAGCCTCACCCTCGCCGCGCCGGTCGTCGTCTACGCCGCCTGGCCCTTCCACAAGGCCGCCTGGACCAACGCCAGGCACGGCGCGGCCACCATGGACACCCTGATCTCGGTCGGCACGATCGCCGCGTTCCTCTGGTCCCTGTGGGCCCTGTTCTTCGGGACCGCCGGCACACCGGGCATGACGCACCCCTTCGAGTTCACGATCGCCCGCACCGACGGCGCCGGGAACATCTACCTGGAGGCCGCCGCCGGCGTCACCGCCTTCATCCTCGCCGGGCGGTACTTCGAGGCACGTTCCAAGCGCAAGGCCGGCGCCGCGCTCAAGGCCCTGATGCAGCTGGGCGCCAAGGAGGTCACCGTCCTGCGCGGAGGCCGCGAGGTCACCGTGCCCACCGCCGAACTCCAGGTCGGGACGCGGTTCCTGGTCCGCCCCGGCGAGAAGATCGCCACCGACGGCACCGTCGTCGAGGGCTCCTCCGCCGTCGACGCCTCGATGCTCACCGGCGAGTCCGTGCCGGTCGAGGTCTCCGTCGGCGACTCCGTCACCGGTGCCACCCTGAACGCCGGCGGCCGGCTCGTCGTCGAGGCCACCCGCGTCGGCGCCGACACCCAGCTCGCCCGCATGGCCAAGCTGGTCGAGGACGCGCAGAACGGCAAGGCCGCCGCCCAGCGCCTCGCCGACAGGATCTCGGCCGTCTTCGTGCCGATCGTCATCGCCCTCGCGCTGGGCACCCTCGGCTTCTGGCTCGGTACGGGATCCGGGCTCACGGCCGCGTTCACCGCCGCCGTCGCCGTACTGATCATCGCCTGCCCCTGCGCCCTCGGCCTCGCGACCCCGACCGCGCTCATGGTCGGCACCGGCCGGGGCGCGCAGCTCGGCATCCTGATCAAGGGCCCGGAGGTCCTGGAGACGACCCGCAAGGTCGACACGATCGTCCTGGACAAGACCGGCACCGTCACCACCGGCCGGATGACGCTCATCAAGGTCCACACCGCCGACGGCGTCGACGAGACCGACGTCCTGCGTCTCGCCGGCGCCCTGGAGCACTCCTCCGAGCACCCGATCGCCCAGGCCGTCGCCACCGGTGCCGCCGCCAGGGTCGGTACGCTCCCCGCCCCCGAGGACTTCGCCAACATCCCGGGGCTCGGCGTTCAGGGCGTCGTCGACGGCCACGCCGTCCTCGTCGGCCGCGAGAAGCTGCTCGAAGAGTGGGCGATGGAGCTGCCCGACGGGCTCAAGTCCGCGAAGGACGGCGCCGAGAAGGCCGGGAAGACCGCGATCGCTGTGGCCTGGGACGGGAAGGCCCGCGCGGTTCTGGAGGTCGCCGACGCCGTCAAGGAGACCAGCGCCGAGGCGATCGGACGGCTGCGCGCGCTCGGTCTGACCCCGATCCTGCTGACCGGTGACAACAGGGCCGTCGCCGAGGCCGTCGCCGCCGAGGTCGGCATCGACGAGGTCATCGCCGAGGTCATGCCCCAGGACAAGGTCGACGTCGTCAAGCGGCTTCAGGCCGAGGGGCGTTCGGTCGCCATGGTCGGCGACGGCGTGAACGACGCCGCCGCGCTCGCCCAGGCCGACCTGGGCCTGGCGATGGGCACCGGCACCGACGCCGCCATCGAGGCCGGCGACCTCACCCTCGTACGGGGAGACCTGCGGGCGGCCGCCGACGCGATCCGGCTCTCGCGCCGGACGCTCGGCACGATCCGCTCCAACCTCTTCTGGGCCTTCGCCTACAACGTGGCCGCCCTGCCGCTCGCCGCGGCCGGACTGCTCAACCCGATGATCGCCGGCGCCGCGATGGCCTTCTCCTCGGTCTTCGTGGTCGGCAACAGCCTCCGCCTGCGCGGCTTCCAGGCAGCCGACAAGTGACCTGACCCAAGGAGCCCGTCGTGGCCGGTTACGTGCACCACAAGGAAGACATCATCAGGCGCCTGCGGCGCATCGAGGGCCAGGTCCGGGGCGTGCAGCGGATGGTGGACGAGGACGTCTACTGCATCGACGTACTGACCCAGGTCTCGGCCATCAACGCGGCGCTCCAGTCCTGCGCCGTGGCCCTCCTGGACGAGCACCTCAGCTGCTGTGTCACCGAGGCGATCGCCCCGGGCGGGGACCAGGCGAAGGTGAAGGTGGGCGAGGCCTCCAAGGCCATCGCCCGGCTGATCAGGACGTGACTCTCTCCCTCGGGAGGCCTGGTCCGCTCCTATCTCGCGCTGTACGAGTACTGCTGGCACGCGGCCACGCGCTACGGCGACGAGGAGCGGCCCGAGCACGATGGCGACGGGCTCTCGGAGCAGCAGCGGGAGGCGCTCCAGATGCTCGCCTCGGGAATGAAGGACGAGAAGATCGCCCGGAACCTCGGAGTGTCGCTGCGCACCGTGAGCCGTATGCTCTCCGAACTCATGCAGGAATTGGGCGCGTCGAGCCGATTCGAGGCCGGGTGCGCGCGGTGCGTCCTGGGCTGGCTCGACTGACGGCCACGGACGCACCCCGACGCGCGCGGCGGACCATCACACGGCCGAGTGAAGGGCCCGTACTCACGCTCGGGCACCCCTCCCCCGCCTGTGCCGCACGGCTGCGACGGTGGCGCCGGGTCCGGGGTCACTCCACCCCCATTTGCGTGGCGCCCGAACAGCTCACCCGATCTGACGACCGATCAGTAATGATTTCTATCCGCCCATAAGCTTTTCTCGCGGTCGGCACAGAAGCCGCCTTCCGCTCGTTCCTGTATTCCTGGAGAGAAGCCCATGCGCGTTGCCGTGTCCGGTGGCGGCGGATTTCTGGGGTCACACCTGTGCGAGGCACTACTGAGGCGCGGAGACGCCGTGGTGTGCGTCGACAACTTCAGCACAGGCGATCCGGAAAACATCGCACATCTGTACGAATTTCCCGAGTTCGAATTCATCCTCGCCGACGTGTGCGAGGAAGGGGAGGTCCCGGGCCGGCTCGACGCCGTGGCCCATCTCGCAAGCCCCGCGTCCCCGCCCGACTACCTCCGCCGACCGCTCCAGACCCTCGCCGTGGGCAGCCGCGGCACGGAGAACATGCTGCGCCTGGCGCAGCGCAACGGTGCCCGCTTCCTGCTCGCGTCGACCAGCGAGGTCTACGGCGACCCGCTGATCCACCCGCAGACCGAGGATTACTGGGGCAACGTCAACCCGGTCGGTCCCCGCAGCGTGTACGACGAGGCCAAGCGGTACGCCGAGGCGGTCTCGCTGGCCTACCACCGGAGCCACGGCGTCGACGTCGGGATCGTCCGCATCTTCAACACGTACGGACCCCGTATGCGCCCGCACGACGGCCGGGTCGTCTCCAGTTTCATCACGCAGGCGCTCGCCGGTGAACCGCTCACCATTTACGGGGACGGCAAACAGACCCGCAGTTTCTGCTACGTCGACGACCTGATCCGCGGAATCGTCGCGATGCTGGACTCGACCGCCCGAGGTCCGGTCAATCTCGGGAATCCCGAGGAGCGCACGGTGACCGAACTCGCGGACCTCGTCCTGGAAATCACCGGTTCGATGTCGGACGTCGAGTACCACCCACTGCCCACGGACGACCCGACCCGCCGGCGCCCGGTCATCACCCGCGCCCAGGAACACCTCGGCTGGGACCCCGAAGTGACGGTCGAGGAAGGGCTGCGCAGGACCGTCGACTGGTTCCGGACCCGTCCGGAGGACATCACTGTGGGTGCCGCGGCGATCCGTGGCGGGCAACAGGACACCGTCCCCGTCGGCTGACCCTTCGTTCCCCAGCCCTCCTCGGGCTTCCCCCTGCCCCCAAGGCCCCGCGGCGCACGCCGGGCCGGTCCCGGCACCCGTCCCTTCCCGGCTCCGGACCCGGCGCGCCCGCACCCCACCGACGACCGACCCACGCGAGATCCTCCCCGGAGCACACTCATGACGCAGGCCCCGCCAGGCCCAGTCCCCGAGACCGCCACGATCACCGCGACATCGCCCGACGCGCTCCGGGGCGAGATCCAGGAGCTCTCCGCCGGGAACGTGGTCCGCATCTCCCCCGACGGACCGGAGTTCGCGCACCCCCCGCGTACGGCGCCGACCGGGGCCGACAGCTTCGTCCGCCAGTTCTCCCGTAGCGACCGGCTCAGGGTGGCCCTGCTGAGCATCGGATGGCTGGCCGGGCTCGTCTGGTTCTGGGCCTGGTGGCTGCGGCCGGAGCACCGGGTCGGCTGGGTGGGGCTGATCCTGAACAGCGCGCTGCTGGTCTACCTGACCGTCCTCCCCTTCCACTTCGTGTTCGTGTGTCTGCGCATGCGGCGCTTCAACCCGGCGATCGCCGTCCCGTGCCTGCGGACCGCGTTCGTCGTGACGCGCGCGCCGTCGGAACACTGGGAGGTTGCCCGGACCACGCTCAGGGCGATGCTCGACCAGAGGTTCCCGCACCCCTACGACGTCTGGCTCTGCGACGAAAGCCCCACCGAGGAGATCGTGGTGTGGTGCCGGGAGAACGGGGTGGGGCTGTCGTGCCGGGAAGGCAACGCGGAGTACCACCGCTCCACCTGGCCCCGGCGCACCCGGTGCAAGGAAGGCAACCTCGCCCACTTCTACGACCGCTGGGGTTACGAGAACTACGACGTCGTCGCCCAGCTCGACTGCGACCACGTGCCCGAGCCGCACTATCTGGTCGAGGTGGTGCGGCCCTTCGCCGACCCGGCGATCGGCTACGTCGCCGCCCCCAGCGTCTGCGACTCCAACGCCGCCGCCTCCTGGTCGGCGCGCGGCCGGCTGTACCGGGAGGCCGTCTTCCACGGTGCCTTCCAGCTCGGACACTCCGAGGGGTACGCGCCCCTGTGCATCGGCTCCCACTACGCGGTGCGTACGCAGGCGCTGCGCGAGGTGGGCGGCATCGGACCCGAGCTCGCCGAGGACTTCTCCACGACCTTCCTGCTTAACTCCGCCGGCTGGCACGGCGCGTTCGCGATCGACGCCGAGGCGCACGGGGAGGGGCCGCTCACCTTCGCCGCGATGGCCACCCAGGAGTTCCAGTGGTCGCGCAGCCTGGCCGTCCTGCTCTTCGGCACACTGCCCAAGCACATGGAGCGGATGAGCCGCCGCCTCCGGCTGCGGTTCGGCCTCATCGCCACCTACTACCCCCTGCTCGCGATGGCGACGCTCGGTGGACTGGCGCTCCCGCCGATCGCGGCGGCCACCGGAGGGTCCTGGATCAACGTCAACTACTTCGGCTTCCTCGGCCACTTCTGGGCGATGTCCGTGTGGCTGGTCCTTCTCACCCTGCTGGCCCGCAGCCGCGGCCTGCTGCGCCCGCACGACGCCCCCGTCTTCAGCTGGGAGCAGTGGCTCTTCGTCCTGGCCCGGTGGCCGTTCGTCATCTGGGGGATCGCCGCGGCCCTGCTGCAACGGGTGAGGCCCCGGCCGACCGTGTTCAAGGTGACGCCCAAGTCCCGCGACGGACTCGAACCGCTGCCGCTGCGCCTGGTCCTCCCGTACGTCCTGATCAGCCTCGGGCTCTCGGCCGCCGCGATCGTCGGAGAGCTCACCGGCCCGGCGGCGGGCTACGTCTTCCTGAGCATCCTCGGGTCCCTGTCGTACGCGGTGGTCGCCCTCGCCGTGTCGGCGCTGCACGTCGTCGAGGCCGCGAGAGGGGCCGGCGTGCGGGTCCGCCGGGCCTTCGGCACCGCGTGGCTGCCGCTGCTCGCCGGCGCGTCCTGCCTGCTCCCGCTCACGCTGGCCGCCGTCCTCTACCCGGTCTACCTCGCCGGTGTCCTCGCCGCCGTGTGAACCCACCCCCGTCCCTTCGCCCACCCCCGCGAAAGGTGCTCCATGCCTGGTAACTCCACCGTGCTCGTGACCGGCGGCGCCGGCTTCATCGGCAGCCACACCTGCGTCGAACTCCTCGAACACGGCCACGACGTCGTGATCGTCGACAACTACTCCAACAGCTCCCCGGGCGCAGTGGAGCGCATCGCGAAGGTCGCAGGCCGACCACCGGCCGCCGTCTACGAGGCGGACCTGCTCGACCCGCGCGCGCTCGCCACGGTGTTCGCCGACCACTCCTTCGACGCGGTCGTCCACTTCGCCGCCAGGAAGGCCGTCGGCGAGTCCGTGGAACAGCCCGTCGAGTACTACGACACCAACGTCGGCGGCACGACGGCGCTGCTGCGCGCCATGCGCGACCACGGGGTGCACCGGCTGGTGTTCTCCTCCTCGTGCTCGATCTACGGCAACGCCACCAAGGTGCCGCTGACCGAGGGCGACCCGGCGCGCCCCACCAATCCGTACGCGACGTCGAAGTGGCTCTGCGAGCAGATCGTCGCGGATGTCTGCCGACGGCTCCCCGAGTTCTCGGCGCTGGCCCTGCGCTACTTCAACCCGGTCGGGGCGCACCCCTCCGGGCTGCTCGGCGAAGTGCCGCGGGGCGTCCCGAACAACGTGATGCCGTATCTCGCCCAGGTCGCCGCGGGACGGCTCGACCGGCTCAAGATCTTCGGCGACGACTACGCGACCCCGGACGGCACCGGCGTCCGCGACTACCTCCACGTGATGGACGTCGCCGAGGGCCACCGCGTCGCCCTCGATCATCTCGACGACACCCGGGGCATGACCGTCCTCAACCTCGGCACGGGCCGGGGCACCTCTGTCCTGGAGCTGGTGGCGGCGTTCCAGAGCGCGTGCGGGACGCCGATCCCGTACGAGATCACCGGCCGCCGCCCCGGGGACGTGGCCGCGCTGGTCGCCGATCCCACGGCCGTGACCCGCGCATGGAACTGGACCACCACGCGGGACCTGACCGCCATGGCGGAGGACGCCTGGCGCTTCCAGCAACTGAACCCGTCCGGCTACGCGGACTGACTTCCAGACAGGGACGTACGACATGCGGCTGACCGTCATCGGAACGGGATACCTGGGCGCCGTGCACGCCGTGTGCATGGCCGACATCGGACATGAGGTCCTCGGCGTCGACGTCGACGCCGAGAAGATCGCGACACTCAACGAGGGCAGGGCGCCCTTCCACGAACCGGGGCTGCGGGAGGTCCTCACCCGGGCGCTCGCCTCCGGGCGCCTGCGCTTCACCACCTCGCTGCGCGAGGCCGCCGACTTCGGCGAGGTCCACTTCCTCTGCGTGGGCACCCCCCAGCGGCGCGACTCCCCCGCCGCGGACCTGCGGTACGTCGACGCGGTCGTCGAGGGGCTCGCGCCCCATCTGCGCAAGCCGTGCCTCCTCGTGGGCAAGTCGACGGTCCCGGTGGGGACGGCGGCGCAGGTCGCGGCGCGCGTCGCCGCACTCGCCCCGGACGGCGCGGACGTCGAGGTCGCCTGGAACCCCGAGTTCCTGCGGGAGGGGTTCGCCGTCGAGGACACCCTGCGACCGGACCGTCTGGTGGCGGGGGTCTCGTCGGAGCGGGCGGACCGGATCCTGCGGAGCGTGTACGCGCCGATGCTGCGCGCCGGTGTGCCGTACATCAGCACGGACCCGGCGACCGCGGAGCTGGTGAAGGTGTCGGCGAACGCCTTCCTCGCCACGAAGATCTCGTTCATCAACGCGATGGCCGAGGTGTGCGACGCGGCCGGGGCCGACGTGACCACGCTGGCCGAGGCGCTCGGGCACGACACCCGCATCGGACGCCGGTTCCTCTCCGCGGGTCTCGGCTTCGGCGGCGGATGTCTGCCCAAGGACATCCGCGCGTTCATGGCGCGTGCCGAGGACCTCGGCGTGAGCGGCTCCGTGGCGTTCCTGCGCGAGGTCGACGCGATCAACGCCCGCCAGCGGCGCCGTACGGTCGACATCGCCCGGAGCATGGTCGGCGGCAGTTTCACCGGCCGCCGTGTCGCGGTGCTCGGAGCCACGTTCAAGCCGGACAGCGACGACGTGCGCGACTCACCCGCACTGGCCGTGGCCGCCGCGGTGCACCATGAGGGTGCCGAGGTGAGGCTGCACGACCCGGAGGGCATCGAGAACGCGCGGGCCGTGCTGCCTCGGTTGGAGTACGCCCATGAGGTGTCCAAGGCCTGTGAAGACGCCGACCTCGTCCTGCACCTCACCGAATGGGCCGAATACCGGGCGATCGACCCTTCCGTCCTCGCCTCGGTGACCCGGTCCCGCACGCTCCTCGACGCGCGCAACGCGCTCGACCTCACGCGCTGGCGGTCGGCCGGCTGGACCGTGCGGGCGCTCGGCAGACCGACGCCGCCGGCCCTGCCGAACCAGCAGGCGGCGGCCGGCGACCTCGCCGCGGTCTACTCGTCCGACGTGGGCTGAGCGGCCCCCGCGGCGGCGGTCGGGGGCAGGTACTCGCCGAAGTAGTCGACGGAACCCGGATCGACGCCGAACGATCTGAGGTTCAGCGCCGCCTCGGTGAGCTCTCTCGGGCACCCCGGCACCAGCATCACGGCCCCCTTCACACTGGTGAGGGGGGCCTCCGTGCCTTGCAGACAGGGATCGGCGTCCGTGCCGGTCGGCGTGGAGCCCGCGCGCTCCTGGCGGACCGTCGTGCGCCAGTCCCCGAGCGCCCAGAAGCTGTCGTCACCCCAGCGCACCCGCCACTCGCCCGTGCTGAAGTAGTCGTTGCCCTGGAGTGTCACCACGGCGGGCTCGAACGCCACGTTCGAGGCCACCACGGGTGCGCCGTCCGTGACGAAGATGTTGTTCCGGACCCTGACGTTCTTCAGCCCCTTGTCCAGACGGAGCGCCGGCGCGTCCTCCCCGTCGCGGTCCGTCGCCTTCATGACCACCGTGTTGTGGTAGATGTCGAGATCGCTGACGCGGCCGCCATAGGCCACGATCCCTCCGTACAACGGGAGCTTGCGGGAGTCGTCGTGGCTCAGGTTGAAGCGGACGACGTTCTGCCGGTGCGCGTCGGTCGCCTCGCGGGTGTAGACGAGGTAGCCGGGACCGTCGTTGCCGTAGGCCAGGTTGTACTGGAGGACCGACGCGGACGTGTTGTTGTCCAGGCCGAAGCCGCCGCCGTCCATGAGGGAGCCTGTCCGGTTGGCGTACGAGACGCTGTGCTCGACGACCACACGGGTGGAGTCGTAGGCCCAGATCCCCTCGGGTCCCTCGTTGGCCCTGGCCGACGACTTCCGTCCGTTGTGATGCGCTGTCGACCGCTGGACCTTGGCCTCCCGGACGCTGCCGAGCATGATGCCGCTGCCGGTGTTGCGGGTGTCGGCCTTCGGATCGCCGTCGTTGCCGTACGCCTCGACGCGGACGACGGACAACCGCTCGTGGGAGTACTCCGGCCGTTTCGCGTCGAACACGGGGCCCACCGTGGACAGTCCCGCGTCCCTGTTGCCGTGGAGGGTGGAGTCGGTGATCCGGACGTCCCGGAAGCCGCTGCCTCCCTTCGTTCCGGCCAGCGTGATGCCGGTGCGGAAGTGGGAGACGTCGACGTCCGCCACCACGACGTGCTCGTGCTTCCCCTCGTCCGGCCGGTCGCTGAAGAACCTGATGCCGGTACTCCTCGTGTACGCGCGGTGGTCGCCGACGATGGCGACATCGCGGACCTCGACACCCCCGGTGTTGTACACGGAGATGCCGTCCCTGCCCGCCGCCGCGATGGTCGCGCGCCCTGTGCCGTACGACTCGACCACCACGGGCCTGCTCGCGCTGCCCGCCTCGCGCGGCCCGATCGTGAGGGTGCCCCGGTGCCGGACCCCGCCGAGCAGCCGCAGCCGGTCGCCCGGCCTGTAGGTCACGGCGTCGGCCTTGAGCAGCGTCCGCCACGCCCGGTCCGGGGCCAGGCCGTCGTTGTCGTCGTCGCCGTGCGGGCTCACGTAGAACGTGTACCCCTTGGCGGCGTTCGGCCGGGGCGGGACATAGGGATCCGGCAGCGCCGCGCAGCCGGCCGCTGTGGTGAGCAGAACGGCGGCGACCGCGCACGGTACCGCCGGTGCGCGGCGGGCGCGTGGTGCGTCTCCCCCGGACAGCGGTTCCGCCAGACCACCGGCCCTCTCGATTCGAATCTGCATCGGCGTTCATACTCCCTGGCTGCCTGGGGAATCAACGGTGCTTTCGCAGCTTGGCAGAGCACGGGGTGACGATCGGGGCATTGACATGACGCGCAGGAATGAAGAATCGCGATCGGTTCAGGACATGCGGAGCCCCGCAATCCCTCATGGGGATCGCGGGGCTCCGTTTCTACCGGCTGATGTCGGCTGACTCCCCAGCTGAATTCAGCTCGTCGTCCTCCTAGTCGACGGGGACGACGGGGGAGGGGGTCGGCGCCTTCGGCCAGTCGTTCTCCGCGCCGGCCTGCTGCGAGGTCATGGGCTGGGTGGCGCCGGGGGCGGGGGTACGCACGGCGGACATGATTCCTCCAGGATTCATGAAAGGGAATTTCGTCTGAGGGGGCCCGTGCCGCCGGGCGCTCCCTGAAGACAGCGCGTAAGTGCCATGTCCGGTTCACGCCACGACGTCAGCGGCACCGTCATGCGGTGGATCGAACGCGGCACCCGCGTCACGTACTGCATCGTCACGGACGGCGACGCGGGCGGTTACGACGAACGGCTGCCGCGCCAGGCGATGGCGGACCTGCGCCGCGCCGAACAGGTCCACTCCGCCAAGCTCAGCGGCGTCGCCGACGTCCGCTTCCTCGGCTACCCCGACAGCTTCGTGGAGCCGAGCGTGGAGCTCCGCCGCGACCTGTGCCGGGTCATCCGCGAGGTACGCCCCCAGCGGGCGATCATCCCCTCCCCCGAGATCAACTGGGCGCGCGCCGCCGACCTCCACCCCGACCACCGAGCGGTCGGCGACGCCTGCCTGCGCGCGATCTACCCGGAGGCCCGCAACCCCTTCGCCCACGCCTCGCTCCTCAAGGACGAGGGGCTGGAGCCGTGGACCGTCCACGAGCTGTGGCTGATGACGGGTCCGACGCCCGATCAGTACGTGGACGTCACCCCGGTCTTCGACCGCAAGGTCGAGGCCCTGCGCATCCACACCTCCCAGACCGCCCACTTCGACGACCTGGCCGGCCTGCTCCGCGCCTGGCTGAGCGAACACGCGGCGGGGGGCGGCCTCCCCCGGGCAGCATGGCGGAGGCGTTCCAGGTCGTCCACACCGACTGAGGGAGCCGGTCCGGCGCCGGGTGCACGACGCGTTCGTCCTGCGGCTCAGGCGCTCCTCGCCCTACGATCGACACATGTCGAAGCTCTCCCTCTGGTCGCAGGACTCGGTGCTGTCGATCGGATCCGTGGGTTCGGTGCTGTCCATCGGGTCCGTCGGATCCGCTCTGTCCATCGGGTCGATCGGCTCCGCCGCGTCCGTGGCGTCCGTCGGGTCCTGGCTGAGCGCCGGCTCGCTGCTCTCCGCCCAGTCACGGTGGTCCGTCATGTCCTGGCGTTCGCACAAGGGCGTCATGGCGGCGGGAGCACTCACGGCGGTCACCGCGGTGGCGGTGTGCGCTGGTGCGGCACTGACGGCCGGCCGGGGCCGCGGGCGGGGCTAGGCGGCCGGCCCCGCGCGCCTGACGTGCACATGGCCGTCGCGAGGGTACGCGGGCGGTGCGGCGGGCAGGGTCCTGTCGAGGTCGTACCCGCTCTTCTCCGCCACCCGGCACGAGCCGAGATTGTCCACCTGGTGCAGGAGTTCCAGGCGGGCCAGCCCCTCGGGCCCGAACGTGGCGAAGGCCCAGCCGGTGAGCGCTTCCACGGCGCGGGGCGCCACGCCCCGGCCACGCGCGTGCGCCGCGGTCCAGTAACCGACCTCGGCCACCGGCGCGCCCGGCACCACGCCCTTGACGACGACATGACCGACGAGCCGCTCGTCCTCGAGCACGGCGAAGGCGAGCCTGGACCCACTCTCCCAGCCCTGCCGCTGCTCCTCGACGTACCGGGCGCCGTCGGCGGCATCGCCCACCGACGTACGGGTCCATCGCCGCAGGTCGGCGTCCCCGGCAGCCTCGACCAGCGCGGGGACGTCGTCCACGCGCCAGGGTCGGAGCACGAGACCGGGCGCGCGGAGAGTGACGGGGTTCATGATCCGATCGTATGCGAGGGGGGCGGCGCGGCCGGGGCCCAAGACGAAGCGCGACACGATCAATCGCGCACTGACCATAGCGGCGGCCATCAGCGCCGACGACCGGGCGCGGGCGCTGCGCTGGCTCCAGGACAACGCTCATGACTTCCTGGACTTCGACGTCCTCGAGGATCGGGAGCGGCAGGGGCTGTGAACTACCTCGCCGACACCTCGGCGGTCTGGCGCCTCCTTCGACGCCAGATCGGCGAACCGTGGCCCGATCGTGTGGCGCGTGGCCAGGTGTCCATCTGCCCGCCGGTGGAAGCCGAGTTGATGCCCGGCCTGCGCACCGACCGCGACCACGAACCCTTCTTCACGATGCTGAACCAGACCTTCGGCCGGGTTCCCGCACTCGACGACCCCTGGCCGAGGATCATCGCCGTTCAGCGGGAGTTGGTGCGGATCGGACACCACCGGGGCCCCTCTCCCACGGACATCCTCGTGGCGCTCACCGCCGAGCAGCACCGCCTCACGCTGATCCACGTGGACGACGACTTCACCTCGATCGCCAAAGTGCGGCCGGAGATCTCCATGCTCCGCCTCCGGCCCGCACCGGACGGCGAGGCCCCTCTCCGCAGGTGACATGAGCTGTGCGGGTTCGGATCAGCTCACGAGGTGGATCGCCAGGCCCGCGATGAGGGTGCTCGAGACGAGGGCGGTCGTCAGCCGGCCACGGGGGCCGGTGAGGCCTCGGCCGAGGAGGGCTCCTCCGGAGGCAAGGAGGAGCTGCCAGCTGGCGGAGGCGACCAGGGCGGCCAGGACGAAGACCGTACGGTCGAGGGGTGTCGCCGGACCCGAAGGGCCCGTCGCCAGGATCAGGGCCACGAAGTAGATCACGGTCATGGGGTTCAGGATCGTGATGCCCAGGAACGTGAGGAAGGCGCGCCGCGGGGTCAGGGGGCTGTCGCGATCGTCCGTGCTTGCGACGTCACGACGCGCGCGGTAGGCCCGTACGGCCGTCCATGCGGAGCGGGCGGCGAGTCCCACGAGGACCACCGCCGAGACCCAGCGCAGCGGGGTCATGACCGGCGTGAGGAGAGGTACGAGCGCCGAGCCGCCGAGGACGGCGATCAGGGCGTACACCCCGTCCGCCGCGGCGATGCCGAGCGCCGCGGCCGCTCCCGTACGCCAGCTCGTGCGTGCCGTGACCGCCACCAGGTAGGCACCGACGGCGCCGACCGGGATCGCGATGCCGTAGCCGGCGATCAGGCCGGCGACCACCGCGGCGGTCACGCGACGGACAGGATCGGACCTCCGGGGGAGCCGGGCTGCTGCTGTCGGCGGTAGCTGGCGCCGTCCTTCGTACGGGAGAGGAGGCCGCCGGTCACGAGGTAGCGGCGCAGGGCCGGGAAGTCCTCGTGGACGGTCAGGAGCGCCTCGTTGACCTCGCGCTCGGTGTAGGAGCGGGCAGGGTCGAAGAGCGTCTCGGCGAGATGGGCGAGCAGCTGCGCGCGCCGCGGGGCCCTGCGCGGGATCGCCTTCAGTCGTCCTTCAGCGGAGAAGAGGTCCGCCACGGGGTGGGAAGTCATGCGCGGAAGCCTGCCGCGCGCCGCGCCGCCCCGGCAACGCAATTTCGTTCAGACCTCGGGCAGGGACGGGTCGGGTGTCCAGGGGTTCGGTGCGGTGACGGACCAGCGCTCGTGGTCCCGCCAGGCCCCGTCGATGTAGAGGTAGTCGGGCGACAGCCCCTCGTAGCGGAAGCCCAGCCGTCGGACCACGGCCAGGGATGCCTTGTTCGCTGGCTGGATGCTGGCCTCCAGCCGGTGAAGCCGCAGGTCGGTGAAGGCGTACCGCAGGGCGGCGGCGAGCCCCTCGGTCATGTACCCGCGCCCGGCGGACGGGGCGAAGGCCGCATAGCCGAGGGACGCGCCCTGGTAGCGGCCCCGGATGACCGAGTTGATGTTGACCATGCCGGCGGTCGCGCCGGTCTCCCGGACACGGACGAGAAAGCCCAGGTTGGTGCCGTCGTCGAAGCGGCGCATCCAGGCCTGGAACTCCTCCGCGGTAGCGGGCAGCCGCATCCACGGCAGATGCAGCTCGGAGCTGGCCCGTACGAGAGCGCAGAACTCGTCCTGGTCGGCGAGGGTGAGCGGGCGCAGTTCGACTCGTGACTCCGTCGTGAGCATGGACCAACGCTAGGCCCGCGAGCGGCGGGCCACCACGTCTAGGACGTGATCCTGGCCGCCGGACCGTAGAACGTCGGCCGGAACTCCAGGTCACCGAACTCCGCGAAGATGGGCCCCGCCTGCTGCACGAACGCCTCGAAGTCCTCCTCCGACTCCCACAGATCCACCACGAACCATCCGCCCTCGGCCGGCGCCCCGGCATGGGAGATGAACCCCTCGGGCGGCCAGAACGAGGAGGCGAGAAGCTTCGCGTTGACCGACTCGTACTGCTGCTTCGTGACACCCGGCATGTGAACGGTGACGATGACGGCCATGGGGTGCTCCCGTATGTGGGCGTGGGCGGATGGGATCCCGACCAGCACACCACCCGTCTCCCCCGCCCGCACCGCGGCCACGCCCGAACGGGCGGGCGGGCGGGCGGGACAAGGGAGCGTCTGCCACGGGCTCAGCGGTAGATGAGGAGTTCCTGTTCCGTCGCGCCCGGTCGCCGGGCCGCAGGAGGGCGAGCAGGACACCGCTGACGGCCCCCATGCCGGAGGCGAACGCGAGGGCGGACGCACCGCCTTCGAGCCCGGCCAGGGTCTGCTCCAGGGCTCGTACGGTGGGATTGCCGCACCTGCTGTAGACGTACCGGCCGTCGGGGCCCGCCATGGCGTCGGCGAGCGCGTCGGCGGAGTCGAAGGCGAACGCGGAGGACTGCACGAGGGGCACGGAGAGCGGCCGACTGCCGTGCTCGGGCGCTTCGTCGGCGACATGGACGGCGCGGGTACGGATGTTCATCGTGTTTCCTCTCGTCAGGGAAAAGGGGCCGCCCGATGTCCGGCACGGACATCGGGCGGCCCCTCGGTCGGCGGAGGCGCTCCTCACGCGGAGACCTTCTCCCCCCGCGGGGCGGGGTCGGGCTCGGCGGCGAGGGCCTTGTCGCTCTTCATGACGAGGAGCGTGATCACGCCTCCGGCGGCGGCGATGATCGCGGCGCCGATGAAGGCGGCCGAGAAGCCGTCGGTGAGGGCGGGCAGGTCGCCGATCCTGTCGGCGCCCTGGGACATGGCGACGGCGGTCAGGGCGGCCAGGCCGAGGGCGGAGCCCACGTTGTAGGTGGTGTTGACGATGCCGGAGGCGAGTCCGGCCTGCTCCTGCGGGGCGCCGGCCATCGCGGCGATCATCGCGGGGATGTAGGCGAGGGACATGCCGAGCGCGGCGACCAGTGAGGCGGGCAGGACGTCGACGAGGAAGGTGCCGGTCGGCGGGACGGCCGCCAGCCAGACGAGCCCGGCCGCGAGGACCAGCAGACCGCCGGCGACGAGCGGCTTGGCGCCGAACCTGCCCATGAGACGGGCGGTGATGGCCGTCATGAAGATCATCAGCAGGACGGTCATCGGGAGCAGCGCGGCACCGGAGGCGAAGGCGCCGTAGCCGAGGACCTGCTGGAGGTAGAGGTTGAGGAAGTACCACATCGGGATCCACGCGGCACCGAGCAGCGTCATCGCCAGGTTGGCGGAGCCGAGGCGCGGGACGCGCCAGACGCTGAGCGGCATGAGCGGCTCGCGGACGGACTTCTGGACGACGAGGAACAGGCCGAGGAGCACGGCGGCACCCACCAGCTCCAGGACGGTGGCGGTGGCGCCCCAGCCGACCTCGGGGGCGCGGACCACGGCGAAGACGGCGAGCGCGAGGCCGGCGGTGACGGCGACGGCGCCGAGGATGTCGACGGAGCCGCGGCGGGACTCGACGGCGGGGAGGAGCTTGGTGGCGGCGAGGGTGGCGAGACCGATCGGGATGTAGATGATGAACACCCACTGCCAGCTCATCCACTCGGTGAAGACACCGCCGAGGAAGACGCCGGCGGTACCGCCGGCGGGGGCGGCGGCGCCGTAGAGCGCCATCGCCTTGCCGAGCTCCTTCGGGTCGTGCATGAAGAGCATCATGAGCAGGGTCATGGCGGAGGGGGCGATGAGCGCACCGCCGACGCCCTGGACGGCGCGGCCGGCGATCTCGACCCAGGCGGTCTGCGCGGCGGCGGCGACGACCGAGCCGGCGATCATGATCGCCCACCCGGAGGCGAAGATCTTGCGGGCTCCGACGAGGTCGGAGAGGCGGCCGCCGAGGAGCAGGAGTCCGCCGAAGACGATGACGTAGGCGTTGAAGATCCACTGGAGCTCGCTCTGCGAGAAGCCCAGGTCCTTCTGCATCTCGGGGAGCGCGACGCCGATGATCGACGTGTCCATGATGACCATGAACTGGGCGGCGGCGAGCACGACAAGTGCCCACCAGCGCCGGGGATTGACGGTTGACATTGCCCTGCTCCTTCTCTCGCACATACCCCTAGGGGGTACCTTCGCGCAGCACCGTAGCATACCCACGGGGGGTATGTAAGAGAGAGCGGAAGGCCCACTGCCGGGCGCCCGGAACGCGAGCTTCCAGTCCGTCGGGGCGGCAGAATGCAGCCATGACCGAACCCGTGGACCCCGCCCTGCTCCAGCGCTGGAACGCCACCCTGCGCGCCGCCCGCGCCGGCCGCGAGGGTCCGGACCCGTCTCCGTACGGCCGGAACCTGCTGGAGCGCTGGGCCGAGCCGCAGCGCAAGTACCACACGGTCGACCACCTGCGGGCGGTCCTCGACCGCATCGACGAACTCGCCGACCAGGGCGGCGAGGGCGGGGAGTTGGAGCTGGTCCGGCTGGCCGCCTGGTTCCACGACGCGGTCTACCGGCCGGACCGCTCGGAGAACGAGGAACGCTCGGCGATGCTGGCCGAAAAGGCCCTCCCCGAGG
Organism: Streptomyces sp. NPDC012508; assembly: GCF_042902595.1. NCBI lineage: Bacteria > Bacillati > Actinomycetota > Actinomycetes > Kitasatosporales > Streptomycetaceae > Streptomyces > Streptomyces sp. NPDC012508. The sequence continues at coordinate 72,596 of NZ_JBIBEO010000012.1, forward strand.
CGGGCCTCACCCCCCACGAGGTGGCGGAGGTGGCCCGCCTGGTCCGCCTGACCGTGACCCACGACCCGGCGGCCGGCGACCTCAACGGCGAGACCCTCTGCGACGCGGACCTCGCGATCCTGGCGACGGACGAGGATACGTACGGGGGGTATACGCGCGCGGTCCGCGAGGAGTACGCCTTCGTCCCGGACGACGCGTTCAGGGAGGGCCGCGCGGCGGTCCTCCGCCAGCTCCTCTCCCTCCCCCGCCTCTTCCGCACCCCCTACGGCGCGGCCGCCTGGGAGGAGCGGGCCCGCAGGAACCTGGCCCGAGAACTGACGGACCTGGGAGCCTGAGGCCGGCCGGTCCGCATCGCGAGACGCCTGTCACAGGGGGAATGTCAGGCACAAACCGCAGGTTGACGCATGTCATGCCGTCAACCTCAGCCGAGCGCGCCGAAGCCGCCACCGCCCCCGCGGCGCCGTCCACGCCCACCCGCCTGCCGCTGGCCGTCTACATCCTCGGCCTCTCCGTCTTCGCGCTCGGCACGAGCGAGTTCATGCTGTCCGGCCTTCTCCGATCCATCGCCGACGACATGAACGTCTCCATACCCCGCGCCGGCCTGCTGATCTCGGCCTTCGCGATCGGCATGGTCGTCGGCGCCCCGCTGCTCGCTGTCGCGACCCTCCGGCTCCCCCGCAAGACGACGCTCGTCACCCTGATCACCGTCTTCGGCCTCGGCCAGGTCGCCGGTGCGCTGGCGCCGAACTACGCGGTCCTCTTCGCCTCGCGCGTCGTGAGCGCGCTCGCCTGCGCGGGCTTCTGGGCGGTCGGCGCGGCCGTCGCCATCGCGATGGTCCCCGTCGGCTCGCGCGCCCGCGCGATGGCGGTCATGATCGGCGGCCTCTCCATCGCCAACGTCCTCGGCGTCCCCGCCGGCGCCTTCCTCGGCGAGCACCTCGGCTGGCGCGCCGCGTTCTGGGCGGTCGGCGTGGCCTCGGCCATCGCGCTCGTGGGCGTGGTGACCCGTATCCCGCACATCCCGGTCCCGGAGACCAGGCCCCGCCTCAAGCGGGAGCTGGCGATCTACCGCGACCGCCAGGTCCTGCTCGCGATCGTGATCACCGCGCTCGCCGCGGGCGGCGTCTTCTGCGCGTTCTCGTACCTCGCCCCGGTCGTCACGGACGTCGCCGGGATCGACGCCCGCTGGGTCTCCGCGATCCTCGGCCTCTTCGGCATCGGCGCGCTGATCGGTACGACCATCGGCGGCCGGGTCGCCGACGCCCACCTCTTCGGGGTCCTGCTCAGCGGCGTCACGGCCTCGACGGTCTTCCTGGTCGCCCTGGCCCTCTTCGCCTCCAGCCCGGTCGCCGTGATCACCCTCTCCTTCCTCCTGGGTGTCTCGGCCTTCTACACGGCCCCCGCGCTCAACGCCCGGATGTTCAACGTCGCCGGCGCCGCACCGACCCTGGCGGGCGCCACGACGACGGCCGCCTTCAACCTCGGCAACACGGCGGGCCCCTGGCTCGGCGGCACCACGATCGACACCGGCCTCGGCTTCGCCTCGACGGCCTGGGCCGGCGCGGCGATGACGGCGGTGGCCCTCGCGACGGTCGCCCTGGCGCTGCGGCTGACCCGCCGCACGTCGAGCAGCCACGTCGTCGCCACGTCCGCCGCGGCCTCGTCCCCCGCAGCCTCGTCCTCCGCGCCCTCGTCCCCCGCCCGCCAGGGCGACCTCGCCGCCTGCCGCACGGCCGACTGACCCGCCCGAGCCCTGCCGACAGGCCGGGGTGCGCCTAATCCACCAGCACGCCGCCGACCCGGCGGATCGCCTCCAGCTCTGCCGGGTCGAGGCCGCAGTCGACCGAGAAACGGGTACCACGGAGGCGGCTGCCGACCGTCGTGCGGGAGAGGATCTCGCCCGTGCGGAAGTCGCACGTCCACAGCTCGCCCATGTTCGTCAGGACGACGAGCCGGTTGCCGTCCTCGGCAGACCTGAGGGCCCGGACCCCACTGGGCACCAGCGGGATACGCCACGTGATCTCGTGGAAGACGGATTCCTCGAGGCGCCAGCCGTACAGACTCCCATCGATCGCCAGGGCCGCCCTGTGCGAGGCGGCGCGGAAGGCGAACGCCTCGACGTGTCCGTCGAGCGGCATCGGGAAGGGCAGCCCCTGGCCATCGAGCAGGGCGGTCGGCCCCCACGCGTCGACGGCCGCGACAGCCCGGTCGTCCAGCACGAGCAGGGCGCTGTCCGACGTCGTGTTCAGCATGGTTCTGTCTTCGCCCGGCCGGCATTCCTCCGTCCGAACGCTGCGCCAGCTCTCCCCCTCGTCGCCACCGGCGGTCGCCAGGTGCAGGCAGGCCTCGTCGTGGGCCAGAACGACGAGGCCGCTCCCTCCCCGCATGAACATCGTCGTCTTGGCCCACGGCACCGGCGGGAAATCGACCTCGTGGACCGGTAGGCCCGTATCCGGTTCCGTGACGGTGATCCGATCCTCGTGAAGCCGGTACTCGGCCAGGGCGCGGCGGCCTCGCCACAGGACGGGCTGAGCGATCGGGGTCGCCGAGACCGTCCGGACGACCGCGCCCGTCGTCGCGTCGACGACGCGGCCGCCGGTGTCGTCACCGCACCACCACGTCGTGGCGTCCCATTCCAGTAGTTGCACCGAGTCGGACCCCGGGGGCAGCGGCAGCCTCAGCGGCGTCTCGTCGAGCTGCCCCGTCGGCCAGTGCAACACCTCGGTGCGCTCGGCCACCGCCACGGCTCCGCTGCTGTGAGCGAGGACCGGCTGCCAGAACCAACCGTCGTCCAGCAGCTCGCGATCGCGCAGACGAGCGCCGGTGAGGTCGGCGCCGGAAAGATCCACACCCCGGAGCTCGGCCTTGCGCAGATCCGCACGGCGCAGAATCGCCCCTGCGAGCGACACGGTACGGTCCCCGTCCCACGGAGCGAAGCCCCGCAGGTCGGCCTCGTGCAGATCCGCGTGCTCCAGACTGCCGCCGGACAACAGGATCAGGCTCAGACAGTTGGCCGCGAGACTGCCGGTCCGCGCCCGTGTGCCCGCGGTCGCACGCGCCACCTCAAGGAGCCGTTCCTGGCGGTCCTCCCGCTCACGAACCATCGTGCCGAGGAACTGGTACACCGCGTCGTTCTGCTCCAGCGCGCCGAACGTCGCCCCGAGCGCGGCCGGAGACTCGGCCACGAACCGCGTGAGCGGGGGCAGCTCTCCGTCGGTGGACCGGGCGGCGAAGTACCGCGACCACGTCCACTCCTGCTCCACGTCGTCCTGCGCACCAGCCGTGGGGATCAGAGCGAGGAAGTCGCCGCCGAGCAACCCCAGCTCGGCCGCGAATTTGAACGCGGCCAGAAACTCCAGAAGCGACTTGTGGGAGGGCCCGTAGTCCCCCTTGGCATTGCGCACGAGCATGCCCTGGTTGCGCATGTCCTGTTCCCAGTAGTCCAGGTCCTTCGCGCTCTCCACCGCGGCGCCGAAGCAGGACCGCAACCTATCCGGAAAGTCCCGGTAGTTGAGGCTGAGCCGGTTGGTGGCGAGCATCTCCGAGGCGACCTCGCACAGGAAGAAGAGCTTGTCCCCACGCGAGGTGAAGGTGCGCTCGGCCTTCACGTCCCGGTCCATCTTCCGCTGTATGGCGTAGAGGTAGATGCGGGCGAGGTCGATCTCGGCCCCCTGCTCGATCTCCGGCAGCGCGTCGATCACCAGCTCGGACATGACGGGGCGCCCCATGAGCTCGCGCACGTCCTCGTTGGCCATGATCAGACGGACCTTGTCCTCGGCGAGGTCGTGCCGGAGCATGCGCGTGATCTGCTCGTCGTCGAACCGGACCAGTTCGACGATGTCGAAGGCCGGGCCGTCCTTGGGCAACGTGGTCGCCGCCGCGCCCACCTTCGCGTCGAACAGGTCGCGCGCCTCGTCCGCGTCGCGGAAGTGCTCCTTGCGGCTGCTGAGCAGGACCTTGGCGCCGGGTTCCACGGCGTTGGCCAGTTCCCAGAAGTTCGCGATCACCGTGTGACGGTCCGCGCGCGCCGCCATCTCGTCGAAGCCGTCGAAGATCAGCAGGAGGCGGCCCATCCGATTGAGGACCCGAAAGACGTCGTAGCTCCGCAGATCGATCTTGTGCCGGTTGAAGAAGAACTCCGAGAGCAGCCCCTGGACCGTGGTCTGCTTGGCGTAGTCACGCAAGGGAATCAGCAGCGGGATCCTGGGCCGGGGCACCCCCTTGCGCTTGGCGTCGCGCCAGCCACGGGCCATCTCGCCGGCCAGATGCAGGGCGAACCACGACTTGCCCATGCCGAACTCGCCGAGCACGGACAGGTGCCGCTTCGCGGGCTCCTCCAGCCAGCCCGCCACGTACGCGTCCAGCCCGCCGTCGCGCCAGTCATAGGTACTGGTGTCGAGAGCGCGCTGCGTCGCCGGATCGATCTCCTCCTTACGGCAGGAGATCGGCACGTACCGCGAGTCGACACCGCGGCGGCGTACCTCGGCTTCGATCCAGTCGATGTACGGCTCGAAGTCGGCCTCCAGATCGACGAGTTCGTCGAACGAGTAGCAGAACAGCACGTCGTCGCTGCCCGCCGCGTGCCGGCGAGCCGCCTCGCTGACCCGGAGGCGTGCGAGCCCCCACCCCTCCGCGGCGGACTCCGAGGCGACAAGCTCCCCCAGAAGTCGCAGGTGATGCGGGAGGAGTTCACCCTCGACACAGAGCATGACCGTGCGGTCGAACTTCCCGCGGCGGCGCTGCGGGATGTCGACGAGCAGGGCGACACTGTCCTGGACCGGCTCCCAGGTGCGCCGCACCTCGTAGCCGACCGCGGTGAACCATTCGCGCACGTCCTGCATGAGCCGTTGCGCGGGGGAGAGTTCGGACCGCCCCGGCTCTGTGCGTGCCCGGTGGCTCTCCTCGTCGACACGGGTCTGACTCACCCGCTCCAGGAGAGCGTCGACCTTCTGCTCCATGCGCGTTTCATGGGGTGCCCGGCTGCGGTCCACCAGTGACTGGAACGCGGCGAGGAAACCGTCGACGTGCTCCTCGAATCCGTGGTCCAGATGGCCGAATTCCATCGTCTCGCGGTTGCGGGCGACGGCCTCCGCCGCCTCCTCGCGCAGCCGGCTCCAGTTCCCCTCGGAGAAGGAGCTGTGGAAGGCCTCCCGCACGTACTCGTCGCGGAAGAACGCGAGCACGGCCGCCGAGCGCCCGATGCAGTACTCGATGAGCGTGTACGCGTACAGGCTGAAGAAGTCCTGGGGCGGAGTCTTGGGGTCCAGCCGGACCGCCTTCAGCGCCCGGATCACCGCCTCCCGGCGCATCGCCGTGTCCGCCAGCGGTTTGGCGGTCACCTTCCCGACGACTCCGGCCGCCGTCGTGACGATCTCCACCGACATCGGACCCCCCGTGCCTCAGCCTGTGCCACTCCCGCCGCACCATAGCCGGACGAGGGACGAACGCCCGAGGGTTCCGGCCGCATTCGCGTCACGCGGACGTCGTCGGACTTTCCGGACAGGCGGGCGGTGCGCCTACGTCACCTCGGACCCCGGCGACTCCGTCGCCTCCCGAGCGCGCCTCGGGAACTTCGGGCGGCGCAGGCCCGCCTCCGTGATGCGCCGGACCAGTTCCTTCGAGCCGACCTCGACCGCGCCCGCCGCCACCGCGTCCGCGTAACGGTCCGACGGGATGTCGTAGTGGTCGCGCTCGAAGGCGCGGGGCGGGGCGCCGATCGCGGCGGCGAAGGCGTGGAGCTCCTCGTACGAGACGTCGCTCACCAGGTGCGACCACATGCGGCCGTGGCCCGGCCAGGTCGGCGGGTCGATGTAGAGGGTCACCTCAGGCCGCCCACCGGGGCGACCACGACTCCCGCCTTGCCGCAGACCCAGTGCGGGTCCGGGCCGAGCTCGGGTTCGACGTCCAGGGCGTGCGGGTCACCCGAGGAGCAGACTGGGCACAGCGGCCAGCGGCCGTACCGCTCAAGGAGGGAGTCCTGGACGTCCTGGGCGATGAGCCCGGCGACGTACGTGATGCCCTCGGGCCACTGCTCGACCCACCAGCGCCGGTGGGTGACAGCGTCCTCCACCATCGACACGACCTCGGCCGCGGCCACGTCGCGTGCCGCCAGATCGGCGAGGACCAGGGCGCGGGCAGCGTGCAGCGCCTGCTCCAGCGGGTCGATGTCGTCCATGCACACATTGTCACTCGACAAGCCTCAGGGGCGAAGGTCCCGCCCGCATCCGGGACTTTCCGGGATGTTCCAGGACCTGCCCGACCCCGTCAGGGACCTACGGGGTCTTGACGCTCCCCATGCTCGAAAATATCTTTCAGGTGTGACCAATGACGTGAAGGAAAGTTTCAGCGGCCAGGTGCCCGCGCCCGGGGCCCCGTCCTCGCCGCCGCCCTCCGCCGCGTCCGGTGCGGGGTCCGGCCACGACGCCCCGCCCGCCCCCGCCGCCCTCGCGGCCAAGGTGCGCACCCTCGCGCCGTCCATGACCCGCTCCATGCAGCGGGTCGCCGAAGCCGTCGCCGGCGACCCGGCCGGCTGCGCCGCGCTCACCGTCACCGGCCTCGCCGAGCTCACCGGCACCAGCGAGGCGACCGTCGTCCGCACCGCCCGCCTCCTCGGCTACCCCGGCTACCGGGACCTCCGCCTCGCCCTCGCCGGACTCGCCGCCCAGCAGCAGTCCGGCCGCGCGCCCGCCGTCACCGCCGACATCGCCGTCGACGACCCGGTGGCCGACGTCGTCGCCAAGCTCGCCTACGACGAGCAGCAGACCCTCGCCGACACCGCCGCCGGACTGGACACCGTCCAGCTCGGCGCCGCCGTCGCCGCCCTCGCCGCCGCCCGCCGTATCGACATCTACGGCATCGGCGCCTCCGGCCTCGTCGCCCAGGACCTCGGCCAGAAGCTCCTCCGCATCGGCCTGATCGCGCACGCGCACAGCGACCCGCACCTCGCCGTCACCAACGCCGTACAGCTCCGCTCCGGCGACGTCGCCATCGCCATCACCCACTCCGGCTCGACCGGCGACGTCATAGAACCCCTCCGCGTCGCCTTCGACCACGGCGCCACCACCGTCGCGATCACCGGCCGCCCCGACGGGCCCGTCTCGCAGTACGCCGACCACATCCTCACCACCTCCACGGCCCGCGAGAGCGAGCTGCGACCCGCGGCCATGTCCTCCCGTACCAGCCAACTCCTGGTCGTGGACTGCCTGTTCACCTGCGTCACCCAACGTACGTACGAGACGGCGGCCCCTGCCCTCGCGGCCTCGTACGAAGCCCTGGCCCACCGCCACTCGCCCCGCACCCGGTAGCACCGGGAAACCCTCGAAAGAGCCGCACGTGTCTTCTGCTACGTACTCCGAACTGCGCGCCCAGCTGGCCACCCTCGCCACCGAGGCGTTCCGTCCCGAGCTCGCGGAGATCGACCAGCTCCCGACCCTCGAGATCGCCCGCACGATGAACGCCGAGGACCAGACCGTCCCGGCCGCCGTCGCCGCGCAGCTGCCGCTGATCGCGGCAGCGATCGACGCCACCGCCGCCCGTATGGCCCAGGGCGGCCGGCTGATCTACGCCGGCGCGGGCACCGCCGGCCGGCTCGGCGTCCTCGACGCCAGCGAGTGCCCGCCCACCTTCAACACCGACCCCTCGGAGGTCCTCGGCCTGATCGCGGGCGGCCCGTCGGCGATGGTGAAGGCGGTCGAGGGCGCCGAGGACTCGGCGGAGCTCGCCGCCGCCGACCTCGACGCGCTCAAGCTCACCCCGGACGACACGGTGGTCGGCGTCTCCGCCTCCGGCCGTACCCCGTACGCCATCGGCGCCGTCGCGCACGCCCGCGCCCAGGGCGCGCTGACGATCGGCCTGTCCTGCAACGCGGACAGCGCGCTCGCGGCCGCGGCCGAGCACGGCATCGAGGTCGTCACGGGTCCCGAACTCCTCACCGGTTCCACCCGGTTGAAGGCGGGTACGGCGCAGAAGCTGGTCCTCAACATGATCTCGACGATCACGATGATCCGGCTCGGCAAGACGTACGGAAACCTGATGGTCGACGTCCGCGCCTCCAACGACAAGCTCCAGGCCCGGTCGCGGCGGATCGTCGCCCTGGCCACCGGCGCACCGGACGAACAGATCGAGACCGCCCTCGCCGCAGCGGACGGCGAGGTGAAGACCGCGATCCTGATGATCCTCGCCGACATCGACGCCACGGCCGCCGCCCGGCGCCTCACGGACTCGGCGGGCCATCTGCGGGCCGCCCTGCACGCCGAGACCACCCCCTGAACCTCCCCCGTCCCCGCACAGCAAGGCACCACCGCACCATGAGCACAGACGACAAGAACCGCGCCATCGCCGCCGCGATCCTCCCCCTCGTCGGCGGCGCAGAGAACATCGACTCCGTGGCCCACTGCATGACCCGGCTTCGGCTGGGCCTGCGGGACCGCTCGCTCGTCCAGGACGAAGCCCTGAAGGCCCTGCCGTCCGTGATGGGTGTGGTGGAGGACGACACGTACCAGATCGTGCTCGGCCCCGGCACGGTCGCCCGCGTGACGCCGGAGTTCGAGGCTCTGGTGGCCGCGGCGCCCCGGCCGTCAGCCGACGGTCTCGCCGCCCAGGGCGCGGCGATCAAGGCGGCGCGGAAGGCGAGGAACCAGACGCCGTTCAAGCTCTTCCTGCGCAAGATCGCGAACATCTTCGTCCCGCTCATCCCCGCCCTCATCGGCTGCGGCATCATCGCCGGCCTCAACGGCCTGCTGATCAACCTGGGGTGGCTGCCGGGCGTGACGCCCGCGCTCGCGGCGATGGCGAGCGGGTTCATGGCACTGATCGCGGTCTTCGTCGGCTTCAACACGGCGAAGGAGTTCGGCGGTACGCCGATCCTGGGCGGCGCGGTCGCGGCGATCATCGTCTTCCCCGGCGTCGCGAAGATCGACGCGTTCGGCCAGACGCTGTCGCCCGGCCAGGGCGGTGTGCTCGGCGCGCTGGGCGCCGCGGTGCTCGCGGTGTACGTCGAGAAGTGGTGCCGCCGCTGGGTGCCGGAGTCCCTCGACGTGCTGGTCACGCCGACCCTCACGGTCCTGGTATCCGGCCTGGTCACGATCTTCGGCCTGATGTTCGTGGCCGGTGAGATCTCCACCGCGATCGGCGACTTCGCCAACTGGCTCCTCGCCAACGCCGGTGCGGGCGCCGGCCTCGTCCTCGGCGGGCTGTTCCTGCCGCTGGTGATGCTGGGACTGCACCAGGCCCTCATCCCGATCCACACCACCCTGATCGAGCAGCAGGGCTTCACCGTCCTGCTCCCGATCCTGGCGATGGCGGGCGCGGGCCAGGTCGGCGCGGCGGTCGCGGTCTACTTCAAGCTCCCCCGCAACGGCTCCATCCGCCGCACCATCAAGTCCGCCCTCCCGGCCGGCTTCCTCGGCGTCGGCGAGCCCCTGATCTACGGCGTCTCGCTCCCGCTGGGCCGCCCGTTCGTCACGGCCTGCGTCGGCGGCGCGTTCGGCGGCGGCTTCGTCGGCCTCTTCAACATGCTGGGCGACAAGGTCGGCTCCACGGCCATCGGCCCCTCGGGCTGGGCCCTCTTCCCGCTCCTCGACGGCAACAAGGGCCTGGGCGAGACGATCGCGATCTACGCGGGCGGGCTGCTGGTCGGCTATGCGGTCGGGTTCGTGGCGACGTACTTCTGGGGCTTCAGCCGGGAGCTCCTGGAGGAGTTCGACGTGGAGACGGAGGCGGAGACGGAGACGGAGGCGGTGGAGGTGCCCGTGGCCGCGGGCGGCCCCGTGGCGCCGGAGGCACCGGAGCCCGTACGGGTCTGACCCTGCCTGGGGCGGGTCGTACCGGGGCCTTCACGGCATCGGTACGCCCCGCCCCTCACGCGTCGCCGTCGACGCCCGCCCGGCCCTTACGCCGGCTCGACCGTGATGCCCGACTGTTCCAGCAGCCACAGCACACTCTCGAAGTACGTGAGTTCGCCCGCCTCGTCGGCACTCACCGATGCCAGCGCCTCCCGGGCGATGTGCGCGTCGTGCCAGACGAGAGTGATCGGGCCCGGCAGACGGTTGCCGCCGCAGGGGCAGCCGCGCACCGCGCCCCAGCACTGGGCGAAGGCCGCGCCCGGGCCGCCGACGGCCTCACCGAGCGCGCACTGGACGCCCGGGACGTCCGTGGCGAACCGGCCGTCCAGGTGGCAGGTCTCCCCCACCCGGTCCTCGCCGCCGGCCGGCCTGGCGAACTTCAGCCACTCGGCCCTGCCCCTCGTGTCGAGGCGGGCCCACTCGTTCGGCGAGCTCGGAGCGCCCTCGTACCAGGCGTCCCAGGCCGGGCGGCCGGCGTACGGCTGCGGCTTCACGAAGCCGCCCCCTTCCAGCCGTACGTCCACGAGCGCGCCTCCGAGCACCGACGGGCGCGTCTCGCCGACGTGCAGGAACAGGTGCTCCTCGACCCGCACCACCCGGCCCGCGCGGTCGAGGACGAACAGGGACACCGGGTCCCCGGCCTCCCGCCGCGTGGTGAGCCTCCGCAGCAGGGGTTCCCCCGGTTCGCACCCGGCCAGCGTGAACTCCGGCCTCGTGAACGGGCGCCCAGGCCCGTAGAGGCCTTCCACCCGACGGCATTCGCCGAGCCACCCTCCGCCCCACCCGTTGTAGATCCTGACCCGGGCCGACGCAGGCTCGGCGCGGGAGCCCGGCCAGTCACCCACCTCCGCCTCGATCACCACGTCCAGGCGCGTACGGTCGTCCGCGCTCGGCCGACTGTCGAGCACGACGACATCGACCAGCTCCCAGTCGTGCGGGGGCCTTCCCGAGGCATCGTCCTCGTCGTCCACGTGCAGGGACAGGTCCCCCAACCGGTCGCGCTCCCGCACGGCCCCGTCGACGGCCTTGCGCAGCCTGCCCCGGGGCACGCACCCGGTCAGCGTCAGCCGCTCGCGGCGCGGCTCCTCCTCCGCGAACAGACCCCGGATGTCGGCGCAGCGCGCCCACACCGTCTGCTCGCCGTCCCACTCCTCGCCGACCAGGAGGAACCTCAGCGGCTCCGCCCGGTCCCAGGTCCAGATCCGGTCTTCGTACCGCTCCCCGCCCTCACTCATACGCTGATCCTAGGGACGGGCGTCGTGGTCAGTTCGCGCAGTACGCGTCCCGTACCGGACGCTTCCCCGTCCGCAGGAACTCCGTCACCGCCGCGTCCCCGCACGCGTTGCCGTTGCCCACGTACATGCCGTGCCCGCCCTGGTCGACGGAGACCAGCCGGGCGCGGTCGCCGAGGGCCGCGCGCATCTTCAGGCCGGCGGCGTACGGGGTCGACGGGTCGCGCAGGCTCTGGATCATCAGGATGTTCGACGGACCCCGGTCGGTGATCCGGGTCGGCCTCTCCGCCGGGGCCTTCCAGAAGGAGCAGGGCGTGATGTTCACCGGGAACCCGGCCGTGAGCGGTCGGCGGGCGCGGTCCGCCGCGACGGCCCGCTCGTGGGCGGCGACGGAACGGGGCCAGCTCACGTCGTTGCAGATGACGCCGACCATCATCGCCGCGTCCTCGTCGGGGAGCGCGGCGGCGAGCTCCGGCGGAAGCGCGGGCCTGCGCGCCGGGTCCTGGGCGTCCACCACCAGCCGCGCGAACCCGGCGAAGGCCGCGTCGCTGTAGAGGGCGTTCTGCAGAGCCTGAAGGAGCACAGTGCCTGTCAGCGGGACGCCGGGGGTGGTGGACTCGGCCGGCGCGCGGTCCAGCCGCTCCGCCAGCGCGATCACCAGCGGACGTACGTCCTCGGGACGCTCCGCGAGCCGCAGCCCCTGCGTCGCCCGGTCCGGGTGCGCCGCCCACGCCGCGAAGTCGGGGAAGCGGTCGTCCGCACCCTGCCCCAGGTACGCGAGCCAGCCTCTGGCCACCCGCTTCGGATCCGGGTCGTTGCTGCTGTCCAGGACCCAGCGGTCGGTCCGGTGCGGGAACTTCTGCGCGTACACCACGCCCACATACGTACCGTACGAGACTCCCCAGGCCGACAGCTTCTCCTCGCCCAGCGCCTGCCGGAACCGGTCCAGGTCCCGCGCCTGGTTCGCCGTCGTCATGCTCGCCAGCTCGTCACCGCCGTTGCGCGCGCACGCCTCGGCGGTCCGCCGGGAGCGGGCGACGTTCTCGGCGATGCTCCCGTCGGCAGCCGGCCAGGACCGGAGGGTCACCATCCGCCGGTCGTCGTCGTCCAGCCGGCAGCTCGCCCTGACGCTGCCGCCCACGCCGCGCGGGTCCATCGCCACCAGGTCGTACGCGCCGCCCAGTTCGCGCCGCAGCGCGTCCGCCTTCGTGGTCAGCCGCTGCACGCCGGAGCTCCCCGGGCCTCCGGGGATCACGGCCAGCGCCCCGCGCCGCTCGTCGGGCCGGTCGCTGCGGATCCGGGAGACGGCGATCCCGACCTGCCGGCCGTGGGGGTCGCTGTAGTCGAGGGGTACGGAGAGGGTCGCGCACTCCTGCCCGGGTAGCGGCTCGGGCTTCAGGTGCGGGTGGGTGACGGCGCACTGGGACCATGCGAGTCCGGCCGACGGGGGTGCGGCGGAGGAGGCGGGACCCGAGGCGGAGGCCGGACCGGCCCCGGTGAGGCCGGCCGCGACGGCGGCGGAGGCGAGGGCGATCAGCAGGGCCTTGGATGCGTAAGTCGTCATGCGACAAGTTTTGTTGACGCCCTGTCATGACCCCATCCGGCAGCCGGGCCGGTCCGAGGTGGGGCTGCCCCCCGGCCCCGGCCCCCGGCCAGACCCCGCCCTGTCCCGCCCCGCCCTGTCCCGCCCCGCCCCGTCCCGCGCCGCCTGTCCCGTCCCCCGCTTCCTCTTCCGTCAGGGCACGTTCGAGACCGTCTCGCAGCCGCCGGCCGCGACGTCCGTTCCTGCCTCGCCGTCGCAGACGTCGGGCGATCCGGCACCTCCGAGCAGCACGTCGTCGCTCGGGCCGGCCTTCAGCCGGTCGACGCCGGCGCCGCCGAGAAGCTGGTCGTCCCCGCCGGCCGTGCCGACCGTGTTCTCGATGAAGAAGTCGGCGTTGTCGCCGAGCAGCCGGTCGTCGCCGCCCCGCCCCTCGATGAGGTCGTCGCCCGCGCCGGTGGGCGGCGTGGTGTTCACGGAGCTGTCGCCGAGGAGGACTTCGTCGGCGCTTCCGCCGACGATCCGGTCGTCGCCGGCGCCTGAGGCCGTTCCCTCCGCCGCGTTGTGGTCGCCGATGGCGAAGAACCCGCCGTCCGCACCCAGCTCCAGGAGGTCGTCCCCGCCGTTCCCCGAGGCGTTCCGCTGTGCGTTGTTGTCGCCGATGAGGATGTCGGTGCCGGTGCCGCCGCGCAGCACGTCGTCACCGGCTCCGGCGGCGTCGGTGACGGTCGCGACGGAGTCCCCGGCCATGTCGTCGACGCCCGCGCCGCCGTCCAGTACGTCGTCGCCGCCACCGGTCGCACTCGAACCGCGGCTGTCACCGGCCACGACGTCGTCGCCCGGCCCGGCGAACACCTGGTCGTCGCCGCCGCCGGTGGCCACCCCGGCGAGCGCGAAGCTGTCACCGCCGAGCCGGTCGTCGCCCTCACGGCCGAACACCCGGTCGTCGCCGCCGCCGGTGGCGTCGCCGGTCAGGGCGAGCACGTCGCCACGCGCGTGGTCGTCGCCCGCCCCGGCGTCGATCTGGTCGTCGCCCAGGCCACCCGCGACGAGGTCGTCGCCGCCCAGAGCGCAGATCAGATCGTCGCCGCCCCCACCGTCGATCGCGTCCACACCGGCCGACCCGACGATCACGTCGTCACCGGCGGTCCCCAGGATCGACCCGGCCCCCGTGATGTTCGCCGGTACGCCGAAACACGTGGCCTGAGCCGCGGTGGCGGTCCCGGTCGGCAGACCGAGAGCGAGCAGCGCGGCAGCGGCCGTCAGACCGGAAACGCGGTAGGAAACCATACGGACCTCCAGAAGCCCGGAATCGTCACGGAACGCCACCTCTGCGGACGCTCAGTCACCAATCCGGACGCTACGTCGCCACCTCGCGGGTGGCGACCGGTGGCCGCATTCGGGTGCGGCCTGGCTCCGCCCCGGTCACCTCAGATCCGTCCCCGCCGCCACCACGACGCCGTACAGGTCGCCGATCGTCGCGAGTGCGGCCCGGTGCAGCTGTTCGGCGGTCACGTCCGCGGCCGTCGTCCGCAGCGGGCGGGTCGCGCAGGCGTCGGCGACGACCGTGGGGCGGTTGCCGCGCAGGAACGCGCCCTCCGCCGTGAACGTCACGCACATGTGCGTCATGAATCCGGCGACCACGACGTCCTTGTGCCCCGCGGCGTCCACGTGTCCGGCCAGGTCGGTGTCGACGAAGGCGTTCGGGACCTTCTTGACGACGACCGGCTCACCCTCGATCGGGGCCACGCTCGGGTGGATCGCGCCGATGTCCTCGCGTATGTCGTACGGCGTGCCCTCACCGCCGTCGTTGACGACGTGCACCACCTTCGCCCCCGCCTCCCGCGCCCGGGCGAGGAGCGCGGCGGCGGAGTCGAGCGCGGCCTGCCAGCCGTCCAGCTCCATCACGCCGCGCGTATAGGTGTTCTGGTAGTCGACGAGGATCAGCGTCGCGTCGGAGAGCGACGCCGGCGTCCCGTCGAAGCCGTTCAGTTCGCGCAGAGTCGTCGACGTACGAGTCGTACCCATGGAAGAAATACCCCCTGGCTCGGGCTGTTTCGCTACGTCTGAAACGCTATGGCCGACCCCGACGCGTCAGCAATGTCGCCCAACTTGCAGATACGGACATCGAGATGAGCCCGGTGGAACGACTGATCGTCATCGTCCTCTTCGAGGGCGTCGACCTGCTCGACGTCACCGGGCCGCCCGAGGTCTTCTCGCTGCTGCGCCGCGAGACGGACGACGCGTCCGGCTACCGCGTCGTCCTCGCCGCCGAGACGGCGGACCCCGTCACCACCTCCGCCGGCGTACGGATCCTCCCGGACCTCACCTTCGACGAACTGCTCGGCGCGGCAGGCACCCGGAGCATCGACACCCTCCTCGTCCCCGGCTCCGTCGAGGTCGACGACCTGCGACGGGTCCACGCCCTCGCCGACCCCGCCGTCGTCGAGCGGGTGAAGGCCCTGGCCGGGCGGACGCGCAGGGTCACCTCCGTCTGCGTGGGAGCGCACATCCTCGCCGCCGCGGGCCTCCTCGACGGCAGGCGCGCCACCACCCACTGGTCGACCGCGCGGCAGCTCGCCACCGACCATCCGCTGGTCGAGGTCGACGCCGACCCGATCTTCATCCGCTCGGGTGACGTGTGGACGGGCGCGGGGATCAGCGCCTGCCTCGACCTGTCCCTGGCCCTCGTCGCCGAGGACTTCGGCGAGACCGTCGCGCTGCGCGTCGCCCGGCAGCTCGTGATGTACCTGAAGCGCCCCAGCGGGCAGAGCCAGTTCAGCGTGCCCCTCGAACCGGTCTCCACGACCCGGCGGATCGAGGACCTCCGCCACCACATCACCCGCCACCTCGACGAACCGCTCACCGTCGACGACCTCGCCGCGTACGCGCACGTCAGCAGCCGCCAGCTCACCCGGATCTTCAAGGAGGAACTCGGCGTGACCCCGGGCGTCTACGTCGAGTCGGCGCGCGTCGAACGGGCCCGCGCAGCACTCGAAACCACCGACGCGACCCTGGAACGGATCGCGTCCACCTGCGGCTTCGGCACGACCGACACGCTGATCCGGGCGTTCCGACGCCGCCTCGACACGACCCCGACGGAGTACCGTCTCCGCTTCCGCACGAGCCCCGTGGATGATGCGCACCCACAGGGGCCCTAGTGGTGCATCCGGGCGCCCTTGAGCACCTTGTCGACGGCGTTGCGCGGCCCGTGGACGGCGAGCCCCACGAGATCCAGCCGGTCCGCCGGCACCGCCCGGACCGCCGCGCGGTTGTCCCGGTCGTTGCCGGTCGCGAAGAGCTCGGCGGTGAACACGGCGCGGGGCAGCGCCCGCGACAGGGCGCGGCCGTGCGCGGCGACCAGGGTCTCCTTCGTCCCCTCGAAGACGAGGACGGGCTGCCGGAACATGGGCAGGTACGGCGTGCCGTCGGCATCGGCGTACGGCTCGCCGATCACCTCGGGGAGCGCGGAGCCGAGGCCGCTGACCAGGAACGCGGTGACGTTCAGCCGCTGCCAGGTCTCCAGGTCCTCGCGCAGCAGGACGGCGATCTTGGTGTCGAAACGCACGGGAGCGTTGTCGGGGGTGGTCTCGGGGCTGTTCTCGGGGGTGGTCTCGGGGCTGTCGGGGGTGGTCTCGGCGCTGTTCGCGGGGCTGTTCTCGGTGGTCATACCCTGAGACTGCCTCTCGTCCCGCGGCCCCTTCTTGTACGTTCTTGGCATGGTGGCGCGTCAGGAGACACAGCACGAGGTCTCGGCGTGGCGCCCGACGGTCCCGGGCGTCGTGGAGGTCTTCCACGCCCACTTCACCGAGCACGCGTACCCGATGCACGTCCACGACGTGTGGACGCTGCTGATCGTCGACGACGGCGCGGTCCGCTACGACCTGAACCGGCGCGAGCACGGCACCCCGCACGACACGGTGTCCCTGCTCCCGCCCCACGTGCCGCACAACGGCTCACCCGCCACCGAGCAGGGCTTCCGCAAGCGGGTGGTCTACCTGGACCTCAGCCGCCTGGACGAGAGCCTCATCGGCGCCGCCGTCGACGGCCCCGACCTCGTCGACCCGCTGCTGCGCGCCCGGGTCGGGCAACTGCACGCGGCGCTCACGCACCGGAGCGACGAGCTGGAGGCGGAGAGCCGCCTCGCCCTGATCGCCGAACGCCTCCGCGGCCACCTGCGCCCCCGCCTAGCCGCCGTGCCGAGCCTCGGGGCGAAGGCCGCACGCGGCGTGGCCCACGACCTACGGGACCTCCTCGACGCGCGGCTGCGCGACGGCCTGACCCTGACCGAGGCGGCGAAGCTCGTACACGCGCACCCCACCCACCTGGTCCGCGCATTCACCTCGACGTTCGGCATCGCACCGCACCAGTACGTGACGTCCCGCCGCATCGCCGAAGCCCGCCGCCTCCTCCTGGCCGGCCGTCCGCCCTCGGAGGTGGCGTCGACGACGGGCTTCTACGACCAGTCCCACCTCACCCGGCACTTCCGGCGCCACGTCGGCACCACGCCCGGCCGCTACACCGGGGCCATGCGCACCGGGGCGGCCCGGTCATGGCGCTGAGCGGATCGGAAACCTCCACCGCAGCCGCCCGGCCGCGGGCCCCGCCCCCTACGCGACCCGCACCCGCCCGTACATCACCATGTCCCGCCGCTCCCCGCCCACTTCCTGCCAGGACCGCAGCAGCCCCTCCCGTACGTAACCGGCCCGCTCCGCCGTCCTCGCCGAGGCCTCGTTCCACGGTTCGACGAGCAACTGGAGGCGCGGGATGCCCAGTTCGTCCATCGCCCACGCGCTCAGCGCCGTGAGCGCCGCTCCCGCCGCTCCCTCACCGCGGCAGGAGGGGGCCACCCAGTAGCCGACCGTGGCGCGGCCCTCGGGGAGGTCGCGGAGCCAGAGGCCGATCATTCCCGCCGGGCGGTCGTCGCGGCGGCGGACGATGACGAAGGAGTACCCCGCGCCCGACTCCGAGCGGTGCCACTGGCGGCGGACGAACCCCTCGCCCTCCGCCTCCGAGTACACCGGAGGAACCGTGGTGGTCAGCGGGATGTACGGATCCGTCGAGGCCTCCTCCACGAGCGGCAGGTCCGCGCGTTCCCACGAGCGCAGGTCGTACGCCCCGGCCGACAGCCGCGGCACGTCCAGGCTCACATCGTCCCCAGGTAGGCCGCCAGGCGGTCGTACTCCTCCTTGACCCCCGCCTCCATCCCCGTCGCCAGCGCCTGGTCGCGGATCTCCGACGACGGCCAGATCGAGGTGCTGGTGAGCGCCGTGCCGCCGTCGGGCGTGTCGTCGAACGTGAGGGTGACGTGGACCGGGGGGCCGGGCATGAGCTCGAAGACCTCGGTGTAGACGAGGCGCTCGTTCGGGACGATCTCCTCGTACGTGCCGGAGAAGACGATCTCCCGTCCGTCGGGGGCCTTCTGGCCCCAGCGCCACGCGCCGCCGATCCGGAGGTCGATGTCGGAGATCACGGTCGGCAGGGCGGCCACGCCGTACCACTGCCGTACATGCTCGGGTTTCGTCCACGCCTCCCAGACACGGGCGGGCGGGGCGTCGAAGGTCCGGGTGATGACCAGCTCGCGGTCGGTCGGTGTCGTCAGCAGCGTGATCATGGATCGCTCCCGCCTTCCGAGAGGCTCCGCTTCCGGGAGGGGCTGACCGCCCCCACCCCACCAGCATCACCCCGAACGACCGAGGGCGGCACCCCCAGCAGGGAGTGCCGCCCTCGGTCGCGTACAGCGAGGAACTACCGAGCCGAGGCTCAGAAGTCCATGTCACCGCCCGGCATGCCACCCGGGGCGGCCGCGCCGGCCTTCTCGGGCTTGTCGGCGATGACGGCCTCGGTGGTCAGGAACAGCGCGGCGATGGAGGCCGCGTTCTGCAGGGCGGAACGCGTCACCTTCGCCGGGTCGATGATGCCCTCGGCGATGAGGTCCACGTACTCGTTGGTCGCGGCGTTCAGGCCGTGACCGACGGGCAGGTTGCGGACCTTCTCCGCCACGACGCCACCCTCGAGGCCGGCGTTGACGGCGATCTGCTTCAGCGGGGCCTCCAGGGCCAGCTTCACGATCGCGGCACCGGTGGCCTCGTCGCCCGAGAGGTCGGCCTCGAGCTTCTCGAAGACGTTGGAGGCCTGGAGCAGGGCCACGCCACCACCGGCGACGATGCCCTCCTCGACGGCCGCCTTCGCGTTGCGGACGGCGTCCTCGATGCGGTGCTTGCGCTCCTTGAGCTCGACCTCGGTCGCGGCACCGGCCTTGATGACCGCAACACCGCCGGCGAGCTTCGCCAGGCGCTCCTGCAGCTTCTCGCGGTCGTAGTCGCTGTCCGAGTTCTCGATCTCGGCGCGGATCTGGTTGACGCGACCGGCGACCTGCTCGCTGTCACCGGCACCGTCGACGATCGTGGTCTCGTCCTTGGTGATGACGACCTTGCGGGCGCGGCCCAGCAGGTCCAGGCCGGCGTTCTCGAGCTTGAGACCGACCTCCTCGGAGATGACCGTGCCGCCCGTGAGGATGGCGATGTCGTTCAGCATGGCCTTGCGGCGGTCGCCGAAGCCCGGAGCCTTGACCGCGACGGACTTGAAGGTGCCGCGGATCTTGTTGACGACCAGGGTCGACAGGGCCTCGCCCTCGACGTCCTCGGCGATGATCAGCAGCGGCTTGCCCGACTGCATGACCTTCTCCAGGAGCGGGAGCAGGTCCTTCACGGAGGAGATCTTGGAGTTGACGATCAGGATGTACGGGTCGTCCAGGGACGCCTCCATACGCTCCATGTCGGTGGCGAAGTACGCCGAGATGTAGCCCTTGTCGAAGCGCATACCCTCGGTGAGCTCCAGCTCCAGACCGAAGGTCTGGGACTCCTCGACGGTGATGACGCCTTCCTTGCCGACCTTGTCCATCGCCTCGGCGATGAGCTCGCCGATCTGGGTGTCGGCGGCGGAGATGGAGGCCGTGGAAGCGATCTGCTCCTTGGTCTCGACATCCTTCGCCTGCTCCAGCAGGGCGCCGGAGACGGCCTCGACGGCCTTCTCGATGCCGCGCTTGAGGGCCATCGGGTTGGCGCCGGCCGCCACGTTGCGCAGGCCCTCGCGGACGAGCGCCTGGGCGAGGACGGTCGCGGTGGTCGTACCGTCACCGGCGACGTCGTCCGTCTTCTTGGCGACTTCCTTGACCAGCTCGGCGCCGATCTTCTCGTACGGGTCCTCGAGCTCGATCTCCTTGGCGATGGACACACCATCGTTGGTGATCGTGGGGGCGCCCCACTTCTTCTCGAGGACGACGTTCCGGCCCTTGGGGCCAAGGGTGACCTTGACGGCGTCGGCGAGCTGGTTCATCCCGCGCTCGAGACCGCGCCGTGCCTCCTCGTCGAACGCGATGATCTTGGCCATGTGAAGTGGTCCTCCCGGACATGGGGTGGATAACGCTCCAGGACCGCGCCGACGCCCGCGACGGACGGCCTGCGTGCCCTGTGGTTCCTTGCCCCACCTGGCCGCGGACCTCGTCTGCCCGATCCTCGTAAGCACTCTCACCTTCAGAGTGCTAACGCCAATGATTAGCACTCGGCCCATGCGAGTGCAAGCGACTCCCGCAGATCGAGAGACGACCCGCGCCACCTCCCGCGCACGCACGAGGGGTCCGCATCCTGGTCAGGATGCGGACCCCTCGGCGTGAGAACGCGTGAGTGCGTACGTGGTGGCCGATCGCGCCGTGCTCAGACGGCGAGCTTGACCATGTCCGCCTGCGGACCCTTCTGGCCCTGCGAGATCTCGAACTCGACCCGCTGACCCTCTTCAAGGGTGCGGTAGCCGTCCATCTGGATCGCGCTGTAGTGGACGAATACATCCGCACCACCGTCGACCGCGATGAAGCCGTAGCCCTTCTCCGCGTTGAACCACTTGACGGTGCCCTGAGCCATGCCTAACTCCCCTATTACTGGCCCTTGCGCGGGACCCGCACTTCGCGGGACCCGGGTCAGACCCTGCGCCGGAACGCGTCGACCGCGGCTGAATGTATCTGCCCAACTGCCCTCTGCAACAGGTCAATCGGGCGAGAATTCTGGGCATGGCGTAAAGGAGAATTGCGGAGAATTCACTGAATTCCGGGGCAAGTCGGGCCCGGCAAAGTGCGCAGAAGGTACACAACACTCGAACACTTTGGCTGCTTCTTGTCGGGCGCGGACGCATTCTCATATGCGTCTGGCACAAGCAGCGAGGGAAGGCCGGGGGGACTTCCCCAACTCTACCGCGCTCAACCATGCAGAATTGCCCCCTCCGCTTCTCTCGCGGAGGGGGCAACTCGGTTACGCCGGGTAACAGGGGGCCGGAAGGCTCAGCAACCGCCGGCCACCGCGGGGATGATCGAGACGCCCGCGCCGTCCGGCGTCGCCGTCTCCAGGCCCTGCTCGAACCGGACGTCGTCGTCGTTGACGTACACGTTCACGAAGCGGCGCAGCTTGCCCTGGTCGTCCAGGACGCGGGCCGCGATGCCCGCGTGGTTCTTCTCCAGGTCGGCGATGACCTCGGACAGGGTCGCGCCCTCGGCGGCGACCTCGGCCTGGCCGCCGGTGTACGTGCGGAGGATGGTGGGGATGCGGACCTTCACGCTCATGGGTTGATCACCTTCGGTGGCTACGGGGCGGGTGCGGGGCGGGCGGGGACGGAGGAGCGGGGCGGCGGCCGGAGCGGCCGGAGCACCGGCCGCCCCCGCACCACGGCGGTCGCGGGCGTCAGCCCGCCAGGCCGGCTTCGCGGAACGCGTCCAGGCTCGGGCGGATCGTCGCGGTCGCCTGCGAGGTATCGGCCACCGCGTCCAGCGTCTTGAGGCCGTCACCCGTGTTGAGCACGACCGTGGTGAGGGCCGGGTCGATGAGGCCGGCCTCGACCAGCTTCTTCGTCACGCCGACCGTCACACCGCCCGCCGTCTCGGCGAAGATGCCCTCCGTACGGGCCAGGATCTTGATCGCCTCGACGACCTGCTCGTCGTCGACGTCCTCCACCGCGCCACCCGTGCGGCGCGCGATGTCGAGGACGTACGGGCCGTCGGCCGGGTTGCCGATGGCGAGCGACTTGGCGATGGTGTTCGGCTTCTGGGGCCGTACGACGTCGTGACCGGCCTTGAAGGCCGCCGACACCGGCGAGCAGCCCTCGGCCTGCGCGCCGAAGATCTTGTACGGCTTGTCCTCGACCAGGCCCAGCTTGATGAGCTCCTGCAGACCCTTGTCGATCTTGGTGAGCTGCGAGCCGGAGGCGATCGGGATCACCAGCTGATCCGGGATCACCCAGCCGAGCTGCTCACAGATCTCGTACGCAAGCGTCTTGGAGCCCTCGCCGTAGTACGGCCGCAGGTTGACGTTGACGAAGCCCCAGCCCTCGCCCAGCGGGTCGCCGATGAGCTCCGAGCAGAAGCGGTTGACGTCGTCGTAGTTGCCCTCGATGCCGACGAGCTCGCCGCCGTAGACGGCGGCCATGACGACCTTGCCCTGCTCCAGGTCGTGCGGGATGAACACGCAGGAGCGGAAGCCGGCGCGGGCGGCGGCGGCGCCGACGGCGCCGGCCAGGTTGCCGGTGGAGGAGCAGGACAGGGTGGTGAAGCCGAAGGCGCGGGCGGCCTCGAGGGCCTGGGCGACGACGCGGTCCTTGAAGGAGTGCGTCGGGTTGCCGGAGTCGTCCTTGACGAAGAGCTTGCCGGGCTCGACACCGAGCTCGCGGGCGAGGTTGTCGGCCTGGACGAGCTTGGTCCAGCCGGGGTTCAGGTTCGGCTTCTCGGCGACGTCGGCCGGGACGGGCAGCAGCGGGGCGTAGCGCCAGATGTTGGCGGGGCCGGCCTCGATCTGCTTGCGCAGCGCCTCGGGGTCACCGGTGGGGAGGTCGTACGCGACTTCGAGCGGGCCGAAACAGAGCTCGCAGGCGAAGATCGGGCCGAGCGGGAAGACTTCACCGCATTCCCGGCAGGAAAGGCCGGAAGCGGGACCGAGATCGACGGTCCGGGAGGTTTCGGTGGAAACAGTCTGTACAGCCATGGAGGCGAGGCCCTTTCTCCTCATCTTTCCCATGACGAATGTCGTCATGAGACGGATTTGGCACCTTCCCTAGCCGGGAGCCTCGCTGGCGCGTTGTCTACGCGGACGAGACCGACTGGAGGGTTGCCGGGGCTTCAACGGGCCGTTTCCCTCTGCCCCTCTGGATGAGCGGTATTCGATTGTGTGAAGCGGTTGTGGGACGCGGGCGGGACCCCGACATGCATCGGGCATCCGCGTTGTTCAAGACTGTAACCGAAGGCCCGGAGGGTTGAACCTGCCGTCCGAACCGCGAGATGGAGATCACGTGCTGGAGGAAGTGGAGCGCTGGCTGGGCCGGCGGTCCTGGTCCGTGGCGGACCGTTCGCTCGACCGCGTCCTGGCGGCGAAGCACGGGACGACGGTCAGCGTCGTCCTGCCCGCGCTCGACGAGGAGGCGACGGTCGGCGACATCGTCTCCGTGATCCGCCGGGAGCTCATGACCGAGGCCGTCCCGCTCGTGGACGAGCTGGTGGTGATCGACTCCGGCTCCACCGACCGTACGGCGGAGGTCGCGGCGGCGGCCGGGGCGCGTGTCGTGGCACGCGACGCGATCCTTCCCCGGATACCGGCCGTGCCCGGCAAGGGCGAGGTGCTGTGGCGGTCACTGATGGTGACGCGCGGTGACATCGTCTGCTTCGTCGACGCGGACCTGCGGGACTTCTCCGCGGACTTCGTCACCGGGATCGTCGGCCCGCTGCTGACCGACCCGGACGTCGACTTCGTGAAGGCGATGTACGACCGTCCGCTGGGCGACGCCCCAGGTCAGGGCGGTCGGGTGACCGAGCTGGTGGCACGGCCGCTGCTCAATCTGCACTGGCCGCAGCTGGCCGGCTTCGTGCAGCCGCTCGGCGGCGAGTACGCGGCGCGCCGCTCGCTGCTCGAACGGCTGCCGTTCCCCGTCGGTTACGGAGTGGAGCTGGGCCTGCTCGTGGACGCGCTCCACACGGTCGGTCTGGACGCCCTGGCCCAGGTCGACGTCGGGGTGCGCAAGCACCGGCACCAGGACGGCAGGGCACTCGGACGGATGGCGGCGGCGATCTACCGGACGGCGCAGCTGCGCCTCTCCCGCGGGCATCTCGTGCGGCCCCGGCTCACCCAGTTCGAGCGGGACGACACCGGTTTCACCCCGCGGACGTACGCCGTGGACACCGAGGAACGGCCACCCATGATCGACATCACGGAGTACACGCACCGCCGCGTGGCGTAACGCCGAATGATGATGCTTTTTGCATACATTTCGGTTTTATGCCGTTCACCCATCGAATGACCACGCTGCTGGCGGCGCTCGGCCTCGCCGCCGGCTCACTCGGTTCGCTCGGCTCGCTCACCCTCGCCGCGGCCGGCCCGGCCGCGGCGGATGTGGTGGAGCCCTTCGGCAAGCGCTACGAAGCGTCGCTCTACGGCGACTTCACGACCATCGGCAACACGGTCATGGGCTGCCCCACCGCCCCCGCCGACCTGGCCGCACGCTGCGCCATCGCGGCCGCGGGGCAGGGCCGCGAGGACAACGACACGTTCGCCATGGAGCGGATCGACACCGCGGCCATGACCGCCGGTTACGGCTCCAGCATCGGCCACGTCGTGATCCCGGTCGGCGCCCGGGTCGCGTACGCCCGGCTCTTCTGGGGCGGCAACGACGGTACGTACCGGGCGCCGAGCGGGGCGCAGACGAAGCGGTGCGACAGCTCCGGCAGCCGCGACGTGGTGACCTCGCCCGGCGACCACGCCACGACCGAGCCGCGCATCAGGGTCGGGGCGGGGCCCGAAACGACGGTCTCGATCGACAGCATGGTGACCGACCCGGCCGACACCGGCGGGGCGCACTACTACACGGGCGAGTCGGACGTCACGGCCGCGTTCGCGGGCGTGACCGGCACCGACATCCGGGTCGCGGTCGGCGACATCTGGGCGGCCGACGGCCAGGGCTGTGTGGCGGGCTGGTCCCTGACGGTGGTCCACGAGTTCCCCGGCCCCGAGCCTGCCTTCGCTCCGGACCGGCGCGCCGTCCACATCTACGGTGGACACGTCCTCCAGCGGTCCACCTCCCCCGCGACCACGATCACCGTCGACGGCTTCCACCGGACGGCGGGCAGGGCGCGGGCGAGCGTCACGGCGTACGAAGGTGACCGGAACGCGCCGGGCGACCGCTTCCTCGTCGACGGCAGGAACGTCACGGAGGCCCACACCGGAGACGCCGGCAACTTCTTCGTCGGCGGGGACGACGGCGCCGTGTCGCCCGCGCTGACGAACAACCTGAGCATCGACGCCAAGACCTTCGACATCCCGAAGGGCGCCGTGCCGGTGGGCGCACGGTCGGCGGAGCTGACCTTCACGACGACGGGCGACACGTACGTGCCCTCCGCCGTCGCCTTCTCCGTACCGGTGCCGGACCTGGAGATCACCAAGACGGCGAGCCCGCTGAAGCCGAAGCCGGGCGACACCGTCACCTACACGGTCACGGCGAGGAACACGGGCCCCCTCGACCACCCGAACGCCCGATTCGGCGACGACCTGACGGGGAACCTGGACGACGCCGTCTACAACGGCGACGCGAAGGCCACGATCGGCACGGTGACGTACGACGCACCGAAGATCACCTATGTGGGTGACATCCCGGCCGGCCGGACCGCGAAGATCACCTACTCGGTGAAGGTCGGCGACCCGGTGCGCGGGGACGGCACGCTCCGGAACAGCGTCGAGGCCGTGTCGCCGCGCTCGAACTGCGGAGAGGGCAGCGAGGACCCGGCCTGCGCCGTGACCCCGGTCATCGCCCCGCCGAAGCCGAGCCGGACGACCGCCCCGACCGCTGGCCCGAGCACCGGCCCGAGCACCGCCCCGACCGCTGGCCCGAGCACCGGCCCGAGCACGACTCCCACACCCTCTCCGACGGCCCCGGAAGACCCGAAGGCCCCTGAGCGCACGGTGTCCCCCTCCCAGACCCCGTCTCCCACCCCGCCCTCCACCCCGACCCCGATCCCGTACCCGAGCGAGTCCGAGATCGGGCTGCTCGCCGCCCCCACCCCCCACGAGCCGCGTCCGGACGCCCCGGACGCCCCTCACGGCACCGGGGGCTCGATGGCCGAGACCGGATCGAGCGGCGAGCGGCTCTGGCTGCTCGGCGGCCTCGCACTCGCCCTGGCCGCGACCGGCGTGGTGGCGAAGGCGGCCCTCCGCGGCCGCCGGGAGCCATGAGGCGTGGATTCGCCAGAGTCGTATACGTACGTTTGAGCGTTTACGTCACGGGCTAGGTTCGCCACATGGCTTCTGTGCTTGTGGCGTCCAACCGGGGTCCGGTCTCGTACGCCCTCGCCGACGACGGCACCCTCGGTGCCCGGCGCGGCGGGGGCGGTCTCGTCTCCGGGCTGAGCGCGGTGTCCTCCCAGGACAGCGTGTGGGTGTGCGCGGCCCTCGGGGACGGCGACCGCGAGGCGGTGCGGCGCGGGGTCGCCGAGCCCGGCGTGCGCATGCTGGACATCCCCCCGGAGGTGTACGCCGGCGCGTACAACGGGATCGCGAACTCGGTGCTGTGGTTCCTGCACCACCATCTGTACGACGTGCCGCACGAGCCGGTCTTCGACGCGGAGTTCCGGCGCCTCTGGGAGTCGTACCGCGGCTACAACCGGGCCTTCGCCGAGGAGCTCGCGGCCCAGGCCGACGAGGGCGCCGCGGTCCTGGTGCAGGACTACCACCTGGCGCTGGTGCCGGGGCAGCTCCGCGAGCTCCGTCCCGACCTGCGCATCGGCCACTTCACGCACACACCGTGGGCGTCGCCGGAGTACATGCGGATGCTGCCGGAGGAGATCCGCGAGGAGCTTCTGTGGGGGATGCTCGGCGCGGACGAGCTCGGTTTCCACACCTGGGGATGGGCGCGGTCGTTCATCACCGGCGCGCACATCGACAGCGCGGGCGGCACGGCCGAGGGAGCCCTGGGCCCCGACGATCCCTGGCGCGGGGTGCACCACCACCGGGCGGGGGGCACCCCTCGGCGCACCCGGGTCCACGTCTACCCCCTCGGTGTGGACGGTGACGAGCTGCGGGCGCTCGCCCACCGGCCGGAGGTCGACGACCGCCTGGCCGCGCTGCGCGCCGAGGTCGGCGACCGGAAGACGATCGTGCGGGTGGACCGTACGGAGCTGTCGAAGAACGTGGTGCGCGGCCTGCTCGCGTACCGGGAGCTGCTCCAGGAGCGCCCGGAGTGGCGCGGCCGGGTCGTCCACATGGCCTCGGCGTACCCCTCCCGCCAGGACCTGGAGGTCTACCGCGCGTACACGGAGGCGGTCGCCCGGCTCGCGGAGCAGATCAACGCGGAGTTCGGCACGGACGACTGGCAGCCGGTGCTGCTGTCGGTGAAGGACGACTTCCCGCGCTCCCTCGCTGCCTACCGGATGGCGGACGTAGCGCTGATCAACCCGATCCGCGACGGGATGAACCTGGTGGCCAAGGAGATCCCGGTGGTGTCGGAGGCGGGGTGCGCGCTGGTGCTCTCGACGGGGGCCGGGGCGTACGACGAGCTGCGCGAGGCGGCGCTGACGGTCAATCCGTACGACGTCTCGGAGACCGCGGCGGCCCTGCACCGGGCCCTGTCGATGCCGGCCACCGAGCGTGCGGACCGCTCGAAGCACCTCGCCGAGGCGGCGACGGCGCTTCCGCCGCAGCAGTGGTTCCTGGCCCAGCTGAACGCGCTGCGCGACGACACCGAACCCCCGGCGCCGCCGCGCTGACGGTCTCTCAGGCCTCCGCGGCGCGTACCGCCTCCGCCAGGTCCGTCAGGAACCGCACGACCCCCTGCGGGCCCGGGACCGACAGGTCGGCGCGGTCCGAGAGTTCGTGGACCTCCGTCGAGCCGCTGCAGACCAGCAGGCCCGGGGTGCCGTTCGAGCGGAGCTTCTCCACGGCCGCGAAGGCGGGCAGGTCGCCCAGGTCGTCGCCCGCGTACAGGACGGACCCGGCGCCCACCTCCCGTACGTACTCCGCGAGCGCCACGCCCTTGTCCATGCCGGGCGGGCGCAGTTCGAGGACCATGCGGCCGGGTTCGAGGACCAGGCCGTGGCGGGTGGCGAGGTCGGCGAGCGGGGCCTTGAGCGCCTCGAAGGCCGCCTCCGGGTCGGTGGAGCGGCGGGTGTGGACGGCGACCGCGCGGCCCTTCTCCTCGATCCAGGTGCCCGGCCAGGCGCCGACGCCGTCGAGGAAGCCGGGGAGCTCGGCGCGTACGGACGCCACGCCGGGGTGGACGGCGGAGGCCTGGACGGTGCCGGTGACCGCGTCCCAGCGCTCCGCGCCGTAGTGGCCGAGGACGACGAGGTGGTCGAGGCCGGGGACGCCGGCGAAGCCGCCGTACCGTACGGCCACGCCCGCCGGGCGGCCGGTCACCACCGCCACCGAGGCGATCCTCGGGGCGAGGGCGGCGAGCGCGGGCACGGCGCCGGGGTGCGCGCGGGCCTGTTCGGGGTCCGGGACGATCTCGGCGAGCGTCCCGTCGAAGTCGAGGGCGACGACGGCCTTCTCCGGGCGCGCGAGAAGCGCGGCCAGACCGTCGCGGCCTGCGGATGTGGTCGGGTGCGGAAGGCTGCTGACCATACGACGACCCTACCGACGCGGGCTCACCGGCGCTGCTCCTTCTCCGCACGGACCCGGCGCAGCCGGTTGACGGTGACCGGGTCGTGGCGCAGGGCGCGCGGGTCGTCGAGGAGGGCGTTGAGGAGCTGGTAGTAGCGGGTCGCGGAGAGGCCGAGCTGCTCGCGGACGGCCCGCTCCTTGGCTCCGGGGCCGGGCCAGGAGCGCCGTTCGAGGGCGAGCACGGCCCGCTCCCGCGCCCCGAGCCCGGAGTCCT
Source organism: Streptomyces sp. NPDC012508 (assembly GCF_042902595.1). NCBI lineage: Bacteria > Bacillati > Actinomycetota > Actinomycetes > Kitasatosporales > Streptomycetaceae > Streptomyces > Streptomyces sp. NPDC012508. The sequence continues at coordinate 101,101 of NZ_JBIBEO010000012.1, forward strand.
GCCCCGCGTCCCCGGCCCCGTCGTCGCTCGGTCCGGAGACGCTCGTGTCGGTCATACGAACAACCTATTACTCCGCGCTCTCGGCCGCGGTCGCCTCACGAGCGATCTGCCCCAGGACGTCGGAGGGCTTCGCCCCCGGGGTGACGGCCTTGCCGATGTTCTGCTTGATGTGGTCGCTGACCTGGGCCCAGGACGTCTTGCCGACCGGCGGGAGCTGCGAGTTCGGCAGCTCCGTGAGGAACTCGCGCAGGTTCTTGTGCTCCTCGTCGCTCTCCATCCGGGAGAACGCGCTGACGGTCACCGGCAGCAGGTCGTTGTCGCCCGCGAACTTCAGCACGTTCTCGTCGCTGAAGACGAAGTCGAGGAAGTCGCCGATCTCCTCGCGGTGGCCGTTCTGCTTGAAGCCCATGATCCAGTCGGCGACGCCCATGGACGCCTTGGCCCTGCCGGTCGCGCCGGGCAGGGCGACCTTGCCGACCTTGACGCCCTTCTTCTCGGCCTCCTGCATGAGCGAGGGGTGGCCGTTGAGCATGCCGACCTCACCGCGCGAGAAGGCGGCGAAGGCGTCCTTGCGGTTGAGCTTGCCGGGGGCGACCGGGCCGGTGAGCTTCTTCTGGACCAGGTTCGTCTTCAGCCAGTCGAAGGTCTCGATGTTCTGCTCGGAGTCGATCCGGTAGCGGTCGGTGCCGTCGGTGTAGCCGTCACCGCCGCTGAGCAGCCACATCATCGTCTCGGCCTGGGCCTCCTCCGGGCCGAGCGGCAGCGCGAAGGGGTACTTCACGTCCTTGTCCTTCAGCTTCTCCGCGGCGGCGGCCAGCTCGTCCCAGGTGGTCGGGGGCTTGCTGATGCCGGCCTGCTCGAAGAGGTCCTCGTTGAAGAAGAGCAGCCGGGTGGAGGCGACGAAGGGCAGGCCGTACTGGGTGCGCTTGTGCTCGCCGGCGGAGGCGAGGGGGGCCTGGAAGTTGGCCTGGACGGGGATGGAGAGCAGCTCGTCCGCCGAGTAGAGCTCGTCGGCGGCCGCGTAGTCGGCGTAGGCGCCGATCTGGGCGATGTCGGGTGCCTGGCCGGTCTTGACCATCTCGGCGACCTTGCGGTCGACGTCGTTCCAGGACTCGATCTGGACCTCGACCTGGACGCCGGGGTGCTCGGCCTCGTAGGCGGCGGTGAGCCCGTCCCAGTACTTCCTGGTGGTGTCGCCACCGGTCAGGTCGTAGTCGGCGGCGACCAGCTTCAGGGTCACGTCGCCAGAGTCGCTGCCGGAGAGGCCGCAGCCGGAGAGACCGGCGGTCATGCCCAGCGCGGCGAACGTCGCGGTCAGTCCAAGAAATCGCCGCTGCACAGCGTTGCCCCACCCTCGTGCTCGTCGTTGAGCTGTGATTTTCACAGAAGAGGAAGCATAAGGTCTACACCACTTGGGTAGATCCTCGGGATCGGGTGAAGGCCTTGTGAAGCCCGGCCCGGGCGGTTGCCGCCCGGATTTGTATCCCTGCGCAACAATATCGGCCAGTGGACTAGACCTTTCGGGCCCGCACGCGCGAGACTGTTCCCGTGAGACACGTCATCGCCCTCGATGTGGGCGGCACCGGCATGAAGGCCGCCCTCGTCGGCACGGACGGCACCCTGCTCCACGAGGCACGCCGCGCCACCGGGCGCGAGCGCGGCCCCGAGGCCGTCGTCGAGACGATCCTCGGCTTCGCCGCCGACCTGCGCGCCTACGGCCTGGAGCGGTACGGCGAGCCCGCCGCGGCCGCCGGAGTCGCCGTACCCGGCATCGTCGACGCCGAGAACGGCATCGCCGTCTACGCCGCCAACCTCGGCTGGCGCGACGTCCCGATGCGGACCCTGCTCAGCGAGCGCCTCGACGGCATCCCGGTCGCCCTCGGCCACGACGTCCGCACCGGCGGCCTCGCCGAGGGCCGGATCGGCGCCGGGAACGGCGCCGACCGCTTCCTCTTCGTGCCGCTCGGCACCGGGATCGCCGGCGCCATCGGCATCGGCGGGGTCATCGAGGCCGGCGCCCACGGCTACGCCGGCGAGATCGGCCACATCGTCGTCCGCCCCGGCGGCGCCGAGTGCGGCTGCGGCCAGCGCGGCTGCCTGGAGCGGTACGCCTCCGCCTCCGCCGTCTCCCACGCCTGGGCCGCCGCCTCCGGCGACCCGGACGCCGACGCCGCCGACTGCGCCAAGGCCGTCGAGTCCGGCGACACCAGGGCCGTACGGGTCTGGCAGGACGCCGTCGACGCGCTCGCCGACGGCCTGGTCACCGCGCTCACCCTGCTGGACCCCCGCACGCTCATCATCGGTGGCGGTCTCGCCGAGGCCGGGGAAACCTTGTTCACACCACTGAGGGCCGCCGTGGAGGAACGCGTCACGTTCCAGAAGCTGCCCGCCGTCGTCCCCGCGGCCCTCGGGGACACCGCCGGATGCCTGGGCGCGGGCCTCCTCGCCTGGGACCTTCTCTCCCTCGACTCGGAGGTATCCGCCTGATGGCCGTTTCCACAGTTCTCGCCGGTGCCCGTGTGGTGCTGCCGACCGGCATCGTCGAGAACGGACGGGTGATCGTCGACGGCGGTCGCATCGCGGGCGCCGCGCCCGCCGACGCGCCGGCGATCGACCTCACCGGCCACTGGGTCGTCCCCGGCTTCGTCGACATGCACAACCACGGCGGCGGCGGCGCCTCCTTCACCTCCGGCACGGTGGACGAGATCCTCACCGGCGTCCACACCCACCGGCTGCACGGCACCACCACCGTCGTCGCCTCCTTCGTGACCGGCGAGATGGACTTCCTGAGCACCCGCGCCGGACTGCTCTCCGAACTCGCCGAGCAGGGCGAGATCGCCGGCATCCACTTCGAGGGCCCGTTCATCGCCCCCTGCCGCAAGGGCGCACACGACGAGACGCTGCTGCGCGACCCCGACCCGGCCGACGTCCGCAAACTGATCGACGCCGCCCGCGGCCAGGCCAGGATGGTCACCCTCGCCACCGAACTGCCCGGCGGCATCGACTCCGTACGCCTCCTCGCCGAACACGGCGTGGTCGCCGCGATCGGCCACACGGACGCGACGTACGAGCAGACCGTCGAGGCGATCGACGCGGGCGCCACCGTGGCGACCCACCTCTACAACGCGATGCCCGCCCTCGGCCACCGCGCCCCCGGCCCGATCGCCGCGCTCCTGGAGGACGAGCGGATCACGGTCGAGCTCATCAACGACGGCACGCATCTGCACCCGGCCGCCCTGGAGCTGGCGTTCCATCACGCGGGGCCGCGCCGGGTCGCGTTCATCACGGACGCGATGGACGCGGCGGGCTTCGGCGACGGCCGGTACATGCTCGGGACGCTGGCCGTCGAGGTGAAGGACAGCGTGGCGAGACTCGTCGAGGGCGGCTCCATCGCGGGCTCGACCCTCACCCTGGACCGCGCGTTCAAGCGGGCCGCGACCGTCGACGGGCTGCCCGTCGAGTCCGTCGTCCAGGCCATCTCCGCCAACCCGGCGCGGGTGCTCGGCATCGACGACCGGGTCGGGTCGCTGGAGCCCGGCAAGGACGCCGACCTCGTCGTCCTCGACGCCGACTTCGACGTCAAGGGCGTGATGCGCAAGGGCACCTGGGTGGTCGAGCCGCAGTCGGCCTGATCGCGCCCGCACAGCGCAAGGCGGTTGGCCCGGGGACTGGGCCAACCGCCTTCCGTTTGGCATGATCGTGGCGCGTTCTACGGCTGTTCCAAGAACTTTCGACGGGCTACGGGGGTACGGCAGGTGATTCTTACGGTCACCCTCAACACGGCTCTGGACCTCACGTACCGCGTCCCCGCCCTCACCCCGCACGCCTCCCACCGCGTCACGCAGGTGATCGAACGTCCCGGCGGCAAGGGCCTCAACGTCGCCCGCGTCCTCGCGGCCCTCGGTCACGAGACGGTCGTGACGGGCTTCGCGGGCGGCTCCACGGGCGAGATCCTGCGCGGACACCTGGCGCCGAGCCCCGTCCGCGACGAGCTGGTCCCGGTCGCGGGCCCCACCCGACGTACGGTCGCGATCGTCGACACCACGACCGGCGACACCACCCAGCTGAACGAGCCCGGCCCCACCATCACGCCCGCCGAGTGGTCCGCCCTCACCGCCCGCTACACCGAGCTGCTCGCCGGCGCCCGCGCGGTGGCCCTGTGCGGCAGCCTGCCGCCCGGCATCCACGTCGGCGCGTACGCGGAGCTGATCCGGCTCGCCCGCGCCGCCGGCGTCCCCGTCCTCCTCGACACCAGCGGCGAGCCCCTGCGGCGCGGTATCGCCGCCCGCCCCGACGTGGTCAAGCCGAACGCCGACGAGCTCGCCCAGCTCACCGGCTCCCGCGAGCCGCACCGCGCCACCCGCGACGCCCGCCGCCGCGGCGCGCACGCGGTGGTCTCCTCACTGGGCCCCCAGGGCATGCTGGCCGCCACCGCGGACGGCCTGTGGCACGCGGCCCCGCCGGCCGCGGTGAAGGGCAACCCCACGGGCGCGGGCGACTCGGCCGTCGCGGGCCTCCTGGCGGGCCTGGTCGACGAACTCCCCTGGCCGGACCGCCTCACCCACGCGGTAGCCCTCTCGGCGGCGACGGTGCTCTCCCCGGTGGCGGGCGAGTTCGACCGGGGGGCGTACGAGGACCTGCTGACCCGGGTGACGGTGACGGACGAGGCCGAGGCCGCATAATCCGACGACCCGCGGAACCGAAAGGTCCCACGGGGCTCACGGCTGCCGTCTTCCTGACGGGGCGCCACAAGAACAGCTCGACCCGCGAAGATGATCGGATCGCATGTGCGATGTGAGGATGTGGGTGAGTTGATCGATCGTGAAGGAGAGTCGGGATGAGCGGCCAACTGGAACTTGCCGACGCATACGAAATGATCTATTCGGCGGCCTCGCGGATGATGTGGGTCCAGGAGAACAGGGTGTGGCGCCTGGACAGTGGGGGCGGACGGTGGTCGGAGGAACGCCGAGCGACGTGGCGGGAGTTGGAGGCGGCTCTGTCGGTCTCCGAAGGCCCCGCGCCGCAGGAAGGGGAACCCTCGGATCCGGCGCGCCATCTGATCTCTCGGCGTGCCGCCGGGCCGGTCGACCGCCCGATCACCTTCGCGGAGGCGGTGGCGGAGTGGGAGGCCCGGATGGCCGCGGATCCGGGTCCGTGGGAGACCCGGAGCGAGCCGTTTCTGGACGACTACCTGGTGCCGGGGCGGGCGGTGGTCGTGCCTGAGGGGCACATGATGACGCTGACCTTCCCGTTCGGTGACATGGTCAACAGGCTTGCGCCGGGCCGGCCCGCGCTGAAAATCGCCGGGGACACGGCGGAGCTGAGCCGACTGGTGCACGTCGCGGCCGACGACCTGCGGGCGGCGATGGGCGCGTCCGCCCCGACACCGCACCCGGTCGGGTCGGTCAACGTGGCGCGGGTGTCCCACCGGCCGTCCGACGTGGACGACCTGCGGCCTCGGTATGACGCACTGTTCCGGGCGGCCTCGCGCGCGTCGGAGAACATGCCAACCCTGGCGTACATGCGGCAGACCGGGGATGCCTCGGTGAAACCGACGACAACCAAGGCGGCGCAGGACGTTCAGAATCTGCTGGCCGGGCGGGCGCGGGTGTTCTGGCGGGAACGGCACGAGTTGATCGACCCGAGCGTGCACTCGACCGCCGGAGTGCAGTGGCCCGAAGGTCAGCCGGTTCCCAGGCCGATCGGAGACACGGCGGAATCCTTCGCCCGCCGTGAGGAACTCGGACAGAAGCCAAGGGCACCGCACCCCGGAGAGCGCCGCATCTTCCGCGAGAAGGGGGACCCGGATCACGTCGCCATCTCCGCCGTTCGCGCGGGAATTCTGGCGGAGCTCCTGGACGAGTACGCCGCGAGGATCCACCCGGGTGCGGAATCCGGCATCATGCACCTCTCCGCCTTCGACCTGACGGAATTCATCTCCGAAGGAATCGGCCGCGAACTGGCGGAAACCTACGGCTTCTGACACGGGGCGAGCGGTGATTGAGGAATACGGGGGGACCAATGGCTAAAAAGCGGTACAACATTCTCGTCGTGTCGGACAACAGCGGCCGAGGCGAGGGAGGCGTGGAGGTCTTCAACCAGGAGATGGCCGAGGCTCTCGCCCGCCACCACAACGTCACGTTGTTCACGGCCAACCCTGAAATGCCCCAGCACGAGGGCATACAGAGGATCGTGCAGACGCAGCCTCAAGGGGGGATGGAGCGACGGGATTGGATCGAGCATCTCGCCGGCCAGGATCCCACGGAGTACGGTCTGGAAGATCCGGCGAGCCAGCCCTACGACATGATCATCGGGCACTCACGCTTCTCCGGACCGGCCGCTGCTGAACTGCGGGAGAACTGGTACCCGGAAGCACGCATGGTGCACTTCCTGCACACAAGCCCTGAACGGCTGCCGTTCTTCAAGGGAGATCCCCTCGAGAAGGCGCAGGGAAAGGCGGCCAGGGACTCTGCTGTCGAGCGGGCAACAATGGCGCGCGCGGATGTCGCGGCCGGAGTCGGACCTCTTCTGTCGGAAGTAAGCAGGCAGCTTTCCGAAGACGGTCCGAACATTCCCCATTCCCATGAAGTGGTCCCGGGCACCCGAATTTACGATCCGGTGCAGCACGACCCCGCACCGGACCGACTGAACCTCCTGGTCATGGGACGGGTGAGTGACCCCCTCAAGGGCATGGACGACGCCGCGAGGGCGGTTGCCCTGCTGAACGAGGCCGGCGTTTCCATCCACCTCACCGTCCGAGGTGTCAAGGATGAGGAACTAGCAGATGCTACGGCCAGAATCGCAGAGCTCAGCGGCGGAAACGCGACGGTCAAGGGCCGCACGAGCAACGTCGAAGAGCTCAATGAGGACATCAGGAACTCCCACGCGGTGATCATGCCCTCGAAGCACGAGGGCTACGGCATGGTGGCGCCCGAGGGCCTTGCCCATGGAGTCCCGGTGCTGGTCAACGAGGAGAGCGGCGCCGCGATGTTCTTCCAGGACACCGATCGGGTGCCGGAGGAGATCGGCGAGCGGGTCGTGGTACCCGAGCCGCCCAACGGTGGCGACCGTGCCGAAGCGTGGTTCCAGGCGATCAACCGGCTGCAGGAGGAGCTCCCCCAGCGCCAGGCTGACGCCCTCTACCTGCGGGACGTACTCCAGCAGTACTCCTGGGACCACGCCGTGCAGGCCCTGGTCCAGGCGACCATGGAGCAGACGCCGCTGCCGCAGCGCGGGCCCGAAATGATGGCCACCGCCCAGGAGCGGGACGCGGCCCGCACGGTCCAGGGACCCAACGGGCAGGTACTTAGGCCCGAGGCGCCGGAACAAGGGCAGCAACAGGCGCCTCAGCAGGCCGCCATCGGCCAACAGCGGCAGGGGCCCGGGCAGGAGGGTCCGGGGCAGGAAGGTCCCCGGCAGGAGGGACCCGGGCAGGAGGGACCCGGGCAGGAAGGTCCCGGGCAGGAAGGTCCGGAGCAGGAAGGTCCAGGGCCGCGAACCCCCGGGCCGCAGACCCCGGCGCCTGCGACCCCCGGGCAGCAGACCCCGGCACCGCAGACCCCTGGGCAGCAGACTCCCGGCCAGCAGCCCCCCGGTCAGGAGAATCCCGCGCCGCAGACCCCCGCACCTCAGCAACCCGCACCGGAGCAGCCCCGGCCCGCGTGGCAGGCGGGTTTCACGCACACCCAGCCCGCCCCGAGGAGCGGCCCTGCGCCCGCCGCTCCCGAGAACAATGCGCCCTCGTGGCAGGCGGGCTTCACCCACAAGCAGCCCGGCGCCGCCGAGCGGCGCGGTACCTCCGCCCCGGCGCCCGGCGCCGGAGAGAGCGGTCCGGGACGGGCCGGGCCCCAGCAGGCGCCGCCCAGCCCCCGCGGCGACGGGGTCGGCATGTGAGTCGGGGGCGGGGGGGGGGGGGGTGGGGGCGGCCCCCCCCCGGGGGGGGGGGGGGGGGGGGGCGGCGGGGGGGGGGCCGGGCGGGGGGCCAGGGCCCGAGGGGAGCGGCCGGGCCCGCGCGCCGGACGGTGCAG
>NZ_JBIBEO010000012.1:109137-241693 GCF_042902595.1 Streptomyces sp. NPDC012508
CGGGCGGGCCCCCCCCCCCCCCCCCCCCCCCCCGGGGGGGGGGGGGGGGGGTGGGGGGGGGGGGGGGGGGGGGGGGGGCCCCCCCCCCCCCCGGCGCCGGGTGTCTGTATCAGGGTGCCCTGCGGGCCGACCGGATCAGAGGTTGCTGATCTTCACCCAGTCGAGGATCACGTCGCACTGGTTGCCGGGCTCGCAGGAGAGCTTGATCTCGTTCTTGCCCTTCTGGAGCGAGACCTGCGACCAGGTGGTCTGCCAGTTCTTCTCCAGGTTCGGGTCCGACGAACCGATGAAGTTCTTCAGGTTCATCGGCTTCGTGTTCGCCTTGCCGTTGACGGTCACGGTGGCGTTGGCGTCCTTGGCCGGGACCGCGTACCGCACTTCCATCTTGTACGTGCCGGCCTCGGGGACCTCGGTGTTCCAGGTCACGGACGCACCGACGGTGTTGAACCCGGTCACGTAGGTGCCGCCCACACCCTTCGCGCCCTTGATGGTCTTCTCCAGGTGCGCGCTGCCGCCGAGCTGGAGGACCGCCGCGTCCTGCTGCGGCAGCGCCGCCGGGGTCTCTTCGGCGCTGGGCTCGGTGCTCGGGCTCTCGGAGACCTCGGAGGAGCCGCCGGTCGGCTTGCCGCCCGCGGTACCGCCGTTGGTCTCCTCGCCGCCCTTGTTGGTCAGGATGGCCGCCGTGATACCGATCACGACGACCGCGACGACCGCGATCGCGCCGACCAGCAGGCCACGCGTGTTGGGGCCACGGCCCCCGCCGCCGCGCTGGTGCGGGATCGGCGACTGCCGGGTCTGCTGGCCGCCCGGGTAGGTCTCCGGCGCCGCGTACTGCGGGTGCGGCTGGCCGTACGCGGGCTGCTGCGGGACCTGCCCGGCGGGCGGGCCGTACTGCTGCTGGCCGCCGTACTGGCGCTCGCCGACCGTTCTGACCTGGTTGTACGAGGTTCGGGGGACACCCGGCTGCGCGGCCGGCCCGGGGTAGCCGTAGCCACCGCCCTGGCCCGGGGGCTGGGCACCCGCCGCCTGGCCGTCCGCATACAGGTAGCCGAACGGATCGTCGTTCTCGGGCGTGTTCGCGCCGTCGTTACCGGCAGCCATCCGGTCACTCCTATCCATGCTCGCCAGCCGTCGCCGACCGGCCGAGCCTACCCCGAACGGGGAAGCCGACGATCCGGTCCTTGACAGGCGAGCATGGAGCGGCCCTCTATCCGGCGCGGCGGTGGACCTTGGCGCGGGACCGCTTCTCGATGTACATCCGCTGGTCGGCGGAGTTCAGGACCTCTTCGACGGTCATGCCGCACTCGGCCCAGCCGATGCCGAAACTCGCCCCGACCCGGACCGCCCGCCCGTCGACCCGGATCGGCGGAATGATCGCGTTACGGAGCCGTACGGCGAGGTCCGCCGCGTCGGCGGCGCCGAGGCCGTCGGCGAGGACGACGAACTCGTCCCCGCCGAGACGGGCGACCGTGTCCCCGTCCCGTACTCCGGTGGTGAGCCGCCGGGCGACCTCGATGAGGACGGCGTCGCCGGTGTGGTGCCCGAACCGGTCGTTGATGGACTTGAAGCCGTCGAGGTCGCAGAAGAGGACGGCGAGCCCCTTCGTCCCGTCGTCGATGTCCCCGCCGGCGGGCGCGACGGAGTGCACATGGTGGTCGTACGGACCGCCTGCGCCGGGCCCCGCGTCGAAGCCGAAGCCGTGTTCGTGCCCGTACGGGGCGTCGTAGTCGGCCTCGGGGGTGGCGTGCGGGCGCTCGCAGATCCGGGCGCTGAGCCGGGAGCGCAGCTCGGCGCTGTTGGGCAGGCCGGTGAGCGCGTCGTGCGAGGCGCGGTGGGCGAGCTGGAGCTCGTGACGCTTGCGCTCCTCGATGTCCTCGACATGGGTGAGGAGGAAGCGGGGGCCGTCGGCGGTGTCGGCGACCACCGAGTTACGGAGCGAGACCCAGACGTACGTGCCGTCGCGGCGCCCGAGCCGCAGCTCGGCGCGTCCGCCCTCGGCGGAGGTACGCAGCAGGGTCCCTATGTCCTCGGGGTGGACGAGGTCGGCGAAGGAGTAGCGGCGCATCACGGAGGCGGGCCGGCCGAGGAGGCGGCACAGGGCGTCGTTGGTGCGCAGCAGCCGGCCGTGCTGGTCGCCGCCCATCTCGGCGATGGCCATGCCGGAGGGGGCGTACTCGAAGGCCTGGCGGAACGACTCTTCGCTGGCGCGCAGGGCCTGCTGCTCACGCTCCAGACGGACGAGGGCGCGCTGCATGTTTGCTCGCAGCCGGGCGTTGCTGATCGCAATCGCCGACTGGGAGGCGTACATCTGCAGGGCCTCCTGGCCCCAGGGGCCGGGGTGCCTGCCGTTGCGGGGCCGGTCGACGGAGATGACGCCGAGGAGCTCGCGGCCGGAGCCTGGGGGTCCTCCCGGGTGAGCGGAGCGAGCTCCGGGGGAGTACATGGGGGCGTAGAGGCGGTCGTGCGGATGCCACTCGTCCTCGAAGCGCGGCGCGGGTCCTTCGGTGTGCCACTGGGGGACGTCGTCCTCGATGAGGACCCAGCCCTCGGTGTGCGGTATGAACCGCAGGTCACCCCAGGCGACACCCATGGAAAGGCGGCGTTCCCAGGAGGCGCGGGAGCCGACACGGCCGGTGATCAGCGCTTCGGCCGCGGGACTGCCGGCGAAGGCGGCGACGACGAGATCTCCGTCGGGGCGTACGAGGTTGACGCAGGCCAGCTCATAGTTGAGGCCCGCGACGATGCCGTCGGCGACGGTCTGCAGGGTGTCCGCCAGACTGCGGGCTGTATTGAGGTCGGCCACGACCTGATGCAGCTGCCGCAGGGTCGCAAGACGGACGTACGGCTCCGACTCGGTCTCCATCGCTCGCTCTCCCCGAGACCTCGACAGCAACTCCAGGGTTCTCATCGGCTCTCGTACTGCACTGTCTCCGCCACTGAATCACAGCGAGCTGTGCACCCGGTACACAGGGTCAACAAATACTGCGCTCTGTGACTCAAGTCACAAGACGTGATGAAGGGTGTCAGGGGGTACCGGAAAGCACCCCCCGCCCTTCATGAACGCAAAGTGAACGCTGGGCAAGCTACCGGTGCGTCACGTGTCACCGTTCCGGGCCGTACGAGGTCCTAGGACCGGCGAGGGGCCCGGTCTGGTCCCGGGGCCCGATGTGTCGGCCCCCGGCGCGGAGCTAGCGTGCCGATGTGCTGACGACGACCCTCTCCTCGCCCCCCACCTCGGATCTGGCGATCCCTCATGCTGAGGGGGTGAGCAACGACGAGTTCCGGGCGGCGATGTCCCGCCTCGCGGCGGGCGTGGTCCTGGTGACGGCCCACGACCCGGATGACGGCCCGCGCGGCGAGGACGTCGGCATGACCGCGACCGCGTTCATGTCGGTCTCCCTGGACCCGCCCCTGGTCATGGTGAGCCTGCGCAACGGCTCCCGCATGGACGACCTGCTGACGGAGGTCCCGGTGTGGGCGGTCTCGGTACTCGCCGAGAACCAGCGCCACATCGCGGGCCGCTTCGCGATGAAGGGCCGCGTGAGCGACCGCCTCCTCTTCGCGGACGTCCCGTCCACCCGGGGCGAGGAGAGCGGCGCCCTTCTGGTGACCGGCGCGCTGGCGACGCTCGAATGCCGCACGGAGAACCGCGTGGTGGCGGGCGACCACACCCTGGTCGTGGCCCGCGTCCTGACGTCGGCGGTCCCGAGCGCGACACAGGACGCCCCGCTGACGTACTTCCGGGGCAAGTACCGGCACTTGGCATGACACGCTCCGTGCGGGCGCGGCGCGCGGCGGCTTGGGCGGGTGCCAGCGCGGGCGCGGGACGACTCGGGCGCGGGCGAGATTGAGCGGTGACGGCGGGCGGGTGACAGTACGCGCGCGGCGGCTCGGGCGCGGGACGACTCGGGCGCGGGACGACTCGGGCGCGGGACGACTCGGGCGCGGGACAGCGCGGGCGGGTGCCCGTCAGCCCCAGTCGCGGCCCTGACGGCCGCGCTTCGTCTCCGAGCGCTGCTTCTTCACCCGTAGCCGGCGCTCGTTGATCCCGCGTGGGATCTTCGTCGCCCGGCGCGGCTTCGGCGGTGGGGCCGTCGCCTCCGCGAGGAGCGCGGCGAGACGCACCGCCGCCGTCTCGCGGTTGCGCCACTGCGAGCGGTGCTCCGACGCGCGGACGGTCACCACCCCGCCGACCATCCGCGAGGCCAGCCGTTCGAGGGCGCGCGCCTTCCAGACCTCGGGCAGCGCCTCCGTCGACGCCAGGTCGAAGCGGAGTTCCACCTGCGAGTCACTGGTGTTGACGTGCTGCCCGCCCGGCCCCGACGACCGCGAGAAACGCCACATGAGCTCGGCCTCGGGCAGCGAGACGGAGCCGCGGATCAGATAGGGACCGGACATGTCATCCATGTTCCCCGGACGGGCTCCCGCACGTCATCCTGTTTTCGCACCGCGTCGACACCGGTCCTGGACCGTGGAACCGGCGGGGCACCGTCCGCGTTATCCCGTGTGACGACATCACGAAGGTCACGAAGAAAGGCACATCCCATGGCTGTAAGCCTGTCCAAGGGCGGCAATGTCTCCCTGACCAAGGAGGCTCCGGGCCTGACCGCCGTCACCGTGGGCCTCGGCTGGGACGTCCGCACGACCACCGGCACGGACTTCGACCTCGACGCCTCGGCCATCGGCGTCGACGCCGCCGGCAAGGTCGCCTCCGACGCGCACTTCGTCTTCTTCAACAACAAGTCCACGCCGGACCAGACCATCGTCCACACCGGTGACAACCGCACCGGCGAGGGCGGCGGCGACGACGAGCAGATCAACGTGAACCTCGCCGCGCTGCCCCCGAACGTGGACAAGATCGTCTTCCCGGTCTCCATCTACGACGCGGTCAACCGCTCGCAGAACTTCGGCCAGGTCCGGAACGCGTACATCCGCATCATCAACCAGGCCGGCGGCGCCGAGATCGCCCGCTACGACCTCTCCGAGGACGCCGCCGTCGAGACCGCGATGGTCTTCGGCGAGCTGTACCGCAACGGCCAGGAGTGGAAGTTCCGCGCGGTCGGCCAGGGTTACGCCTCGGGCCTGGAGGGCATCGCCCGCGACTTCGGCGTCAACCTCTGACGGACACACGTACCCGCGTACACGCGTACGCACGTACCCGCGTACGCACGTACGTGACGCAGGGACCGGGCGTACGGCCACGGACCTGACGTGACGTGACGTCGGACCACTGGAGAGCCCCGGCGCGGCCCGCGCGCCGGGGCTCTACCCTTGCCCGCGTGATCGTCGAACCGCTCACCCCGGCCGAGCCCCACGCCCTCCCCGGCCCCCTGCTCACCGAACTCACCGCGCTGTACGCCTCCAACCGCGCGTTCCACGAACTCACCGGCGACTTCCCCGACCCCGACGACATCCGCCCGGAACAGGTCGCCGCCACCCTCGCCGACGAGCTCGCGCAGCCCGGCACCGAGGTCCTGCTCGCCCGCTCCGAGGGCCGGCTCGTCGGCATCGCCGTCACGCTCGCCCACCACCCCGACCCGGCCGACCCCGACCCCTGGCTCGGCCTGCTGATGATCGACGCCGGCACCCGGCGCGCCGGTCACGGCCGCCGGCTCGCCACCGCAGTCGAGGACCGCTTCCGCGCCGCGGGCCGTACGGGACTCAGGCTCGCGGTCCTGGAGAACAACCCGGACGCCCTCGCCTTCTGGACCGCCCTCGGTTACGAGGAGACCGCGCGCCGACCGGACCGCGCCCACGCCCGGCCCTGCGTCGTCCTGCGCAAAGAACTCGCGCCAAGAAACTTCCGCGGGGATGTCGAGAACCCGGAAGCGGCTCCGTCCCAGGGGTGAACGCGACCACAATGGATCGCATCAGCACCGAGGAGAACCACCATGGCCAAGTACCTGCTTCTCAAGCACTACCGCGGCGCCCCGGTTCCGGCGGACTTCATCCCCATGGACCGGTGGACGCCCGAGGAGATCTCGGCCCACGTGCAGTACATGCGGGACTTCGCGGACCGGCTGGAGAAGTCCGGCGAGTACGTCGGCGGCGAGGCGCTCGCTCCCGAAGGAGCGTGGGTGCGGTACGACGGTGAGGGGCGCCCGCCGGTCACCGACGGCCCGTTCGCCGAGACGAAGGACCTGATCGCCGGCTGGATGGTGATCGACGTCGACAGCTACGACCGCGCCGTCGAACTGGCCGGAGAGCTGTCGGCCGCCCCCGGGGCCGGCGGGAAGCCGATCCACGAGTGGCTGGAGCTGCGCCCGTTCCTCGCCGCGCCCCCCACCATCACGGAGTGACCCACTGATGGACGAGGCACAGCTCAGGAGCCTCACCCCGAGCGTCCTCGGGATCCTCGTCCGCCGCGGAGCCGACTTCGCGGCGGCCGAGGACGCCGTACAGGACGCTCTGGTCGAGGCGGTGCGCGTCTGGCCCGCCTCCCCGCCCCGCGATCCGAAGGGCTGGCTGGTCACGGCGGCCTGGCGCAAGTTCCTCGACGCGACCCGGGCGGACGCCGCCCGGCGCCGCCGTGAGGACCGCGTCGACGAGGAACCGGCGCCCGGCCCCGCCCCCGCGGTGGACGACACACTCCAGCTGTACTTCCTCTGCGCCCACCCGTCGCTCACGCCCTCGTCCGCCGTCGCGCTCACCCTGCGCGCCGTCGGCGGGCTGACCACCCGCCAGATCGCCCACGCGTACCTGGTGCCCGAGGCGACGATGGCCCAACGCATCAGCCGGGCCAAGCGAACCGTCTCCGACGTCCGGTTCGACCAGCCCGGCGACGTCGCCACCGTGCTGCGCGTCCTCTATCTCGTCTTCAACGAGGGCTACTCCGGCGACATCGACCTCGCGGCCGAGGCCATCCGCCTCACCCGGCAGCTCGCGGCCGTGATCGACCACCCCGAGGTGGCGGGGCTGCTCGCCCTGATGCTGCTCCACCACGCCCGGCGCGCCTCCCGGACCGCGCCGGACGGCAGCCTGGTCCCGCTCGCCGAGCAGGACCGCGGCCGGTGGGACACCGGGGCGATCGCCGAGGGCGTCCGGATCCTGCAGGCGGCCCTCGCCCGCGACCGGCTCGGCGAGTTCCAGGCCCAGGCCGCCGTCGCGGCACTCCACGCCGACGCGCCCACCGCCGAGGAGACGGACTGGGTGCAGATCGTCGAGTGGTACGACGAGCTCGGGCGGCTGACCGACAGTCCGGTCGTCCGGCTCAACCGCGCGGTGGCGGTCGGCGAGGCCGACGGACCACGCGCAGGGCTCGCGGCGCTCGCCGCGCTGGACGAATCCCTGCCCCGGTACGCGGCGGTGGCGGCGTACCTCCACGAACGCGACGGCGACCCGGCGACGGCGGCACGGCTGTACGCGGAGGCGGCCCGAAAGGCCCCCAACCTCGCCGAACGGGACTACCTGACGCGCCAGGCCGCCCGGCTCAACGCCGACGGGCCACGCTGACAGCCTCCCTCGCGCCTGGACCTACGGCGCGGGCGGCCTCCCCTTCCCGTACAGCCACACATCCCACACGTCGTCGAGATCCTCACCCGCCACGTCCTCCACATAGGCGGTGAAGTCCGCGGTGGAGGCGGTGCCGTGACGGTGGGTCGCGGGCCAGCCCGCCAGGATCTCGTAGAACGTCTCGTCGCCGACCGCCTGCCGGATCTTGTGCACGACCATCGCGCCCCGCTGGTACACGGGCGGGTCGAAGAGGTTCTCCGCCGCGGGCGGCTCAGCCGGCGGGAAGGCCCAGTTGGCGTCCACGGCGAACGCCGACTCGAAGCTGCGCTGCGCCGGGGTGTCCTCGAAGTCCTCCGCGTACAGCCACTCCGCGTACACCGCGAAGCCCTCGCTCAGCCAGATGTCCTGCCAGGTCGCGGGCGTGACCGAGTTGCCGTACCACTGGTGCGCCAGCTCGTGGGCGAGGATCTCCGGCGTGAACGCGTCCTGCGGGAAGACGGGCCGGGTCTGGGTCTCCAGGGCGTAGCCCGCGTCCCCGGTCCGCTCGACGATCGCGCCGGTGGCGGAGAACGGGTACGGGCCGAAGTTCTCCTCCTGCCAGGCGAGGACTTCGGGGATACGGTCCAGCAGCGGTGCGCTCTTCGCGGCGACGGTCGGGTCCACGGCGGTCAGCACGGGCAGCCCGGACGGGGTCGCCGAGGCCTTCGTCACGTACCGGCCCACGCCCACGGTCGCGAGATAGCTGGCCATCGGCTCGGCGACACGCCAGACGGACGTGGTCCGGCCGTTCGCGGTCCGCTCCGAGGTCCGTACGCCGTTGGTGATCGCCTGCGTCCCTGTGGGGACGGTGAGCGTGATGTCGTACGTCGCCTTGTCGGAGGGGTGGTGGTTGCCGGGGAACCAGGCTATGGAGCCTGCGGGCTGACCGAGCGCGAGCGCCCCGTCCGCGGTCCGCAGCCAGCCCTCCTTCGAACCGTCCGCGTCCGTGATCGTCCGGGGCACGCCGGCGTACGTGACCTTCGCGCGGAAGACGTCGCCCTTGTCGATGTCGTCGCGGGGCCGGAGCGTCAGCTCGTTCCCGGCCCGGTTGACAGCGGCCGGGACGTCGTCGACGGATGCCGAGGCGACGGTGAGACCGGCGAGGTCGAGGTTGAAGGCGCTGAGGTCCTGCGTGGCGCGGGCCGTGATCATGGCCGTGGCGTCGAGCCGGCCGGCCTTGGGCTCGTAGCGGAGGTCGAGCGCGTAGTGGGTGACGTCGTAGCCGCCGTTGCCGAGCTTGGGGAAGTACGGGTCGCGCAGCCCGGCCGCGCCGGGGGTGCCGCGCACCCCGCCGACGTCGACGCCGCCGTCCGCGCTCGCGGTGCAGCCGCCGAGGACGAGCAGCGCGGCGACGGCTGCTGCCAGGCCGGCTCGGCTCCGTATGTCCACCAGTCGATCTTAGGCAGGGGTAGGGCCTCGGTGCCGCCCGACGGGGTTCGGGGGCGGGCGCGCCCGTACGGGACACGCCGTACGGGACACGGCGGGCGGGGCACGGCGGGCGGGGCGGGCGGGACACGGCGGGCCGGGAGCGCGTTCGGTGCCGCCCGGCGGGGTCCGGGCGGCACCGATCCGATCTCCTACGGGCCGCTCGCGCGGCCGCTCAGGGTTACTTCGCGAGAGCCGCGGCGCCCGCCTGCGCGAACTTCTCGTCGAGGTCGCCGCTCGGCGCACCGGCGACACCGATGCCGGCGATCGGCGCGCCCTTGGCGGTCACCGGGACGCCGCCGCCGAGGAACAGGGTGCCGGGGATGTCCTTCAGGTTCGGGGCCTGGGCGAGACGGCCCGCGAGCACGGAGGTCGGCGCGTTCCAGGAGACCGCCGTGAACGCCTTGCGCTCGGCCGACTCGTAGGACTGCGGGCCGGCGCCGTCGCCACGCAGGGTCACGATGGTGTTGCCGTTGCGGTCCACGACGGCGACCGTGACGCGCTGGTTCTCGTCCTCGGCGGCCTCCAGGGTGGCCTGCGCGGCCTTGGTGGCGGCCTCGATCGTCAGGTGCGTGGTCTGCTGGAGGTTCTGGTTGGACGCGTCGGCCTTGGCGGCGACGGCGGGCGCGGCGGCCGGGGCGGAGGCGTTCGCGGAGACGGCGCCGAACGTACCGGCGGCGGCGATGGCGACGGTGGCGGCACCGAAAACGATCTTCTTCTTCATGGCGGGCTCCTTGAGGCTGGGGCGGTGGTCGAGTCGAGGCGAGGCGGGTCGTTCGTTCGCTCTGCCATCGATCCTCCGGCCGGATCCGGGCCTGTACGGTCCACGGACCGGATGCCGCCGTCGCGCATGATGGACGACGGGGGTGTCAGCCGATCGGTTGATGCCCCTCTGGTCCTCCTGGGCCAGTATGGATACGTATCCCCAGGTCAGAAGGCCCCTCCCCCCGGTCAGAGGAGTACGTGTGACGGCGCAGGACCCGGACGAGGACCCGGACTCGCGCTGGCTCGCGCGAGTCATGCACCTCGCCTTCTTCCTCCTCCTCGGCGCGTCCCTGGCCCGCTTCCTGCTGCGGCACCCGTGGGAGGACCGCAGCCCCTGGATCGTCGCCCTCTCCGGTGCGCTGGCCGCGCTGTACCTCCTCGGCCCCGTGCTCGGCACGCGCCCCACCCCGCGCCGGATCGCCTGGCTGGTCACGGTCGTCGCCGTCTGGATGCTCCTGGTGGTCCTCGCGCCGAGCTTCGCCTGGTGCGCGGTGCCGCTCTTCTACACCGGCATGCGCACCCTGCCGCCACGGGCCGCCCTCGTCCTCGTCACCCTCCTCACCGTCTTCGTCGTCACCGCGCAGGTCCAGCTCTCCGACGACGGCTTCGACCCCAACCTCGTCGTCGCCCCGCCGGCCGTCGCCGCCATCGCCACCGCCGTCTTCGTCCACGCGCAGCGGCAGGCGGACCGGCAGCGGGCGCTGATCGACGATCTGATCCGCACCCGTCGCGAGCTGGCCGCGATCGAGCGGCGCGAGGGGACCCTCGCCGAGCGCCAGCGGCTGTCGATGGAGATCCACGACACCCTGGCGCAGGGCCTGTCCAGCCAGCAGATGCTGCTCCAGGCGGCCGAACGGACCTGGGACAGCGATCCGTCGACCGCGCGCCGCCATGTCCGTACCGCCGAGTCCATCGCCGAACGCAACCTCGCCGAGGCCCGCCGCTTCGTCCACGACCTGGCCCCAGCCGACCTCGCCGAGGGCGGCGGCCTGGAGGAGGCGCTGCGGATGCTGGCCGGACGGGAGTCGACTGCGTTCCGGGTCGACGGGGCGCCGGTCCCGCTGCCGGAGCGTGCCCAGTCGGCGCTGCTGCGCATCGCGCAGGGCGCCCTCGCCAACGTCCGCGAGCATGCGGGCGCCACCTCGGCCGCGCTGACCCTGACCTACCTCGACGACCAGGTGGTCCTCGACATCGCCGACGACGGGCGCGGCTTCGACCCTGCCGCGGCGCGCGACGGCGGGGGCGTGCGGGGCCACGGCCTGCCCGCGATGCGGGCGCGCGTACGCCAGCTCGGCGGCACGCTGACGGTGGAGTCCACCCCGGGCGAGGGCACGGTGCTCTCGGCCGCGATCCCGTTGCGCACGAACGCGGAGACGGGCCGATGAAGGCGCACGCGGCGGACGGGGGCCAGAAGCCGCGAGGCCACCGCATCACTTCCCCGTCCGCCCCCAAGCACCGAGGCCGCCGCATCACGTCCCCGTCCGCCCCCGAGCACCGAGGCCGGCCCGTCACGGCCCCGTCGGCCCCGGAACACCCAGGCCGCCCCGTCCCCGCCCCGTCGGCCCAGGAACACCGAGGCCGCCCCATCACCGCCCTGTCGGCACTGTCGGCCCCGTCGGCCCCGGAACACCGAGGCCGCCCCATGACGGCACACGAACCTGGAGGTCGGCCGTGACCGTACGGATCCTGCTCTGCGACGACCACGCCGTCGTCCGCGCCGGGCTGCTCGCGCTGCTCGGCAGCGCCGACGACATCGAGGTCGTCGGCGAAGCGGGCAGCGGCGAGGAGGCGGTCGCGATGGCCGCCAAGCTGCGCCCGGACGTCGTCCTGATGGACCTCCAGCTCGGGCCCGGTATCGACGGCGTCGAGGCGACCCGCCGGATCGCGGGTTCGACGACCGGCGTGCACGTCCTGGTCCTCACGACGTACGACACCGACGCCGACATCACCCGCGCCATCGAGGCGGGCGCGACCGGATATCTGCTGAAGGCCGAGCGCCCGGAGGAGCTGTTCGCCGCGATCCACTCCGCCGCCCAGGGCCGGACGACACTCTCCCCGCCGGTCGCCAGCCGCGTCATGGACCGGATGCGCGGCGCTGCCGGGCCCACCCTCACGGACCGCGAGCGGGACATCCTCGGCCAGCTCGCACAGGGCCTCGGCAACCGTGAGATCGCCCGCGCGCTCTTCATCAGCGAGGCGACCGTGAAGACCCACCTCGGCCGGATCTACGCGAAGCTCGGCGTCGACACCCGCGCGGGTGCCGTCGCCGTGGCGAAGGAGCAGCGTCTGCTCCCTTGACGCCCCGGACCCCCCGGACACTGCTACTCTGCGTTGCCTTTCTATCGCAGAGTGTCAGTTCGTCTCGTCTCGTTGTGGGAGCGCACGTGAAGATCGCCTGCGTCGGCGGTGGGCCCGCCGGCCTGTACTTCTCGATCCTGATGAAGCGGCAGGACCCCTCCCACGAGGTCACCGTCTACGAACGGAACCCGGCCGGCTCCACGTACGGCTGGGGCGTGACCTACTGGGCCGGGCTCCTGGACAAGCTGCGGGCGGGCGACCCGGAGTCGGCGCGGGCCGTCGACGAGGCCTCGGTCCGCTGGACCGACGGTGTCGCCATCGTCCGCGACGAGCGGACCGTCCACCGGGGCGACGAGGGCTTCGGCATCGGCCGGCGCCGGATGCTCGCCCTCCTCGCCGCACGGGCGGAGGAGCTGGGCGTACGCGTCGAGTTCGAGCACGGGATCTCCGGGCCCGACGCCCCGGAACTGGCGGACGCCGACCTCGTCGTCGCGGCCGACGGAGTCAACAGCGCGCTGCGCGAGGCGTACGCGGGCCACTTCGGCGCTGAGGTCACCACCGGCCGCAACCCGTACATCTGGCTCGGTACGACGAAGGTCTTCGACTCCTTCAGCTTCGCCTTCAAGGAGACCGAGCATGGCTGGATCTGGTGTTACGCCTACGGGTTCAGCGGCGAGCAGTCCACGTGCGTCGTGGAGTGCGCGCCGGAGACGTGGAAAGGGCTGGGGCTCGACACGAGGAGCGAGTCCGACAGCCTGAACCTCCTGGAGAAGCTGTTCCACGACCTCCTCGACGGGCAGCCGCTGATCGGCCGCGGCCAGGACGACGGCGCGGCGCAGTGGCTGAACTTCCGCACGCTGACCAACCGCGTCTGGCACCGCGGCAACCTGGTCCTGCTCGGCGACGCCGCCCACACCACGCACTACTCGATCGGCGCCGGCACCACGCTGGCCCTGGAGGACGCCCTCGCCCTCGCGGACGCCCTGCGCGGCGGCGGGGACCTGGACGGGGCGCTGACCCGGTACGGCGCCCGGCGGCGCGCCGAACTGCTCTCGGCGCAGAGCGCGGCTCGCTACAGCGCGCGGTGGTACGAGAACCTGCCGCGCTACATGCGGCTCCCCCCGGCCCAGATGTTCGCCCTCCTCGGCCAGCGCCACTCGCCCCTGCTGCCGCACATCCCGCCGCAGCTCTACTACCGCCTGGACCGCGCGGCAGACGGCCTGCAACCCCTACGCCACCTGAAGCGCTGGCTGGGCCCAAGGCTCGCCCGCACCCTGCACGCCACCAGGTCACGAGGCTGAGGCCCGCGGAGCCCGCCGGACCGGCGGAGCCGACGACGATCCGCCCCCGCGCCCGCCCCACCCGAGCGGCGCGGGGCTGCGCCACCTAGCGCGGGCACGGACCTCGCCCGCCAGGGCCGACGACGGGCCGGACGAAGCAACACGCGCCCGTCGTCCGTCCCCGCGCCCGCCCGGCGCCCCGGCCGACCCGAGCAGCGCGGGCTGCGCCGCCCAGCCCGCTTCGGTGAACCCGCCAGGGCCACAGGCCGGGCCACCAGGGTCACGTCGGCCCCGGCGCGTTCCCCGATGCCCCCGCCCAGGCGTCGTCGTCACCGGAGCGGTGCGGGTGGCGTCGCCGCCTCGCATAGGGCTGTCCCGCCCCGCCCCGCGCCGCCTCGCGTAGGGCCGCCCCCACCGGGACCGGGGGACGCCCCGGGCCGGGCGGCGCCCCCGCGTCTCGCCGACCCGCCCCCCACCGGGACCGGGGGACGCCCCGCCCTCCACCTGCCCGCCCCCCACCGGCCCGCCGCCCGAGCCGTCGTCCCCGCCGGTAAGGGTGGGGTCGGCGCGCGTGGGAGCATCGTCTTCGTGCTCGACATCGGCTACTCCCTCTCCCGTCGCTTCCCCGACCCCCCGCAGACCGACTACCGCCGCGTGGACGTCCACGCGCTGCGCCACGACCTGTTCTGCGGGGACGTCTACCTCGCCGACCCCAAGGTCGACCGCGAGGTGTCCACAGCCTGGGGATGGGTGCCGGTGCTCGACTTCGCCTGGGCGCTCTGCGACATCGTCGAGCAGCTGGACCGCGACCCCCGCGGCAGCCGCTCCTCGCAGCCCCAGTACGCCGAACTCGACTTCACCGAGTCCACGGACCGGATGCTCTTCGAGCGCCGCTTCGGCTGGGTCGACGTGGAGGCCGACTGGATGCCGGGCGACGAGCCCCCACTCACCTTCAACCACGGCGAACTACGCCGCGAGGCCCGCGACTTCCTGCACGACCTGGTCGCCGACCTCACCGACATGCACGAGGGCCTCGGCGACAACCCCGTGATCTGGGACCTCCAGGCCCGCTTCCCCCGAGTCCCGTAACGCGCGGCCGGCCGCCTGGTCCCGTACCCCCTCGTCCCCCCAAAAAGGCGTCCCTCAGTCCTCCACCCGCACCCCCAACTGCGCCGCGAACACCGGCGCCAGGTCCAGCAGCTGCGTCGTGCTGATCACCGCGCCCGACAACGCGTCGACCCCCCGCGCGATCTCCAGACGCTCCACCGTCCGCAGGTCCACGTCCTTCATCCGGGCCCCGCTGAAGTCCGCCCCCTTCAGCACGCACCCCCGGAACTCCACCCGTTCGAGCACCGCGGCCCCGAAATCGGGCTCGGCGAGGACGCACTCCTCGAAGACGACGTCCTTCAGCTTCGCCGTCCGCAGATTCGGGAAGTCGATCTTCCCTCCCCTCACGAGCACCCGCTCGAGCACCGCCCCGTGCAGCTGCGTCCCTCCGAGCCGCGCGTCCACGATCTCCACGTCCCGCAGCGACGCTTCCGCCAGATCCGTACCGACCCCCCGCACGCCGCTCAGTACGGAGTCGAGGATCCGCGCTCTGCTCAGCCGCGTCTCGTCCACCGCGCAGTCCCGCACCGCGCACTCCAGGAACCGCGCCCCGGACGCGCTCTGCCCGGAGAGGTCACGCCCCTCGAACGCGACCCCGTCGTAGTCCCCGTCCGGCTCCAGCCCTCCCCCTTCGTACGCCTCCAACGGCGGCAGCCGCACCTCCGGACGCCGCGCCGCCGCGATCTTCCTCCTGCCCGTCGACCTGCTCCCTCCCCCACTCGACCTGCCGTTCGCCCCGCCGCTCACCCTGCCCGTCACCATGCCCCCATCGTGACGTACGCCACTGACAACGCCCCGATGTCACATCCGCGCCCCCTTCGCCCGTCCCCCTCGTACCAGCGACACGAGGGAGCAAGCGATGCACCTGGACAACACGCCCCGCACCGGCGCCCGGACCCACATCACCGTCGTCGGCGGCGGGTTCGCCGGACTCACCGCGGCCATCACCGCCGCCGAGGCGGGAGCCGCGGTCACCCTCCACGAGGCCCACCAGACCCTCGGCGGCCGCGCCCGCACCGCCGACGGGCCGTACCGCACCAACGAAGGGCCGCACGCGCTCTACCGCAAGGGCCCCCACTGGACCTGGCTCGCGCAGCGCGGCCTCATCGGCCCCCTCGCGCAGGTCCCGCCCCTCGAAGCGGCCCGCTTCCGCTTCCACCTCGCCGGCGCGCTGCGCCGCATCCCACCGCTCGGCTTCCTGCGCCACTCGCTCCGCACCGCCGAGCAGGCCCCCGTCGACACCGACTTCCTCAGCTGGGCCACCCGGGTCGCCGGCCCCGACGCGGCCCGGCAGGCCGCCGCGTTCAGCGCGGTCGCCCTCTTCCACCACGACCCGGGCGCACTCTCGGCCCGCTTCGTCCAGGAGCGACTGCACCGGTCCACCACGCTGCCGCCCGAGGCGCAGTACCTCCGGGGCGGCTGGGGGCGGCTCGTCGAGCGGATGGCCGCGTACGCCCGCGAGGCGGGCGTACGGATCGAGACCTCGTCCCGGCTCGATGCGCTGCCGGTCGCCGACGGCCCGGTCGTCGTCGCCACCTCCCTCGCGGCCGCCGCCCGTCTCCTCGGCGACCCGACCCTCAGCGGAGAGAGCGGCCGCACGGTCCTGTTCGACCTGGCGCTGCGGAGCCGCAAGGGCGACCCGTTCATCGTCTCGGACCTGGACGCGCCCGGCTGGATCGAGCGCTTCACCGCGCAGGACCCCTCCCTCGCCCCGGCCGGCGAGCAGCTGATCCAGGCCCAGCTGCCCATCGCCCCGGGCGAGTCCAAGGCCGACGGCGTCGCCCACGCCGAACGCCTCCTGGACCTCGGGTTCCCGGGCTGGCGCGAGCGTACGGTCTGGCGCCGCGAGGCCGTCTCCGGCGGCCGTACGGGAGCGGTCGACCGGCCCGGTACGACCTGGCGCGACCGGCCGGCGATCGCCCGGGGCGACGACGTGTACGTGGTGGGCGACCAGGTGGCGGCGCCGGGCGTGCTGTCGGAGGTGTCGTTCACGAGCGCGGTGGAGGCGGTGTCGCTGGCGCTCAGGACGAGGACGCTTGACCTCAAGTCCACTTGAGGTTGAAAGCTGTGGGTCGTCACCACGTACGGCCCACACCGACCGACTCTTCGGGGAGCCCACCATGCACGCGATCCGTCTCCACGCCTTCGGCCCGGCCGAGAACCTCACGTACGAAGAAGTCGAGGACCCGGCTCCCGGCCCCGGACAGGTGCGGATCGCGGTCACCGCGGCCGGTGTCCACCTCCTCGACACGGCCCTGCGCCTCGGCGCGACCGGCCCCTTCCCCGCCCCCGCCGAGCTGCCCACGATTCCCGGCCGCGAGGTCGCAGGCACCGTCGACGCGCTCGGCGAGGGCACGGACCCGTCCTGGCTCGGCAAGCGCGTCGTCGCCCACCTGGGCATGGCCCCCGGCGGCTACGCCGAACTCGCCGTCGTGGACGCCGGCCGCCTGCACGCCCTGGCGGACCACCTCGGCGAGGCGGAGGCCGTCGCGATGATCGGCACGGGCCGCACCACGCTCGGCATCCTCCAGTTCACCGAACTCGGCCCGGACTCGATCGCCGTCGTCCCGGCCGCGGCCGGCGGCATCGGCACGCTCCTCGTCCAGTACGCGAAGAACGCCGGCGCCACCGTCATCGGCCTCGCGGGCGGCCCGGAGAAGGTCGCCCTCGTCAAGGAGAACGGGGCGGACCTGGCGGTCGACTACAAGCTCCCCGACTGGCCGGACCAGGTCCGCGCCTTCCTGGGCAGCAGGACCGCCACGGTCGTCTTCGACTCCGTCGGCGGCGCCACCGGCCTCGCGGCCGTCGACCTCCTCGGCAAGGGCGGCCGGCACGTGGTCTTCGGCTGGTCCGGCGCGGGCCTCCACGACGGCGAACCCCTCACCTTCACCGACGAGGAACTCGCGGCCCGGGGCATCACCTCGGAGTCCGTCCTCGGCCCCGTCATGCTCCAGAAGGCGGGCGGCGACGTCCGCAACCTCGAACTCGCCTCCCTCGCCGCCGCCACCGCCGGCACCCTCCGCCCGGCGGTCCACCGTTTCCCCCTCGCGGAGGCGGCATCGGCCCACCGCGCCCTGGAGACCCGGGGCACGATCGGCAAGGTGGTCCTGATCCCGTAGCCCCGGCCCCGGCCCCGGGAAGCGACATCCCGTAGCCCTAGGAAGCGACCTACGTCAGCGGGCCCCCGCCCCGCTGACGTCCCCGCTGACGTCCCCGCTCCTCCCGCCCGTCCCGAGCCCCCGCAGGGCGTCGTCCGTCAGCCGGTACACCGTCCACTCGTCCTGCGGACGCGCGCCCAGCGACTCGTAGAAGTCGATCGACGGCGTGTTCCAGTTCAGGACCGACCACTCCAGGCGCTCGTACCCCCGCTCCACGCAGATCCGCGCCAGCTCCGCCAGCAGCGCCTTCCCGTGTCCGCCGCCACGGCTCGACGGGCGGACGTACAGGTCCTCCAGGTAGATGCCGTGGACACCGCGCCAGGTCGAGAAGTTCAGGAACCACAGCGCGAAGCCCACCGGCTCGCCCTCGTCGGACTCCGCGATGTGCGCGAAGGCCGCCGGACGCGGGCCGAAGAGCGCCTCATGGAGCTGCCCGGGAGTCGCGCGGACCTCGTCCAGCGACTTCTCGTACTCCGCGAGCTCACGGATCATGGCGTGGATCACAGGGACATCGGCGGGTGTGGCGACACGAATCATGCGCCCAGCCTGCACCCCGTCAGCGGCCTCGGGCCAACAGCGTCCGCGCGATGGACACGTGGTGCGGATCGAGCGCCGCCTCCCCGTCCCGTACGTCCCACAGCCCGTTCTGCAGCACCCGGCCCAGCGTCCACGCCAGCGCCCGCCCCCGGTCAAGACCCAGCCGTTCCGTCAGCAGATCGAACCGCCACAGCGTCCCCGCCGCCGGATCCGCCTCCCACAGGTTCGTCAGCGCCGGAAGCAGATCGAACCCCGGGTCCCCCACCAGCGGCTTCGGATCGATCGCCAGCCACGGCTCACGCTCCGCCGCCAGGACGTTGTCGTAGTGCAGATCCCAGTGCAGCAACCGGTCCCCCGGCTCCCCCATCACCTCCCGCACCGCCGCCGCACAGTCCCACAGCAACGCGGCGTCCTCCGCCCCCAGCCGCACCGCCGCACCCGGGGTCTCCGCCACCATCCGCGCCGCGATGTCCCCCAGCCCCCGCATCCCCTCCGGCGCGGGCACCGCCACCAGCCGGCTCAGCAGATCCGCGAGGATCCGCACCGCCTCGCGCGCGTCGTCCAGCGCCGAGAGATGCCGGCCCTCGTCCAGCCGCTCCAGCAACAGCGTGCCGGTCCCCGGGTCCTCCGCGAGCAGCCGTACCGCGCCCGAGCCGTCCCACACCCGGAGCGCCGTCGCCTCCCCCGCACTCTCCTCGTCGAGCAACCGCATCTTCAGCGCCGCCCGCACACCGTCCGCGCCGCGCGTCACCGGCAGCACCAGCGACGCCATCCCGTACATCGAAGGCCCCGTCACCCGCAGCCCCCACCGGTCCAGGAACTCCCGCGCCCGCCCCGGCAACGCCGCCACGAACGCCCGTCCCGCCTCCCCGTT
Source organism: Streptomyces sp. NPDC012508 (assembly GCF_042902595.1). Lineage (NCBI taxonomy): Bacteria > Bacillati > Actinomycetota > Actinomycetes > Kitasatosporales > Streptomycetaceae > Streptomyces > Streptomyces sp. NPDC012508. Next base: position 128,073 of record NZ_JBIBEO010000012.1, read on the forward strand.
GAACCTCGCCTGCGACGCCACCAGTTCCGCCGGAATCCCGATCACACGCCGACGCTATCCCTCCGACCGCACCCCGCAGGAGACGGCCGCCGACGGCCCCTCACACACCCGGCACACCCGACACACCCGCGTCCCGCAGCACCCGTGCAAAAGCGGCCTCGTCGTACAGCGCACCGCCCACACCCACCTCCCGCCCGTCGAGCAGCACCGTCGGCGTCCCGCCCACCCCCGACTCCTCGAAGACCCGCTCGGCCGACGCCACCCAGTCCCGGTACGACTCCTCCCGTACCGCCCGGTCGAACTCCGCGCCCCGCAACCCCTCCACCCCGTCCGCCACCCGCAACGGGTCCTCCGCCCCACCGCTCGCGAGCACCGCCGCCTGGAACTCCGCGAACCTCCCCGCCTCCACCGACGCCCGCAGCGCGTTCGCCGACCGCGCCGAAGCCGTCCCGCCACTGCGCGCGTCCAGGAACGACGCGACGACATACGAGATCCGCACCTTCCCCGCGGCCGCCGCCTCCGCGAGCGCCACGCCCCCGCTCTCCTCGAACTTGGCGCAGTAGCTGCACCGCGGGTCCAGGAACACCGTCGCCGTGTGCGGAGCCGCCGCGTCGCCGACGACGATCCTCGGACCCTCGACCACCGTCGTGAGCCCGGCCGCGGCGGTCGAGAACGACGCCGGCGACGAAGCCACGGACGACGCCGAACACCCCGCCGCCCCGAGCCCCACCACCCCCGCCGCCGCCAGCGCCACGACAGCACGAACACTCCTGCGTACGGGCATGAAAAGGTCCTTTCGGAACGACGAAATCCGCACCATCGAACCTAGGCCGGACCCCCACCCCGCCCACCCCGCCGAAAGACCCCGATCCAGGGGTCCAAGGCCCCCGGCCATCCAGTACCCTCCCGCCCATGGTCAGCAGGAGCAGCACGGTCAACGGCGGCATCTCGTTCTGGTACGCGCAGGAAGGCACCCCCGCCCCGCGCGAGCCCCTGCCCGGGGACGCCACGGCGGACGTCTGCATCGTCGGCGGCGGCTACACCGGACTCTGGACGGCGTACTACCTCAAGAAGGCCGTCCCCTTCCTCAACATCACCGTCCTCGAAGCCAAGTTCTGCGGCTACGGAGCCTCCGGCCGCAACGGCGGCTGGCTGTACAACGGCATCGCCGGCCGCGACCGCTACGCCAAGCTCCACGGCCACGACGCCGCCGTCCGCCTCCAGCACGCCATGAACGACACCGTCACCGAGATCGTCGAGGTCTGCGCCGCCGAGGACATCGACGCCGACATCCACCGCGGCGGCGTCCTGGAGATCGCGCACTCCCCCGCCCAGCTCGCCCGCCTCAAGGCCTTCCACGCCGTCGAGATCGCCTTCGGCGAGAAGGAGCGCGAGCTCTACGGCGCCCGCGAGACCGCCGACCGCATCCGCGTCACCGGCGCCGTCGGCTCCTCCTGGACCCCCCACGGCGCCCGCCTCCACCCGGTGAAACTGGTCAAGGGCCTGGCCGACGCGGTCGAAGCGCTGGGCGTCACGATCCACGAGTCGACCCCGGTCACCGAGATCAAGCCGAAGCACGCGATCACCCCGTACGGCACCGTCCGCGCGCCCTACGTCCTGCGCTGCACCGAAGGCTTCACCGCCTCCCTCACCGGCCAGCGCCGCACCTGGCTCCCCATGAACTCGTCCATGATCGCCACCGAGCCCCTCACCGACGCCCAATGGGACGCCATCGGCTGGGAGGGCCGGGAAACCCTCGGCGACATGGCGCACGCCTACATGTACGCCCAGCGCACCGCCGACGGCCGCATCGCCCTCGGCGGCCGGGGCGTCCCCTACCGCTACGGCTCGAAGACGGACAACGACGGCCGCACCCAGCCCCAGACGGTCGAGGCCCTGCACGACATCCTCGTCGGCTTCTTCCCGAGCCTCGCCGGCATCGGCATCGACCACGCCTGGTCCGGCGTCCTCGGCGTCCCCCGCGACTGGTGCGCCACCGTCACCCTCGACCGCTCCACCGGCCTGGGCTGGGCCGGCGGCTACGTCGGCTCGGGCGTCGCCACCGCCAACCTCGCGGCCCGCACCCTGCGCGACCTCATCCAGCAGGACTCCGGCCAGTCGGGCCCCACCGACCTCACCGCGCTCCCGTGGGTCAACCACAAGGTCCGCAAGTGGGAACCGGAACCCCTGCGCTGGCTCGGCGTCCAGGCGATGTACGCGGCCTACCGCACGGCGGACCGCCAGGAAATCACCGGCCACGGCGCGGAGACGTCCCGCATCGCCACGATCGCCGACAAACTCTCGGGCCGCTGACCCACAACGCCCCCCACCAGCCCGAAGGCCCCAGGTCCCCCGGACCTCGATCGGCTGCTCGACCCGCGCCGCCCTTCCGTACCGGGCCTTCGGCAACTCGGTTATTTCTGTGCGGACTTCACACGCGTACAACCCTCCGGTTCGAACGGGAGTCTCATGAACGGCGCTAGCAGGATCACGCGTCGATCCGATTTCCATTGGAGGAACCTTTGATCTCCGCAAGCACACCCCGTCGGGGCGTCTCCGCCGCGATCACCACCGTCCTCGCTGTCACGCTCGGTGCGGGCGCCCTGTCCGTCCCGGCCACCGCCGCCCCGATGCCCGCCGCCGTGACGGCAGAGGCGGGGACGGAGACGGCTCCCGTCCCGTACCCGACGAACGCGTTCTCGTTCAGCGCGGCCGGAAAGACCGGATTCCTGACCCAGGGGCGGGAACAGCCGACCTCGGCTCCGGTCTTCAAGTGGACCCGCTTCGCGGACGGTTCGAGCACCGTCATCGACGCCCCGGTGGCCGACGCCACCGGATCCGACGTGATCATGACCGGGCAGGGTACGACCCCCAGCCGTTCCCTGGTCGTGAAGCTCCGCGACATGGCCGACGGCGGCAGGACCGTCACGATCGACCTCCGCCCGCTGAACGGCACCTACGTGAAGGCCGTTTCCAAGGACACGGTCCTTGCGCAGGTGGCGAAGGACGACGAATCCGCGGAGCTGCACCTCGTCACCCGCACCGGCGACACCGTCACGCAACGGAAGGTCGAAGGCATCCCGACCGGGGCCTCGAACATCACCTCCAGCCCTGCGCGTGACGGCTCGGTCCTCGTCCGCTACACCCTGAGGAACGCGACGTCCCCCGCGACGTGGCGGCACGAGTACGCCGTGGTGGACCTCGCCGCCGCCAAGGTGGCATCCACCCACGAGACCGAGGCCTACTACACCAGCGGGAGCTCGCTCTCCGCCACGCACCTGGTCTGGGCGGAGGAAGGGGGCAAGGTCTACACCGTGGACCGTGCCACCGGCGTCGAGACCGTGACCGACTTCGGTCTCTGGGAGGGCGAGGCCATGGCCGTCGGCCTGCTGGGCTCGTGGCAGATGCACGGGACCCCGGGGCTCCTGGGGGGAGACGGCACGGGCGACACGCGACCGCTGGTGCCCTTCACGGCGAAGTCCCTGACCTCGGGCGAGACGGTCAAGCTCGTCGACTACGTCCAGTCGGTCCAGCCCGGCCCGGACAACACGCTGTTCGTGCGCGGTGGCACCGTTCAGCACGGCGACGGGCTCTACCGGATCTCCCTCGGCGCGGACGGCAAGCCGGCCGCCGAGCTGGTCGCCTCCAACGGGAAGCCGGTGCAGCTCCTCCACCTCGGTACGCAGATCCCGCACACCTTCGACATGGCCGGCCATGCGCCCCTCAAGTGGAAGCTGTCCCGGGAGAACGCCGATGTCGACCTGAAGATCACCCACCGGGCGACCGGCAAGTCGTTCTCCAAGACGCTGCACCTCTACAGCGAGTCCGCCGGCAGCCCCAACTACTACGGTGACGGGGTCTTCGGCATCCAGTGGTCGGAGATCGCGGCCGAGTCCCAGATGGGCAAGGACGCCGAGGTCGGGACGTACGACTGGTCGTTCACGGCCCGCCCGCAGAACGGCGTCGGCCCCGCCGTGGAGGCCTCCGGCAGCTTCACCGCCGCCAAGAACATCCCCTCCCCGCACGACCTCGACGGGGACGGCAGCCCCGACCTGCTCGCCCGTGATGCCCAGGGCGTGCTGTCGCTGGCCCGCACCACGTACGACACCACCAAGAAGACCCTCGTCGCGAAGTACTCGCCCGGCGAGATCGGCCGCGGCTGGTCGATCTACGACCGGATCGAGACCGTCGGCGGCATCGGCGGCGGCTCCGCCGACTTCGTCGCCCGGGACAAGAGCGGCGTCCTCTGGCTGTACGACGTGACCGGCAACGGCTACGGGGCGTCGTTCGCGGCCCGGAAGTCCATAGGCGGCGGCTGGAACACGTACACCCAGATCACCGGCGGCAGCGACCTGAACGGCGACGGCCGCCTCGACCTCGTCGCCACCGACAAGGCCGGTGCGCTGTGGCTCTACAAGAACACCGGCGACGTCAGCGTCCCCTTCGCCAAGCGTCAGAAGATCGGCAACAGCGGCTGGGGGACGTACAACCAGATCACGGCAACCGGCAACATCGGCGGTGCGGCGGCCGGTGACCTCGTCGCCCGCGACAGGAACGGCGTGCTCTGGCTCTACCTCGGCAAGGGCGACGGCACGTTCGCGGCACGCAAGCAGATCGGCGGCGGCTGGAACGCGTACACCGACACCATCGGCATCGGCGACGCCAACAACGACGGCCGCCCCGACCTGTACGCGTACGGCCCGGGCAACACCGGCTACTTCTACGCCGGAACCGGCGACTACCGGAAGCCCTTCGCCGGCCGGATCTCCAGCCCGGTGCTGACCGGAGGCCCGTACAACCACGTCTCCTGACCCACCACAGGGCCGGGCGGGACCCGGCCCGCTGATGTCACCAGCAGACGGCGAAGGCCCCCCGACCACGACCGGTCGGGGGCCTTCGCCGCCCGGTCGAGGGAGCCGGTGCGGGCTTCTGCTTCCTTGTCACCCACGGCATCGAGCCTGAAGTACTCGGGTGCGGTGAGTACCTGCGCTCTGGGCGCCTTCGCGGCGAGCCGGAACGCTTGGGCCATGCGACGACAACTACGGAAGCTCGACAACCCACTGCTGGTGACGCTCGTACTGGCCCTGGTGACGTCGGCGGTGTGGGCTGCCTGGCTGGGCTGGGACCAGCATCGGGACGTACATCCGGATGGTTCCACGACCGGCCCCTACGAGGCGTGGCAGGTGATCGGGCTCGTGCTGACTCTGCTGGCACCCGTGTACTGGGCGGCGTCCCGGCGCCACTTCGCCGGCGCTGTCATCGGCACCACCGTCGGCCTGACCGTCGCCGCCTTCTACGACTGGTCGGACGACGCCAGCGGCCTCTTCGTCATCGGAGTGGGGATGGTCATGGTGGGAAGCTCCGTCGTGAGCGCCGGCGCCTCCGCGGTCATCGCCTACGCGACACGAGGGCGCGGGCCGGCTGTACACCCCCGTTCAGCCTGACCCGCTCCACCACGCCCTCTACCACACCCTCTTCGAAAGCGGGTCGTACAACCCTTTCTCCTGATCGATTGTCATACGGGTCCGTCCGCTCTCATTCGCGGACCGACCCGTCTTCGTCTGGAGAGCCCGTGCTTCCTGTACGTGTCACCCGCCGCGCCGCGGCCTCCGTGGCCACCGTCCTCGCCGTCACCCTCGGCGCCGGAGCCCTATCCGTCCCGGCCACCGCGGCGGACACGGTGACCGGCACCGCGACGCAAGAGGGCGTGACGCGGGTGGCCCTGAACTTCGTGGTCGACGAGGCCGGCAGCGCCGGATTCTTCGACAGCCTCTGGTTCAACGGCGACGTCCGCGCCTGGACGAGCTACAAGGACGGCAGGTCCTACAGCCTGAGCCGCTACACGACGTCGGTCTCGGCCGTCGGCGGCGACCAGTTCGTCGACGACGTGACCGACACCGTGGTCAACATGGCGACCGGGGCCCGCTACCAGCTGCCCGCGGGCCACGGCAAGGCGGTGGGCATCGCCGGCCCGTACGTCTTCACCTCGCTCGCCGCCGCGGGTGCGCTGTGGGCCCACACGGCCCAGGGCGGCCGCCAGGTCACCGGCCTGCCCGCCGGGGCCGAGGACTTCTCGGTCCGTCCCGGCACCGCGAAGTACGGCGTCGTCGGTTTCACCGACGCGGACGGCACCCGGAACCAGGGTCTGGTGGACCTCGCGGCGGGGGCGGTCACCGAGATCTACGCGGTCCCGGCGTCGGCCTCCTCGCTCACCTTCTCGGACACCCATGTGGCCTGGGCGGAGCGGGACGCCGCGACCGGCACGGCGCAGGCGGTCGTCCTCACCCGGGGCACGGCCGAGCGGAAGACCGTCGAACTCGGCCGGATGCCCCGCACCGCCGAGGTGCAGCTGGTGGGCGACTGGCTCCTCGACGGGCTGCCCCTGCGGGCCGGCCGGGATCTGACGCCCGGCTACGGCCTGCGCGCCCGGAACCTGACCGACGACGCCGCGCCGGTCGAGCTGCTCGACTACTTCCAGACCATGACGCGGGACGCCGACGGCGGCGTCCTGGCCAGCGGCGGCCGGCTGGGGAAGGGCCAGGGCGTCCACCGCGTCGAGCTCGGCGCGGACGGCCGGCTCGCCACCACCCTCGTCGCGAGCAACGGCTCGCCGACCGAGACCGCGGAACTGCGGCAGCCCCTGATGCGGAACCCCGTCGACCTGGACCGGCACTCCGACGTCTCGTTCAAGTGGTTCCTCAACCACTGGGACACCAAGGCCACGGTGCGGCTGCGGCACGTCCGCTCCGGCAAGACCTTCGACTGGACCTCGAACGGTTTCGCCCAGGGCCGCAGCATGGACGGGAGCAGGACCGACTACGCGGACGGCTTCCCCATGGGCCCCGAGTGGGTGGGAACGTTCGGCAACGGGAACGAGTTCGGCTCGCCCGACACCCGCATCGCCTACAACGGCGACTACACCTGGGAGCTGACCGCCGAGCCCCTGTCCGGTCTCGGCCCCGCTCTGAACAGGTCCGGCACCTTCACCGTCACGCGCACGCCGAAGCAGCACGACTTCGACGACAACGGCTCGCCCGACCTGCTTGCCCGCGACGCCTCCGGTGTCCTGTGGTCGGACAGTTCGGTCCGCTCCCGCCGCTGGGGCTCCGGAACCGAGTTCGAGGTCCCGGAGACCCAGGTCGGCAGCGGCTGGCAGATCTACGACCGCATCGAGACCACCGGCGACGTCGCCGGCAGCGTCCACGCCGACGTCGTCGCCCGCGACAAGGCGGGCGTGCTCTGGCTCCACCAGGGCGACGGCCTCGGCGGCTTCGCCGACCGCGTCCAGGTCGGCGGCGGCTGGCAGACCTACGACAAGATCACCGGCGGCTCGGACTTCACCGGCGACGGCCGCCCCGACGTCGTCGCCGCCGACAAGACGGGCGTCCTGTGGCTCTACAAGGCCACCGGCAGCGCCTCCAAGCCCTTCGACACCCGCAAGAAGATCGGCTCCGGCTGGGGCATCTACAACCAGCTCACCGCCACGGGCAACATCGCGGGCGCCGCGCACGGCGACCTCGTCACCCGCGACGCGGACGGCGTCACATGGATGTACCTCGGCAAGGGCGACGGCACCTTCACCGGCCGCACCCGCCTCCGCGAAGGCTTCGGCCGCTACAGCAAGTTCGTCGGGGCGGGCGACTACGACGACGACGGCAGGAACGACCTGCTCGCCGTCGAGGCCGCCACCGGCAAGACGTACCTCTTCCGGGGCACCGGCGCGCGCACCACCCCGTTCGAGCGGGCCCGGGTCGCCACCACCCTCTTCGCCTCGGGTTCGTACGACCTGTTCGGCTGACGGAACTCCCTCCCGCAAAAGGGCGAGCACACGAACCAGCACCACTCTGGTCCTCGCCCTCTCCGCCGTCACGTGGTGACGAGAACCCTCGTCACCGCCGTGACGGCGCTGCCTTCGCCCGTCCGACCAGGCCGACGACCTCAAGGCGGTATACCGCCCCTTGCCGGTCCACGAGGAGCTGTCCGCGGCTGCATCCCTTGCACGGCCCACAGACGGCCCGGCGGATGCGCCGATCGCCACGCCCGTTCCGGCGGCATTCGTGAGATCACCCGGTCGGCGGCATCCCTCCAAGCGCGGCGGGGTTGGATTTATTGGGCATATGTGCGGTCCTACGCCGCATGAGCTGGTCGAGCTTTGCTTTTCGGGGTAATGCAGGATTATCGACGATACGAGTTTGAATATTTTCATCGCGCTTCGCGTCGTTGAATGTGTTTGTATTAATCCCCCCTCCTGCCCTTACTCGGCGTCGGCATGTGAAATTTCCCGCGTAATATGCGGCGACAGCTAGAAGGCTTCCGGGTGACCCGGTAGGGCCCGGCATGCCACGGCCCCCCACAGAAATTGGCCTCTTGATGAAGCTGCACATCCCGCAATCGGCTAATCGCCGCGTTCTGTCCGGCGGACTGGCCTCAGCTCTCGCCGCAACGGTTGCCACCGTGATGGTCGCCATTGCGCCGACTCAGGCGCTGGCCATCGCGACACCCGTACCCCTGGGCACCACCGCCAGCTACTCGGTTCTGGCAGGTCAGGGAGTCACCAACACCGGTCCCACGGTGATCGACCACGACCTCGGGACGCACCCGAACCCGTCCATCACCGGATTCCCGCCCGGCCGAGTGCTCGGCGCCGTGCACGCTGCGGACGCCGCGGCCCTCCAGGCCAAGAGCGATCTGATCGTGGCGTACAACCAAGCTGCCGGGCAGGCCGAGGACTTCGACCTTCCGGCGGCGATCGGCTCAGGGACGTCCGGCCCCACAGAGCTGATTCCGGGCGTCTACACGAGGGACCCCGCCGGCAGTGTCGGACTCACCGGCGACCTGGTCCTGAACGCCGGGGGGTAACCCCAATGCGGTCTGGGTGTTCCAGATTCCAACAGCCCTGACGACGGCAACGTCCAGCCGGGTCCTCCTTACCAACGGCGCTTCGCCGTGCAACGTGTTCTGGCAGATCGGTAGTTCGGCGGAACTCAACACGAACACCACCTTCGTCGGCACCATCATGGCTCTGACCTCGATCTTCCTGCGAACGGGAACGAACATCGAGGGCCGTGCGCTGGCCCGTAACGGCCAGGTGACGATGGACAACAACAGGATCTTCCTCGGCGGGTGCGCCACCGGTGGGACGACGGCCGGCACGACCACCGGGGCGACCGCGGGAACGACCACCGGGGCGACCGCGGGAACGACGACCGGGGCGACCGCAGGCACGACGACCGGCACCACGACCGGGGCGACGACGGGTACGACCCTGGGCCTGATCGGCGGCAGCCTCATCGGCGGACCGAGCGTCGGCCTCGTGAGCGGCGGCACCTCGGGCAACATCTCCGGCAACACCTCCGGGAACACCGCGGGCAACACCGCCGGGAACACCACGGGTGGGGACACCTCGGGTATCACCGCAGGGAACACGACCGGCGGGGCCGTCACCGGCGGGCACGGCGGCAAGCCGGACCACGGCGGACCGGAGCAGGGCGGACCGGGTCACGGGGACCACGGCGGTCCGGGTCACGGGGACCACGAGGGACCGGGCAAGCCGGGCCACGGCCACGACGGCCATGACGGCCACGGCGAGCAGCCGCACGGACACTTCGGCTACGCCGACAAGCCCACGGACCACGAGGTCTAGGCGGCAGCCTGCTCGAAGCCGGTTCATCACATAGCGGCGCGCGGCGGAATCCTCACCGAATCCGCCGCGCGCCGTGCGCCGTGCGCCGTGCGCCGTCGGTGAGAGTCGCAGTGACCTCGGGCGCGATCAACACATAAGAGAAAGACAGGGTGGGCGGTGTCGAGCGGAATTGAATCAGCGGCCGTGGAGGAACTTCAGCAGTCCGATTCCGATCCGGTCTCCCCACCACGTCATGACAGAGGGAGTACGCCGGACAGGCGGCCCATCGGTGCCCGTGCGCTGAAGACAGCGCTGCAAACCGCCGTTCTCCTGTGTCTGGTGACCACCCTGGTCCACGTCGTCATGGTGTTCCTGCACGTGGCCCCCTCCAACCCCGTGTCGAAGCGGTACAGCGCACAGGTAAACGGATGGGTGTACCCCCTCTTCGAACAGAATTGGAGGCTTTTCGCCCCGGACCCGGACTCCTTCAACCGGCAGGTCCTGGCGAGAACCGCACACACCGACTCCAATGGATCGGTACGGGTGAGTCCCTGGTTCGACCTCGCCGCCGTGGACAATTCCGCGGTCGAGCACAATGCATTTCCGAGCCACACGGCGCAGAACCTTCTGCGCCGCGCCTGGAGCTCCTACGTCGAAACACATGGAGGAAGCGACACGGCGCGCTCGGACCGGGCCGTGATGCTGCAGAAGTATCTGAGCAACATCGCCGCCGACCGCGTCGCCGCCCACAACGACGGCGGCACCTTCGAATTCATTCAGCTCCGGGTCATCACGCTGCCCATCGCCGCACCCGGCACACCCGTGGGCAGCCCCCCGCCGGCGCCCACCGAGAACCGACTCCTGCCCTGGTGGAAGGTGACCCCCCATGGGAAATGAGCAGATCCCCCAGTCCTCCACGGCAGCCGCACCGCACCGGACCGCCGGCGACGGGACTTCGCTCGTCGGCACTGCCCGCCGGTGGCTCGGCGACCGGATCGCCGTTCTGTGGGCGCTTCTCACCGGCAGGCCGGTCTCCCTGTACGCCGCCTCGGTTCTGCGCATCGGGTACGGGCTGCTCTACCTGATCTTTCTGCTCCGCGAATTTCCGCACCGCGCAGAGATCTGGGGCCCCGACTCGCCCTGGACGCCCGCGCTGGCAGCACAGCTCTTCGACCAGACGGGCTGGAACAGCATCCTGATCCTGTCCGACAGTCGTGCCTACTTCGAGCTCTGCTACGTACTGGCAGTCGTCACGTCCGCGCTCTTCACGCTGGGCTGGCGGACCCGCGTCATGTCCGTCCTCTTCGCCGTCGTGGTGACCTCGTTCCATGCACGAGCGATCTTCATGACGGACGGGGGTGACAACCTGGTCCTGCTGATGGCCCTCTACCTCGTCCTCACCGCCTGCGGCCGCCGCTGGTCCCTGGACGCACGCCGCGAACGGCTCAGGGCGGCACGTGCGGGCAATACGACGGATCCGGTGAAGAGCCTCTACGCGCAGCAACTCCGGGACGCTCGGATCACCTTGACCACGGTGGTGCACAACTGCGCGATGTTCGTCATCGCGGCACAGGTCTGCTTCCTCTACGGATCAGCCGGCCTGTACAAGGTCCAAGGCCCGACCTGGGGTGGCGGCACCGCTCTCCACTACGCGCTGAACCTCGAACTGTTCCAGCCCTGGCCCGCGCTCTCCCACTTGGTGGACGAGTACCCGATGGCGATCGCGATCGTCGGCTACGTGACGGTGCTCCTGCAGGTCGCGTTCCCGTTCGTGCTCTTCGGCAGGCTCAAGTATCCCGTTCTGGCCGTGCTGCTCGGCATGCACGTCGGTATCGCCGTCCTCATGGGGCTGCCCCTCTTCTCCGGCGCGATGATCGTTGCGGACGCCGTGTTCCTCCCCGACCGCTTCTACACCTTCCTGCCTCACCTGTGGCGACGCGCAACACAGCGCGGGACGCGACGGCCGGCACCGGGCCGATCGGCCGGATCCGGATCCGTACCCTCGCAGGGCGGCCGGCCCGGCGTACCCACCGTGTCCGACCCGCAGCATCGAGCCGCTCCAACCCCGCGGAAGGGCGCGCCACTCGCCACCGGGCTCGCGCCCGACCAGACCTGAGCAAGGCGCGGCCCCGGCGGCGGACCGCCGTCGATGTCCGGCGTAGTTGCCTAAGCCCCCAGCCATGGTCGGCTGGGGGTCTTCTCGCTTGTGCCCCCGGCAGGATTCGAACCTGCGGCACCCGCTTTAGGAGAGGGGGAAGGCGCACCCGCGCCGGAGCTGCAAGGTTGGGCGCTAGCTCACCTACTGCCCAGGCTCTGTAGACGCCCTTCGTTCCCCCTGAGTCCCCGCACGATCTGGCACGGATGTGGCACGGCGACCTCCGTCCCGAAGCAACCCGCGACGCTCGCTGTGTTCGGGCTGCTGTGCCTGTGACCTGCGGTATGAGCCGCTGACGTCCCAGTTTGGCCGCGGCTGAGCGTGTGCGCGGTTGGTTGCTCTCATCTCGGCACCTCAGCCCCTCGCCGTGCCCGCTCTGTAGCGGAGAAACAGGAGGCGAGCCACAGGGCCTCCGGCATGTTCAGGATCACCCCACTGATGGCTGCGATTGGCGAGCTCTGCCGCAGCTCCTCTGGGAAGTCTCCGCCGAAATCGAGGCCTTGAGACCAGGCGCCCGGCAGGAGCAGCCCGCTGGGCGTGATCGGGATTGGATCCCAGTCGAGGTCGCTGTGAAGGAGCGTGGCATAGAACTCCCCAGGGCGCTGCCAGAAGATCAACTGCTCGTCGAACTCATTGACCCAGTGAAGGACATGGTCCGAGCGATCGAAGACGACGCCTGCCATCTCTCCGAGATGACTCAGGACCGCGTTCCGGCCTCGGTACCCGCCGACGTACGCACGGGCCTCATTCACGAAGTCCGCCACGGTGTTGGTGTCCAGCACCGATGTCCTGGACAGCCTGATGGTGCGCGGCCGCTGGCCCTTCTGCCCTCCAACACGGAGCTGCTTCGTAGCGTTCGCCCAGTACAGCTGCTCTGTGCCCGGATCAAAGACGACGCAGAAGACGGGGACGTTGCCGTTTGCCCAAGTCTCGGAATGCTGTCGCACTGGTACTGCGTAGCCGTATGCCCTTCTCCATGAGATGCCGCCCTTCACCTGAACCTTGATGACGTCATTGGTCACCCGTCCAGCGTCAGCGAAGGTGACGTACAGGTCCTCGCCGTAGTCGTTCTGCCCTGAGATCTCCTCCACGACGTGATCGTGACTCTGCAGGAGAGTGCGCAAGGCGTTCACTGCTGCCTGCTCCATCCGCCGCCCACTCGGAATCACCGTCATGTTCCGCTCCCCCCATCCGCATGCCTGCCCGCCTACCGTGCCATCCGGGTCTGACACTGGGTCGTCGACAAGCCTGTGTGCAGGAGCTCGAACGCATGCCATGAGCTTGGGAATCACCGATCTTCCACCCGCTTATAGGTCACTGACCAGCGGATATGGGTGGCGGCGGGAACCTTGCGGCTCCCAGCGGCACCCGCCGTTGACCGTCGTTCCCCGCTCTGTCTGGCACGCAACTGGCACGCGGTCAGAGCTCGATGCGCTGTTTCATGACATCGTCGGCACGGCCCCAGTCAGAAGGGGCAGCACAGCGGGGACTCCTGCGGCGGTCTGCTTGACAGCGGCGCCGGCGGTTTCGCCCAGCTCGTCGACAACGCCGCCGACCAGTCCTCCCCCCAGTGCCACGCCTCCCAGCGGGCCGTCGGCGGCGGATGCCGAGGGGGAAGCGAGCAGCGCGGCGAAGAAGGCAGTGGCGATGAGGGTGGCGGCGCGCGCCTTGGTGATCTTCATGGCTGGCCTAACGCGGCGTCGGTTTCATCCGTTACGACGCTGCGTCATTCAGCCGCCTGCCCTTCGGCGGGAGAGGGACCATCTCAAGGCCGATGTCGCCCAGCTGGAACTGGACCGCGCTCTCGGTACCGACGAGATGACCTCGCCAGGCGGATGACGTCGCGAGGGTGACCACCACTTACCTCAGCTCCCATCCCGTCTGCCGTCGACCCACACGTATGTGGAGCGGGCGCGGTGCCGGGCGTCCAGGTGGAGGGCGCCACTGTACGAACGACCTGGACGCCCGGTGCCATGTCTGCTCGGCTTGTCCTGGGTCGATGGCAGACGGGATGGGAGTCCCCCGCCTCAACCACCCACGCGCCGGTACTCGCGTAAGGATCCCCCGGCATCCCGGAGCCTGAGCGCCCCCGCCGGAGGCATCTCCCTGACCCGCACCTCGCGCACTCGGCCGGGCCGCATCGTGGTTCCCCACCATCAATCCGAGCCGTCAGGCGTGCGGCCGGCGGCCTGGCCGGAGCGGGGCGCAGACAGGAGCGGCGGCCCGGACGACGGGCCGCACGCGCCGCGCCGTGCGCGGCGAGTGCCTTGATGAGGTAGAGAAACTTGTAACAGCTCCCCCGTTGGTCCTCGGCTACGCCGTGGTGAGTGCGTCGGCCATGGCCTGCATGTCGTCGGTGATCGCGTCGGCTTGCGCCTCGGCGAACAGGCCGGCCTTGTCGGGCTTGTTGGCGTAGCCGATGACCGTTGTCCCGGCGGCGTGAGCGGCCTGGATGTCCGTGGGCGAGTCACCGATCAGCGTGCAGTTCGTGACGTCCATATGCACCGCTCGGCTGCTGTGATGAGCGGGAACGGGTTCGGCTTCAACCGATGATCATGAAGACGTGGCAGAGCCGACCCCGTGGGACATGGCCGCCTCCCGGATCGCTGAGCCGAACGAACCACGGGATGTCCCCTGAGCCCGGTGGAGCGGCTCCTCAGGTGACTGCGTCCAAGGCCCGACCGTCCCTGACCACCCCCGTGGATGTCACCCGTAGATGTCAAAGACCCCCAACCATGATCGGTTGGGGGTCTTCGCCCTTGAGCCCCCTGTCGGGTTCGAACCGACGACCCCCGCTTTACAAGAGCGGTGCTCTGGCCAGCTGAGCTAAGGAGGCAGCGAGTGCAGTGTAACCAACCCCCACCCCGCCGTGGTCGGCAATTTCACGGACCGGGACTGCTGACAGATCGCGTGCCGGCGGGTAGCGTCACCCGGAGTTCGCCTCGGTGGACTAGACCTCAATCCTTCCTTTACTCGGATCGTCCGGCACGTTCCTGCCGGTGAAGGGATTCATCACCATGGCTTCTGTCACGTTCGACAAGGCGACCCGGCTCTACCCGGGTTCCGACAAGCCCGCCGTCGACCAGCTCGAGATCGAGATCGAGGACGGCGAGTTCCTCGTCCTCGTCGGTCCGTCCGGCTGCGGCAAGTCCACCTCGCTGCGCATGCTCGCCGGCCTGGAGGACGTCAACGGCGGCTCCATCCGCATCGGTGACCGCGACGTCACGCACCTGCCGCCGAAGGACCGGGACATCGCCATGGTGTTCCAGAACTACGCGCTGTACCCGCACATGACCGTCGCCGACAACATGGGCTTCGCCCTCAAGATCGCCGGCGTCAACAAGAGCGAGATCCGCGCCAAGGTCGAAGAGGCCGCGAAGATCCTCGACCTCACCCCGTACCTCGACCGCAAGCCCAAGGCTCTCTCCGGTGGCCAGCGGCAGCGTGTGGCCATGGGTCGCGCGATCGTGCGCGAGCCGCAGGTCTTCCTCATGGACGAGCCGCTGTCGAACCTCGACGCCAAGCTCCGTGTGTCCACCCGTACGCAGATCGCGTCGCTCCAGCGCCGGCTCGGCATCACCACGGTGTACGTCACGCACGACCAGGTCGAGGCCCTCACCATGGGCGACCGCGTCGCCGTCCTCAAGGACGGTCTGCTCCAGCAGGTCGACTCGCCGCGCAACATGTACGACCGCCCCGCCAACCTCTTCGTCGCCGGCTTCATCGGCTCCCCCGCCATGAACCTGGTCGAGGTGCCCATCACCGAGGGCGGCGTGAAGTTCGGCAACAGCATCGTCCCGGTCTCCCGTGACGCGCTCTCCGCCGCCTCCGCCAAGGGCGACACGACCGTGACGGTCGGCATCCGCCCCGAGCACTTCGACGTGTCGGGTGCCACCAGCAAGGAGGGCCTGGCCGTCTCCGTGAACGTCGTCGAGGAGCTCGGCGCCGACGGTTACGTCTACGGCTCCGCCCGCGTCGGCAGCGAGGACAAGGACCTGGTCGTCCGCGTCGGCGGCCGTGCCGTGCCCGAGAAGGGCTCCACGCTCCACGTCGTGCCGCGCCCGGACGAGCTGCACGTCTTCTCCACCTCGACGGGTGAGCGCCTCTCCGGCTGAGCCTGAGCCTGTACTGCCGAACGGCCCCGCATCTCTTGCAGATGCGGGGCCGTTCGCCTATGTCGACAAATACCCCGGCATAGCCGCCAATTCAGACACCGGCGTCAACACGGGATTCGAATTTTCGCCTCGAACCATCCCCCGCGAGAGTGACTAAATGTCGCCATATCATCACCGGCCGCTACGCTCGCCTCCGTGACGCACACTGCCCGCCGTATCGGCCGCTCTCTCGCCCTCGTCCTGCCCGTCGTCCTGGTGCTCTCCGGAACGCTCGCGGTGTCCGCCGTTCCGTGGGCCGGCCAGGGCTCCGACACCCAGATGCTGACCGCATCCTCGGAGGACGTCTCCGTCCCCGCCAAGTCCCGTGCCCCGCAGGATATTCTGCGCGACCGGCTCCTCGCAGAGCTTCAGGAGAAGGACCCCGGAACGGCCCTGACCCACCTCCAGCGCGAGGTCGAGAACAGCCCGTCCCTCGCCAAGCACTGCATGTCCATCGCGCGCGCCCTCGGCAAGGCGGCCGTCCGCCACTACGGCCCCACCCGCGCCCAGTCCTACTCGCGCCCGGTCTGCGACACCTCGTTCGCGACCGGCGTGATGTACGCCAGCTGAGCCGCCGCCCCGCCCACTGATCCAGCGACGCCGAAGACGCTGACGACGCTGAACGGCCGCTTCCCGAGGTACGCATATCGTTCGCGGTATGGATACCTCCCCGACGCAGGCCGTGGTCCTGGCGGGCGGCCAGGGCTCGCGCCTGCGCCCGTACACCGACGACCGCCCCAAGCCGATGGTCGAGATCCCCGGCACCGGGACCCCGATCATCGGCCATCAGCTGTCCTGGCTCGCCGCCGAGGGCGTGACGGACGCCGTCGTGTCCTGCGGACATCTGGCCGAGGTGCTCGAGGAGTGGCTCGCCTCCGCCGATCTGCCGTTGCGCGTGAAGACGGTCGTCGAGGACGAGCCGCTCGGCCGCGGCGGCGGCCTCAAGTACGCCGCCGCGCACCTGCCGGAGCCCGGACAGCCCTGGTACGCCACCAACGGCGACATCTGGACCCGTTTCTCCCTGCGTGAGATGGCCGCGTTCCACGACGAGCGCGACGCCACCGCGACCCTCGCCCTCGCCCGCCCCCGGATCCCGTGGGGCGCCGTCGAGACCGACACGTTCGGGCACATCACCGACTTCATCGAGGCGCCGCCGTCGCCGTTCCTCATCAACGCGGGCGTGTACGTGTTCTCCGCCGCTTTCACCGAGCTGCTCCCGGACCGGGGCGACCACGAGCGCACCACGTTCCCCCGGCTGGCCAGGGAGCGCCGCCTCGCGGGCTTCCCGCTGCCCCAGGGGGCCTACTGGCGGGCGATCGACACGGCGAAGGACCTGACCGAGGCCGCGAAGGAACTGGCCGGACAGGGCGGCTGAGAGCCCTGCCGCCCCTGGCCGGCCCCACCTGGCCGGCCCTGCCGCGGCCCTGCCGGCCCCGGCTGGCCCCGCCTGGCCAAGCCCTGCCGGGCACGGAGCAGGGCCTCGCCGAATTCGTCCGCCGCGACGAGTACGCGTACGGCCTGACACCGTGATTCGTGCGGCCTGGCAGCGCTTCCGTACGGCCTGACCGCCGTACCCCCCGACGAGCGCCGCGCGTACCGCCTGAGAGCGCTCGAGCCGTCCCCGCCGTGCCTTCGTGCCGCCCTGACCGCCCCTCGTACCGTACGAGCCGGCGCGTGGCCGCACGACGACGGGCGGCGCCGCGTCCCCGCGGTGCCGCCCGTTGTCCGTTGTTCGTTGTCCGTTGTTCGTGCAGGAACCCCGCGTCAGCCCAGCAGGCCGCCGATCGGGTTCCGGTTGCCGCCCGTGCCGCCCGTCGACGAGCCGCCGCTCGTCGGCTCGGTCGTGCCGCCGGTGCCGCCACCGCTGCCCGTGCCGCCCGAGCTCGTCGGGCCGGAGCTGGTGGACGGCGGGGCCGCCGGGCGCGACTGGGTCGGCGTACGGCTGCCGGTGCCCTGCGTGGCGGTCGGCCGGCTCTCCTCCGTACGGCCGGTCTCCCGTACGGTCTCGCTCGGCGAGGCCGTCTTGTCGTCCTCGGGCTCGCCGCTCGCGCCGGCCGTCGCCGACGGCTTGGGGCGCGTGGAGGTCGACTGGGACGGGGTGCGCTCGCCGGGCTCCTGCGGGAGCGTCCGGCCGGGCAGGTGGTTGATCGGGTCGTCGTTCGGGCCGGGCACGGTGACCATCTCGGTGGACCGTACGGCCCCGCCGAGCACGGAGCCGGTGAGGAGCGTGAGGCCGACGACGACGGAGGTGACGAGCGCCCCGCGGCGCAGGACGCGGCGGCGGAGCTCCCACAGCTCGGAGCGGGGTCCCAGGGTGCGCCAGGCTTCGCCGGCGAGGCGGCCGTCGATGGAGTAGACGGGCGCCCCGGCGATGATCAGCGGGGACCAGGCGGCGAGGAAGATGATGTCGGCGGAGTCGTAGACGGGGACGGACTTCCAGCTGACGGTCAGCAGGAGCGCGGCGGAGAGCAGGGCGCCGATGACGGCGCCGACGCGCTGCCAGAGGCCGAGGACGGTGAGGACGCCGACGACGACCTGGAGGAAGGCGACGGTGAGGCCGGCGCCGACCGGGTGCTGGAGGGCGAAGTCGCGGAGCGGTTCGGCGAGGGCCCAGGGGTTGAGCGAGTGGAGCCACTTGACCATGGAGCCGCGCTCGCCGCCGTCGAAGTAGACGGGGTCGCAGAGCTTGCCCATGCCGGCGTAGATGGAGATGAAGCCGAGGAAGACGCGGAGCGGGAGGAGGACGACGCCGAGGTTCATCCGGCGCCCGGGGTAGTAGGCGTGCCGGACGGGGTCGGCGCCGTGGCGCTGCGAGCGGCCGCGGAGTTCGTCGCCGTTCGGGTCGTCCCCGCGTCCGTTCCCGTACGTGCCCTCGCGGGACAGCTCGTACGGGCTGTCGTAGGCGTGGTCGAAGGCGCCTTCGGCGCGCCGCATCGGGGGGAGGAGCGGCGTCTCGGCGGTGACGACGGGGGTGGGCATGGTGTCGTCGATGCGCGGGATGGCCTGGGTGGCGCCGGCGTCGTGGTGCGCGGGGGGCTCCAGCGTGGAGACGGAGGACTCGCGCACGGCCTGGAGCAGTCCGGTGGCTCCGGGCGCGGACTTTCCGGTCCATACGACGGGCCGGCGGCGGCCGGCGGCTCCACCTGCCGCTGCCGCCGCTCCGGCGAGGGCCGGGCCGCGGGAGGCGGCGGCGAACTTCGGCTGCTGGGCCGGCGCGAGCCGCACACGGAAGCTGGCGTGGTTCACGATGACCTGCGCGGGATCGGAATCCACTTTGAGCATGCTCAGCGCGGGCTGATCGTCGAACCCCGGCCGGGGCGTTCTGGTGTCCACACTCATCTAACCGAGTGACGCGGGGTTAGGACACTGCCTTGACGGGCTCTGAATGTCCGAGACCCGTCAAGATCGCGCCATGTGTGCGGGTGTACGGGAAAGGGCCCAGCTCAGGGAGCTGGGCCCTTTCCGGGGATGGCGTACGCGGGTCAGTTCGCGCGGCGGCGGGCGACCTCGTAGAGGACGATGCCCGCGGCGACGCCGGCGTTCAGCGACTCGGCGCCACCGGGCATCGAGATGCGGACGCGGTAGTCGCACGTCTCGCCGACGAGGCGGCCGAGGCCCTTGCCCTCGCTGCCGATGACGATGACGACGGGGCCGTCGAGCGCCTCCAGGTCCTCCACCGTGTGCTCGCCGTCGGCGGCGAGGCCGACGACCGTGAGGCCTTCCTTCTGGAAGCCCTCCAGGGCCCGGGTCAGGTTGGTGACGCGGGAGACGGGGGTGCGGGCGGCGGTGCCGGCCGAGGACTTCCAGGCGCCGGCGGTCATGCCGGCGGCGCGGCGCTCGGGGACGACGACGCCGTGGCCGCCGAAGGCGGAGACGGAGCGGACGATCGCGCCGAGGTTGCGGGGGTCGGTGACGCCGTCGAGGGCGACGATCAGCGGGTCCTCGTGGGCGTCGTAGGCGGCCGCGGTGAGGTCCTCGGGGTGCGCGTACTCGTAGGGCGGGACCTGGAGGACGAGGCCCTGGTGGTTCAGGCCGTTCGTCATCCGGTCGAGCTCCTGGCGCGGGGCCTCCATCAGGTTGATGTTGCCGCGGTCGCCGGCGAGCTTGAGGACGTCACGGACGCGCTCGTCGTTGTCGATGAACTGCTGGACGTAGAGCGTGGTGGCGGGGACGCCGTCACGCAGCGCCTCGTAGACCGGGTTACGGCCGACGACCATCTCCGAGGTGCCCTTGGGGCCGCCGCGGCGCGGTGCGGGGCGGCGGGCGGCGGCGTGCTTGGCCTGGGCGTTGGCGATGCGGTTCTTCTTGTGACCCTTGCGGGCGGAGGCGGGCGGCGTGGGGCCCTTGCCCTCGAGGCCCTTGCGCCGCTGGCCACCGCTGCCGACCGTCGCGCCCTTCTTGTTGGACGTGCGGCGGTTCCTGCGCTGGCTGTTCCCGGCCATGACTACCTAATCCTCGGTGTTGCGTACATAGGTCTGTAAGTGAAGTGTGCCGCCCGGCTCCCCGAGCGGCACATCATCAGCGGTTGCCCAGCGTCCAGCGGGGGCCGTCGGGGCTGTCCTCGATGGCGAGGCCGGACTGGCCGAGCTGGTCGCGGATCGCGTCCGCGGTCGCCCAGTCCTTGCGCTCGCGGGCCGATTCGCGCTGCTGGAGCACGAGCCGTACGAGGGTGTCGACGACGCCGTGGAGCTCCTCGCCGCGGTCGCTCTCCTCGGCCCAGTGCGGGTCGAGGGGGTCGAGGCCGAGGACACCGAGCATGGCCCGGACCTCGGCGAGGCGGGCGATGGCCTCGTCCTTGTCGTCTGCGGCGAGGGCACTGTTGCCCTGGCGCACGGTGGTGTGGATGATCGCGAGCGCCTGCGGGACGCCCAGGTCGTCGTCCATCGCCTCGGCGAAGGCGGGCGGCACCTCGGGGGCGGGCGGAACGGTCTTGCCCGCCTTCTCGGTGACGCGCTGGACGAAGCCCTCGATGCGCGCGAACGCGGACTCGGCCTCGCGCAGGGACTCCTCGCTGTACTCGATCATCGAGCGGTAGTGCGGGGTGCCCAGGTAGTAGCGCAGGACGATGGGGCGCCAGTGCTTGACCATCTCGGAGACGAGCACCGAGTTGCCGAGCGACTTGGACATCTTCTCGCCGCTCATGGTGACCCAGGCGTTGTGCACCCAGTACGAGGCGAAGTCGTCGCCGAAGGCCTTGGCCTGGGCGATCTCGTTCTCGTGGTGGGGGAAGATCAGGTCGAGGCCGCCGCCGTGGATGTCGAAGGCGGAGCCGAGGTACTTGTGGGCCATGGCCGAGCACTCCAGGTGCCAGCCGGGGCGGCCGCGGCCCCACGGCGTCTCCCAGTCGGGCTCGCCGGGCTTGGTGGCCTTCCACATGGCGAAGTCGCGCGGGTCGCGCTTGCCGGAGACGCCCTCGTCGGGCTGGCGCAGGTCGTCGATGTCCTGGTTGGACAGGGCGAGATAGCCGGGGAACGAGCGCACGTCGAAGTAGACGCTGCCGTCGGCCTCGTAGGCGTGGCCGCGCTCGATGAGTCCGCGCATCATCTCGACCATCTCGGTGATGTGGCCGGTGGCGCGGGGCTCGTAGGTGGGCGGGAGGCAACCGAGGGCGTCGTAGCCGGAGTTGAAGGCGCGCTCGTTCTCGTAGCCGATCGACCACCAGGGGCGGCCCTGGTCGGCGGCCTTGGCGATGATCTTGTCGTCGATGTCGGTGACATTGCGGATGAACGTGACGTCGTAGCCGCGGTACTCGAACCAGCGGCGCATGATGTCGAAGTTCAGCCCCGAACGGATGTGGCCGATGTGCGGGGCGGCCTGGACGGTCGCGCCACAGAGGTAGATCGAGACGCAGCCCGGTGTGAGCGGGGAGAAGTCACGGATCTGCCGGGCGCTGGTGTCGTACAGGCGAATAGTCACCACTCCAGGGTAGTGGGCGTGTGGTAGTGCCCCGCGACCGATTGCGGGTCGCGGGGCGGGATTTTTCCGGCGGTGCGTCAGGTGGGGCGGTGGACCGGGACGGCCGGGCGCGTCGGGCCCGCGGTACGCCGAGGCGGTCGGGCGCGTCAGGCCGGGCGGTAGACCAGGGCGGTCGCGAGGGCGGCCAGGCCCTCCGCGCGGCCGGTGAGGCCTAGGCCGTCCGTGGTGGTGCCGGAGACCGAGACGGGGGCGCCGACGGCCGCGCTCAGCGCCTTCTGCGCCTCGTCGCGGCGCTTTCCGACCTTGGGCCGTACGCCGATGACCTGGACGGCGACGTTGCCGATCTCGTACCCCTCGGCGCGGACGATCCGGGCGGCCTCGGTGAGCAGGGTGACGCCGGAGGCGCCGGACCACTCGGGGCGTGAGGTGCCGAAGTGGGCGCCGAGGTCGCCGATGCCGGCGGCGGAGAAGAGCGCGTCGCAGGCGGCGTGGGCGGCGACGTCACCGTCGGAGTGCCCGGCGAGCCCGTACTCCTCGCCCTCCCACAGAAGGCCCGCGCACCACAGCTCGCGGCCCTTCTCGAAGGCGTGGACGTCGGTGCCGATGCCGGTCCGCGGGATCAGGGGGAGGTCAGAAGCCATCGTTGGCCCTCCTGCGGGCGAGTACGGCCTCGGCCAGTACGAGATCGAGGGGACGGGTCACCTTGAACGCCTCCTCGTGGCCGGGGACGACCACGACGGGCGCGCCGAGCCGCTCGACCATGCCGGCGTCGTCGGTGGCGCCGTCACCGGTGAGGGCGACGGTCGCGTGCGCGTTGACGAGGGTCTCGTAGTCGAAGCCCTGCGGTGTCTGGACGGCGCGCAGCCGGGAGCGCTCGGGCGTGGCGACGACGCTCTCGGGGTCACCCTTCGTCTCGGCGGGCTCGACCTCCTTGACGGTGTCGGCGACCGGCAGGGCGGGGACGACGGCGACGGCTCCGTCCCGTACCGCCTCGACGACCGCGTCGACGGTGTCGACGGGGACCAGCGGGCGGGCCGCGTCGTGGACGAGGACGGTGGAGACGCCCTCGGGCAGCGCTTCGAGGCCGAGGCGTACGGATTCCTGACGGGTCTCGCCGCCGGGGACGACGAGGTAGTCGGTGCGCTCGGGCAGCGCGTGGGCGTCGAGGAGGTTCTTGACCTCGGCGGCACCGTCGGAGGGGGCGACCACGACGACGAGGGAGACGGCGCGCGAGGCCGCCATCGCCCGGACGGCGTGGATGAGCATGGGGGTGCCGTTCAGCGCTCGGAGCGCCTTGGGGGCGCCCGGGCCGAGGCGTACGCCCCGGCCCGCCGCGGGGATCACAGCGGCGGTGCGCGCGGGACGCGTTTCGTCTGTCATCGGTTGCACTCCGGCAGGTTTGTTTGCTCGGCCGACATGGGTATGGCCCTGGGGGTCCCCCCGGACGAAGTCTGGGGGAGTGCTGTACGCGACGCCTTGACCGGGCCCCTTCCGTGACGACGGTCGGGGCGTTGCGAGTGGCACAAGGTCCGTGGACGCGAGGGGCAGGGGGTACGGAAGTTTCGCGACGGACGCGACACGAGACGGATGTCACCCGGGCCACCCGGACGTGAGATCACCCGGAGAGCGTCGGGAGATCACCCGGACGTCGTGACGTCGTTCGTCGTGGCGTGGCGCGTCGCGAAAGCGGCCGTGGACGTCGAAAGAGACATCGGGCGGCGGGACGTCCGGAGACGAAACATGCCGCAGCGCCCGGCGACAGCGCTGTGTGGGACACAGCACGTCATCGGGCACCGCGGCATCGCTTCACTCAGGACGCGAGGACCTCGTCGAGGAGAGCCTCGGCCTTGTCCTCGTTCGTGTTCTCCGCGAGCGCCAGCTCGCTCACCAGGATCTGCCGAGCCTTGGCGAGCATGCGCTTCTCACCTGCGGAGAGACCGCGCTCGCGCTCCCGGCGCCACAGGTCGCGGACCACTTCGGCGACCTTGATGACATCGCCGGAGGCGAGCTTCTCGAGGTTCGCCTTGTAGCGTCGGGACCAGTTCGTGGGCTCCTCGGCGTACGGCGCGCGCAGCACCTCGAAGACCCGGTCAAGTCCGTCCTGACCAACTACATCGCGAACACCGACGAACTCCGCATTGTCCGCCGGCACACGAACCGTCAGGTCGCCCTGGGCGACCTTGAGCACCAAGTAGGTCTTGTCCACGCCTTTGATCTGGCGAGTTTCGATGGCCTCGATCAGCGCGGCCCCGTGATGGGGATAGACCACGGTGTCGCCAACCTTGAACGTCATGTGACAGGTACCCCTTCCGTGGCTATCCAGGGTAACACGGATACGGCTTCTTCTGAATGGCGTTTTCGCAGGTCAGGGCATATCTCAGGGCTTGACAACAGCGACGCGAACGTGCTGCGCAGGGCTTCCGGAAGCCGGTATTCGCAGGTCGGAGCCGCTGCGCGGACGAAGAGAAACGCGCGCACCACACCCGCCCGGAGCCCCCCGGAGGAGGCGTGATGTCCCGTTTTGCCGGGTTCAGAGCAGGCATCTTCACGTACTCCGTTCGAGGATCGGTCACCCGTGCGGATGCATCTCGGACCGAATCCCGAATTGATCACCCGACGGTGTGAGTCGGGTTTTTCCGCGGGGCGTGCCAGGTAATGCGCGGACGGTCACCGAATTGATCAAGTCGGTTATGTGAACGGAGCGCCAATGCGACGTGATCCGGCCATGCCGCAGGCGATCACGAAGGGCGTGGGGAGCGTGGCGCGCGGCCGGCAGGCGCGAAGGGGCGGGTCGGGTGCGGGTCGGAGAGGGTGGCTCGGTAACCTAAGCCCGCTGACGCACCTTTAGCTCGCCCTTAGCCGGTTGGTCCTGAGCTCGACTCCAGCCGGCCGTCCATGCCCGTCCGTACGTCCTAGGAGATGCCGCCGCCGTGAGCCGCAGCCTTCGACGCGGCGCCCTCGCCGCCACCGCCATCGTGATCTCGATCGCCTCGCTGTCCGCCTGTGGCGCCGGCAACGACGCACAGACACTCGGGGTCAGGCCGGACAACGCCGCCGTCACCGTCGAGGACGTCAAGATCCAGAACGCCATCGTGATCACCCAGCCGACCTCCGGTGCGCCCGGCCCGGCCGTCGTCTCCGCGACGGTGTTCAACAACGGCAGCGCTCCGCAGACGCTCGACTCGATCACGCTGGGCGGCTCCGCCGCGCCGGTCGCGCTCAAGGCCGCCACCGGCTCGGGCCCGATCACGGTCCCCGCGGGCGGCTCGGTCATCATCGGCGGCAAGGGCAACGCCTCCGCCACGATCGCGAACGGCCACGAGGCCGTGAAGGACGGCGGCGCGCAGGAGCTCGTCTTCAAGCTGAGCCGGACCGGCGACGTGTCCCTGGAGGCCTTCGTCGTCCCGGCGACCAGCTACTTCGCGGAGTTCGGCCCCACCGAGATCCCGCAGCCCCCGGCCGCCGAGCCGACCGCCGCCGCGACGCCGACCGGCGAGGCCGGCCACGGCGGCGAGGGCACGCCCACCCCGACGGGCACCGCCACCCCGACCGGCGGCACCACGCCCTCGGGCACCGCGACCCCGACGGGCGGCGCGAGCAGCTCGACCGGTCACTGACACACCCGTAACGCGGAAGGGGCGCCCCGCCGGATCACTCCGGCGGGGCGCCCCTTCACGTATGTACGCGACGCCCAACGGTCCTGGGAACGTACGGACGGCTGTACGGCAGTACGGCTCGGTTTACGGCTCGAACTTGTAGCCGAGGCCGCGCACCGTCACCAGGTACCGCGGCGCGCCCGGGTCGGGCTCGATCTTCGCCCGCAGGCGCTTCACGTGGACGTCGAGGGTCTTGGTGTCACCGACGTAGTCGGCGCCCCAGACCCGGTCGATCAGCTGCATACGGGTCAGGACGCGGCCCGCGTTGCGCAGCAGCATCTCCAGGAGGTCGAACTCCTTCAGCGGAAGGTCGACCTTGCCGCCGGAGACCGTGACGACGTGACGGTCCACGTCCATACGGACCGGGCCGGCCTCCAGGGCGGCGGGGGTGACCTCCTCCGGCTCACCGCGGCGGCGCAGGACCGCGCGGATGCGGGCGACCAGCTCCCGCGAGGAGAAGGGCTTGGTCACGTAGTCGTCGGCTCCTATTTCCAGCCCGACGACCTTGTCGATCTCGCTGTCCTTGGCGGTCACCATGATGACCGGGACGTTCGAGCGGCCGCGCAGCTGACGGCACACCTCGGTGCCGGGCAGCCCCGGCAGCATGAGGTCGAGGAGGACGAGATCCGCTCCGTTGCGCTCGAACTCGTCGAGACCGTCGGGCCCGGTCGCGGCGACCGCGACCTCGAAGCCTTCCTTGCGGAGCATGTACGACAGGGCGTCGCTGAAGGATTCCTCATCCTCGACGACAAGCACTCGGGTCACGGAAGGACCTCCGGGGCAGGGAGCGGTTCGGTCATGAGATCGGGGGTGGGGGAGGCTGACGGGCGGCGGTCCCTCACGGCGCCCGCCTCGGGCAGCCGCAGGGTGAAGGTGGAGCCCTGGCCTTCGGTGCTCCAGACCGTGACCTCCCCGCCGTGCGAGGCGGCCACGTGCTTGACGATGGCCAGGCCGAGCCCCGTACCTCCGGTGGCACGGGAGCGGGCCGGGTCGACGCGGTAGAAGCGTTCGAAGATCCGCTCGCGGTCCCTCTCCGAGATGCCGATGCCCTGGTCGGTCACCGCTATCTCGATCAGGTCGCCGCCGGGTGCCGCGACGCGGCGGGCGGCGATGCCCACCCGCGTACGGGCCGGTGAGTAGTTGACGGCGTTCTCGACGAGGTTGCCGAGCGCCGCGGCGAGCTGGCCACGGCTGCCCCATACGTGCAGGTCCGCGGTGCCTCCGGAGGCCATGGTGATCTGTTTGGTGGAGGCGGCGTGCCGGGAGCGGTCAATGGCTTCGGCGACCAGTTCGTCCACCCGTACGGGCTCGGAGTCCTCCAGCGGGTCGTCGTTCTGCACCCGGGAGAGGTCGATGAGTTCCTGTACGAGGTTGGTCAGGCGGGTCGCCTCGATCTGCATGCGGCCGGCGAAGCGGGTGACCGCCTCGGGGTCGTCCGAGGCGTCCATGACGGCCTCGGAGAGCAGGGAGAGGGCGCCCGTCGGAGTCTTGAGCTCATGACTCACGTTGGCGACGAAGTCGCGCCGTACCGCTTCGATACGGCGGGCCTCGGTCAGGTCCTCGACCAGGAGCAGCACCAGGCGGGAGCCGAGCGGTGCCACACGGGCGGAGACCGCGAGGGCCTCGCCGCGTCCGGTACCGCGCCGGGGCAGGTCGAGCTCGACCTGACGTATCTCTCCGTCGCGGCGGGTGTCGCGGGCCATGTTGAGCATCGGCTCGACGGCCAGCTTCCCGCCGCGGACCAGTCCGAGGGCGTACGCCGCCGAGCTGGCCTTGACCACGGAGTCGCTCTCGTCGAGCACGACCGCGGAGGAGCGCAGCACGGAGAGCACGGTGTCAACGCCGGGCGGGAGCACGGCGTCGGTGTGCAGGGAGGTCCGGGTGGGCCGCGCCTGGTCGCGCTCGCTCCAGCGGAACGCCAGCATGGCGATCACGCCGGTGCACACCCCGGCGATCGCGGCCAATGCGGCGACCGCCGCGTTCACGTCCATGCCATCAAGGTTATGCGGGCCGACGGACACTCTCCCAGCCGTCCGTGTGGCTGCTCGAACAGTCGTCGCCCAGAGTTCACCGTGGGGACGGTGGTGGTTCATTTGGACCGTTCGGGACGACGGCGTACGTCGCCCAGAGTTCACCGGGGTGAAAGAGCTCATTCACTTGGGGTGGACGCACCCGACTTGTACGGGGTCGAACGTGGGAGCGTGGGGGTCCGAGCACGACGGGACCCCGGACATCTGCGAGAGAGGGACATCGATGCGGGACGCGTATCACGAGGAACTTGACTCGATCGGCGAGGGCCTGGTCGAGATGGCCCGCCTGGTCGGGTCGGCGATCGGGCGCGCCACGACGGCCATGCTCGACGCCGACCTGAAGCTCGCGGAGAGCGTGATCGCCGCGGACCAGAAGGTCGACGACCTGCAGCACGACCTGGAGGCCCGGGCGATAGCACTGCTGGCCCGCCAGCAGCCGGTGGCGACGGACCTGCGGATCGTGGTGACCTCGCTGCGCATGAGCGCGGACCTGGAGCGTTCGGGCGACCTGGCGCAGCACGTGGCGAAGCTGGCGCGGCTGCGGTTCCCGGCGACGGCTGTGCCGCGCGACCTGCACGCGACGATCCTGGAGATGGGTCAGCTGGCGCAGCGCCTGATGGCGAAGGCGGCGGAGGTCATCATCACGAAGGACGTCGACCTGGCGCTCCAGCTGGAGCAGGACGACGACGAGATGGACCTGCTGCACCGGACGCTGTTCCAGCACCTGATGGACGACCGCTGGAAGCACGGCATCGAGACGGCGGTCGACGTGACGCTGCTGGGCCGCTACTACGAGCGGTTCGCGGACCACGCGGTGTCGGTGGCGAAGCGCGTGGTGTACCTGGTGACGGGCGAGCACGCGGACGAACTCCAGCAGTCGGACGCCCCGGTCGAAGGCGCGTAGCCCTGGGGCGGGCGGCGGGACGGTCGGGGGGCCTGGGGCTTGGCCTGGGCCTGGGCCTGGGCCTGGGCCTAGGTCTAGGTCTTGGGCGGGTGACGGCCCGACCCGAGGGGCCCTCGGCGGGCCGCGGGCCTCTCGGCGGGCCGCGAGGGCCCCGGCGGGCGCGAGGCGGACCCGCCGTCCCTCGGCTGGCCGAATCGCGGCGGGCCCCGCTCGGTAGCCGGGCCTGCTCGGCGGGACGGTCGCGAGACGGGGCGTCGCGTCGCGCAACGGCCGCCGAAGGCGCGAAGCCGCTCTTCGGCGTGACGCCACCCATCGGCGTGACGCCGCTACCGCAGGGGCGCGGTCCGCGCTGCCCTGCGTGACGGCGGGCCTGCGAGGGCTGCCCGGCGGGGGCCTCCCCCGGCCGACGGCGGAGCCTGGAGTCGTCGGCGGGACTTTCGCGGCGGTGATCCGACCGGCAGCCGGCCTGCTCGGCGGGCCGGGAGCGGGCGACGCGTGCCACGCGGCGTCCGGCCTGTCCCGCCCACGAGCCTGCCCGGCGCCCGAGCCTGGTCCGGCGCGGGGCTTCCGCGACGCGGGACCTGTCCCGGCGACCGGGGCCGTGCGATCGGACGGACCGCGTGGCGCGGGTCTACGGGGCGGGCCGCCTCGCCCGGCGGGAAGGTGTTCGCACTTCTGTGCGCCGTTGATGCGCCCGGCGGGGTGGGCATGCAATGGGGGGAGGCGACGTACGCCTTCGAGGAGGGACCCCCATGGCCGAATCCGCCACCACCACCGACCCCCAGCAGGAGGCGCCGCGTAGTGCGGTCTTCCTGCCCGTCCTCGGCGCCTGCGGGTGCGGCTCGGGCTGCGGCTGCGGCTGCCAGTCCGGCGGGCCGTGC
The DNA here is from genome assembly GCF_042902595.1 of Streptomyces sp. NPDC012508. NCBI lineage: Bacteria > Bacillati > Actinomycetota > Actinomycetes > Kitasatosporales > Streptomycetaceae > Streptomyces > Streptomyces sp. NPDC012508. Next base: position 157,391 of record NZ_JBIBEO010000012.1, read on the forward strand.
CAGTGCGGGGGCTGCTCGGGGTAGCCGCGCGGCGTGAAGCCCCGCCCGGGAGCCGAAGCTCCCGGGCGGGGCCTTTCGCGTCACACCTCGAGCACGCCCACCGGCTGGCCCCCGGTCGTCTCGCCGGTCTCGCGGAAGCCGAGCTTGCGGTAGAAGTCGCCGGGGCCGTCCTGGTCCGCCTCCCACGACACGTACATCAGGCTGCCGCCCCGCCGCCGTATCTCCTCGCGTACGGCCTCGACGGCGAAGCGCCCGTACCCCTTGCCCTGGTGATCGGCGGAGATGTTGAGTCGCCAGAGCCCGCTGCGGTAGTCGTCGGGGTCCTTCTTCGGGGCCCACTGGATGTCGAGGAAGGCCATGAGGAAGCCGACGAGCTCGTCGCCGTCGAAGATGAGGCGGGGCCAGGCGGGCTCACCGAAGGCGTACGCCTCCGCCAGCGAGTTCGCGACGGGGTCGACGTTCTTCTCCTGGTGCGGATGCACGCGCAGGGCGATCGCGGCGTCGACGTTGTCGGGGGTGATCTTCTCCAGGCGGAGCGCGGTAGACATGACGCGGAGGCTACCGACGGGCCGGGGATCTTCGCTCGTGAATATGCCGGGCGGCGGCCGCACGTAGGCCGGCACCTGAGGATCAGGACGGCAGGGTGCCGCTCTCGAACTCCTGCCAGAAGGCGTCGACCCGGGCGTTGAACATGTCCGGGGACTCCTGGAACGGCTGGTGGGCCTCCCCCTCCAGGACCTCGAAGCGAGCGCCCCGGATGGCGTCGGCCACGACGCGCCCGAAGCGCGGCGGCGTGGTGATGTCCCGTTCGCCGGCGAGGACGAGGGTCGGCGCGGTGATGGCGGGCAGCCGGTCGAGCGTGTCGTGCTGGGTGAACGTCTCCAGTTGACGCTGGAAGGCCTCGGCGGACTGCGGGTGCGGGAAGGCGAGCGCTTCGTCGACGATCTGCTTCACCGTGCCGTCGGCGTGGGCGCGCGGCGTGTAGATCCAGAGGAAGAACGCCTCCAGCATGGCGCGCTCGTCGGGCGCTTCCGCCGCCATCCATCGCCAGAAGCGGCCCATGGCGGTGAAGTAGGCGTCCGCCCGCGCCCAGGTACTCATGAGGACGAGGCTGCGTACGGCCTCCGGATGGCGGAGCGCCAGCTCCTGCGCGATCGCGCTGCCGCCGGAGAAACCGAGGACGTGCGCCTGCGTCCCGTCGCCGCCGAGTGCGCGGAGCACTCCGGCGGCGTCGTCGGCCATCGTGGCCAGGGAGACGGGCTCGTCGGGCAGGGGCGTACGCCCCGAGCCCCGGTTGTCGAAGGCGATGAGCCGGTACCGGTCCGAGAGCCCGTCGAGCTGCGCCTGCCAGGCCTCGACGGGGTCGCTCAGCCCGGCGATCAACAGGACGTCCGGCCCTTGGCCACGGCTCTCGGTCCAGATCCTGGTTCCGTTGGCTTCTACGTACCGGCCCATGGATCCCACCTCCGCCCCCATCGTCCCTCTGCCGGAGCGCGGACGAATCCCGGCGCGCCGCACGCACAGGCCCCTGCCCACCGGGAAGTTCGGCGAGCAGGGGCTTTCCGTACATCAGAAGCCGGGTCAGGGACCGGGGCGGGGTCAGCGGCGCGCGCGGCGGCGGCGCGCGAGGACGAGGGCGCCAGGCCAGGTCGCTGATCCATCGTCAGACTGTTGCCCGGACGCACACCGCACCAGGGACAGAAGGCGAGTTGCACGGAGGAGGAGCCTCCGTCGCACCGGCCCCAGGCACGAAGAAGCCCCCTCCTCGCCGGAAACCGGCAGGGAGGGGGCCCTTTCGTGCGTCAGGGTTACTTCTTGCCCTGGGTCTTGCCGGGGATCTTGGTGAGCTGGGTTTTTGCTGCTCAGGGGCGGTGGGGTCGTGGGCCTAGTGGTCGTCGTTGGTCGTCATTGGCCACAGTCGAGCAGCCTCGGACGGTCCAGGGACGGCCCAGTTTTGCCGCACTCGACTGACGCCAACACTCTCGATGCGCCCCGTCTGAACTTCAGCCGATCACCTCTAGGCATTGGTCGACGGCGCGGGTTCTCGACGATGTTCCAGCCATGTGCGGCTTAGGTCGCCCCAGATCGCCTGATACTGGCCAAAGATCTCGTTCAGTTGATCGAACGTGAGGTCGTCGGCGGCCGTCGATGCCACGAGGTATTCGAGGTCATCGGCAAGCCGCTGGAACCGGTACTGCGCTTCCTCCATCAGAACCCACCGGGAGCGCCAGTTGAAGAACGGTTCGACGGCTCCCAGCAACGTCACCAGCGCCACACACGCCAAGGCCAGACCGGCCCACGCGTCGAGGTTCTGCAGGCCCAGGATGACGGTGGACGCAGCGGACAGTACAAGCGTCGCCACCTTAGTGACGGCGGCACTTCGACTGAACCGCTTCTTCTTGCCGCGGGCGTAGCCGTTGCCCTGACGAATCTTGTCCAACAGGAGGGCGGCTGCCTCCCTCGGGCTGAGACCAACGCCCAGGCCACTGTCCGGCTGCACTCCGCCCCCAAGTTCTGCCGCCACCTCGCAGCTCGCTGCCCTGGCAATCGCGCGCCTAGCGTAGCCGCAAGAGGTTCCTGCAACGGAAGGTGATCTGGCGGTCTAGGTGGCTCTGAACTTGTACTTCTGAGTCAGGGTGGCGGGATTTGGCCCGTGACCTCTTCGTCCCGAAGCAACTTGGGGCCTGCTGGGGAGAGCTCTCTGTCAGAGGCATCTCAACCTGGGGGTCGTAGGCGGTTAGGCCAGTCTCCTTCTCTACAAGTGCGGAGAGAGCGAAGGTCCTCGACGCCGGAGAGAACGTCAAGGCCCTGGCCGAATACCTCGGCCACTCGGATCCTGGGCTGACGCTCCGCGTATGCGCCCACCTGATGCCGAGCAGCCGTGAGCGGACCCGGAAGGCGATCGCGTCCGTCTACGCGGCACCGTCGCCCTGACGGCCCACAGACGGCCCACGGGCACGAAGAAGCCCCCTACCCGCTGAGAACCAGCAGGTAGGGGGCCTTATCGTGCGTCAGGGTTACTTCTTGCCCTGGTTCTTCACGGCCTCGATCGCCGCGGCCGCCGCCTCCGGGTCGAGGTAGGTGCCGCCCGGGTTGAGGGGCTTGAAGTTCTCGTCCAGCTCGTAGGAGAGCGGGATGCCCGTCGGGATGTTCAGGCCCGCGATGGCCTCGTCCGAGATGCCGTCCAGGTGCTTGACCAGCGCGCGCAGGCTGTTGCCGTGGGCCGCGATCAGGACCGTCTTGCCGTCCAGGAGGTCCGGGACGATGCCGTCGTACCAGTACGGCAGCATGCGGTCGACGACGTCCTTCAGGCACTCCGTGCGCGGGCGCAGCTCCGGCGGGATCGTCGCGTAACGCGGGTCGTCCGACTGGGAGAACTCCGTGCCGTCCTCGAGCGCCGGCGGCGGGGTGTCGTACGAGCGGCGCCAGAGCATGAACTGCTCCTCGCCGAACTCCGCGAGCGTCTGCGCCTTGTCCTTGCCCTGGAGCGCACCGTAGTGGCGCTCGTTCAGACGCCAGGACCGGTGGACCGGGATCCAGTGGCGGTCGGCGGACTCCAGCGCCAGCTGCGCCGTGCGGATGGCGCGCTTCTGCAGGGAGGTGTGCAGTACGTCGGGCAGCAGACCGGCGTCCTTGAGCAGCTCACCGCCGCGGACCGCCTCCTTCTCGCCCTTCTCGGTGAGGTTGACGTCCACCCAGCCGGTGAACAGGTTCTTCGCGTTCCACTCGCTCTCGCCGTGGCGGAGGAGGATCAGCTTGTACGGTGCGTCGGCCATGCGCCCGAGCCTAATCGACGCCCGACGGTTGACGCGCACCGTCAATTCGCTGGCGTCCGGCGTATGAGATGCGTAAGTTACGAGCGCCACTAGAGGGACTTACACATCACGGGGGCCGGCAACACATGTCCATCGACTCGCTCAGACGATCAGCGCGCGCGACCGTATCCGGGCTCCCCCGCGGATTCTGGTGGCTCTGGCTCTCCACCCTGGTGAACCGGACCGGCGCCTTCGTCCTCACCTTCCTCTCCCTCTACCTCACCCAGGAGCTCGGCCACTCCGCCTGGTTCGCCGGGCTCGTCGTGGCCCTCCACGGTCTCGGCGGCGTCGCCGGCTCCCCGCTCGGCGGCACGCTCACCGACAAGTGGGGCCGCCGGCCCACGATGGTCACCATGCACCTGGTGACGGCCTCCTGCGCCGTCGCCCTAGCCCTGGTCACCACCGCCTGGGGCGTCGCCGGCGTCGTCCTGCTGATGGGCGTCTCCATGCAGGCCGTCCGGCCGTCCATCCAGGCGACCATCACCGACATGGTCCCCGAGCACGACCGCCGCCGGGCCTTCGCCCTCAACTACTGGGCCCTCAACCTCGGCTTCGCCGTCGCCGCCTTCGGCGGTGGCGCCGCGATCTTCCTCGGCTACCGCGCCCTCTTCCTCATCGAGGCCGCCGCGGTCACCCTCTGCGCGCTGATCGTCTTCCTGCGCCTCCCCGAGACCCGACCCGAGGCCCGCCGCGACCCGGCCGGTGAGCTCGTCGAGAAGGACCGCGTCAGCGTCCTGGACGTCCTGCGCGACGCCCCCTTCCGCACGCTCGTCCTCCTCAACCTCCTCGTCTGCCTCGTCTTCACCGCGCCCTGGGTCGGCCTTCCCCTCTCCATGGCCGCGGCCGGTCTGGAGCCGGGTGCGTACGGCGCGGTCATCGCCGTCAACGGTGTCGTGATCGTCGCCTTCCAGCTGCTCGTCAACAAGATCACCGACAAGCGCTCCCCCGCGATGCTGCTCACCGTCTCCTCGCTGCTCTTCGCGCTCGGCACCGGCGCCACCGCGCTCGCCGGGACGCCGCTGGTCTTCGCCGTCACCGTCGTCGTGTGGACCATCGGCGAGATGGTCCACGTCCCCACCAACGCCGCCGCCACCGCCAAGCTCGCCCCCGAGCACGCCCGGGGCCGCTACCAGGGCGTGATGGGCATGTCCTGGGCGCTGTCCGGCTTCCTCGCGCCGATCCTCGCGGGCTGGGTCGTCGACGGACCGGGTCCGGACTTCCTCTGGATGGGGACGGGCGTCATCGGCGCCGTCGCCGCCCTCGGCTACTCCACCCGCCTCCGCAGGGTCCTCGACGAGGGCGAGGGGCAGGCCCAGGCCCAGGCCCAGCCCCAGGGCCAGCCCCAGGGCCAGGGCCAGGCCCAGGGCCAGACGATCACCGGCAAGGGCGGCACGGACGTCGACCCCACCGCCCTCGCCCCGGCCGCCCTCGACCCCGCCGCCGTCGAGCGCGCCCTCGCCGACAGCACCCCCGTGGACAAGACCCCCGCCGACAAGACCGTCAGCGCCTGAGCATCCGCTGCGCCTCGTACAGGTTCCGGGGGCGTACCGCCCCCGGATTCCCGTACGCCTCCACGCGCGCGTGGAGCTCCCCCGTGAAGTCCGGTACGTCGATCTGGTCGAACTCCCGCACCTCGCTGATCCCGACGGTCGCGCTGTACGGCGCGATCGTGTCGATCTTGACGAGGCCCGCCCGGCCGTTGGTCACCGTCACGTTCCAGTGGGTGAAGCGGGCCCCGTACAGCGGGCCGGCCGAGGCGTCGCCGCCGTGCCTCCCGTTGTTCTCGACCGTGATCTCCGTCCGTACGTTGGCGAACGGCATGCCCCGGTGCGTGTCGAAGGTGCCCATCTCCATCACGCCGCGCGACCAGACGTTGTAGCTGGACAGCCCTTCCACGTTGATGCCGTGGAGCTGGGTGCCCGCCGGTGCGGGGACCGTACGGGCCGCGATGCGGAAGTCCTCGATCAGATTGTCGTGGGCGCCCTCGCGGCAGAAGTACGGGTGATGGGAGCCCCGCCCCTCCACCCGGGTGCGCCGCAGGGTGACGGCGGAGGCGGCGACGAGACCGAAGCCGTTGTCCACATGCCGTACGACGACGTCCTCGGCCCAGCAGTCGTACGCGCACTGGAAGGTGACGCCGTTGTAGCCCTTGTCGAGGAGGTGGGGGGCCTGGGGTGTCTCGACCGCCTCCAGGGTCAGCCCCTCGACGCCCGCGTCCGTCAGCGGCTCCGCGAGCGTCGTCAGGCGGGGGTCCCACTCCGGGCGGACGTCCAGCGGAAGGGGTCGTTCGAGGGTCACCTTCCGGCCTCGTACGGCCACCACGCGGACCGGCCACTCGTACGGCACGTACGACGTCAGCTTGGTCTTGTCGTCCCAGTGGTACGCCTCCGGTCCGGCCCCGCCGCCCGCCATGTGCTCCAGGAGCGTGTGGCCCGCGTCGTCGGCGAGACGGAGCAGGACGAGCTGTCCGCGCCGCACGGCTGACGGGTCGTCGACCGTCACGGACCAGTCGCCGCGCCGGCCGGGGCGGACGGTGGTCAGCGTCTCCCACTCGTCGCGCCGGTTGCCGGTCCAGCCCTCGAAGGGCCAGGCGCGGTCGCGGATCGCGGCGACGAGGGAGGCGTGGCGGGCGTGCGGGGCGAGCCAGATGAGGCCGCCGGCCCAGGACCAGGAGGACTTGTCGCCGCCGTAGCGCGAACCGTAGGGGCCGATCAGCTCCGTGAGGTGCTTCGTGGCGAGGAGTCTCGTCCGCCCCGAGCCCGCGCCGCGCAGCACGACGCCGCTGTGACCGATGTGGAGGAAGTCGTCGATGCGGTACGTGCCGGGCGGGACGAGCACCGTGCCGCCGCCGCGCTCCCCCGCCTCGGCGAGCGCCCGGTTGATGGCGGCGGCCGAATCGGCGGAGCCGTCGGGGGCCGCGCCGTAGGACAGGACGTTCGCGACGACGGGCGGGCGGGGCCGCCGGGTGGCGCCGCCGTGTGCGCCGGAGCGGCCGATGTAGGGGATCTGGGGGTGGGTGTACGGGGAGTCGGCGTACTCCTTCCAGAGCGGCGTCGGCCCCGCCGGCCGGAAGCCGGTCGTGGCGGCCACCCCGACCGCCACCGCACCTCCCACGAACTGCCTTCTGCTGATTCCCATGAGCCCGCCTTTCATGGATGTGAACGCCATTCATATGCGCGACGGCGGCGAGCATGGCACGGCCACGGCGGGTACGGAAGGGGTCGTGCAGCGCCCTACGGCGTCGCGCAGCTACGAAGGACCGGCGGTCAGTTCGCGGGCTTCTGGGTCAGATGCGTGAACGCGTCGAGGTTCCGGGTCGACTCGCCGCGCGAGACCCGCCACTCGTACTCGCGCCGGATCGCGCTCGCGAAGCCGAGCTCCAGCAGCGTGTTGAAGGAGCCGTCCGCCGCTTCGAGGACCGAGCCGAGGAGACGGTCCAGCTCGTCCGGGGTGACGGCGGCCAGCGGCAGCTTGCCGGTCAGATAGATGTCGCCGAGGCCGTCGACCGCGTAACTCACTCCGTACAGCTTGAGATTGCGCTCGAGAAGCCAGCGGTGGACGCCCGGCTCGTTCTCGTCCGGGTGGCGGATGACGAAGGCGTTGAGGGAGAGGGAGTGGCGGCCGACGCGGAGCGAGAGGGTGGTGAAGAGCTTGCGCGTGCCCGGGAGTTTCACCACGTACGAGCCCGGTTCCGGTGACTCCCACTCCAGCTCGGCGTCCTTGAAGGTGTCCTCGACGACCCGACGTACGTCCGCAGCCTGCTCAGCTCGCTCAGCCATGGAGCGAGCGTACGCGACGGCGATGATCGTGCATCGCCGCCGTGTACACGTCCGACGTGCCCGAGGCCGCCGTGTCCCAGCCGAAGAACTCCGCGTGCCGGGCCGCCGCCGCGCCCATCCGGGCGGAGAGCGCCGGTTCGGCCACGAACCGCGCGAGCGCGCGGGCGTAGTCGACCGGGTCGTGGCCCGGGACGAGGAAGCCGGTGACACCGTCCCGTACCGCGACCGGAAGTCCGCCCACCGCCGCCGCGACGACCGGGGTCCCGGCCGCCTGCGCCTCGATGGCGACCAGGCCGAAGGACTCGCTGTACGACGGCATGACCAGCACCGATGCCGCCCGGAACCAGTCCGCGAGCCGGTCCTGGCCGACCGGCGGGTGGAAGCGGACGACGTCCGCGATGCCGAGCCGGGCGGCGAGCTTCTGCAGCCCTTCGGGCTTGGCGAGGCCGCTGCCGCTCGGCCCGCCGACGATCGGTACGACCATGCGCGAGCGCAGCGACGGATCGCGGTCCAGGAGCACGGCCGCGGCACGCAGCAGGATGTCCGGGGCCTTCAGCGGCTGGATACGGCCTGCGAAGACCGGGATGAAGGCGTCGGCGGGCAGCCCGAGCCGGGCGCGGGCGGCGGCCCGGCCGTCGGCGGGGCGGAAGTGGTCCAGGTTCACGCCCGGGTGGACGACGGCGACCTTTCCCCGCTCCGCCTCGTAGAAGCGGACGAGCTCGTCGGCCTCCTCGGCGGTGTTGGCGATCAGCCGGTCGGCGGCGCAGACGATCTGCGTCTCGCCGATCACGCGGGCCGCGGGCTCGGGTGTGTCGCCCTCGGCGAGCGCCGCGTTCTTGACCTTGGCCATGGTGTGCATGGCGTGGACGAGCGGGACGCCCCAGCGTTCGGCGGCGAGCCAGCCGACGTGGCCGGAGAGCCAGTAGTGGGAGTGGACCAGGTCGTAGTAGCCGGGGCGGTGGCCCGCCCAGGCCCGCATCACACCGTGGGTGAAGGCGCAGAGCTGGGCCGGCAGCTCCTCCTTGGCCAGGCCTTCGTACGGCCCGGCGTCCACATGCCGTACGAGCACGCCCGGGGCGAGCTCGACGGACGGGGCGAGGCCGCCCGTGGTGGCCCGGGTGAAGATCTCGACCTCGATGTCGATCGCGGCCAGGCGCTTGGCCAGCTCGACGATGTAGACGTTCATACCGCCCGCGTCGCCGGTGCCCGGCTGATGGAGGGGCGAGGTGTGGACGCTGAGCATGGCCACCCGGCGCGGGGTCCGGTGACGGCCGGGGAGCCGGAGCCGGGACGGCGTCGCCAGGGAGCCGGCGAGCCGGGACACGTACTGGCTCACGTCGACGGTCCTTCCGCTGAGGGGGATAGCGGGCCTTGAGGTGGTGCGGGACTTGCAGGTGAAGCGGCCTTGCGGTGGTGCGGGCACGGCAAAAGGGACGCGCACCGCGTCCTTCACGCCGCACAACACCGGAATGGCGCCATCCATTTCCGTTTTGCCAATTCATTGCCGTGTCGGCACGGCATGGAGCGCCCCGTACCCTCGTCCCATGGCCCCGCGCACCACCCCCACCCGCCCCGTCGGCACGGCCACCCGCGGGACCACCAACCCCAACCGGCTGCGCCGCATGGACCGCTGGATCGCCGCCGTCCACGGCGCGGCCCTGCGCCGCTCCCCCGAGCCGCCCGTCGCCGTCGACCTGGGATACGGGGCCGCCCCCTGGACCGCCGTGGAGCTCCTGGCCCGGCTGCGGACCGCCGACCCGCGCACCGAGGTCGTCGGCATCGAGATCGAACCGGCCCGGGTCGCCGCCGCCCGCCCGTACGAGCGCGAGGGCCTCACCTTCCTGCACGGCGGCTTCGAGGTCCCCGTCCCGGGCGAGGTCGCGCTGATCCGGGCCGCGAACGTGCTGCGGCAGTACGACGAGGACGAGGTGGCCGCCGTCTGGGAGCGGCTCCGTGCGCGGCTGGCGCCCGGAGGGCTGCTCGTCGAGGGGACCTGCGACGAGATCGGGCGCCGCCATGTGTGGGTCGCGCTCGACCGGAGCGGGCCGCGGACCGTGACGTTCGCGACCCGGCTGGGCTCGCTCGACCGGCCGTCGGACCTCGCGGAGCGGCTCCCGAAGGCGCTGATCCACCGCAATGTGCCGGGCGAGCCGGTGCACGCGTTCCTGCGCGACTTCGACCGGGCGTGGGCGGCGGCGGCTCCGTACGCCTCGCTCGGCGCGCGGCAGCGCTGGATCCGGGCCGTACGCGACCTGGCGGCGGACTGGCCCCTGACGGACGGGCACCGGCGGTGGCGTCAGGGTGAAGTGACGGTCCGCTGGGAGGCACTGGCACCGCGCCGACCGCACACCTGACGGCGCGCCCGGCCAACCCCTCCTCCCCCGCCCGCCGTCGCCTCGGCCGGAGATCGTCCACCCGTCGTCCGAGCGGCCATCCGGGCGCCAACTGCCGGTGAATTCACGGCAGGAATGGAACGCAACACCCACCTCACTCGTCCCCTGTGGGGGAAAGTGACCCGACAGGGCCCGGTATCCCCTGTTGCTTTCACGTTTCGCGTGGCACTATCGCCAAGGTCACCACTAAGTTACTGACGGTAAATCAGATACCGGTGCGGGCCGTACGAGGGGGAGCTTGTGAACCGACGCCGCTGTGTCAACGCCGCGATCACCGTGGTCTGCGCCCTGACGGTGCTGGCCTCACCCGCGCTGACGCTCCAGGCCTCGGCGGCCCCGGCCGCGCCGAAGGCGGCCCCCGCGGCACCCGCGGCCCCTCTGCCGCCCACCGCTCCGAAGAAGACCCTCGAAGAGGTACGCAAGGAGATCGACGGCCTGTACCGGAAGGCGGCCGCCGCCACCGACGCGTACAACCTCGCCGAGGAGCAGACCGAGGAGCAGTCCGCCGAGATCGTGCGGCTGGCCAAGATGATCGTCGCCGGGCGCGAGAAGATCGACGCCCTCAAGGCCCAGGCGGGCGCGGCGGCCCGAGCCCAGTACCGCAACGGCGGGCTTCCGGAAGGCGCCCAGTTCGTCCTCACCGACGACCCGCAGCTCTTCCTGGACAACGCCGGCCGGCTCAAGGAGGGCCAGAAGGCCACCAAGGACCTGCTGGCCGAAATGACCGTGACTCAGGCCCAGTTGACCGTCTACGCCAAGGACGCGGGCACCAACTGGACCAAGCTGGAGGCCAACCGCGTCAAGCAGGCCACGGCGAAGAAGGACATCGAGGAGAAGATAGCCGCGGCCAAGAAGCTCGAGTCCGAGCTGGCGGCCGAGGAGCGGGAGCGGCTGCGGCGCCTGGAGGAGCAGGAGCAGTACCGGGCGCAGACCGCCTGGCTGGACACCGGCGTCCTCAAGGGCCTGAGCGACACGGCGACGCCGCAGGGCAAGCGGGCGGTGGAGTTCGCGACGGCGCAGATCGGCAAGCCGTACGTCTGGGGCGCCGAGGGCCCGGACTCGTACGACTGCTCCGGGCTGACCCAGCGCGCCTGGGGCAAGGCCGGCCGGAACATCCCGCGCACCTCGCAGGAGCAGTGGCGGCTGCTGCCCCGGGTGGACATCAAGGACATGCGGCCGGGCGACCTGATCGTCTACTACCAGGACGCCAGTCATATCGGGATGTACGTCGGAAACGGGGCGATGGTCCACGCGCCGCGCCCCGGACGGAACGTGACCCTCGCGGGCGCGGGCTCGATGGAGATCCTGGGAGTCGTCCGCCCGGCGTGACCTGCACCACCGGAGGGACATCTTCCGGACGCCGTCCGGCGTGATGTTCGTCATGGCCTCGCGGGCAACAACCTCCCCATGCGCGGCATATGCCAAGGGACCATCGGTGCTCGTACCGTGATCGCCATTCCGCTGCCCGGTGCCGTACCGCTATGGTCCCCGTCTGGCGGGACGTCGTTCGTCGCCCCGCCGCGCCCTCGGGGGGAGGGAAGGAAACCACGACCGATGCCCGTACCCGTACCGCGCCAGAGAATCGTCTCTGCTGAGGCGCCCGGCGCTGTGCCCGCTGCGACAGGCACCGATCTGACCCTGCTGGTCGTCGAGGACGACCCGGCGGGTGCCCTTGCCGTACCCGAGATGCTCGACGACGTCGACGGGACCCGCGTCCGCATCCGTACCGCCCGGAACCTCACCGAGGCCGAACGGCTGCTCACCGACGACGTGCACTGTGTCCTGGTCGACCTGGCCCTGCCCGGACCCCGCGCGGCAGGCGACGACACGCTCGCGCCCCTGCGCCACATCCTGCGGCTCGCGCCGCGCCACGCCGTCCTGGCGCTCGCGGCCTCGGCCGACGCGGAGCTGGCGGCGGAGGCCGTACGGGTCGGCGCGCAGGACCATCTCTTCCGCGAGGAGCTCGACGGCCGGCTGCTGAGCCGGGCCATCCGGTACGCGGTCGAGCGCAAGCGGGCCGACGCGGTGCAGGTGAAGCTCACCGAGTCCCGGCTGCGGGCCCAGGAGAACGCCCGGCTGGAGCGCGGACTGCTCCCCACCCCGCTCCTGGAGGGCTCCGACCTGCGGTTCGCCGCCCGCTACCGGCCCGGCCGCTCCCGCGCGCTGCTCGGCGGCGACTTCTACGACACCGTCCGCACCCCCGACGGCACGGTCCACGCAATGATCGGCGACGTGTGCGGGCACGGCCCCGACGAGGCTGCGCTGGGCGTGGAGCTGCGCATCGCGTGGCGGGCGCTCACCTTCGCCGGCCTGTGCGGCGACGAGCTGCTCTCCACGCTCCAGCGCGTCCTGGAGCACGAGCGGGAGAGCGAGGAGATCTTCGCGACGCTCTGCACGGTCGACATCGCGCCCGACGGGCGCCGGGCGGGCCTCTGCCTGGCCGGACACCCCGCGCCGCTGATCGCCCGCAAGGACCGACCCGCGCGGCTGCTCCCGTACGAGGACGGCGGCCCGGCCCTCGGCCTGCTGCCGCGTGCCCGCTGGCCACGGCGTCAGGTGGAGCTGGGCGGGGCGTGGAGCCTGCTGATGTACACCGACGGTCTGATCGAGGGGCGCTCGGCGGGCCCCGGCTCGCCGCGGCTCGGCCAGGACGGGATGGTCGAGATGATCAACCGGCAGCTGGCGGAGGGCCTGCGGGGCGAGGAGCTCCTGGAGGCGGCGGTGACGGAGGTGCGCTCGCTGAACGGCGGGGAGCTGACGGACGACGTGGCGGTCCTGGCACTGGAAAGGGCCCGGGGATAGCCCCGGGCCCCTTGGGTCCGCCTGGTTCCGCTTGCGTCCGTAGGAACGGACGACGTACGGCGCTAGCGGCCGCCGTTGTAGGGACCGTACGGACCGTCGCTGCTCGACCCGCCACGCCGGCCGCCGCCCCCGCCGGAGACCTGCTTGATGGCGGGCCGCACGTCGACCATGAAGACGATCGCGGCGATGACGCCGGCGATCTGCAGGAAGAACATGTCCAGAACCAGGTTCAGGACGAGGTTGATACCGAGGATGATCAGCCAGAACTTCTTGGTCTGCTTCTCGGCCGCGCGATACGCGTCCTCGCGTGCCATGGCGGCGAAGACGAACGAGACGACGGCGAAGCCGAGGAAGACCAGGTCCGTCACCAGGGAGAGACCGAGGTCGAATCCGTCGCGCAACATGTCTGAACCGCCTAGGTAGTGATGTGGGCCCTCGCGGCCAAGGTACCCGGTACGACGCACCGGACACCCTGATCGGCGCCCCGGGGGGTTACTTCTCGGTGGCGGAGACCGGCTTCTTGGCGGGCGCCTTGCGGGCGGTGGTCTTGCGGGCGGACTTGGACGCCTCGGGGGTCTCGCCGGTCCCGGCCGTCTTGGCGGCGGGCACCTGGACCTTGGTCTCGTCCTTCTTCGCCTCCGGCGCGGTGGCCGGCTCCGGCTCCACGACCACCGCGATCTCGGTGATCTCGTCGGCCACCTCACCGCGCCACGCCCTGACGGCCTCCTCGCCGTGGGCGGCGACCTCCTCGTACTTCTCGCGCGCCTTGACCGCGTACTCGGCGGCCACGCCGACGCTCCGCAGGGCCAGGTCCTGGGCGGTCTCGCCGATCTTCTTCAGGTCGGTGTCGAGGGTGCCGACGACCTCGGCGAGCTTCGACTGCACGGTGGCCTGGGCCTCCTTGGCCCGGCCCGTGACCTTCTCCTGGACGGCCTTGGGGTCGGTGTTGCGCACGGCGTCGATCCGCGCGGGAGCCTCGGCGGCGATCTGCTCGATCAGGCCCGGGACCTTCTTGGCCTGCTGGACGGCGAGGTCGGCGGTGCCGGCGGCGAAGTAGAGGGGGGTACGCAGTTCTTCGATGATGGCCATGGTGGTGGTCCTCCCGGATGTGTACGTACTAGCTCGGGGTGGGTCCGGCTGTGGCGCCGGTGGCATCTGCGGTGCCGGCGGTGTCGGCCGCCTCCGCGGCCTCGGCGGCCTCGGCGGCGTTCTCCTTGCGGAAGGAGTCGTAGATCTGGAGCAGCACCTGCTTCTGCCGCTCGTTTATCGAGGGATCGGCCAGGATGACGGCGCGCGTCTCCAGCTCGTCCCGCTCCTTCTCGTCGAGGATTCCGGCCCGCACGTACAGCGTCTCGGCGGAGATCCGCAGGGCCTTGGCGACCTGCTGCAACACCTCGGCGCTGGGCTTGCGCAGACCGCGCTCGATCTGGCTCAGATACGGATTGGACACCCCCGCGGCCTCCGCGAGCTGCCGCAACGACAGCTGCGCGGTGCGCCGCTGCTCACGGAGGTACTCGCCAAGATTGCCGACGTTGAGTGATGCCATGCCCGTGACGATGCCATCCGGCGCTAACTATTGCAAGCAGGCGCTTGCAAGAGTGTCGCGCCTCACCGCACGTGTCGCCTGTGGTCGTCTGCCCGCCGTGTAGCCACTTATTTGTGGGTACTTGGCGGCGCGCGGCGACCCGGCGAACCTTGTGGAGGGCGGTCGCGGGGCCGCCGGATCACGGGACGGGACGGAGTGGCGGCGCGATGGGTCAGGAGACCGAGCGGGCCTCGGTGAGTCTCTCGAGGCGGCGGTGCCCCCAGTCGGAGAGGGGCCCGAGCACCTCCGAGAGCTCCTTGCCGAACTCCGTCAGGGAGTACTCGGTCTTCAGCGGAAGCGTGTCGTACACCTCCCGGTGCACCAGGCCGTCGGTCTCCATCTCGCGGAGCGCCTGAGTCAGCACCTTCTCGCTGAGGCCGGGCAGGACGCGGCGCAGCTCGCCGGGGCGGCGCGGACCGGATTCCAGCTGCCAGAGCAGGGCCGTCTTCCACTTTCCGTCGATCACGGCGATCGCGGCGGTCACTCCGCAGACGTTCGTGTCCTGGGCACGACTGCGCGTCATTCTCGCCCCTTTTCTCACGGATTCTCACTACTCACACAGGAGTTGGACCATGTCATCGGAGACCGATCAGTCCTCCGTCACGGTACTCGGCCTCGGGCCGATGGGCCGGGCTCTCGCGGCCTCGTTCCTGGACGCCGGGCTGCGCACCACCGTCTGGAACCGGACACCGGGGCGGGACCGGGAGCTGGTCGCGCGGGGCGCGGTCGGCGCCGGTTCGGCCGAGGAGGCGGTCGCGGCGAGCGGGCTGACCGTGGTCTGCGTCGTGAACTACGACGCGGCGGACGCCGTCCTGCGGCGCGAGGCGGTCACCGGCGCGCTCAAGGGTCGTACGGTCGTCAATCTGACCGCCGACACGCCGGCCCGGGCGCGGTCCACGGCGGCCTGGGCGGCCGAGCACGGCATCCGCTACCTGGACGGCGCGATCATGACGCCGACGACCACCATCGGCACCCCGGACGCGGTGTTCCTCCACAGTGGCCCGGAGGACCTCTACCGGGCGCACCGGCCCGTTCTGGACGCTCTCGGCGGTACGCACACCCATCTCGGCGAGGAGATCGGCCGGGCGGCGGCGTACGACATCGCGCTGCTCGACATCTTCTGGACGGCGATGGCGGGCTACGCCCACGCCCTGGCGGTCGCGCGGGCGGAAGGCATCACCGCCCGGGAGCTGGCGCCGTTCGCCCGGGGCATCGGCGCCATCCTCGCGCCGGCCTTCGGAGAGGACGGGGCAGAGGTGGACGACGGCACGTTCTCCGGCGAAGGCAATCCGATCACCTCGGCGGCCTCGTCCATGGCGCACATCATCGAGGCGTCCGAGGCGCACGGCATCGACGCCGGCGTGATGCGCGCGGCCGAAGGCCTCGCCCGCCGCACCATCGGCCTGGGCCACGGCACCGACGGCTTCCTCCGGATCACGGAGCTGCTGGGCCGCGACCGGAAGGAGGGGTGAGGCTGCCGGCAACGGGCGGGTGAGCCCGTGGGCAGGGGCCGGGGGGAGCCTGTCGTCCGCTTCCTGATAATCCGCTACGGATCGAGCGGGCTTACCCTGGCTGACATGACAGCCATGGCACCCACACGCACCGAACCGGACCTCTCCTTCCTCCTGGACCACACCAGCCATGTCCTGCGGACACGGATGACCGCGGAGCTGGGAGAGATCGGGCTCACCCCCCGTATGCACTGCGTCCTCGTGCACGCCCTCGAAGAGGAGCGCACCCAGGCGCAGCTCGCCGAGATCGGAGACATGGACAAGACCACGATGGTGGTCACCGTCGACGCACTGGAGAAGGCCGGGCTCGCCGAACGCCGGCCCTCCAGCACCGACCGGCGGGCGCGGATCATCGCGGTGACCGAGGAGGGTGCGAAGGTCGCGGCGGAGAGCCAGAAGATCGTCGACCGGGTGCACGAGAGCGCCCTGGCCTCGCTTCCCGACAAGGAGCGCGAGGTGCTGCTGCGCGCCCTGAACCGCCTGGTCACCGGACATCTGGAGACACCGGTCGAGGGTGCGCGGCCGGCCCGTCGGGCGCGCCAGAAGGGCTGACGGGCCGGGCCGCCGAGCCGCGCCGAGCCGCGCCGAGCCACCCGCCGATCCACCCGCCGCTCCACCTGTCGATCCCCCCGCCGATCCACCACCGAGCCGCTCATCGATCCACCGTCGATCCTCTTCGATCCGTAAAAGATAGTCTGCAACGGAACTATCTGCTACGGTCTTTTCTGTTGCCTCCGTCGAACAGGAGAGACCCCATGCCTGCCACGTCCGCCCCCTCCCGCTCCCGCTCGCTCGCTCTCGGTGTCCTGGCCACAGGAATGCTGATGACGATCCTCGACGGCAGCATCGTCACCGTCTCCATGCCGGCCATCCAGAGCGACCTCGGCTTCACCCCGGCCGGACTCAGCTGGGTCGTCAACGCGTATCTGATCGCCTTCGGATCACTGCTCCTCCTGGCCGGCCGCTTCGGCGATCTGATCGGCCGCAGACGGATGTTCCTCGCGGGTACGGGGGTGTTCACCGCCGCCTCGCTGCTCGCCGGCGTCGCCGCCTCCCCCGGCGTTCTGATCGCGGCGCGCTTCCTCCAGGGCGTCGGCAGCGCGATGGCCGCGGCCGTCAGCCTCGGCATCCTCGTCACGCTCTTCACCGAGCCCCGCGAACGCGCCAAGGCCATCGCCGTGTTCAGCTTCACCGGCGCGGCCGGCGCCTCCATCGGACAGGTGCTCGGCGGGGTCCTCACCGACGCGCTCACCTGGAACTGGATCTTCTTCATCAACCTCCCCATCGGTCTCGCGACCCTCCTCGTCGCCCTCCGCGCCCTGCCCACCGACCGCGGCCCGGGCCTCAAGGCCGGCGGCGGCGCGGACGTCCTCGGCGCGCTGCTCGTCACCGCCGGTCTGATGGCGGGCATCTACGCGGTCGTCAAGATCGAGGAGTACGGCGCGGCCTCGGCCCACACCCTCGGCCTCGGCGCGCTCTCGCTCGCCCTCCTCGTCGGCTTCCTCGTCCGCCAGGCCAGGACCGCCAACCCGCTGATGCCGCTGCGGATCCTCCGCTCGCGCAGCGTCTCGGGCGCCAACCTGGTCCAGATGCTGATGGTCGCCGCCCTGTTCTCCTTCCAGGTCCTGGTCGCGCTCCACCTGCAGAAGGTCCTCGCGTACGGCGCCGCCGAGACCGGTCTCGCGATGCTGCCGGCCGCCGCGGTCATCGGCGCCGCGTCCCTGGGCGTCTCGGCCCGCCTCAACGCCCGCTTCGGCGAGCGCGCCGTCCTGCTCACCGGGCTCGCGCTGCTCGTGGTGATGCTCGGACTGCTCGCCCGGATCCCCGTGCACGCCTCGTACGTCACCGATCTGCTGCCCGTGATGCTGCTGGCGGCCGGTTTCGGCCTGGCGCTGCCCGCCCTGACCTCGCTGGGCATGTCCGGTGCGAAGGAGGAGGACGCGGGGCTGGCCTCGGGCCTGTTCAACACCACCCAGCAGATCGGCATGGCCCTCGGGATCGCGGTCCTCTCCACCCTGGCCGCCGCCCGCACCGAGGCGCTGACCGGGGCGGGCCGCCCCGTCGCCGAGGCCCTGACCGCCGGCCACCGCCTGGCGTTCGCCGTCGGCACCGGGCTCCTGGTCGCCGCCTTCGTGGTCGCCTTCACGGTCCTGCGGCAGCCGAAGCGGGGCCACGAGGCGACCGAGGACCGGGTCGCGATGCCCGTCGCGTAACGGGGTGCGGCCCCGGCCAGGAGGAGGCTCGTCGAGCACGAGGGCCCCGAGCGCCACCGAGTCCACCGGCGGACAGCCGGCCCTCGCGACGCTCGTCGGGCCCTCTTCGGCGATCCACGGGTGATCAAGGCTCCGCGTGGCACGCGTGTCAGCCGTTCCGGTCGTCGCGTTGACCCGGCCGGGTGCCGGGCCGTGCGCGTCCCGGCGAGGCGTAGTGGAGTGGGGTCGATGACCGGGTGATCCCCGGGAACGGACTCCCGGGTCGTCCCCGGCGCGGGCTCGCCGACCGGCCCACGACACGACCGACAGGGGACGAAACGACGTGAGCCGACACCATGGTCCCCAGTCTCAAGGGCCGCCGGAGCCGCCAGAACCGCCGGAGCCGGCCCAAGGGGCGCCGCCGGGCTCACCGCAGGGGAACCCGCCCATCGGCGAGCCGCGCTGGCCGATGGCCGCCGCCGTCGTGGCCGCCATGGTCCTCACCCTGCTGCTCCCCGACGACCTGCGCATGGCACCCATCTGGGTGCTGCCGTCCATCGAAGGACTGCTCCTGCTCACACTGATCGCGGGCGACCCGGGCCGGATCGACCGCCGCTCCTCCGCGCTGCGCGCCGTGTCCATCGCCCTCGTCTCCGTCCTCGCGCTCGGCGCCGTCTGGTCGACCGTCCAGCTGATCGACGACATCGTCCACAACGGGCGCGAGACCGCCTCCGCCACCAGCCTGCTCCAGACCGGAGGCACCGTATGGGCGGGAACGGTCCTCGCCTTCGCCCTGCTGTACTTCGAACTCGACGGCGGCGGTGCCGCCGCCCGCGCCCACGGCATGCCCCCCACCCCGGCGCTCGCCTTCCCCCAGCAGCTGACCCCCGGACTCGCCGCGCCCGACTGGCGCCCCCGGTTCGTCGACTACCTCTACCTCGGACTCACCAACGCCACCGCTTTCAGCCCGACGGACGTCATGCCGCTGGCGCCCTGGGCCAAGATCGCCATGGCGGTCCAGTCCCTCGTCTCCCTGGTCATCCTCGGCCTTGTCGTCGCCCGCGCCGTCAACGTGCTGACGTAGCCGTGCCCGCCCCGTGGTGCTGACCTGACGGCGCAAGGCGCCCACCCAGCGCCGGACATACCGGTCGATACAGGGAGCTTTCCTCACACGAGGGATACAGTCGGCTGGTGGCGGGAACGAAGGAGCACTCCGAAGGAGCGGGACCGTTCACGACCCGGGTCACCTGGCGGCCCGAGGGCGGAGGCACCGCGGTCTGGGAGTCGCGCGTGGCGCGCAAGCGCGCCCTGCTGACCGTCCATGCCACGGGCGAGCCGGGGCCCCGGGCGCGAACGGCGGACAGCGTCTCGGTCGGCCGGATGCGCCGGCTGAACGCCATCGCCGCCGGCGCGTTCACCGTCGGTGGCGCGCTCTTCGCCCTCGGCGCCGGGCTGGCCCAGTTCGGACCGGGCGACATCACGAGCGCCTGGATCTACTTCACCGGCGGCCTGTTCTTCAACACCGGCGGGTACGCCTCGCTGCTCCAGGCGATCAACACGCCCGACCGGGACCACCAGGCGGGTCGGCTGGCCGCGCGGCGCTGGCGGTGGTGGAGCTACGAGCCGGGCCGGATCGACTGGCTCAGCACCTTCGTGCTGTTCGCCGGCACGCTCGTGTTCGGCATCAATCTGGTGGGCTCGCTGCTGCACGGGCTCTCCGTGCAGCAGGTCAACCGGCTCGTCTGGGCCCCGGACATGGTCGGGTGCATCCTGTTCCTGATCTCGGGGCACCTCGCGCTGGTCGAGGTCTGCCACGGCCGGCCACGACTGCGCACGCAGGACCTCGCCTGGTGGATCGTCTCGGTCAACCAGCTCGGGTCGTTCCTCTTCATGGCCTCGGCGGTCACCGCCTTCACGCGGCCCTCGACCGGGGACCTGGTGAGCGTCACCGTCGCGAATTGGGGCACGCTCACGGGTGCCGCGTGCTTCAGCGTCGGCGGAGTGCTCCAGTTCTACGAGCGCCCGTCCCCGTCCACCAGCAGCGCGACCCCGTCGAGGATCCGGGCGAGGCCGAAGCGGAACTCGTAGTCCGGCTCGTCCGCCTCGTCCATCACGCCCGAGTCCAGCATCCGCGCCACCGCCGGATAGCGGTCCGGGTCGGCGAGCCGCCGCAGGGTGTGGCCGTAACGGGAGAGGACTTCCTCCGGGGTCTGCCCGCTCGCGCCGATGACCGCGCCGATGTCGGCCATCATCAGCGCCTCGTTGCGGATGAAGCCGCCGACCAGCATCACCACCGAGACCTTGGTCCCCTCGTCGAGGCCCGTGCCCTCCAGGGCGACCATGGCCTGTTCCCACCAGGCGACGGTGTTCGGCGTCGCGGGCGGGCCGGAGAGCGGGATGCGGAGCATCCAGAGATTGCGGTGGTAGACCTCGCGGATCGCCCAGGCCCAGTGCTCGATGCCCTCGCGCCAGCCGGTGCCGGGCGGGAGCGGGGCGGGCGGGGCGCCCGTGGCGACGTCCTGCATCAGGACGTACAGCTCGCTCTTCGCCCCGACGTAGCGGTAGAGGGACATGGTCGAGACGCCGAGCTCCTTGGCGATCCGCCCCATGGAGACCGCGTCGAGCCCCTCCGCCGTGGCGACGGCGACAGCCGTCGTCACGATCCGGTCGAGGGTGAGCCCGGGCTTGGGGCCCTTGGAGGGGCGTTCGCGCAGCCCCCAGGCGGCCTCGATGCTCGCGGGCAGGAAGGTTCCGCCGCCCTCGCCCTTGTCGTCCGCCACCGCATCCGCCCTTCTTCGCTTGACGGCCATCCTAGTAATGCGTAACCCTTACACAGTAACGCGTAAGGCATACGCAGTACTGATCCCAGGGGGACCCATGCCATCCGCCGTACCGCCCGCGCAGCCCGCCTCCCCGCCCGCGCAGCCCGGCTCTCGACCCGCGCAGCCCGCCTCCCCGCCCGCCGTACCGCCCGCGCAGCCCGTCCTCGCCCCGGCCGCCATCGAAGCCACCGGCCTGCGCAAGGCCTACGGGACCGTTCCCGTCCTCGACTCCCTCGACCTCCGCGTCGACCAGGGCACCGTCTTCGCCCTGCTCGGCCCCAACGGCGCGGGCAAGACCACCACGGTCCGCATCCTCGCCACCCTCACCGCCCCGGACTCCGGCCACGCGCGCGTGGCCGGGTACGACATCGCCACCGAGCGGTCCCGGGTGCGCCGCGCCATCTCCCTCACCGGCCAGTTCGCCGCCGTCGACGACATGCAGACCGGCGCCGAGAACCTGCGCATGATGGCCCGGCTCTCCGGCCTCCCCCGCCCGGCCGCAGCCCGCCGCGCGGCCGAACTCCTGGAACGCTTCGGCCTCTCCGACGCGGGCGGACGCCTCGCCAAGACGTACTCGGGCGGCATGCGCCGCCGCCTCGACCTCGCCGCCGGACTGGTCCGCGATCCCGGCGAGACCGCGGTGATCTTCCTCGACGAGCCGACCACCGGCCTCGACCCGCGCAGCCGCAAGGAGCTGTGGGACGTGGTCCGCGCCCTCTCCGACGGCGGTACGACGGTCTTCCTCACCACCCAGTACCTGGAGGAGGCCGACCGGCTCGCCGACCGCATCGCCGTCATGGACGCCGGCCGCATCGTCGCCGACGGCACCGCACAGCAGCTCAAGGCCCGGTTCGCCGACCACCGCCTCGACCTCGTCCTGCGCGACCGGGAGAGCTACCTCCGGCTCGCGGACCGGGCCGTCCACCACGACGCCGAGGCCCTCACCCTCGGCGTCCCCACCGACGGCAGCGCCGCCCAGGTCCGGGCGCTCCTCGACGAACTCGACCCCGGCCGCACCGACATCGTCCGGTTCGCCCTGCGCACCGCGACGCTCGACGACGTCTTCCTGACGCTCACCGAGAAGGAGCCCCTGAATGTCTGACGCCCTCACGATGACCGGCCGCGGACTCCGTCTCGGCCGCCGCAACATCGACGCCGTCATCACCTCGATGCTGCTGCCGATCATGCTGATGCTGGTCTTCGTCTACTTCTTCGGCGGAGCCATCGACACCGGCACGCGGTACGTCACCTACGTCGTCCCCGGCGTCCTCATCCTCTGCTCCGGATTCGGCTCCGCAGGGACCGCCGTCGGCGTCAGCGAGGACATGAAGGGCGGGATCATCGACCGGTTCCGCTCGCTCGACATCGGCGGCACGCCGATCCTCGCGGGCCATGTCGGCGCCAGCGTCGCCCGCAACCTGGTCGCCACCGTGCTCGTCCTCGGCGTGGCCTTCGCCATCGGCTTCCGGCCCGCCGCGACCCCGCTCGGCTGGCTCGCCGCGCTCGGCCTGCTCGTCGCCTTCATCACCGCGATCTCCTGGCTCTCCGCGGCGCTCGGACTGCTCACCCGCACGCCCGAAGCGGCGGGCGGGATCACGTTCTTCATGATGTTCCTGCCCTACCCGAGCAGCGCGTTCGTCCCGATCGAGACCATGCCGAGCTGGCTGCACGGCTTCGCCGAGCACCAGCCCGTCACCCCTCTCATCGAGTCGATGCGCGGCCTGCTGCTCGACCAGCCGGTGGGCAACACGCCCTGGATCGCGCTGGCTTGGTGCGCCGGGATCATGGCGACGGGCATCGCCGCGTCCGGGGGCCTGTTCCGCCTCCGTACGAAGTGACCGTACGCAGGCGGCACGGGCGCTCAGAAGATGTCGGGGCACCACGGCCGGCGCGCGGCCCGCAGCAGTACGTCCGCGCGGGCGGCCGCGCCCGCCGTCAGCTCCTCGACCCGGCCGAGGGCCGCCAGCCGTACCACCGACTCGTCACCGAGCGAGAGCCTGCCCAACTCGGCGATGTCGAGGGCGAGATCGGCGGACTCGGTCGTACGGGAACACTCCGCGCCCGCCGGGGACGCGTCGAGCCGGTAGCGCCCGCCGGCCAGACCGCCCTCGTCCCGCAGCTCCAGGACGAGGGAGCCGGAAGCGGCGTACGTACGCCCCTCCAGCACCTTGGGCACGTCCAGGATCCTGACCCAGAGCATGTCGGCGTGGCTGACGACCCTGGCCGCGCGCGGGTCGGGCAGGAGCAGCGGCAGGAGGTCGTCGGGGGCGCGGTAGCCGGACCGGACCGTGGTCACCCAGTCGATCGAGCAGAGGTACCGCCACAACGCCTGCTCGGCGGCCGGGGTACAGGCGATCAGGTCCCGGACGGAGGCCGTGTTCTCCGGCTGCTTGCCGTCGGCCCACTTGTCGTCGGAGCGGTAGGCGGCATAGCCCTCGACCTCGCCCGACTCGGAGCGGTACACCGCGTAGAAGGGCTCGGTCCAGGGCTCGCCCTGGAAACCGAGACCCGTGCCGCGCTCCCAGTCACGCGCTTCCCGGTTCGGGACGCCGGCCCGGACGCGGGCCAGCCGGCGGTGGGCCTCGGGGGCGACCTTGCGGATCTCGGCGCCGTCGGAGAGCTCGACCGAGCCGCCGCACTCGGGCCGGCCCGTACGGCGCGGGTCGAGCCCGGCGCGCGTCACGTCGACGGCCCACTCGGTGGTCCAGGTGGCGGGACCGAAGCCGTACCGCCCGTAGATCGGGTACTCGGCGGCGATGAGGGTGGCCACGGCGTCGCCCCGCTCCTTCGCCGTGGCGAGATCCGCCGTCATCGCGCCGCTGAGGACCCCGCGGCGGCGGTGCGTCGGCGAGACGGTCACCTGGCTGATGGCGTCGGCGACGAGCGAGCCACCGCCGACGGTGGACAGCTCCTGCGTGAACGTACGGAACGTGCCGACGATCCGGCCCCGGTCGAAGACGCCGAGCGTGCGGGAGAGGTCGAAGTGCGGCAGCCGCGCCTCGGCCTCGTCGTCCGCGAGGACCGGTGGCCGCAGAAACCCGGTCTTGAGCGCACGCAGCCACTCGCCGAACTCTGACTCGCCCACGGGGCGTACCTCAAGGCTCATGTCGGCGAGGCTATGCGCGCACCGGGGCCCGCCGCACGCGAGTTTCCCGAAAGAACCGCCGGGGCCTCGACGGCCGGGGCCTCGCGCCCGCAGGGCCACGCGCCCGCGGGGACGCAGGGCGACGGGGACGCAGGGCCACCGGACCGCAGGGCCGCAGGACGAGAGGGACCCCAGGGCGGCCACCGGACCGCCGCGCCACCGGACCGCCGGGCCGCCGGGCCGCCGCGCCACCGGACCGCAAGGACCCCGGGGCACGCGTCGCCGGACCCCCGCCCGGCGCGACGCGGCGGGCGGCCTCCCTCGCCGCCGAACCGCCGGTCGGCCTCCGCTCAGGCCAGGAGGTCGTCCACCTGGGCCTCGCCCTCGCGGTAGCGGCGGGTGATCTCTGCGCTGCAGTCGTCGGCCGTCCGCTGGAGCTCCTGGCGCCGCCGCGAGATCTGCTGCTCGTACCCCGCGAGCCGCCCCATCGCCGCGTGCAGCTCGTCGTCCGTCCGCGCCCCGAGGTCGGACAGCTCGACCTCCGAGAGCATCTCCGCCGCGAGCCGCCGGTACTCCTCGCTCCGGGGCGTCGACAGCGTCACGTGCCGCGCCGACGAACCCCGCCGCGACGGCACGTCCGCGAGAATCTCCGACAGCCGGTCCAGGACCGGCGACTCCGGATCCGTACGCCGCGCCAGCTCGGCCCGCAGGATGTCGATACGGCCCTGCAGCATCCGCCGTACGTAGCTGAGGTCCGCCTCGTCGCCCTGCGCGTCACGGCGCAGCGCGCGCAGCTCCGGCAGCCTCAGGGCGGCGATGTCCGGCTGCGGTCGCTCCGGCAGCGCCGGCTCCCCCGTCCGCTGCGCGGGCGGACGTACGCCTACTCCGAAACGGGCCGGCGTCTGCCCGGCGCCAGGTGCACTCATGTGAATCGTCCCCTCGACCGGTGCGGAGCCGCACCGCCTGACAGGCATGGTGCCACTCCCGCCCGTGCATGTGCAGGCGCTCTGCACCCGTTCGGCCCCTTTGCGCAGGTCTGTAGGTTGGACTGTATGCGTGCAGTGGTGCAGAGGGTGGACGGCGCGAGCGTCGTCGTGGCAGGAGAGACCGTCGGCGAGATCGTCGGCGAAGGGCTGTGTGTGCTGGTGGGAGTCACCCACGAGGACACCCCGGAGAAAGCGGCACAGTTGGCCAGAAAGCTGTGGTCCGTCCGGATTTTGGAGGGAGAGAAATCCTGTTCGGACGTCAATGCGCCCTTGTTGGTGATTTCTCAGTTCACCCTCTACGGGGACGCCCGCAAGGGCCGCCGGCCGACCTGGAACGCCGCCGCGCCCGGCCCGGTCGCCGAGCCGCTCGTCGACGAGGTCGTGGCCCGGCTGCGCGAGCTCGGCGCGCACGTGGAGACGGGCCGGTTCGGAGCGGACATGCGCGTCTCGCTCACGAACCACGGCCCGTTCACGGTGCTCGTGGAGGTCTGAGGGGCTACGGCGGCGGCCGAGGACCTACGGCTCGACGACGGTCTCCTGCGCGGCGGCCGTCTCCCCGGCCATCAGCTCCGCGTCCACCGGCACGTTGCGCTTCACCATCGCCAGCGCGATCGGCCCCAGCTCGTGGTGGCGGCCGGAGGTGGTGATGAAGCCCAGCTGGCGGCCGTCGGCGCCGTCCGACGCGAGCCGGATCGGGGTGCCGTGACCCGGCAGATGGACCTCGCTGCCGTCCAGGTGCAGGAAGACCAGCCGGCGCGGCGGCTTCCCCAGGTTGTGGACGCGCGCGACGGTCTCCTGCCCGCGGTAGCAGCCCTTCTGCAGATGCACCGCGCTGCCGATCCAGCCCAGCTCGTGCGGGATGGTGCGGTGGTCGGTCTCGAAGCCGAGCCGCGGCCGGTGCGACTCGATGCGCAGCGCCTCGTACGCGAGCATCCCGGCCGCCGGACCATGACCGGCCGCGAAGGGCTCCAGGTCGGCGCGGGGCAGGAACAGGTCGCGGCCGTGCGGGGTCTCCCGTACGACGACACCCTCCGGCACCCCGGCGATGGAGCCGGCCGGGAGGTGGACGACGGCGAAGTCCTCCGTACGGTCGGCGACCTCGACCCGGTAGAAGAACTTCATCGACTCCAGATAGGCGATGAGCTCGTCCTGGGTGCCGGGCTCGACGTGCGCCCAGACGGTCTCGCCGTCGTCGACGAGGTACAGCGCGTGCTCGATGTGACCGTTCGCGGAGAGGATCAGCGCCTCGGTGGCACGGCCCGCCGGCAGCTCGCTGACATGCTGGGTGAGCAGCAGATGCAACCAGCTCAGCCGGTCGTCCCCGGAGACGGTGACGACACCGCGGTGCGAGAGATCGACGAAACCGTCACCCGCGGCGAGGGCACGCTGCTCGCGGAACAGGTCGCCGTAGTGCGCGGCGACACCTTCGTCACGGCCTTCGGCGGGGACGGCGCCGGGCAGGGACAGCAGAGGGCTCTTCATAGGGGCAAGCCTACGACTGCGTACCGGAGTCCTTGTTCGAACAGTCCCGGCACCGGCCGAAGATCGCGAAGTGCTTCATGTCCGTGTCGAAGCCGAAGGTCTCGCGCAGCTTCCCGGTGAACTCGGCGGCCACGTCCACATCCGCCTCGATGACCTCCGTACAGTCCCGGCAGACCAGGTGGAGGTGGTGGTGCCGGTCGGCGAGGTGGTACGTCGGCGCCCCGTGCCCGAGATGGGCGTGCGAGACGAGCCCGAGCTCCTCCAGGAGCTCCAGGGTCCGGTACACGGTGGAGATGTTCACACCGGAGGCCGTCTTGCGGACCTCGCCCAGGATGTCGTCGGGCGTCGCGTGCTCCAGCGTGTCCACAGCCTCCAGGACAAGCTGGCGCTGAGGCGTCAGCCGATAGCCGCGCTGCCGCAGGTCGCTCTTCCAGTCGGTGCTCACCACGCCCCCCAGTTTGACATCCTCCACCCTTGAATGGGGCGGGTCCCTTCTCAGGCCATGTGCGGCCTGGTGGGTGGTTGACGCTTCACAGACCGGCTGTGCCGAGGTCTCCACGTCCTGACACCGCCTGCCCGGCGGCGTGTTCGATGTTGCGCCCGGCGTTGGTGTCCGCATTGGCCTCGAACCGGCAGCCTGGGTTCTTGCAGACGAAACGGGCCTGGTTCTCCCGGCTTCCGGGGGTGATGACGCCGCAGGCGGAGCAGCGGCGGGAGGTGTTCGCGGAGGGGACCTTGACCACGATGCCGCCACGGTCGGTGGTCTTGTACTCCAGCATGGTCACGGTCCTGCCCCACGCCTCCTCGGCGATCGCCCGGTTCAAACCGGCCTTCTGGCGGACATGGCGCCCGGGTGCTTCCACGGTCCCTCGGGCGGACTTGACCATGCTGGTGACGGCCAGGTCCTCCACCCCGACGCGGGCGAACGTCTCAGCGATCTCTGTGGTGGTCTTGTGCTGCCAGTCGACCGCTCGGCGCTTGGCTGTCGCGCGGAGCTGGGCGATCTGGTCGTACGTACGGGTCAGGCGACGCGAGTCCTTCTCACCAGGTTCGCGGGCGTGGCGCCTGCGGTCCTTTGTCTTCTCCAGCCGCCGGAGCCGCTTGGCTTCCCCCTCGGTGAGCCAGGGTCCGTGGTCACGAAACGTACCGTCGGACAGGGCAAGTGGGCGAGTGATGCCCCGGTCGATTCCCACCGTCGGCCCCGGATGCGGCTCTGGTTCGGGCACCTCTCTCTGGACACGGAACACGACGTGCCAGCCGTCGGCCTCCTTCACCAGCCGAGCCCCCGAGACCCGGCTCGCGCCGTCAGCGTGTCTGCCCACCGGTAGATCCCGGGTCCAGCGGAAGCGGACGTGCCCGACCTTCGGCACCCACATACGCCCCCACCGCCGGTTCAACCTGACGATCTGCAGGTCACGGCCCTGCGGAATGTCGATGGCCATGCGGCAGCGGAAACGGCCCTTGAACTGAGGGGCCTGAGCGCGGCCGCCCCAGCAGTTCTTCCACGCCTGGAAATACGTCTTAAGCACGGCTTGCGCCGCCTGCGCGGGCAGGGCGCCGAGCCAGGGAAGATCCTTGCGGCCCTGCCGGATCGCTTCGTCGGCGGCGGCCAGGCTGCGGCGCTCTCTGGGCAGCATCGTCCACCAGTCATGAACGAGATTCCATAACGCGCGGGCCGCATGACCCTGCTCCTCAGCCATCGCCGCCTGGGCGGGGGTGAGACAGAGCCGCGCCTTGTGACCACGCCGGCGCTTCAGCATCGCTCCCGGGATCCCGCCCATCGTCTCCCAATGATTGCGAAGGCCCGGGCACCGCCCCGGCTACCGACAGCCGCGACTCTATGCGACTTACCAGGACACCAGGTCATGATGACGGAATCCTTCGCATATGGCTCATTTTTCGCATGTTCACGCGAATCCACGCGGGCAGTTCCGACGTGGATTGATCATTGAAGCCCGGGCGTGATCACCCGTACTCCTCGGTCCGTCGTACGCCCGCGGCGCCGGAGCACCACGAGATAAATAACCGGTGCCCCTGCCTGAAGGCCGGGGCACTGGTCAGAATCATCGGTGGCGGGGCGAACCTCGCGAATCTCCCGGCCGGGGCCAGGAGAGCGACTCACTTGAAGAAGGCGATGCCGTCGTCCGGCAGGTCGCCGAGGTTGCGCGCCATCTCCGCGACCTCCTCGGGCGTCACGACCTTCTTCAGGTGCGCGGACATGTACGGGCGGAGCGGGACCTCGGGGGTCGCCTTCTCGCCCACCCACATCAGGTCGCCCTTGACGTAGCCGTAGAGCCGCTTGCCACCGCTGTACGCGCCGGCCGCCGCCGTACGGGCCACGGCGTCCGTCACCAGGTCGATCTGCGGCTTCTTGTCGGCGAGCTCGCCGTACCAGATCTCCACGATGCCCTGGTCGCGGACCATGACGGTCTCGACCTTGCGGTCCTTGTCGATCCGCCAGTAGCCGCTCTCGCTCTCCAGCGGGCGGACCTGGTTGCCCTCGTTGTCCAGGACCCACGAGTGCGAGTGGTACTCGATGAAGTCACGGCCGTCGTGGCTGAAGGTCACGGACTGACCGAAGTTGCACTTCTCGGCGCCGGGGAAGTCGGCGACGCCCGCGCCTTCCCACGTTCCGAGGAGGAACGCGAGGGGGACGAGGTCCGGGTTGAGGTCGGACGGGATCTCGATCATGAGCAGCTCTGTCGTTCCGTAGAGGTGATTAGCGCTGGCCCTGGTACAGCTTCTTCACGGCCAGACCGGTGAACGCGAGCACGGCGACGCAGACCAGGGCCAGGAGGACTTCGAAGAAGATGATCACGGGTGCTCCTCGAATGAGCGGTGAAGGCAGAACGGGCCGGACCCCAGCTTAGTCTGCGGGGGACCGGCCCTCTCTGTGAGGTGGGTCAGGCTGCCGGGATCAGCCCAGGAGCTGGTTCTGGAGTGCCACCGTCTGCTGGAACGGGACCGCCGGCGCCTCTCCCTTCCGGGTCTGGGTGATCAGCGCCAGGGTGTCGCCGGCCTGGATGTACGCCCAGCGGGTCTGGTCGGCGTTCTGCGGCAGCTCGACGTGGGTGTACAGAACCGTGTACGGGACGCTGATGTCCGTCGGGAAGTCGCCGTCGATCTGGACCCCCTCGATCCCGTCGAGGAGCGGGCCGGTGGCCGATCCGGCCTGCACGGCGTCGTCCTTGAAGGCCTCGGCGAAGGCCACGGAGTTGAACCGCAGCAGATGGATCCGGGTCGTGGTCCCGTCCGGCATGGTCCAGCCCCGGGCCGCGATGTGCCGCAGCGCGGACTCCTTCAGCGGCTCCGACAGCTCGGTCCTGTCGTCCTTCCGGTACTGGGACAGGAACTGGTCCACGCTGACCCAGCCGCCGTTCAGCTTCGGGTCGGGCGTGGCGCCCGCGGGCGCGGGCAGGAGGAGTTTGCGCAGGTCGGCGTGGTGGATCTCGCCGTCGTTACCGTCGGTGAAGGGCCGCGGCGCGTCGGCCGGGAGCGCGGGGAGACTGAGCTCCGGGTACGCCCAGCGGCCGTCGCTCTCGGTCGCGAGACCGGGCACGTCGGTGCGCTCCATGGAGGTGATCCCGAGCGCGGTCCCGGTCCCGATCCCGCCGAAGACGAGCGCGGCGGCGGTCCAGCGGGCGACGGCCCAGAGGAGCGGCTTGCGGGAGGCCTTGACGGTGGGCGGGCCGACGGGCTGCTCGGGCTGCTCGGGCTCCGCCTGCTCGATCGGAACGACCGGCTCGACCGGCTCGACCGGCTCGACCGGAACGACCGGCTCGACCGACTCCGGCTCGACCGGTTCGACCGACTCCCGCTGTTCCGGAAGCGTCACGGCCTTGTCCGTCGTCTGCTCGGTCATACGTACTCCCCCGGGGACTTGATGTGGTCCAGCTGCTTCTGCACCAGCTTGGCGGCCGCGGACCTGTCGAACGGCTTGGTACCGGCGATGGTGACCGTGACCTCGACTTCGGAGTCGTACGCCGTGCAGTGCATCTCCACCAGCTGCACGGCCTTCTCCGACTTGGTCAGGTCCTTGTCCTCGGGAACCATGAAGCAGGCGGAGTTCTTGTGCCCGGCGATCTTCGGGCCCTTGGGGAACTCGAACAGCTCGAAGAGGTCCTTGCGGAGCTCGAACATCGTGCGGATCCGCTTCTTGTCCTTCATCTGCGTGATGCGGACGGACACCACGCTCTCGTTGTCCTCCGCGGCGTAGGAACGGACCGCGATGCCCTTGATGCCGACCTTCTCGACCCGCTTGTCGTACTCGCGCCGCTTCTTTCCGGAGAGACCCCTGCCCTCCTGCTTCATCAGCGCGAGGGCCTCCTTGTCGCTCAGCTCGCCGTCGTTCCCGTACGAATCGATGTCAGGGCCGAGCGTGTACCCCTCCGGCACCGGAAGCAGCAGCTTGCTGAGCGGCGTCGACGCCTTGCCGCGCTCCGCGCCCAGGGCGGCGGGATCCTTGTCCCACTGCGTCGCCTCGGGCTCCTCCCAGGCGACCGTCGGCGCGCTGCGGTCCGCGGAATCGACGGTGACGGCGGTGTACGTGACGCCGCCGCCGATCGCCCCGAGGACGAGCACGGCCGGCAGGGCGACCGTCAGCAGCTTGCGCCCACGGCCGGGCTTCGCCGGCTCGGTCACGGTGTTCAGGTCCTCGCTCACAGGCGCCCCAGCTGCTGCTCGGCGATCGAACGGATGTCCTTCGCGGAGATCTTCTTGGTGTCGGTGATGAAGATCGCGACCATGATGTCGCCGCGGTGGAAGTACGCCCGGGCCTCGTAGAAGTCCAGGTAGCCGGCCTTCCGCTCCACCGGGAAGAGGTAGTAGCGGCCGTTGGCGGAGCCCTTGAGCGGCTCCCCCTCGGAGGAGGCGTAGTCCTCCTCCGGCATGTACTCCATTTGGCCCTCGGCGTGTTCCTGCGCACCGAGGGTGTCGTTCGAGCGGTACTGGACCAGCCGGATCTCGGCGAACCGGTACTTGCCCTGCTGCCACGTCGTGGTCGCCACGCGCCGGACACCGTTGCGCAGCTGGAAGTCCAGCGCCGGACCCGGGCTATTGAACCCACGGGCGTACGCGGACACGGACTCCCAGCCGTCGAGGTCCGAGAACTCCGTCTTCTTCGCACCCGCCGGGCGCGGCAGCAGCAGCTTGCGCAGGTCGCCGTCCGTCTTGACCTTGCGGTCCTCGGAGGCCGGCAGAGGCGCGGCCTTCTGCCCCTTCGGGAGCGGCTTCGGGTAGGCGAGACCGGGCTGGTTCAGGGCGGGCAGAGCCGTCGGCTCCCGCTCGGCCTGGATGCCGTAGCCCACGGCGGTGCCGCCGACGAGGCCGAGAACGGCGGCGACGGCGATGAGGCCGATCGTCCGCCCGGTTCTGCGCCGCCGCGGCGCGGCGGCGCCTTCTTCTATGTGTTCCAAGGGGGTCCCCCCACGAGACCTGAAGCGAGGATTCCGTTATCCGCGCACAGGGCTGACACGTGAGAGGTGCATGAGGTTGCAGAGGTCCGCATTACAGTTCGGTATATGGCGAAGAAGCTCGTGATCAAGGTGACCGCCGGGGCCGACGCCCCCGAACGCTGCTCCCAGGCCTTCACCGTGGCGGCCGTCGCTGTCGCCAGTGGGGTCGAGGTCTCGCTCTGGCTGACGGGCGAGTCGTCGTGGTTCGCGCTCCCGGGCCGCGCGGCGGAGTTCGAACTCCCGCACGCCGCGCCGCTGCCCGACCTCATCGACTCGATCCTGGCGGCGGGTCGGATCACGCTCTGCACCCAGTGTGCGGCCCGCCGCGAG
The DNA here is from genome assembly GCF_042902595.1 of Streptomyces sp. NPDC012508. Taxonomy (NCBI): domain Bacteria; kingdom Bacillati; phylum Actinomycetota; class Actinomycetes; order Kitasatosporales; family Streptomycetaceae; genus Streptomyces; species Streptomyces sp. NPDC012508. The sequence continues at coordinate 189,626 of NZ_JBIBEO010000012.1, forward strand.
ATCACGGAGAAGGACGTCCTGGAGGGTGTCCGCATCGCCGGCGCCCAGGTCTTCGTCCAGGAGGCGATGACGGACGGCACGCAGGCCCTCGTCTACTGAGGCGGGCGGGCGGTCAGCGTTCGCGGCGCTTCTTGCCGTCGAGCTCGTCCCACCATTCGTCCGACTGGGGGTCCCCGGACGGGTCGTCCCACCAGCGGTCCTCGGGACCCCGCCGGTTCGCGATCATCGCGGCGACCGGCGGGATGAGCATGGCGACCACGCACATCCCGATGGCGACGGGCATGGAGAACAGCCGCACGACGGCCCAGGCGCCCACGAAGAGCAGCAGGCAACCGCCCATCAGCCAGAAGTAGACGTGTCGACGACGCGCGTACATATCTTCAGAGTAAGACCGAAGGGCCGCGCCTCAAGTTCTGGAAAGCGTCCAACCCCCAGGAGGCACGGCCCTTCGGCCGGTAAGCGGGGCTTCCTGCTCGAAGCCCGTGAGGCGCCCCCCGCGCGGTGCGGGGGGGGCGCGTCAGGCAATCAGACCGCGATGGCGACCTCGGCGAGGCCGCCGTGCTGGGCCACGACCTGGCGGTCGGCCGTGCCGCCCGGGATCAGGGCGCGGACGGTCCAGGTGCCCTCGGCCGCGTAGAAGCGGAACTGGCCGGTGGCGGAGGTCGGGACCTCGGCCGTGAATTCGCCGGTCGAGTCCAGGAGGCGGACGTAACCGGTGACGGGCTCGCCGTCCTTGGTCACGAAGCCCTGGATGGTGGTCTCACCGGGCTTGATCGTCGAGGCGTCGGGGCCGCCGGGCTGCGCTCCACACATGTCTCTGTCCTTAGGTCCGTACGTCCGGGTGGTCTTACTTGTTGGCGCCGAGCTCGATCGGCACGCCGACGAGGGAGCCGTACTCGGTCCACGAGCCGTCGTAGTTCTTGACGTTCTCGACACCGAGCAGCTCGTGCAGCACGAACCAGGTCAGCGCGGAACGCTCACCGATGCGGCAGTAGGCGATGGTGTCCTTCGCCAGGTCGACCTGCTCGTCCTCGTAGAGGGCCTTGAGCTCGTCGTCCGACTTGAAGGTGCCGTCGTCGTTGGCGTTCTTCGACCACGGGATGTTGCGGGCGCTCGGCACGTGGCCCGGGCGCTGCGACTGCTCCTGCGGGAGGTGGGCCGGGGCGAGCAGCTTGCCGGAGAACTCGTCGGGCGAACGCACGTCGACGAGGTTCTGGGCGCCGATCGCGGACACGACGTCGTCGCGGAAGGCGCGGATGGAGGTGTCCTGGGCCTTGGCCTTGTACTCGGTGGCCGGGCGGGTCGGGACCTCGGCGACGAGGTCGCGGGAGTCGAGCTCCCACTTCTTGCGGCCGCCGTCGAGGAGCTTCACGTCCTGGTGGCCGTAGAGCTTGAAGTACCAGTACGCGTAGGAGGCGAACCAGTTGTTGTTGCCGCCGTAGAGGACGACCGTGGTGTCGTTCGCGATGCCCTTGGCCGAGAGGAGCTTCTCGAAGCCCTCCTGGTCGATGAAGTCGCGGCGGACCGGGTCCTGCAGGTCCTTGGTCCAGTCGATCCGGATCGCGTTGCGGATGTGGTTCTTCTCGTACGCGGAGGTGTCCTCGTCGACCTCGACGACGGCCACCTGCGGGTTGTCGAGGTTCGCCTCGACCCAATCGGCGTCTACCAGGACGTCGCTGCGGCTCATGCTGTTTCTCCTCCGGGGCAGTGTTCGGCGGTGTGGTGCGGTGGTGCGATGTCGCGTGGGGTTGCGGGTACGCGTCAGCGCCACGTACGGGCTACACGGGGGTGGCCCCGACCGGGGGTCGGAAAGGCCTGAGGAATACGGGACTCGGGGGCCCGCTCAGACGGAGCGACAGAGCATGGCGGCGATGCGGCACAGGTCTACTGCCCGCCGCTTCGTGAGATCCGCCTGTCGCTTCATGCCCACGATCGTAGGGACGGACAGGCGGCCGTGTCACCGGTGTGTCGTATTTTGAGACGCGATCGTCCGAGATGTGGGACGAGATCGCGGAGAAACCGGGCACCGCCGAGGTCGGGGGCGGGGCCGGGAGGCGATTTTTCTACGAGTCGGACGGTGCAGTCTCACCATGTGGCCGGGCCCTGTCCATACGGGCCGCCCGACCCCCGGGGGCGGCCATGCCGCACCCCGGTCACCGCCGCGCGGCCCGCCGCGAGCCCGGTCGCCCGCACGCGCCGTGCGCGGTCTCAGCCCGCCAGGACCACGTCCGTGCCCGTCACGCCGATCGCCACGCCGTCCTCGCGCGCCTCGACCTTCTCCAGCTTCATGCCCTGAGGCAGCCCGCCGATCTCACGGTCGAAGTCGGTGCGCTTGCGGATCAGGGACTCCAGGCCCGGGATGCCCTCGCCCGGCACCTCGTCGGCGCGGACACGGATCGTGTCGCCGTCGACCAGGGTCACCGAGGAGACGACGCTGCGGGTGACCGTGCGGCCCAGGATCTCGACACCGCCGGTGACCTTCACCTTGCCGTCGCCGCCGTAGGCGATCTTCACGTCGCGGCCGGAGGCCGCCATCAGGTCGGCGTACGAGATCAGGGCCGTACCGGTCGCGGTGCGCGCGCGGGCGCCCTCGAAGTCGCCCTCGATCGTCACGTCGCGAAGCGAGGCGGTCATCTCGCTGATCCGGACCTTCCGGCCGCCGGCCGTGGCCTCGACGCCGGTCAGCGCCACGTCGACCTCGTCGAACCGCTTGTCCATGGCCTGGTTCAGGAACGGGAAGCCCTTGATGTCGACCTCCGTCGAGCCGGCCCGCGCAGGGCCGAGCCGCACGCGGTCGGCGGCCTCGGACTCGGCGTAGTTGACCGCGAGACGGTCCACGCCCACGAAGATCCCGCCGAGCACGACGGCCACGATCAGCAATACGCGCAGTGCCCGCATGAGCTGCCGCCCCCCAAAAACTTGTCCGGCCCCCGACATCAAGATCGACGCGTCGCGGGGCCGGATGGTTCCCCCGGCTCAGGCGAGCGCACGTCCCAGCAGGTAGACGGCGGGGGCGGCGGCGGTCAGCGGGAGGGCGACACCGGCGGTCATGTGCACGAACCGCGAGGGGTAGTCGTAGCTCGCGACGCGCAGGCCGATCAGCGCGCAGACTCCGGCGCCGAGACCGAGCAGAGCACCGGAGGTCCCCAGGTCGGTGAAACCGCCGGCCGCGATCCCGGCGCCCGCGGCGGCCAGGAGCGCCACGACGACGGAGACCGGGCCGGGCAGCGGGAGGGCGCGGGCGACGGTGGCGGCGGCGACGGCAAGGCCGCCGACGACCACGGCGTCGGGCGCGGCGCCGAGGTGTCCGGTGGCGACGATCGTCAGCGCGGCCGACGCGACGGTGGCCATCAGGCCGTACATGCGCTCGTCGGGGTCGGCGTGGCTGCGGAGCTGGAGGACGAGGGTGAGGAGCACCCAGACGCCGAGGGTGCCGATGATCGCGGCGGGCGCGTTCTCGCGGCCGGCGGCGAGCAGGGCGACGTCGGCGGCCAGGCCGCCGGCGAAGGCGAGGGCGATGCCCTGACGGGCGGGCCACATGCCGTTGAGCCGGAACCAGCCGGCGGCGGTGACGGCCTGGAGCAGGACGAGCGGGACGAGCAGTCCGTACGAGCCGAGTGCGGCGCCGCCGGCGAGCAGCACGCCGAGGACGGCGGTGAGGGCGGCGGGCTGGATCCCGGGCGCGATGATCGGCGAACGGCCCTCGGCCCTGGCGCGCTGGGCGTCGGTGAGGCGCGTGTGGCCGGAGGTGGTGGGCGCGGAGTACGCGGCCGCCGGTTCGCCCTGGACGGCGGGGACGGCCGGCCTCTCGTCCGGCAGCGGGTGGGCCGCGGTCGCGGGCTGCGGGGGCAGGTAGGCGGTGTCGTACGCCGTCGGCTGCTGTACGGGCTGGACCACCGGCTGGTACTGCGTGTCCCAGGTCTGGCCCTGCCACGTCTGTGTGACCTGCGGGTCCTGGTACCCGTACTGCTGCTGCCCGCCGTACTGCTGCCCGCCTGCGTACGGGTCGTGGCCCTGGTCGTGGCCCTGGTCGTACGGCTGCTGCTGATCGCTGCTCATGCTGTGCGGTTCACCCTCCTGCGAACGGCGGGAGCACCTCGACCGTGCCGCCCTCGGCAAGGCGTACGGTCTCATGCGCGCGGGTCCCGACGGGGTCACCGTCGATGAGGAACGAACACCTCTGGAGTACGCGGACCAGCTCACCCGGGTGCTTCGCGCGGGCGGCGTCCAGCGCCTCGGCCAGGTTCTCGGCGGTGTACGGCTCCTCGGCGACACCGGCGGCGGCCTTGGCCGCGGCCCAGTAGCGGATGGTTCCCGCTGCCATAGCGGCGCTCCCTTCGTTCGTGTGCGCGCCGGTGTCCATGATGGGCTATCGGCGGGTGAGCCAGTCCCCCAGACGGTGCAGCAGCTCCTCGCCGGCCGCGTTCTCGGCGTGGCCCATGCCGCGCTCCAGCCACAGCTCGCACGCGCCCGCCTCCGCCAGCATCCGCGGGTGGTCGACGGGGAAGTACGGGTCGCGGTCGCCGTGCACGACCAGCAGCGGGGTCGGCGCGATCAGCGGGACTGCCTCCACGGGCGAGAGCGGTACGGGGTCCCAGTCCTGGTGGTGGATGCGCGTCTGGAGCCCGTAGCGGCCGACGAGGCGGCCCATGGGGCGGGTGATCACCCAGTGGACCCGGCGCATCGAGGGCGTGCCCCGGTAGTACCAGCGAGCCGGGGCGCTGACGGCCGCGACCGCGTCGGTGTGGCCGCCGGTGTCCCGTTCCAGGGCGGCGTGGCGCAGGACGATCGAGCCGCCCATGGAGAAGCCGACGGTCGCCACGCGCGCGTGGCCGAGTTTCCGGGCCCAGCGCACGGCCGCGGTGAGGTCGAGGACCTCTCGGTCGCCGACGGTGGAGCGACCACCCGAACGGCCGTGCCCGCGGAAGGAGAATGTGACGACGGCCGCGTGCTCGGCGAGCGCCTCGGCGGCCCGGCGGACGGCGGGCCGGTCGGCCGACCCGGTGAACCCGTGGGCAAGGACGACGGCCGTGTCGGTGACACCCCGCGTACACGGTTCGTAAACAGCCTCGATACGGACACCGTCGGCGGTGAGCAAAGTGGCACGCTGGGGACGGGACGTGATCGAGGAGACATCCACGATGTGAAATCGGCCCTCTGCGTCGGAACTCATGTGGGCTATTCTGCTTGCCAGAGGATCCGGGCAACGCAGCCCCCGGGTCCTTTTGCGTTTTCCGACCGTTGTTACGGACGGATGAACAAAAGCTCTCAGGGCGCGAGAGTCAGCAGTGAGCAAGTGCCGCAGTAGTCCTCGCAGGGACCGAGGAGGAACCGACGTATGGACGAGCGAACCGAGCACGACCGACTGAAGACCCAGTCGACGACCCGGGCATGGGGTCACCCCCTGCTCGAGCGAAGCCGAGAGCTTGGGGGCGTGGTGCGATGAGTTCACTGCTGCTGCTGACCAACGCACTCCAGCCGTCGACCGAGGTGCTTCCCGCGCTCGGCCTGCTGCTGCACAACGTGCGGGTGGCCCCGGCCGAGGGCCCCGCCCTGGTGGACACCCCCGGCGCGGACGTGATCCTCGTCGACGGCCGTCGTGACCTCCCGCAGGTGCGCAGCCTCTGTCAGCTGCTCCGCTCGACGGGGCCCGGCTGCCCGCTGATCCTCGTCGTCACGGAGGGCGGCCTCGCGGCCGTCACCGCCGACTGGGGCATCGACGACGTGCTCCTCGACACCGCGGGTCCGGCCGAGGTCGAGGCGCGGCTGCGGCTGGCGACGGGGCGCCAGCAGATCGTGGCCGACGACTCCCCCATGGAGATCCGCAACGGCGATCTCTCGGTGGACGAGGCGACGTACAGCGCCAAGCTCAAGGGGCGGGTCCTGGACCTGACCTTCAAGGAGTTCGAGCTGCTGAAGTACCTCGCGCAGCACCCGGGCCGGGTCTTCACGCGCGCCCAGCTCCTCCAGGAGGTCTGGGGGTACGACTACTTCGGTGGCACCCGTACGGTCGACGTCCACGTACGGCGACTTCGCGCCAAGCTCGGCCCCGAGCACGAGTCGCTGATCGGAACCGTCCGTAACGTCGGCTACCGCTTCGTCACGCCGGAGAAGGTGGAGCGGGCGGCCGAGGAGGCGCGGGCGAAGGAAGAGGCCCGGGTCAAGGGCGCCGCGCGTGATGTCACCCCCTCGGAGGACAGGAACGTGGCGGAAGCCACAGTGCGACCTGCCGGTAGGTAGGTCACCCCGCGTAGACTGCCGCGCGTGGCCAAGGTGACGCGGGATGACGTAGCGCGACTGGCGGGTACTTCGACCGCGGTCGTGAGTTACGTCATCAACAACGGACCCCGGCCGGTTGCCCCGGCCACGCGCGAGCGTGTACTCGCCGCCATCAAGGAGCTGGGCTACCGGCCCGACCGGGTGGCGCAGGCGATGGCGTCGCGGCGCACGGACCTCATAGGCATGATCGTCCCGGACGCGCGCCAGCCGTTCTTCGGGGAGATGGCGCACGCGGTCGAGCAGGCCGCCGCCGAGCGCGGCAAGATGGTCCTCGTCGGCAATTCGGACTACCGCGACGAGCGCGAGGTCCACTACCTGCGCGCGTTCCTCGGGATGCGGGTCTCCGGTCTGATCCTGGTCAGCCAGGGCATGAGCGAGCGGGCCGCGAGCGAGATCGAGGCCTGGGACGCGCGCGTGGTGCTGCTGCACGAGCGGCCCGAGGCGCTGGACGACGTGGCCGTCGTCACGGACGACATCGGCGGAGCGCAGCTCGCCACCCGGCACCTTCTGGAGCACGGGCACCCCTATGTGGCGTGTCTCGGCGGTGTCCCGAACACCCCCGCGGTCGGCGACCCGGTCGCGGACCACGAGGAGGGCTGGCGGCGGGCCATGCTGGAGGCCGGCCACTCGATCGAGGGACGGCTCTTCCAGGCGCCGTACAACCGCTACGACGCCTACCAGGTCGCGCTGAAGCTGCTCTCCGGACCGGACCGGCCGCCGGCGATCTTCTGCTCCACCGACGACCAGGCCTTCGGTGTGCTGCGGGCGGCGCGCGAGCTGCGGATCGACGTGCCGACGGAGCTGGCGGTGGCGGGCTTCGACGACGTGAAGGAAGCGGCGCTGACGGATCCGCCGCTGACGACGATCTCCTCGGACCGGCCGGCGATGGCCCGGGCGGCGGTGGATCTCGTCCTGGACGACTCGCTGCGGGTCGTGGGGTCGAAGCGCGAGCGGGTGAAGCAGTTCCCGTCGGCGCTGGTGGTCCGCCGCTCCTGCGGCTGCAACGGCTGACCCCGCCCCACACGAGGCCCCGGAGCGCCTCAGGCCCCGGAGCGCTTCAGGCTCCGGAGCGCCTTCGATCCCCAGGCGTCTTTATATGGGGCATACAGGCTTCTGTCGGGCTTCTCAGGCCGTCCTCAGAGAGCTCTCATGTACGGCTCCGAGAGTCTTTGCCATGACGGACCACCAGCAGCCGCAGCAGCCGTACTACCCGCCGCAGCCCCCGAGGCCGCCGTACGACCCGACGCAGCCCGTCACCACGGAGCCGGGTACGACGATCTGGCCGTCCGGAGGCCACGTACCGCCGTCCGGGGGCCAGGTACCGCCGACGTTCACTCCCCCGGCCCCGCCCGCGCCCGCCGCGGCCGCGCCCCTTCCGCACCGGCGCGCCAAGCGGGGCGTCGGACTCCTCGCCGCCGTGGCGATCGCCGCGGCGGCCGTCGGTGGCGGCACCGCGACCCTGGTGCAGCAACTGACCGCGGACGACGCCCCGACGGCCTCCGGCGTCAGCGGGACGAACGTCTCCGCGAGCAGCAAGGGCACGGTCGCCGGGGTCGCCCAGGCCGTCTCGCCGTCGATCGTGGAGATCTCCGCGAACTCGTCCTCCGGCAAGTCCACCGGCTCCGGCGTGATCATCACGGGCGACGGCGAGATCGTCACCAACAACCACGTGATCTCCGGCGCCTCCTCGATCGCCGTGCAGCTGTCGAACGGCAAGACGTACCGGGCGAAGGTCGTCGGGACCGACCCGGACAAGGACCTCGCGCTGATCAAGCTGGAGGGCGCGTCCGGGCTGAAGGCGGCCACGCTCGGGAACTCCGACGACGTGAAGGTCGGCGACGAGGTCGTGGCGATCGGCTCCCCCGAGGGCCTGACCGGCACGGTCACCAGCGGCATCGTCTCCGCGCTCGACCGCGATGTGACGGTGGCCAAGGACGACGGCCAGGACCAGCAGCGGCAGCAGCAGTACGACCCCCGGCAGGGCTGGCCCTTCGAGTTCGGCGGGCAGGAGTTCAACGGCGACACCGGCTCGTCGAAGACGACGTACAAGGCGATCCAGACGGACGCCTCGCTCAATCCGGGGAATTCCGGTGGCGCGCTGATCAATATGAACGGCGAGATCATCGGGATCAATTCGGCGATGTACTCGCCGAGTTCTTCGAACGGTTCTTCGGCCGGCAGTGTCGGTCTCGGATTCGCCATCCCGGTGAACACGCTCAAGGCCGACCTGGACGAGCTCCGGGACGGCGGCACGAACTGAACGCGTGCGAGGCTGACCCCATGACTGGCCCGGTGAATGAAGGCGACCGCATCCTCATCGTCGACGACGAGCCCGCCGTACGGGAGGCGCTGCGGCGCAGTCTCGCCTTCGAGGGGTACGGGACCGAGGAGGCCGTCGACGGGGTCGACGCGCTCGCCCGGATGGAGTCGTACGCCCCCGATCTCGTCGTGCTCGACGTGCAGATGCCCCGGATGGACGGGCTGACGGCGGCGCGCCGGATCCGGGCGTCCGGCTCGACCGTGCCGATCCTGATGCTGACGGCGCGGGACACGGTCGGCGACCGGGTGACGGGGCTCGACGCGGGCGCCGACGACTATCTGGTGAAGCCCTTCGAGCTGGACGAGCTGTTCGCCCGGATCCGGGCGCTGCTGCGGCGCAGCTCGTACGCGAGCGCCGCCGAGACGGCGCCCGAGGGCGATGTGCTGAGCTTCGGGGATCTGCGGATGGACCTGGCGACCCGCGAGGTGACGCGGGCCGGCCGGGCGGTGGAGCTCACGCGGACGGAGTTCACGCTCCTGGAGATGTTCCTGGCGCATCCGCGCCAGGTGCTGACGCGCGAGCAGATCCTGAAGGCGGTCTGGGGCTTCGACTTCGAGCCGAGTTCGAACTCGCTCGACGTGTACGTGATGTATCTGCGGCGGAAGACGGAGGCGGGCGGCGAGCCGCGCCTCGTGCACACGGTGCGGGGCGTGGGGTACGTGCTGCGCGGCGGAGGTCCTGAGTGAGCGGTCCTGTGGTGTGGTTCCGGTCGCGGCCGCTGCGGTCCCGGCTCGCGCTGCTGACGGCGACGGCGGTCGCGGTGGCGGTGGCGGCGGTGTCGCTGGCGTGCTGGTTCGTGACGCGGGCCCAGCTGGAGGCGGAGCTCGACTCCTCGCTGCGCGGCAGCCGTCTCGACGCCGGTTCGGTGCAGGCGCTGCTCGCGACGTGCCGGGAGCGGAGCGAGGCGCCGGTGCCGACGGCCGGTACGTACACGGTGCAGATCATCCTGACGAACGGGACGGTCTGCACGTCCGGGGCGTCCCCGGTGCCGGCGCAGGAGAGCGACCTGGCGGTGGCGCGCGGGCAGTTGCCGTTCACGCTGCACACGACGAAGGCCGACGACGGCACCGAGATGCGCGTCTACACCTACGCGGTGCAGCAGGGCCCGGTCGGGCTCGGGGTGTCGGTGGCGCGCCCGCTGGCCGAGATCGACAACTCGATGGGCACGCTCGGCTGGGTGCTGCTCCTGGTCTCCGGGATCGGTGTCGTCGGCGCGGGCGCGGCGGGTCTGTGGGTGGCGCGGACCGGGCTCGAACCGGTGAACCGGCTGACGGGCGCGGTGGAGCATGTGGCGGCGACGGAGGATCTGACGGTACGGATCCCGGTCGAGGGCGAGGACGAGATCGCGCGTCTTTCGCGCTCCTTCAACGCGATGACGGCGGCGCTCGCGGTCTCCCGGGACCGGCAGGCGCAGCTGATCGCGGACGCGGGCCATGAGCTGCGGACGCCGCTGACCTCGCTGCGCACCAACATCGAGCTGCTCGCCCGCAGCGAGGAGACGGGCCGTGCGCTGCCGCCCGAGGACCGGCGGGCGCTGATGGCGTCGGTGAAGGCGCAGATGACGGAGCTGGCGGCGCTGATCGGCGACCTCCAGGAGCTGGCGCGCCCGGACGCGGCGGAGCCGGGCCCGCTGGAGGTCGTACCGTTGCACACGATCCTGCGGTCGGCCCTGGACCGGGCGCGGCTGCGGGGTCCCGAGCTGACCTTCGTCACGGATCTGGCGCCCTGGTACGTCCGGGCGGAGCCGGCGGCTCTCGAGCGCGCGCTGGTGAACGTCCTGGACAACGCGGTGAAGTTCTCGCCCGCGCGCGGCACGGTCGAGGTGACCCTGATGCGGGGCGAGCTGACCGTCCGCGACCACGGCCCGGGCATCGCGCCGGAGGAACTCCCCCATGTCTTCGACCGCTTCTGGCGCTCGCCCTCGGCCCGCAGCCTGCCCGGCTCGGGCCTGGGCCTGTCGATCGTGGCCCGCACGGTCCACCAGGCAGGCGGAACGGTGACCCTGACGGCGGCGGAGGGCGGCGGCACGACGGCGGCCCTGCGTCTGCCGGGCGCGCCGACGCCCCCGCCGTCAGTTGTGGCGGATGAGGGACTCGACCAGGCCTGAGCGGGTGTTCGGGTAGTCCATGGCGACGATGCCGAGCCCCTTCCAGGTGTTCGCCGTGCCGTCCAGGAAGCCGTGGACCCGGTGGTTGAGGTTGTCGGAGTTCCAGCGGGGCGGCAGGGACGCGGACGTGCTGACGAAGTTGATGTACAGCTTGCCGGGCTGTTCGACGGCCTTGCGGAAGTGGGCCTCGATCTTGGGGTACTTCGCGTTCGGCAGGGCGTTCCAGTCGTCCTGGATCGCGAGGGCGCCGCCGTCCCACCACTTCAGGCCGGGCAGGCCGCCGTTGTCGGCGATGAGGACGACCTTGCCGCGGGCCTCGCCGAGGGCGGGGAGCGTGTCGCCGATACGGAACAGCGAGCGCCAGCCGCGGTTGTCGAGGTAGTCGTCGAAGACGGCGCGGAAGGTGGCGTCGGAGTCCGAGGAGTACTCCTGCTTGACGCGCATCAGGACGGTCTCGGAGGGGTGGGCGGCCAGGAAGTCGCGGCAGGCGATCAGGACGTCGCCGAACATCATGTTCTGGTACGAGGGGCCGTGGTGGATGGCGAAGGAGCCGCCGGTGACCCGGCAGCGGATGTCGAAGAACCTGATTCCGGCGGCGAGCTGCTGCGCGAGGGTGGTGTTCTGGCACTCGGACCAGAGGCCGCCGAAGCGGGCGCCGGAGTCGTGGGTGCCGGGGATGGTGAGCTTCTGGAGCGGGGTGGGGTCGCCGTGGCCGGCCATCCAGTCCTGGAGCCCGAGGGCTCCGCGGGTGCGCGCCGGGGCGGGCGCGGCTCCGATGAGGACGGTGGCGCCGGCTGCCGCGGCTCCCGCGAGAAAGCTTCGTCGGTCCATGCGCGGAGTATGACGCGGACACGACAATCGGCGCCAGACTCCGGTGGACGCGAAAGGGGCGGCGGACCGTCGGAACGGTCCGCCGCCCCCTGGGCGTCGCTGTCGCGGTGTTACTTCACGACCGTGATCCGGCCCGTCACCGGCGGAGCCAGCGGCGCGCTCGCGGAGGAGTGGGCCGCCAGGTAGGCGGTGAACATGTCCAGGTCGGACGCGCCGACCAGCTTGTTCTTGTGCTCCTTCAGGACGGCGAAGCCGTCACCGCCACCGGCCAGGAACTCGTTCATCGCGACCCGGTAGGTCTTCGACGGGTCGATCGCCTCGCCGTTCAGCTTCACCGAGGACGTCACGATCCGGTCGGCACCGGTCTTCGTCATGTCCAGGGTGTACGTGAAGCCCTTCGAGACCTGGAGGATCTTCGGGGCCGCCTGGTTCGCGCCGCTCACCTGCTGCTGGAGCGCGGTGATCAGCTGGGCGCCGGTCAGGTCGACCGCCGTCATCATGTTGGTGAACGGCTGGACCGTGTACGCCTCGCCGTAGGTCACCACCCCGTCGCCCTCGGCGCCGGACGCCTTGTGGACCAGCGGCGCGCGGACACCACCCGGGTTCATCAGGGCCAGCTGCGCGCCGCCCTTGTCGGCCGGGGCCATGCCCTCGAGCTGCGCGTCGGCGATCAGGTTGCCCAGCGGCTTCTCGGGTGCGTCGAAGGGGTTGTCGACGTCACCGGAGATGTAGCCGACCGGACGGCTCGCGATCGGCGCCGCGAGCGTCTTCCAGCGGTCGATCAGCCGGGTCATGTCCTCGGCCTTCGCCACGTCACGGGTGACGACGTGGTTCGCGGAGGAGACGGCGGTCCGGACGATGTCCTTGGACCGGCGGTCGTAGGTCAGCGTCGTGTCGGTGTACAGCTTGCCGAAGGAGGCCGCCGAGGTGACCGTGCGCGGCTTGCCGGACGGGTCCGGGATGGTGCACGCGTACGCCTGGTGGGTGTGGCCCGTGACCAGGGCGTCGACCTGCGGGCTGACCTTCTTCGCGATGTCCACGATCGGGCCCGAGATGCCGTCGCCGGGGCCGGGGCTGTCGCAGTTGTAGTTGTACGAACCCGAGGCCGGCGCACCGCCCTCGTGCAGCAGGGCGACGATGGACTTGACGCCCTTGCGCTCCAGGACCTTGGTGTACTTGTTGATCGCCTCGATCTCGTCGCCGAACTTCAGGCCCTTGATGCCCTCGGCCGAGACGATGTCGGCGGTGCCCTCCAGGGTGACGCCGATGAAGCCGACCTTGACGCCGTCGCGCTCCCAGATGACGTACGGGTCGAGGATCGGACGGCCGGTCTTCTCGTCCGTCACGTTGGCCGCGAGGTAGGGGAAGCGCGCCCCCTTGAACTCCTTGCCCTCTTCGAAGCAGCCGGCGGTCGGGTGGCAGCCGCCGTTCTGCATACGGGCGAGCTCGCGGGCGCCCTCGTCGAACTCGTGGTTGCCGACGGAGCTGACGTCGAGCTTCAGCCGGTTCAGCGCCTCGATGGTCGGCTCGTCGTGGAAGAGCCCGGAGACCAGCGGGGAGGCGCCGATCATGTCGCCGGCGGCGGCGGTGACGGAGTACGGGTTGCCCTTGCGGGCCTCGCGCAGGTGCGTGGCCAGGTACTCGACGCCACCGGCGTCGATGGTCCTGGTCGTGCCGTCCTCGTTGGTGTGGGTGACCCGGCCGGCCGAGCCCGTGGGCGGCTCCAGGTTGCCGTGCAGGTCGTTGAAGGAGAGGAGCTGCACGTCGACGTAGCGCCCGTACCCGTAGCCGTGGCCACGGTCGTCCTGCCCGCCCTTCGTCCCCGAGGCGCCCGCGGGCAGCGCGGCGACGAGCGCGCCGACGGTGGCGAGCCCCGCACCGACGGCGAGTATCCGCCCCGCCGTCCTCTTCTTCTTCGGTGTCGCTGCCATCTCTCCCCTTGTCCCCGCGCCCCTGTGAGCGGCGCCTGTCGACTGCTGACGTACCGGGCGCAGCCTAGAGTCAACGCGCGTAGCGCAACAGGGGGTACCGGGTTACAACTAGGTTGATTCCGTAGTCTCGGAGCATGACTCCTGACGCGGCACCGGCCCTCGAACCCGGCCGGCAGATCCACACTCTCGACGAGCTCTCCCCCGAGCAGGTGACCGACGTCCTCGACCTGCTGGAGGCGACCGACCGCGCCGACGGCGTCCACGCCGTGTCCGAGCAGGGGCGGCTGTATCTGCGGCACGGCCGGCGCGAGGGCGTGCGGCACTTCCTGCTCACGGTCGGCACTCAGCTCTACGGCTACGCGCAGCTGGAGGACACCGACCCGGTGGAGGCCCCGGCCGCCGAGCTCGTCGTCCACCCCTCCCACCGCGGCCGCGGCCACGGGCGGGCGCTCGGGACGGCGCTGCTCGCCGCCTCGGGCAAGCGGCTGCGGGTCTGGGCGCACGGCGGGAAGTCCGCGGCCCGGCATCTGGCCCAGGTGCTCGGCCTGACCCTGTTCCGCGAACTGCGCCAGCTGCGCCGCCCCTTGGTGCCGCTCGACATCCCCGAGCCGGTGCTTCCCGAGGGCGTCTCGGTCCGCACGTTCGTTCCCGGCCAGGACGACACGGCCTGGCTCGCGGTCAACGCGGCGGCCTTCGCCCACCACCCCGAGCAGGGCTCGCTCACCCAGCGCGACCTCGACGACCGGTTCGCCGAGCCGTGGTTCGACCCCAAGGGCTTCTTCCTCGCGGAGAAGGAGGGGAAGCTGGTCGGCTTCCACTGGACGAAGACGCACGCCGAGGAGCAGCTCGGTGAGGTGTACGTGGTCGGGATCCTGCCGGAGGCGCAGGGCAGCGGTCTCGGCAAGGCGCTCACCGCGATCGGGCTGCGGCACCTGGCGGCGCAGGGGCTGCCGACGGCGATGCTGTACGTGGACGCGGACAACACGGCGGCGGTGACGGTGTACGAGCGGCTGGGCTTCGTCACGCACGAGGTGGACCTGATGTACCGCACGGAGTCCTGAGCACGGCCGCGGACGGCTGAGCACGGCCGCGTAGGGCTGAGTACGGCCGCGTACGGCTGAACACACCTGCCGGAAGGGGGCGGTTGACACCGCCCCCTCTCTTGCACCACCCTTTCACTACTTGATTAGTGAAAGGGTGGTGAGAGGGAACGTGCTCGAGTACCGCATCGACCGGCGCAGCGGCGTCGCCACCTACGTCCAGATCGTCCAGCAGACCAAACAGGCCCTGCGCATGGGCGTTCTGGAACCGGGCGACCGGCTGCCCACCGCGCGCGAGGTCGTGGAGGCGACGGCCATCAACCCGAACACGGTCCTGAAGGCCTACCGCGAGCTGGAGCGCGAAGGGCTGGTCGAGGCCCGGCGCGGCCTCGGCACCTTCGTCCGGGCGACGCTCGGGACCGGCCCCGCGGACTCGCCCCTGCGGGGCGAACTCGCCGACTGGGCGCGCCGTGCGCGGGAGGAAGGCCTGGAACGCGAGGACGTGGACGCGCTCTTCACATCCGTACTGAAGGAATTCTTCGAGGGGGACGCATGACCAGCGGAACGGTCCTGAGCACCGAGGGCCTGGGCAAACGGTACGGCGGACGGGGGCTGGGGCGGGGGCTCGGCCAGGGAGGCCGGGGAGGCGGGTGGGCGCTGCGGGAGTGCACCTTCGCGCTCCCGGCCGGCCGCGTCTGCGCGCTCGTCGGCCCCAACGGCGCCGGCAAGTCCACCCTCCTCGCCCTCGCGGCCGGACTGCTCCGGCCCACCGAGGGCTCGGTCCGGGCACCCGCGCGCGAACACCTCGCGTACGTCGCCCAGGAGAAGCCGCTCTACCCGCAGCTCACCGTCGCCGAGACGCTGCGGATGGGCCGCGAGCTCAACCCGGACCGCTGGGACCAGGCCGTCGCCGAGCGGATCACCGGCGGGCTCGACGCCGCCGCCCGCGTCCGCAGCCTCTCCGGCGGGCAGCGCACCCGCCTCGCCCTCGCCCTGGCCCTCGGCAAGCGGCCCGCACTGCTGCTCCTCGACGAGCCGATGGCGGACCTCGACCCGCTGGCCCGCCGACAGCTCATGGGCATCCTGATGGCGGACGCCGCCGAACGCGGCACGACGGTCGTCGTGTCCTCGCACATCCTCGCCGAGCTGGAGGGCGCCTGCGACCACCTGCTCCTCGTCGACGGCGGCCGCGTCCGCCTCGACGGCGCGATCGACGACCTCCTCGCCGCGCACGCCGTGCTCCGGGGCCCGGTCGCGGACCTCGCCCCGCACACCGTCGTCGAGTCCCGCACGACGGGCCGCCACCTCACGGCCCTGATCCGCCGGGAGGGCCGGGTCGAAGGCCCCTGGCAGACCAGCACCCCGTCCCTGGAGGACCTCGTCCTCGCTCACCTCCGCGCCGAAGGAGCCTCCGCATGAGCACCCTCTCGCTGAAGGGTCCGCACTGGGTGACGGTCCGTCAGCACCGTCGCACGCTTCTGTTCGCGGGTGCGGGGGTGGTCCTGGCCCTCGCCGTCATCGCCGGACTGCGGCTCTGGGACGCCCTGACCCCGGACATATACCTGGAGGACGGGTACGCGGTCCCCGCCGACGACAACCGTGGGTTCGGCCTCCTGCGCCTGGCCATGGAGTACGCCGGCAACGGCATGGTCCTCCTCCCCGTCCTGGTCGGGGCCTTCGTCGCGGGTCCGCTGGTCGCCCGCGAGCTGGAGAGCGGCACGTACCGGCTCGCGCTCACCCAGTCCGTCACCCCCGTGCGATGGTTCCGCGCGAAGCTCCTCACCGCGTCCGCCGCCGCGCTCGCGGCCACCCTCGCCCTCATGGCGGTCTACCGGATCGGCTGGGGCCGGGTCTCGAACACCTACCAGCTGCACTGGGCGGACCGCGGTCCGTACGAGGCGACCGGAATTGTTCTCGTCGCGTACGTCCTGCTGGCCGTCGCGGTGGGCGCCCTCCTCGGCCAGCTGATCCGCCGGACGGTGGTCGCGATGGCCGCGACCGGCCTGGTCACCGGCCTGGTCCTCGCCGTCCTCGGTGCTCTGCGCTGGGAATTCCTGCCGGTGCGGACCATCACGGGCCCGCCCGTGGTCGACGGCACGATGCTGATGATGCCCGAGGACGGCCTGATCATGGACCAGGGCCTGATGGACTCCACGGGGGCGCGGATACCCGGCTGGTTCTGCGATCCGGAGGCGGTCCCGGCCACCCAGTGCCGAGTCGACGTGACCGTCACCGCCGAGTACCTCGACTACCACCCCGAGTCCCACTTCTGGCCCACGCAGCTCATCGAGACCGGCATCGTCGTCGCCCTCGCCGCCCTCACGCTCCTCGTCGCGTTCCGGGTTCTGCGCGGGCGCCACCCGTCGTCACCCACCCCGAGCTGACGCGGCGGACGAGCCCGGACGGAGGGGCGACGGAGCCACGGAACGGAGGTCTGTGCGAACTCTCTCGGCCAAGGGATGCGATTGAGCCACCCCGTGGGGCCGCCGACGACGGCGGCCCCACTCCCCCATTGTCTCGGTTGATGGCGAGTTGCCTCGGCGAACGTGCCGCCTTGCCGGTGGCACGTTCGCCGGTGCGCCGCCTATCACCGATATTCGGTGGGATGCAACCACGGCCGAGTGTCAGCTTTTGGCAGTGCGTCAGGCGAACTAGCGTGCTTCACATCCGCGGTCGCATCCTGCTTCACGCATGTGCGCCGTCCACGGGTACACGGGGGAAGGACCTGCGTCATGCAGTGGTGCACCACGAGGCCCATGCGAGGTCATCGGCCGTTCCAGGAGCATCCCGACACCGCGAGGACCGCCTCCTGATCCACCGGTCAACGTTCCCAGTCGTCGACGCCCGGTCCTGGAGTGACAGCACATGCCCGAACCGACGCACCGCCTTGCCCTGCACCTGCTCGGCCCCCTCCGCATCTGGCGGGGCGACCGGGAACTCACCGTCGGCCCGCCCAAACAGCGGGCGGTCCTCGCGCTCCTCGCCGGCCGGCACGGCACCGTGGTCAGCCGCGCGCAGATCGTGGACGCCCTCTGGGGCACCGACGCCCCGGCCTCGGCCGCCAACGCCGTGCACACCTATGTCGCCGCGCTGCGCCGGACCCTCGAACCGGACCGCGGCAGCCGGGAGTCCGGGGCGTTCATCGTCTCCCGCACCGGCGGCTACGAGCTGCGCGTACCCGCCGACGCGGTCGACTCCACCGTCTTCGTACGCCGCTACGAGGAGGCACGGCACCTGGTCTCCTCGGGCGATGCCCCGGCCGCCTTGGACCGGTTCGAGTCGGCGCTCGGCCTGTGGCACGGCGAGGCACTCAGCGGCATCCCCGGACCGTACGCGGCCCTCGAACGCACCCGGCTGCGCGAGCTGCGGTTCGCCGCGACCGAGGGCTGGATCGCCGGGCTGATCGCCGCCGGCCGCCTCGACGCCGCGATCGTCGCCTCCTCCGAGGCCATCGCCCAGGAGCCGCTGCGCGAACGGCTGCGCCACCTCCACATGCTGGCCCTGTCCCGGTGCGGCCGTCAGGCCCACGCCATCCAGGCGTACGACGAGGCGCGGTCCCTCCTGCGGGAGGAGCTGGGCATCGACCCCGGCCAGGAACTGCGCGAGCTGTACGAGCGGATACTGGCGGGCGAAGTCGCCGCCGAGACCCCGCGCGCGACGACGACCGCGCCCCACACCTCCTCCGCGCCCTGGCCGTCCATCTCGTCCCGGCCGTCCAGGTCTCCCCGCTCGACCCGGCCGGCGCCGCTCCGGACGCACGCGCTCAGGCCCACCCCGCACCGGCCCCCCTCGCTCCCGGCGCCCCGCCCGGAGACACCGGCCGCGCTTCCCCGGCCGAATCCCCTCTCCCCGCACGACGGCCGCCCGTTGAACCAGCTCCCCGCCACCGCCCGGGTCTTCATCGGCCGCGAGTCGGAACTCCAGCAGGCCGGACAGAAGCTCGACCAGGACACCTCCCCGTGCGGAAGTACGGCCCCGATCCTCACCGTCGACGGGCCCGCCGGTGTCGGCAAGACCGCGTTCGCGCTGGAACTCGCCCATGAACACGCCGGCCTGTTTCCCGACGGCCAGCTGTACGTCGACTTACGGGGAACGGGCGACAGCGGCACCCGCTCCGCATCCGACGCACTCGCCCGGCTCCTCCAGGGACTCGGCGTCGAACACGCCCGGCTCCCCCACGACCTCGAAGGGCGCGCCACCCTCTACCGCACGCTCATGCACGGCAGGCGCATGCTGCTCCTCCTCGACGACGCGGCCGACGCCGACCAGCTGCGTCCGCTCGTCCCGCCCGGCCCCTCGGCCGTGATCGTCACCAGCCGCCGTCTCCAGCGCGGGCTCGTCGCCCGCGAGGGCGCCCAGCGCATCGGACTGCGCCCGCTGGACCGGCAGGCCGCCGCCGACCTCTTCGTCGCCCTCCTCGGCCCCGAGCGGTGCGCCGGGCAGCGGGCGACGGTGGAGCGCCTCGCCGAGTACTGCGGCCGGCTCCCGCTGGGCATCCGGATCGCCGCCGGGACCATGGCCGCCGACCCGCACCTGTGCCCGGCGGAGCTGGCGGAGCGGTACGAGGACCCGGGGACCCGGCTCGACCACCTGAGCGTCGAGGGCGACGGCGAGGCCAGCGTGCGCCACGCGCTGGAGGCCAGTTACCTGTCCCTCTCTCCCGAGACGGCCCGGCTCTTCCGGGCCCTCGGCAGGTCCGTGGCCGGGAGGGGCGGGACGGCGGACACGATCAGGCCCGCGGACGCGGCCGCCTTCACGGACGGCGACACGGCGGCGGCCCGCCGCAGGCTCGACGCCCTGGCCGACGTGGGCCTGCTGGAGCGCAGCGGCTCCGACGCGTACCGCTTCGACGAACTCGTCGGCATCTACGCGTCCGAGTGTGCGGCCGCCGCCGACCAGGCCACCGCCCGCTCGACGCTCCTGCTCACCCCGATCCACGACGACGGCTTCCCGGGCTGCTGCCTCCCGGACGCCCTCGCCCGGCACTGAAGAAGGTGACCCGGACACTCTTCAGTCCTTCTTCAGAAGCCCCTGCGCACAATCGCTCGCGTCACCACGACTGTCGCTGTGCAGTAACGGAGGGGCACGACCACGATGACCACGAGCACCAGCCCGGCAAGCGCCTTCGGGAACCTGACCGAGGAGAGCGTCCGGTACAGCCGCTTCTCACAGTTCCGCTCGACCAGCGGACCGTTCATCAAGGACAACCCGTACCACCGTCCCCTGAACCCGGAGCGCATCGCCGGGATCGACTGGAGCACACCCCTCGTCGAGGAGACCTTCGCCTCCGACCGGAGCCTGCTCGCGAACCGCCTGCTGATGAACGTCTACGAGAGCGACGCGCTGTTCCTGCCGGCCGCAGGACTGCGTCAGTACGAGGACGACTTCCACGCGTTCTACGACTCCGAGAGCCGGCTCTCCGGCGAGCGGATCCGCCCCGAGGCGGAACGGTTCGCCTTCGGCTTCCTCGACGACTCCGTCGGCGTCACCGGGCAGTGGGACGAAGACACCCTCCGCGCCCATCTGCGCCGCTCCGTCGACCTGGCCAACAGCCCCGGCAGCCGTCCGGTCTTCGACGCGATCCGCGCCGCCACATCGCCCCGGACCGCCGCCGGCACCCAGATCGTCCAGATGGCGCTGGACGGCCTCACCGAGGCCACCGCCATGTCGCAGAACCTGGGCGGCGCCTTCGGACCGGAGCAGAGCGAACTCTTCAAGATCTTCGTCGACGAGTTCGGCTACGGCGTCTTCCCGGCCAAGCACAGCACACTGTTCATGGAGCTCTGCTCCAGCGTCGGCATGGCCACCACCTCGCACCACTACTGGTTCTTCTACCTGCCCAGCTCGATCGCGATCAACAACTACTTCTACTGGGCGACCCGCAACCGCACCGGCTTCTTCCGCTACATCGGAGCGATGGCCTTCCTGGAGGCGACCTTCGCCGCCTGGTTCGGCGACCTCACGAAGGTCTTCCGCGACGTGTACGGCAAGGACGTCGACACCCGCTACTGCGACGAGCACGCCCACATCGACCAGCACCACGGCCGGATGGCCATCGACGACCTGCTCATCCCGCTCGCCCGCAAGCACGGCCCCGTCGCCGTCAAGGGCCTGCTCCAGGGCGTCGAGGAGATCCAGCTGCTCGACCGCCTCGCGGGCGCCGACCTGCTCGCCCAGCTCACCTGGGACCCGGCGCTCTCCGACGCCCCGGCGAAGACCGACGCACCGGCCACCGAGGTCGTGGAGCTCGACAGCGACAGCGCCTTCGACACCCAGGTCGCCCCCGTCGCCACGCGTCTGCACGTCCGCGGCGGCGAGGCCCTGCTGTACACGTCCGCCACCGGTGACCCGCTGCGCGTGCCGCAGGGCAGGTCCGTCGTCGTCCCGGCCGGCCGGCTCTACGGTGTGCGGGCCGAGTCCCGTACCCAGCTCGCCACCGGACCGGCCGCGTGAGCGCCCGCACGAAGGGGGCCGCGGCAGCACCCGCACAGCCCCGCGCACGGGCGGAGTTCGACCGCACCGAGCACAACGCGCTCGTCGCCGGCGACGACATCTACTTCGTCATGGAACGCGACAACGACGTCCACGTCCTGAGCAGCCGCTGCCCGCACCGCGGCGGCCCGCTCCACCTCGGCGACGTCGAGGACGGCAGGCTCCGCTGCCCCTGGCACGGCGGCCTGTTCCCGGTCGACCGGCTCTGTGACCGCTCGCACCCCGCGATACGCGTCGGACACACCGTCACCGTGTATCTCCCCGGCGGAGATGAGACGCCCGTCCCCATCCACACCATGGTCCGAGCAGGAGTGAACGCGGCATGACCCTCACAGCCACGGAAGACACCCCCCTCGGCCTGGTCGCGCCCAGCCGGCCCGCGGGCGCCGCCGACCCCTGCCAGACCCTGCTCGCGCTCGGCGAGGAGGCCATGGCGCAGCGGCAGTACGAGCGCGCCTACGACCTGTTCAGTGCCGCGGCCCGCTGCGACGCCGGCGGGGACGGCGATCGCTACCGGCGTGAGATCAACCGCGCCGTCCGCGCCCTCGTCCCCCGCTGGCACTTCGGCATGATGAACGACACCGAGCGCAACCAGGCCTACGCCAAGGCGATCCAGCAGGTCGTCGGTGACGGTCAGCTGGTCCTCGACATCGGCACCGGCGGCGGCCTCCTCGCGCTGCTCGCCGCCCGCTCGGGCGCGCAGCGGGTCGTCACCGTCGAGGCCGTCGACGTCGTCGCCGCCACGGCCCGCGAGATCGTCCGGCAGAACGGGCACGACGACGTCGTCACCGTCGTCTCCGGCCTCTCCACCGACCTGCGCGTCGGCGTGGACCTGCCGCGCCGGGCCGACGTCCTGGTCACCGAGATCTTCGACTGCGCGCTGCTCGGCGAGTTCGCCGTACCCGCGCTGAAGCACGCCCGGCGGGAGCTGCTCGCTCCCGGCGCGACCGTCCTGCCCCGCTCCGGCCGCCTCTTCGCCCAGTTCGTGGAGAGCCCCGAGCTGCACTCGCTCAACCACGTCGGCGAGGTCGAGGGCTTCGACTTCAGCCCCTTCGCCTCGCTCACCTCGCTCGAGTACTTCTCCACGACCCTCACCAACTACCGGCACCGCCCGCTCACCGACCCGGTGGAGGTCTTCCACTTCGACTTCGCGCAGGACATCGAACCGACCGCACGGCACTTCGACGTCACTCCGCTGGAGAACGGCGCCGCCCATGCCGTCGTGATGTGGTTCGAACTCGATCTGGCCGAGGGCATCACGCTCTCCAACAGCCCTTCGGACACCGGCTCCCACTGGAAACAAGCCATTCAGACCCTTCCGGAGCCCTGGCGGCTGAAGAAGGACTCCCCACTCGGGTTCCGTGCCGCGCATGATGGCCAGCGCGTGCTGGTCGGCCCCGCGAGCAAGGTCCCACACACCCAGGTGAGGTAATGGCAGTCACGAATGAGGGACAGACGTCCGAGGAGCACAAGCCGAGCACCGGCCAACCCGGCTCCACGAAAACCACTGCGGAAGCGTCGAGTTCGGAACTCCACAAGACCCTGACCGTCCCCAGAGGCGTCGGTGTCGCCACCGGAATGATCATCGGCAGCGGTCTGCTCGTCCTGCCGGGCCTCGCCTACGACCAGGTCGGCACCAGCGCCGTGTACGCCTGGCTCTCGGCGGCCGTGGTGGTCCTTCCGCTCCTCGTCGTCTTCGCGCGGCTCGGAGCCCGCTACCCGACCGCCGGCGGCGTCCAGGGCTTCGCCCAGGCCGCGTTCGGCGCACCCGGCTCCACCGCCGCGGGGGTCATCCTCATCGGCGCCTGCGCGTTCGGCGGTGCGGCGATGGCGATCAGCGGCGGCAACTACGTCGCCGCGCTCCTCGGCAACACCGGAGCCGGCGGCTGGGTGGCCCTCGGCTACCTGGCCGTCATCGGCCTGCTCCAGGCGGCCGGTTCCCGGCTGGCCGGCGGCATCCAGTCGGCCGTCACCATCGGCCTGCTGCTGCTCCTCGCCCTGGTCGCCTTCGCCCCCGCGATGGTGGACTCGGGCTCCCTGCACGGCGACGTGGCCCCGCCGACCGAGTGGCTGGCCGCACTCCCCGCCGTGGGCCTGGTGTTCTTCGCGTTCACCGGCTGGGAGCTGGTCTCGTCCACCGCCGAGGAGTACCGCAACCCGAAGCGGGACTTCCCGCTCGTCATCGGCATCACCTTCGTCATCGTCGTCGCGCTCTACCTGGGCATCTCCCTCGCCGTCCAGCTCGTCGTCGCACCCGACGACCCGCTGCTCTCCGAGGCTCCCGTGGTCGCCGTCCTGGAGCAGGTCCTCGGCGACGCGAGCGGCCGGATCGCGGCCGCACTGGGCGCGGCGATCATCTTCGCGACCCTGATGGGCGGCACCTGGGCGACCTCCCGGATCGTCTTCGCGACCGCCCGGGACGGCCTGCTGCCGGCCCCCCTTGCCCGCGTCGACGCCCGCTCCGGCGCGCCCCGGCCCGCCGTACTCCTTTCGGTGCTGATGTTCGGCGGCGTGGTGATCGTCGAAGCGCTGGACCTGATCAGCCTGACGATGGTCTTCCAGCTGTCGACGGTGAACTTCGTCATCGGGTACGCGATCGCGGTGCTCAGCTACGCCAAGCTGTACACCCGCCCCTCGCAGCGGCTGCTCGCGCTGGTCGCCGGGGCCCCGGTCCTGGCGATGCTGGCCGGTTTCGGCTGGGTGCTGCTCTACCCGGCGGCGCTGCTGGCCTTCGCGGTCCTGGTCCACAGGACCAGGCGGCGCAGGGCGCGGGCCGAGGCGAACGTCTGACGACAGACGGACGCCACCACAAGGTGAGAGAACACCGAAGGGCCGGGCCGTCGCCCGGCCCTTCGGCTTGCCACCAGCCGTTTCGGCGTGTCAGGTCTCGCCCGTCGCCCCCGGATTTCGTACCGGCACACGTTGCGCATGGATTCCCGCACGTCATGTCGTCGTTACCGGCCATTCAGACGCGCTTGCGACGCTCACGCAATGAAGCCCGTCGTGCCCGCGACCACCAACGCGCTCCCCAAAGGGAGACTTCCCGCGCCCACGGCCCGCTCCGACGCGCCCGACCAGCCCTTCGCGCGGAAGAATGGGGCCATGAGCAAGCAGCCCGCCGAGGTCCCGGTCCAGCCGTCCGCGAAGAACGCCAAGACGTCTCCCAAGACGCCCGCGAAGCCGTCCGCGAAAAGCACCCGGAACGACGAGCCGACCACGCGGCAGAACCCGCAGCCGACGGTCGGTTCCATAGCCGCGCACCGCCCCCACACCGTCAACGCGGAGCGGGGCCCCGGTCTCGACCCCGACCTGGACGCCGACCTCGACGCGTACGAGGACGACGGCATCGGCGGCGAACTTCCCCAGGGCCGCTTCCTCGACCGGGAGCGCAGCTGGCTCGCGTTCAACGAACGCGTCCTCGAACTGGCCGAGGACCCCAACACCCCCCTCCTCGAACGGGCGAACTTCCTCGCGATCTTCGCGTCGAACCTCGACGAGTTCTTCATGGTGCGCGTCGCCGGCCTCAAGCGCCGCATCGCCACCGGCGTCGCCACCCGCTCCGCCTCCGGGCTGCAGCCCCGCGAGGTCCTGGAGCTGATCTGGACCCGCTCGCGCGAGCTCATGGCCCGGCACGCCGCCTGCTACCAGCAGGACGTCGCCCCGGCCCTCGCCGACGAGGGCATCCACCTGATCCGCTGGCCCGAGCTGACCGAGAAGGAGCAGGCGCGCCTCTTCACCCTGTTCCGGCAGCAGATCTTCCCGGTCCTCACCCCGCTGGCCGTGGACCCCGCCCACCCCTTCCCGTACATCTCCGGCCTCTCCCTGAACCTGGCCGTCGTCGTGCGCAACCCGGTCAGCGGCCACCGCCACTTCGCCCGCGTCAAGGTGCCCCCGCTGCTCTCCCGCTTCCTGGAGGCCTCGCCCGAGCGGTACGTCCCGCTGGAGGACGTCATCGCGGCCCACCTGGAGGAGCTCTTCCCCGGCATGGAGGTGCTGGCCCACCACATGTTCCGGGTGACCCGGAACGAGGACCTGGAGGTGGAGGAGGACGACGCCGAGAACCTGCTCCAGGCTCTGGAGAAGGAGCTGCTGCGCCGCCGCTTCGGCCCGCCGGTCCGTCTGGAGGTCGAGGAGTCCATCGACCCGTACGTCCTCGACCTGCTCGTCCGCGAGCTGAAGGTCTCCGACGCGGAGGTCTACCCGCTCCCCGGCCCGCTCGACCTCACCGGCCTCTTCGGCATCGCCTCGCTCGACCGGCCCGAGCTGAAGTACCCCAAGTTCGTCGCCGGCACCCACCGGGACCTCGCCGAGGTCGAGTCGGCCTCGGCGCCCGACATCTTCATGGCCCTGCGCGAACGGGACGTGCTGCTGCACCACCCGTACGACTCCTTCTCCACCTCCGTCCAGGCCTTCCTGGAACAGGCCGCCGCCGACCCGGACGTCCTCGCGATCAAGCAGACGCTCTACCGGACCTCCGGCAAGTCCCCGATCGTCGACGCGCTGATCGACGCCGCCGAGAGCGGCAAGCAGGTCCTCGTCCTCGTCGAGATCAAGGCCCGCTTCGACGAGCAGGCCAACATCAAGTGGGCGCGCAAGCTGGAGGAGGCCGGCTGCCACGTCGTCTACGGCCTCGTCGGCCTCAAGACGCACTGCAAGCTGTCGCTCGTGGTCCGGCAGGAGGGCGACGTCCTGCGCCGGTACTCGCACGTCGGCACCGGCAACTACCACCCCAAGACGGCCCGGCTCTACGAGGACCTCGGCCTGCTCACCGCCGACCCGCAGGTCGGCGCGGACCTCTCCGACCTGTTCAACCGGCTCTCCGGCTACTCCCGCCGCGAGACCTACCGCCGGCTGCTCACCGCCCCGAAGTCCCTGCGGGACGGACTG
Source organism: Streptomyces sp. NPDC012508 (assembly GCF_042902595.1). Classification (NCBI taxonomy): domain Bacteria; kingdom Bacillati; phylum Actinomycetota; class Actinomycetes; order Kitasatosporales; family Streptomycetaceae; genus Streptomyces; species Streptomyces sp. NPDC012508. The sequence continues at coordinate 215,513 of NZ_JBIBEO010000012.1, forward strand.
GTCTCCCGGATCCACCAGGAGATCGCCCACCACCGCGCCGGCCGCCCGGCCTACGTCCGGATCAAGGTCAACTCGATGGTCGACGAGGCCATCATCGACGCCTGCTACCGGGCCTCGCAGGCAGGCGTCCCGGTCGACATCTGGGTCCGCGGCATCTGTGCGATCCGTCCGGGCGTCGCCGGGCTCTCCGAGAACATCCGGGTCCGCTCGATCCTCGGCCGCTTCCTCGAACACTCCCGGGTCTTCGCCTTCGGCAACGGCGGCGAACCCGAGGTCTGGCTGGGCAGCGCCGACATGATGCACCGGAATCTCGACCGGCGCATAGAGGCGCTGGTCCGGGTCTCCGACCCCGCCCACCGAGCGGCCATGAGCCGGCTCCTGGAGACCGGAATGTCCGACACCACCTCCTCCTGGCACCTCGGCCCGGACGGGAACTGGACGCGGCACGCGACCGACGCCGACGGCCAGCCCCTGCGCCATGTGCAGGAGATGCTCATCGACGCGCGGAGGCGCCGGCGTGCACAACCCTGACCCCCTTTCCGCCACCGCGGGCGTCACGGCAGGAGAGGTCCTCTCCCCCTACCTCCAGGCACGGGCCGGAGACTTCCTGCGCGCCCTGCGCCTGCACACGGAGAGCGGCGCGGACACCGCCGGCGCGGAAGAGGCCGCCCGGTCCCTGCGCGCCGCCGCCCGACGCATCGGCGGCACGCTGCACACCTTCCGTCCGCTCCTCGACGCCCCCTGGGCCGACCAGCTGCGCACGGAGCTGGCCTGGCTCTCCGGGACACTCGCCCTGGAGCACGCCTGCACCGCCCGGCTCATCCGGCTCGTGGACGCGCTGTCCCGCCTGTCGAACGGCGGACACGGTTCCGGCGGGCCGGGCTCCGGGGGGCCCGTGCCCGCCGCGCGCGGCGCCGACAGCGCAGGCCTGACGGTCGGCGCCGCCCGGGCCGGCGCCCTGCTCGAACGCCAGCTCACCCTGGCCCGTACGCGCGCCCACTCGGCCGCCCTCCAGGCGCTGGGATCCTCCCGCTTCCACGCGGTCGCGGACGCCGTCGCGCTCCTGGCCTCCGAGGTACCGCTCGGGCCCGCGGGGGCGGCCCAGGCGATCGAGGTCCTCGACGCCCCGGCCATGGTCGTCGAGCGGCGCCTGCTGGACGCGGTCTCCGTCCTGCCGCTGGCCCGCGCGGCCCACCCGTACAACGCCGACGCCCTCGGCCTCGCCGCCGGTGAGGCCCAGGACGCGCCCTGGCACCAGACCCGGCTGCTGCTGCGACTGCACCGGTACGCCTGCGAGGTCCTGCACGGCGACACCACCCCCGACCCGGTCCTCGACGAGGCCGGGCGGGCGCTGAACCGCCACCGCGACGCCTCCGAGGCGGCCGCGGCGGCCTCGGCGGCGGCCCGCACCCCGCGTATCGCCCCGGCCACCGCGTACGCGCTGGGCGTCCTCCACGCGGACCAGCGCCACGAGGTCGAAGCCTCCCGCTTCGCCTTCCAGCGCGCCTGGCAGCACACCACGGCACCCGTCCCGTGATCCGGGCCGCGGGGTGCGTCCTGTGGCGCCGCGCTCCCTCGGGCCAGGGCATCGAGATCGCCCTGGTCCACCGCCCCAAGTACGACGACTGGTCGCATCCGAAGGGGAAGCTGAAGCGCGGCGAGTCCGCCGAGGAGTGTGCGCTGCGGGAGGTACGGGAGGAGACGGGCCAGTCCTGCGCCCTGGGTGACCGCCTCCCTTCGGCCCGCTACTGGGCGAACGGGCAGCCGAAGGAGGTCACGTACTGGTCGGCCCGCGCCCTCGGCGGCACGTTCAGCCCGTCGAAGGAGGTCGACCGTGTGGAGTGGCTGCCGCCGGCGGAGGCCCGGGCCCGCCTGACCCAGCCCCGGGACAGAGACCTCCTGGACGCACTCGTGGCCTGAAACCGCCCCTCGGCGTGCCCGCCCTGAAGAGCGGCACCACACCGCGCCTTCCGGCACGGTTCACTTTCCGTTCACCCACCCCCGTCGACGGCTTCACCTGTTCTGCCTAATTTCGGTCGTACAAGGTGCAGAGGTACAGCGCTGCACCCACTACCCCGACACACGCCGCCGTACAACGTTCAGGACATCCGGTCCGCGGCTGGCGGCTTCTGGAAGGAACACCCGAAAGTGAAGCTTTCGCGCATGAACGGGCTTCGCGCCTCTGCGATCGGTGCCCTCGTCGTTTCCGGCGCCCTCGTCCTCTCGGCGTGTGGCTCGGACAACAACACCGGTACCCCTGCGGACGGCGACAAGACCTCGGCCGCCGCGTCGAACATCAAGTGCGACGGCGCCAAGGGCCAGCTCCTCGCCGCGGGCTCGTCCGCGCAGAAGAACGCCATGGACCTGTGGGTCAAGAACTTCCAGGCCGCCTGCTCGGGCGTCGAGGTGAACTACCAGGCCATCGGCTCCGGCGGCGGTATCACCAAGTTCAACCAGGGCCAGGTCGCCTTCGCGGGCTCCGACTCCGCCCTGAAGGAGGAAGAGGTCGCCGAGTCGGCGAAGATCTGCAAGACCGGCAAGGGCATCAACCTGCCGATGGTCGGTGGCCCCGTCGCCATCGGTTACAAGCTGGACGGCGTGGACAACCTGGTCCTGGACGCCTCCACCATCGCCAAGATCTTCAACACCGACATCAAGAAGTGGAACGACCCGGCGATCGCCAAGCTGAACCCGGGCGTCAAGCTGCCGGACACCAACATCCAGGCGTTCCACCGCTCCGACGAGTCGGGCACCACCCAGAACCTGGGCAAGTACCTCTCCGAGGCCGCCGCCGCCGACTGGAAGCACGACCCGAAGACGAAGTCGTGGCCCGCCCCGGGTGGCCAGGCCGCCAACGGCTCCTCCGGTGTCGCCACCGCGGTCAAGGACGCCGAGGGCTCCATCGGCTACTTCGAGCTCTCCTACGCCACGGCCAACAAGATCTCCACCGTCAAGCTGAACACCGGCGCCTCCGCCCCGGTCGAGGCCACCCCGGAGAACGCCTCCAAGGCCATCGCCGCCGCGAAGGTCAAGGGCACCGGCTCCGACATGGCCCTCTCCCTCGACTACGCGACCAAGGCCGAGGGCGCCTACCCGCTGATCCTCGTCACCTACGAGATCGCCTGCGACAAGGGCAACAAGGCGGAGACCCTGCCGACCCTGAAGGCGTTCCTCAACTACACCGTCAGCGAGGAGGGCCAGAAGGTCCTCTCCGACGCCGGTTACGCCCCGCTCCCGGCCGACATCGCGACCAAGGTCCGCGAGATCGTCCCGACCCTGTCCTGATCCCCGGCCGGGGCCGGTCCGTCGCCCAGCGTGACGGACCGGCCCCGGCATCCGGTGCACCGCCGCCAGGAGCCGTACGCAGTACGACTCCGCAGACCGGAGAGACCGATGGTTACGACAACCACACCACCCATACGAAACAGCCGGCGCGCGAAGAGCGCGTCCCGCCCGGGCGACCGGATCTTCCTCGGACTGTCCCGCGGATCCGGCATCACCCTCCTGGTGATCATGGCCGCCATCGCCGGCTTCCTCACCTACCGCGCCGTCCTCGCGGTCTCCAAGGACTCCACGAACTTCTTCACCACCTTCGAGTGGAACCCCGCGGGCGACCCGCCGGTCTTCGGCATCGCGGTCCTCGCCTTCGGCACGGTCGTCTCGTCGATCATCGCCATGGTCATCGCCGTGCCGGTCGCGATCGGCATCGCGCTGTTCATCTCGCACTACGCCCCGCGCAAGCTGGCCAAGCCGCTCGCGTACGTGGTCGACCTGCTCGCCGCCGTGCCCAGCATCATCTACGGCCTCTGGGGCGCGATCTTCCTGGTCCCGTACCTGGCCGGCCTGAACCTCTGGCTCGACCAGTACCTGGGCTGGACGTACATCTTCGACAAGTCCAGCGACGGCGTCGCCCGCTCCCTCTTCACCGTGGGCATCCTGCTGGCGATCATGATCCTGCCGATCATCACCAACGTGACCCGCGAGGTCTTCCTCCAGGTCCCGAAGATGCACGAAGAGGCCGCCCTCGCCCTCGGCGCCACGCGCTGGGAGGTCATCCGGATGTCGGTCCTCCCCTTCGGGCGCTCGGGCATCATCTCGGCCTCGATGCTCGGCCTCGGCCGCGCGCTCGGCGAGACGATGGCCGTGGCCGTCGTCCTCTCCCCCAGCTTCCTCATCTCGGGTCACCTGCTCGACCCGGGCGGCGGCACCTTCGCCCAGAACATCGCCGCGAAGTTCAACGAGGCCAACGAGTTCGGCCGTGACGCGCTGATCGCCTCCGGCCTGGTCCTCTTCGTCATCACCCTGCTGGTCAACGGCGCGGCCCGATGGATCATCGCCCGCCGCAAGGAGTACTCGGGGGCCAACGCATGAGCCACCACGCCATACAGGATCGGCCGCCCGTGCAGAGCGCCGTCAAGCACGACCCGCTCCAGCACGCCCGGCTCCCCCGCTGGACCCCGTTCGCCACCGCCGTAGGGTCGATCGCCGCCGCTGTCGGCCTCGGTCTCGCGGCCGGCTGGCACAGCCGCATCCAGTGGGGCCTGATCGCCGCACTGTTCTTCGTCCTCGGGACGTACGCGATCACCACCAAGGTCGAAGGCAGCCGCCAGGCCAAGGACCGGGTCGCGACCAGCCTCGTCTGGGTCTGCTTCATCCTGGCCGTCATCCCGCTGCTCTCCCTCGCCTGGGTCACGATCAGCAAGGGCATGGAAGTCCTCGACCCGTACTTCCTCTCCCACTCGATGAACGGCGTCCTCGACGCCGAGGCGGGCGGCGGTGTCTACCACGCGCTGCTCGGCACGATCGAGCAGGTCCTCATCGCGACCCTGATCGCCGCGCCGATCGGCCTGCTGACCGCGGTCTACCTCGTCGAGTACGGCGGCGGGAAGCTCGCCCAGGCCGTCACCTTCTTCGTCGACGTCATGACGGGCATCCCGTCGATCGTCGCGGGTCTGTTCATCCTCGCCACCTGGAATCTGATGCTGGGCTTCGGGCCCTCCGGATTCGCCGGCGCGATGGCCCTCGCGATCCTGATGATGCCGGTCGTCGTCCGCTCCACCGAAGAGATGCTCAAGCTCGTCCCGAACGAGCTGCGCGAGGCCTCCCTCGCGCTCGGCATCCCGAAGTGGCGCACGATCCTGAAGGTGGTCCTGCCCACCGCGATCGGCGGCATCACCACGGGCGTCATGCTCGCGGTGGCCCGCATCACCGGTGAGACGGCCCCGATCCTGCTCCTCGTGTTCGGTACGAAGCTGATCAACCCGAACCCCTTCGAAGGCGCCCAGTCCTCGCTGCCGCTCTACGTGTACGAGCAGTACGCGGTCGGCACCGACGCCGCCGTGGCCCGCGCCTGGGCCGCCGCGCTCGTCCTGATCGCCTTCGTCATGATCCTCAACCTGGTGGCCCGCGGCATCGCCCGCTGGAAGGCCCCGAAGACCGGCCGCTAAAGCCTCGATATGCGGCTCCGCCGCGTGGCGGTCCCCAAGGAAGTGAATTGATATGGCCAAGCGAATCGACGTCAGCGGCCTCTCCGCCTACTACGGCGCCCACAAGGCGATCGACGACATCTCCATGACCGTCGAGCCCCGCTCGGTGACGGCCTTCATCGGCCCCTCCGGCTGCGGCAAGTCCACGTTCCTGCGCACCCTGAACCGTATGCACGAGGTCACCCCCGGTGGCCGCGTCGAGGGCAAGGTCCTCCTGGACGACCAGGACCTGTACGGCGCAGGGGTCGACCCGGTCGCCGTGCGCCGCACGGTCGGCATGGTGTTCCAGCGCCCGAACCCCTTCCCCACCATGTCGATCTTCGACAACGTGGCGGCGGGTCTGCGGCTGAACGGCTCGTACAAGAAGGCCCAGCTCAACGACATCGTCGAGCGTTCCCTCAAGGGCGCGAACCTCTGGAACGAGGTCAAGGACCGCCTGAACAAGCCGGGCTCCGGCCTCTCCGGCGGTCAGCAGCAGCGTCTGTGCATCGCCCGCGCCATCGCGGTCGAGCCCGACGTCCTGCTGATGGACGAGCCCTGCTCGGCCCTCGACCCGATCTCGACGCTCGCGATCGAGGACCTGATCGGCGAGCTGAAGGAGCGCTTCACGATCGTCATCGTGACGCACAACATGCAGCAGGCCGCCCGTGTCTCGGACCGTACGGCGTTCTTCAACCTGGCGGCCGTGGGCCAGCCGGGCAAGCTGATCGAGCTGGACGACACCGAGCGCATCTTCTCCAACCCGAGCGTCCAGGCGACCGAGGACTACATCTCCGGCCGCTTCGGATAGCCCACCCCACAGACCATGCGGCTCAGCCGCGTGGCGTCCTGCGGTGCTGCATGGCGGTGCCACCGCAGACGAAAGGGCCCGGCTCCCCTACAGGGGAGCCGGGCCCGACCATTTGCACGTACGTCCAGGGCGTGTGGCGACTGTTCCGCGGGGCCGGGCCCCAGACGGGGTCTCGGGGAGGTTAGGCACACACCCCGGGGGCCGGTCCTGTACCCCCACCGCGCCGGTCCTCAGCCGAAGAACAGCTTGCACCACGTAGAAGCTCGTCGCCGCGACCAGCGCCGCCGCCGGCATCGTGATACTGCAATCCCCCGGGGGATAACCCCCGGACCCCAGCATCACCCCGGCGCGCCGGACCTCAGCCGAAGAACAGCTGCACCACGTAGAAGCTCGTCGCCGCGACCAGCGCCGCCGCCGGCATCGTGATGAACCATCCGAGGATGATGTTCTTCGCGACACCCCACCGCACCGCGTTCACCCGCTTCGTCGCGCCCACGCCCATGATCGCGGACGTGATCACGTGCGTCGTCGAGATCGGCGCGTGGAAAAGGAACGCCGAGCCGAACATGATCGACGCACCCGTCGTCTCCGCCGCGAACCCCTGCGGCGGGTCCAGCTCGATGATCTTCCGGCCGAGCGTCCGCATGATCCGCCAGCCACCCGCGTACGTACCCAGCGAGAGCATCACGGCACACGCGATCTTGACCCAGATCGGGATGTCGTCGCCCGACTGCTGCACATCGGCGATGACCAGGGCCATCACCACGATGCCCATCGTCTTCTGGGCGTCCTGCAGACCATGGCCCAGCGCCATGCCCGCGGCCGACACCGTCTGCGCGATACGGAAACCCCGCTTCGCCTTGTGCGGATTGGCCTTGCGGAACATCCACATGATCAGGCACATGACCAGGTAACCGGCGACCAGGCCGACCACCGGCGAGATGAACATCGGGATGACGACCTTATCGAGCACCCCACCCCAGATCACCTCGGTACCACCGGCCAGCGCCGCGCCCACCATGCCGCCGAACAGCGCGTGCGAGGAGGAGGACGGCAGGCCGAAGTACCAGGTGACCAGGTTCCAGATGATCGCGCCGACGAGCGCGGCGAAGAGGATGCCCATCCCCTTGTCGCCGTGCGGCGTCTCGATCAGGCCCTCACTGACGGTCTTGGCGACACCGCTGCCGAGGAACGCGCCGGCGAGGTTCATCACCGCCGCCATCGCCAGGGCCGCCCGCGGGGTCAGCGCCCGGGTCGAGACCGAGGTGGCGATGGCGTTCGCCGAGTCGTGGAACCCATTGGTATACGTAAAACCGAGCGCGACACCGATGGTCACGATCAGCGCGAAGGTGTCCACGAAGCCTCAGGACTCCTTGACCGCGATGGTCTCCACCGTGTTGGCCACGTGCTCGAACGCGTCGGCCGCCTCCTCCAGCACATCCACGATCTGCTTGAGCTTGAGGACCTCGATGGCGTCGTACTTGCCGTTGAAGAGGTGGGCGAGCAGCTTGCGGTGGATCTGGTCGGCCTGGTTCTCGAGCCGGTTGATCTCGATCCAGTACTCGGTGAGGTTGTCCATCGTCCGCAGATGCGGCATCGCCTCGGCGGTCAGCTCCGCCGCGCGGGCCAGCACCTCGATCTGCTGCTCGACACCCTTGGGGAGCTCCTCGACGTTGTAGAGGACGACCAGGTCGACGGCCTCCTCCATGAAGTCCATGATGTCGTCGAGGGAGGACGCGAGGTTGTAGATGTCCTCGCGGTCGAACGGCGTGATGAACGAGGAGTTCAACTGGTGGAAGATGGCGTGGGTCGCGTCGTCACCGGCGTGTTCCGCTGCCCGCATCCGCTCCGCGATCTCGGCCCGGGCGGAAGGCTCCGCTCCGAGCAGTTCCATCAGGAGTTTCGAGCCCGTGACGATGTTGTCCGCGGACGCGGCAAACATGTCATAGAAGCTCGTCTCCCTGGGGGTCAGACGAAATCGCACGTGGGGTCCTCGGGGTGCTGGGTTTCGGTCAGGCTGATGCTAGGCGCATCATCCGGCCACGGCTAACCGGCGTCCCTTCAGTGTCGCCCATCAGGCACAGTGATCTGCACGGGCCCCCGCCCGGATCGGCGGGGATCGGTACCATATACCCACGAGGGGTATACATACCCTTTCTGGACAACGGGAGGACGCGATGACGACCACCGAGGCGGCCGAGGTCACCCCCGACATTGCCGCACCCGGCACCGACCACGACCACGGCGTGCACGGCTACCACAAGCAGAAGGACGAGCACCTCAAGCGGCTGCGCCGGATCGAGGGCCAGATCCGCGGTCTGCAGCGGATGGTCGACGAGGACACGTACTGCATCGACATACTCACTCAGGTCTCCGCGTCCACGAAGGCCCTGCAGTCCTTCGCGCTCCAGCTCCTCGAGGAGCACCTGCGGCACTGCGTCGCCGACGCCGCGACCAAGGGCGGCGACGAGATCGACGCGAAGGTCGAGGAGGCCACGAAGGCCATCGCGCGGATGCTGCGTACCTGAGAACCCGGGGCCGCCGACGACGGCCCCGGTCGGTCAGCAACGGTCCGACCGCTCCGTCGCGACCCTCAGCACCTCGTCGATCCGGTCCGCGCTGAGCCGCTCCCCGTCGGCGGCCGACGCCGCGATGATCAGCTCACCGCAGAGTTCGATCTCGGCGAGAGCGACGCACTCCTGGTCAGTGGGCACTGTCGCGGTACTGGGCGGAGCCACGCGCATTCACCTCTTCCTGGCCGGCGTCGGTCTCCCAGCGTAGGGAGCGCGCCACGCACCGCGCATGACTCGTCCGGACCATTTGGGAATGGCCTGCGGGTGGCTTCCCGCCGCCCCTTACACCTTGATCTTCCCGGCGTAGATGTCCTTGCGGTGCGGCAGCCGCACGTCGACGGGGGTGCCGAACCCGTACAGCAGCGTGGTCGACGCGACCGCAACCGTACGCCCCTGGTTGGCGAAGGTGAACTGGTGCCGGACCTTGCGCAGCCGCCCTTCCGCGTCCAGATACGCGTCGAAGGGGACGGTGTCCTTGGCGAACCCTTTCGCCGCGGCGGCGAGCGCGCCCCGCACCTGCGGAGAGGCGGCCCGGGCGGCCACCGCGATGTCCGCGACGCCGCGGTAGTGGCTGACTTTCGCCCCTGCCAGATCGACCTCGCCGACGTACGTCACCCGCTGCGCGCCACGCAGAAGCTCGGCCGCGGCGGCGGGGTCCGTCGCCCCGCCGGTGATGAGGTTGCCGTCGTCGAGGGTGGTGGTGTCGACGCGGACCCACTTGTCGGCCGGGACACCGGCGCCGCGGTTCTTCATGTAGAGCGCGCCGGGTGCGAGGAGTTCGGTGATGGGCCGGTGCTCGCCGGCTCCGGCGGCGTCGGGCAGGACGACCTGGAGGCTGCCGGTGCGCCGGCGGAAGTCGTACCCGCCCTCGCCCCGGATGGTCACGCGCGTCCCGCCGGCCGCCATCTCCATGCTCGTACTCGTCTTGGAGGTCCCGGCCCGGGCCAGCACCTCGGCCACGCCCCGTACGGTCTTCGTCGGGTCCCCGCCGGCCTCGGCGTCCACGGAACCGGAGCATCCACCGGCCATCAGGGCCGCGGCGACGGCCCACGCCCCTCCCCGACGCCCGTACCGCTGCACCACCATCGCCTGCCAACCCCCAACGCCGTACCGCTGCTTGTCCGGGACCCGCCCGATCCGCATAACGACGGCCTGGGCGACCCGTCACGCGCAGTACGGTGGAACCGTGCACGAGCAGTCCCCGCATCACACGACAACGACCGAACGAGGCTCCTTCGCGGTCGCCCGCTGCAGCTGCGGCTGGAGGGGCCCGGCGCGGAGATCCCGGGACAAGGCGCGTACCGACGCGACGTCGCACGCGGGGGTCGAGCAGAAGCCGGCGTAGCCAGGCGCCGGGTATGCCGCCCAAGCGGCGTACGCGACGACCCGGCCAGGACGACTGCCACGGCCGGGTCGCGATACACGGCTGGAGCGACGTACGCGCCCCGGGTCGGCCTAGGCGGCGAGATCGTTCTCCCCGGACCCCGGTCCCAGCCGGGGCTCGGGGATGCCGAGGGTCTCGGGCAGCGAGGACCGCTCGCCGGCGCGCCGGGAGCGGACCAGCCGGGCGCCGTGCCTGGAGCGGGCGATCGCCGAGACCAGCGGGGTCAGCAGGGCGTGGGCGAGGGGCGCGAGCAGCAGCGCCACCGCCGTACCGAGGGCGAACCCGCCGATCACGTCGGTCGGGTAGTGGACTCCCATGTAGACGCGGCAGAAGCCTTCGGCGAAGGCGAGGCCGATGGCGGCGAGGCCGAGCTTGCGGTGGGCGACGAAGAGCCCGACGGCGATCGCCATCGCCAGGGTGGCGTGGTCGGACACGAACGAGAAGTCGGTCTTGCCGTCGACGAGGACCTCGAGGCCCTGGTGGTCGTTGAACGGCCGGGGACGCTCGACGAAGCCGCGGATCGGGATGTTGACGAGCACGGCGACCGCGGCGGCCAGCGGGGCCCAGACGAGCGCGGCGACGGCGGAGACGGAGTCGGTGAGCGTGCCGCGGCGGCGGACGCTCCACCAGCACCAGAGCGCGACGAGGACGAGGGCGAGCATGATCCCGTACTCGCCGACGAAACCCATGACACGGTCGAGCCAGGGCGGGGCTTCCCGCGCCAGCCCGTTGATGTCGTAGAGCAGGCTGACATCGGGGTTCGAACCGTCCGATGCGAGTCCAGCCATCTGCTGCGGCCCCTTGCCTTGTCACGTGAGTCGACCGTGAGCGGTCGGATCAGGGAACGAACCGCCTGAGGCGTGCGTTCCGCTCTTCCTCGACGATCACCCTGACGTTACCGAAGAGTGACGCGTCGTCGCTGCTCAGGGCCTGTGCTTAACGGAGAGTTCCGGCCATGGCCGCTACCCGGCCGACGGAATGTCAGGTCTGCGGCAGGTGCGTCGGCAGAGCCGCCGCGCCGTCCTTGGTCACCCGGGTCGCACCAAAATAGTCAGGCGTATCGATCTTGTCGAAACGGATGACCGCACCGGTACGCGGCGCGTCGATCATGTAGCCGCCGCCGACGTAGATGCCGACGTGCCTGATGGCACGGGAGTTCGTCAGGTCGTCGGAGAAGAAGACCAGGTCACCGGGGAGCAGCTCGTCGCGGGAGGGGTGCGGTCCGGCGTTGTACTGGTCGTTGGCGACCCGCGGCAGCTCGATCCCGACACTGCGGTACGCGGCCTGGGTCAGCCCGGAGCAGTCGAATCGGCCATTCTGAGCCGCGGTCCCGGTGCCGCCCCAGAGATAGAGCGTCCCGAGCTTCTGCTGGGCGTAGTAGATCGCGCCGGCGGCCTGCCGCGAGGGCTCGACGCGGCCGACGGGCCGGGCGAAGCTCTTCTCCAGCGACCTGATGATGCGTACGTAGTTCTGCGTCTCGCTGATCCGCGGCACGCCGCCGGACTTGATGACCCGGTAGGCGCCCGCGTTGTACGCGGCGAGCATGTTGTTCGTCGCGTCGCCCGGCACGTCCTTCACATAGCCGGCGAGCTCGCAGTCGTACGAGGCGGCGGAGGGGATCGCGTCCTTGGGATCCCACACGTCCCGGTCGCCGTCCCCGTCCCCGTCGATGCCGTGGCCCGCCCAGGTGCCGGGGATGAACTGGGCGATGCCCATCGCGTTCGCGGGCGAGACGACCCTCGGGTTCCAGCCGCTCTCCTGGTAGAGCTGGGCGGCGAGCAGGGCCGGGTTGATGGCGGGGCAGAGGTTCCCCCACTGCTGCACCAGCCCCTGGTACGCGGCGGGCACGGCGCCCTTGGCAAGCCCGACGGTGCCGTTCCTGGCGTTCCCGGCGCCCCCGAAGAGACCGGCGGCGGCGGCGTACGTCCCGACGACGAGCAGCGCGACGAAGCTCAGGCACACGCCGAAGACCCCACCGGCCACCAGCCACGCCTTGCGCGCCTTACGCACCGTCAACCACCCCTGGGGTCTTGGCAGTCCATCGAGCGACAAGTCTAGGTGCGTCACCCGCCCCGGGGGTGGTCGGGCTGTTACCCGTTTCGGACAAAGTCCTGCAACCCCGGCCGGTATCGGGGGCGTCTCTCGTCGCGTCGAACAGCAGGATCCGGCCACACAGGGGGACGATCATGAGCCACGGCACGAACCATCTGACACGGGTGACCCGGCTGGCGGTCATCGCCCTGACCGCCACGCTGGCGGCGGGCCTGCTGACGGGCTGCGGGCCGGACGACGGCAGCGAGGCAGGCGCACCGGGCGCTTCCGGGACCCCGAGCGCGGCCCCGACCGGAACGACACCGCCGCCCCGAAGCCCGGAGCCGACCCGAACGGCACCGCCGACCCGAAGCGCGACGCCGACTCCCACCACACCCCCCACCCGTACGGCATCCCCCTCGCGCCCCGCGCCGGCCCTGACGTGCGATCAGCTCCGCCACGCGCGCGTGCAGACCGCCCTCGTGAAGCTGCCCGACTATCCGCGCGCGACGATGCGGCTCACCGACGGCCACTGGGAGGACGAGGACGGCGTCCAGGTCGACCTCCAGCCCCAGTGCGCGATCGGACACATCGTGGGCGACGGCGCGGCGGACGCCGTGGGCGTCGTGAAGATCACCACGCCGGGAACGGGCCGCTATTACACGCTCGTCGTCTGGCGGAACGACCACGGAACCCCGGTCCCCTTCGCCACCGAGTCCCTCGGCGACCGCGCCCCCGTGGTCTCCCTCGCGGTGACCCCGCCCGCCGTGACCGTCGTCTACCGCACACGCCGCGACGGCGAGCCCCTGGCGGTCACCACGCTGACCCGTACGGCCGTCTACCGCGCGGCGGGGGCCGGTCTCCACGAAGTCAGCCACGTCGACACCCCGTACGCGGGCGGCTGACGGCGACACCTCGGGCCGTGTACGCGGCCTGAGGTGTAACAACGACAGTCATTGCTCGGAGTCACCCTCCGTGATACACAGAGTGACCATACGCTTCTTCGCATAGAAACCGGCCACGCCGTCGCAGGTCAAGACGGTCGGATCGGTCAAGTGTGCGGGGATCGGGTAAAGAGAGCCGTCAAGCCGTCACACGCGAGCGGTTTCATCAGCGAAGATAGGGCGATGACCCATGCCATCAGGCAGGGGCGACGAACTACCCAACAGGGGCGGTGAGTTACATGTACCTGGCGGCCGAAGAAGGCGACATCACCACCATCATCGGTGGAATCGCCCCGAACTGGGGGCCTTTCGGGAGCCTGGGCAACGAGGCCAAGGTGATGATCGAGGTCGTGATGGCCGTGGCCATCCTGCTCTGCCTCGGCATCGCCATCTGGGGAGCGGCCAAGCAGCGCATCGGCGCGACCGCACTCCGGGACACGTTCAGCGCCGAGCAGGGCAAGGGCCTGATCGTGGCCGGCCTGACCGGCGTCTTCATCATCGGGTCACTGGGGACCCTGTTCACGATCGTGTACGGGATGGCCGTCTAACCACCGAGGTCGGTTCCTTTCCTGATGTCCAGTCACCACACGGTTGAGAGGGCGTGCTTGCCATGAGCCTCGGCGACGACAACGACGGCTTCGGCGGCGGCGGCTCGGGCCAGACCCGCACGCGTCTCCCGGAGGGCGGCAGCGGCGACCCCTACGACGACACCCGCCGCCCCCCGGCCCGCAGCTCGCGCTCGCTCATCACGGTGGTGGGCGTGGTGGTCCTCCTGATCGCCGCGATCGCCTTCGCGAACAGAGGCGGCGGCGATGGCGAAACGGACAACACCTCGGGCACGTCCCCCACCGCGGGCAACCGCAACCCCACGTCAGCCACGGGAGTCCGCCCGGTCACGGGCAAGAACGGCCAGATCCCGACAGGCTTCGCACGGGACGAACAGGGGGCGCAGAGCGCGGCCGCCAACTTCTCGGTGGCGCTGGTGTCGGCCGACATCCTGAAGCCCGATCGCCGCCGCGAGATCGTCAGGCAACTGTTCGTCCAGGACAAGGTCGCCGAACTCGAAGGCAGCTTCGACAAGGCGTACAACCGCGACTTCCTCGACAAGCTGGGCCTGGACGCGAACGGCAACGCCGCCGCCGGGCTGACGTACGTGTCGCGCACAGCACCGGTCGGCACCAAGGTCACGCAGTTCTCCGAGGGGGCCGCCACGGTCGAAGTCTGGTGCACCGGCGTGTTCGGCACTGCTGGGGTCAGCTCCACCAACCCGGTGACCAACGACTGGTTCACCATCACGCTTGCTCTTCGCTGGGCGGACAACGACTGGAAGGTCGAGACCTTCTCCCAGAAGGAAGGGCCGGCCCCGGTGAACACCGACCGCACCGCCTCCGACGCCGACGCGATCGCCAAGGCAGTCGAGGAGTACGGAGGCTTCACCTATGCCCGCTAAGCCCCGTCACTCGCTCCGCGTGGCCGCGTTGCTGGCCACCGCCCAAACGTCGGCCGTGCTTCTGGCCTCGCGGGCCTACGCGGCGCCGACGCCCACGCCCACTCCGTCGCCGTCCGCCAAGGACCAGTGCGACCTCATCGTCGGCCCCGCGCGGGACTACTGCGAAAACGGCCAAAGCGGCGGCGGCAACCGCACCGCCCCCGACCCCGCCGCCGCCCTAGACCCCCTCTCCTCCCTCGCCCGCGGCTGCGCCGACGCCGCCGTCGCCACCATCGACTACCTCTCCGGCGCCGTCAAAGAGACCGCCGACGTCGACTTCACCAACCTCGAGTTCCTCGGCCGCTACGCCATCGTCTTCGCCGCCGCCACCTTCCTCACCCTCCTCCTCTGGCTCCTCGCCGTCGCCAAGCGAGCCATCCGAGGCGTGCCCCTCACCACCGCCATCTCCGAGGCCATCGGCTTCCTCTGGCTGACCGTCCTCGCCTCCGCCTTCACCCCGCTCATCCTCTACACCGTCGTCAACGCCACCGACGCCGTCACCGAAGTCATCGCCTCCGGCACCGGTCAACAGACCGACGTCTTCTTCGGCAGCTTCAAGGAGGCCCTCCAGAAGGGCGACCAGATCGGCGGCGGGCCGATCATGCTGATCATCGTCTCCCTCGTCAGCATCCTCGCCGCCGGCGTCCTCTACCTCGAGCTCTTCCTGCGCGCCGTCATGCTCTACGTCGGCGCCCTCCTCGGCGTCGTCGTCTACTCCGGCCTCGTCGACAAGAACATGTGGGGCCACGTCCGCCGCTGGGCCGGCATCATGATCGCGATCATCCTCGTGAAGCCGGTCATCGTCATCGTCCTCGGCCTCGCCGGAGCGCTCTCCTCCGGCACCGGACCCGACTCCTTCTCCGCCGTCGTCTCCGGCCTCGCGATCATCCTGCTCGCCATCTTCGCCTCCGCGATGATCTACCGCTTCGTCCCCGGCTTCGGCGACGAGATCGTCGCCTCCCGCAACAACCGCGTCCACCGCGCCGGCGAGAACGCCGCCGCCGCCGTCATCTCCTCCCCCGCCTCCCTCGTCTCCCAGGGCATCAAGACCCACAGCACCCGCGACAGCGGCGGCGGCGGAAACCAGAACAGCGGTGGCGCCCCGCGCCCCGCCAACCCGCTCTCCGGCGGCGTCGCCGCCCACAGCAGCCGCGGCAGCTCCGGGGGCGCCGGGGGCGGCGGCGGATCTGTCCCCTCCGCCGCACCCCCGCCGCGTAGCAGCAGCCCCACATCAGGCACCCCGCACAGCAGCCGCAACAACACAGGAAGCACTGGAGGTGGAGGGCGTTGACGACCCAGTCCCAGCCGGTCACGCCCCGCCGTACGTATCTCATCGGCCGTGCCCGGCCGAACGCGATCGTCGGCAAGAACCGCGAAACCGGCGAGATCGCCCTGATCATCGCCGGCGCGTTCCTCGGCATGATGAGCGGACTCCTCGTCCCCGCCCTCACCCTGCGGATCGTGCTGCTCGTCGGCTTCCCCGTCCTGGCCCTCGCCGCCGTCTACGTGCCGTACAAGCACCGGACCTTCTACAAATGGTTCGAGATCAACCGCAGTTACAAGCGGTCCCTCAAGCGCGGCACCGCCTACCGCTCCGCCGCCGCCGAAGCCGGCACCCGGATGGACGGCCGCGAGGTCGAGGTCGGCCCGCCGCCCGGCATCGGCCGCATCAACTGGCTCTCCGCGCCCTTCGGCCCCGACGAGATCGCCGTCCTCCTCCACGCCGACCGCCGCACCGTCACCGCCGCCATCGAGATCGAGGGACCCGGCGTCGGCCTGCGCGACAGCGAGGACCAGGAAGCCCTGGTGGACCGTTTCGGCACCCTCCTCAAGCACGTCGCCAACGGAGACGGCTTCGTCACCCGCCTCCAGATGCTCGCCCGCACCCTCCCCGCCGACCCCGACGCCCACGCCAAGGACGTCGCCCAGCGCGGCGACCCCCAGGCCCCCGGCTGGCTCCAGGACTCGTACGAGCAGCTCCAGTCGATGGTCTCCACCTCCAGCGAGCAGCACCGCGCCTACCTCGTGGCCTGCATGCACTACACCCGCGAGCTCGCCGCCGAGGCCAACGCCATGGCCCGCGCCGCCCGCCACACCTCCGGCGCCCGCAAGCTCGACCGCGACGCCGGCCTCGCCGTCGTCATGGCCCGCGAGCTGACCGACATCTGCGCCCGCCTCGCCGAGGCCGACATCCGCGTACGGCAGCCCCTCGGCCAGTCCCGGGCCGCCTCCCTCGTGCACTCCATGTACGACCCGGACCACCCCATCGACCACATCCAGGCCATGACGAAACGAAACGCTTGGCCCGCCGAACTCGACGCCATGGAGCCCACCTACCTCCAGGCCAAGACCCGCGAGTCCTCCACCCGCGCCCCCTGGTGCCACGCCACCGCCTGGGTGAAGGAGTGGCCGATGACCCCCGTCGGCGTCAACTTCCTCGCCCCGCTCCTCGTCCACACCCCCGACGTGATCCGTACGGTCGCGGTGACGATGGACCTCGAACCCACCGAGGTCGCCATCGAGCGCATGCTCACCGAGAAGACCAACGACGAGGCCGAGGCCTCCCGCCAGGCCAAGATGAACCGCACGGTCGACCCGCGCGACATCGCCGCGCACGGCCGGCTCGACCAGCGGGGTGAAGATCTCGCCAGCGGCGCGGCAGGCGTCAACCTCGTCGGGTACATCACTGTGTCGTCGCGCTCGCCCGAAGCCCTGGCCAGGGACAAGCGCACGATCAGGGCCTCCGCCGGCAAGTCGTATCTGAAGCTGGAGTGGTGCGACCGCGAGCACCACCGGGCCTTTGTGAACACCCTGCCGTTCGCGACCGGCATCCGCCGCTAGAGCCGCCAGCCGCCAGCCGCTAAGGGGCCCGCCCACATGCGAGATCCACTCTCCGCCCTCACCGAAGCCTTCACCTCCTTCCTCTTCGGGAAGGTGGAGACGACCCGTCTGCCCGTCCGCACCTCGACCGGCCAGGCCCAGGCCGTCTACCTGCCCACGGCCGCCCCCGGCCTCGGCGACTCCGGCGTGATCATCGGCCGCGAGGTCTACAGCGGCAAGGGCTACATCTACGACCCGTTCCAGCTGTACGGCCAGCAGCTCCCGGCCCCCCACTGGCTCGTCCTCGGCGAGTCCGGCAACGGCAAGTCCGCGCTCGAGAAGACGTACGTCCTGCGCCAGCTGCGCTTCCGCGACCGCCAGGTCGTCGTCCTCGACGCCCAGGGCGAGGACGGCGTCGGCGAATGGAACCTCATCGCGCAGGAGCTGGGGATAACTCCCATCCGCCTCGACCCGATGGTCGCCGTCGACGCCGGCATCCGGCTCAACCCGCTCGACCCGTCGATCACCACGACCGGACAGCTGGCCCTGCTCCGTACGATCATCGAGGTCGCGATGGGCCACGGTCTCGACGAGCGCTCCGGCTTCGCGCTCAAGGTCGCCCACGCGTACGTCAACGAGCACATCTCCGACCGCCAGCCCATCCTCACCGACATCGTCGAACAGCTCCGCCACCCGAAGGCGGAGTCGGCGGAGGCGATGAACGTCGACATAGACGACGTACGCGCCTGGGGCCTGGACGTCGCGCTCGTCCTCGACCGACTGGTCGACGGCGACCTGCGCGGCATGTTCGACGGACCGACCACGGTCGGCATCGACCTCGACGCGCCACTGATCGTCTTCGACCTGTCCCACATCGACCGCAACTCCATCGCCATGCCGATCCTCATGGCGATCGTCGGCGTGTGGCTGGAGCACACCTGGATCCGCCCCGACCGGAAGAAGCGCATCTTCCTGGTCGAGGAGGCCTGGCACATCATCAACAGCCCGTTCGTGGCACAGCTGTTCCAGCGGCTGCTCAAGTTCGGTCGCCGGCTCGGCCTGTCCTTCGTCGCCGTCGTGCACCATCTCTCCGACGTCGTCGACGGCGCGGCGGCCCGGGAGGCCGCGGCGATCCTCAAG
This sequence comes from Streptomyces sp. NPDC012508, assembly GCF_042902595.1. NCBI lineage: Bacteria > Bacillati > Actinomycetota > Actinomycetes > Kitasatosporales > Streptomycetaceae > Streptomyces > Streptomyces sp. NPDC012508. The sequence goes on from NZ_JBIBEO010000012.1 coordinate 234,170, forward strand.
ATGGCCTCCACCCGGACCATTTATGCCCAGAAAGCCGACGAGGCGAGAGCGACGGGACGGGTACTCGGCCTGCCACGGTGGGCGGTCGAGATCATCCCGACGCTCACACCCGGCATCGCGGTCTGGGACGTCAACGGCAATGTGCAGGTGGTCAAACACCTCATCACCGAGAAGGAACGGCCGCTCGTCTACACCGACCGCGCCATGACGGAGTCGTCGGTCGACCCGGCCGTCGACCCGGAGCTGGAGTGGGAGACGGAACAGCGCGCCGCCCTCATGGAGCAGCAGCTGAACGATCCCTCCCGGTCGACGGTGGCGTGAGGATGGCGAAGGGGCCGCAGGAGCGGCAGCAGGGCGGGGTCCCGGACGGGCTGGTACTGGCCCTGGTCGGCGTCCCCGTCGGCCTGACGGTGCTGGCGTGGACGGCGACCGGCCTGGCGGCGCTGTTGGCGAAGGGCGCCTGGCCGGAAGGGGTCACGTTCACCCGGACCCCGATGGCCGTCCGCTCCCTGCTCGGCCGTCCGCAGGACCTGCCGGCCGCGTGGCCGGACACCCCGGCGGCCGAACTGTCGGGGTACGGCCTGTTCTGGGGCCTGCTCATCGGCGAGCTGATGGTGCTGGTGGTCCTCACGGTGTTCGTGGTGGGGACGCTGGCCCGCTGGAGAACGGTACGGGCGGGCCGGCGCGGCGGCGCGTACGGAACGGGGCGTACGGCGGCGGAGGACCTCGCGGAGGACGGTGCGTCGTACGCACCGAGCGAGTTCGGGGAACAGCCGCCCGCTCCCCGGAAACCCCTGGACGAGGCGCCTCCGACCCCGGCCCAGGCCCAGGCCTCGGTACCTTCCCCGGTTCCTCAACCGACGGCTTCATCAGCTCCTCCCCCGGCGCCGGCCCCGCCCTCCCCCGGCATCGTGTACGGCACCCCCGCCGTCCGCCGCCCCGCCGCCGTCCAGGCCGTCCAGGACGCCGAGGGCCCCGTCCTCGTGGTCACCTCCGACCCCACCGTCTGGGCCGACACCAAGGACGCCCGCGGCAAGCTCGGCCCCGTCCTCCTCTACGACCCCGGCCACCTCTGCGACACCCCCGCCCGCCTCCACTGGTCCCCGTCCGCCGGCTGCGAGGACCCGGCCACGGCACAGGAAAGGGCGGTCGCCCTCCTCGCCCCCGTACGCCCGCCGTCCCGCCTGGACGCCGCGGTGGCCGACACTGCCGAAACGCTCCTGCGCTGCTGGCTGCACGCCGCCGCCCTGGACGACCGCCCCTTCAAGCAGGTCCACCGCTGGGCCCAGGGCACGGGCGCCCACGAACCCGTACGGATCCTCCGCACGCACCCCAAGGCCGCGTCGGGGCACGCCGGCCTCCTGGAGTCCGCGCTCACCGCGCACCCGGAACGGCGCGAGATCGCGCAGGAGTTGACGGCCCGGGCGCTCTCCTCGCTGTCGTCGATCCACATCAGGGACGCCTGCACCCCGAATCGAACTGATTCGCTGACGCTGGAATCATTCGTCGCCGAAGGGGGCACCCTCTATGTGGTCGGTGAAACCATCGAGGACCCGCGCACCCGCCCCGGCGCGATGCCCCTGCTCACCGCCCTCACCGCAAGCGTGGTCGAGCACGGCCGCCGCATGGCCGCACGGTCAACCGACGGTCGGCTCGACCCACCAATGACACTGGTCCTCGACGACGTCGCCGCCGTGGCTCCCCTTCCCCGGCTGCCGGAGCTGCTGGCGGGCGGCCGGGACCAGGGCCTGCCGACCCTGGTCCTGCTCCGCTCCCCGGAACAGGCCCGCGCCCGCTGGCCGGAACCCCTGCCCCAGGCCTGACCTCCGGACGCCCGCGACCTGCCGAGCCTGGCGGCCGGACCCGCGTCCGGGTCGCCGGCATCAACTCCTGCACGGTTCCCCCGAGTCGCCCTCGGCGTCAGGCCTCCGTCCGTCGGATCTCGTACTCCACCTCGTGCGCCGAGTCGTCGCCCGGCACCGCCACCCGGTCCCCCGTCGCCACGAACCCGAACCGCCGGTAGAAGGCCGCGGCCCGCGCGTTGTCCTCGTGCACGTACAGCCGCACCCGCCGCACCACGGGCTCCGGCAGCGACCAGGACCACTCCACCCCGGCCCGGAACAGCGCGTCGATCACACCCGTGCCCCGCGCCTCCGGCCGTACGTACACGCCCACGATGTGCGTCTGGTCGACCTTCGCCGCCTCGCCGAACCGCACCTCGTCCGACGGCCGCTCCACCAGCACCGAGATCGTGCCCGCCCAGCTTCCGTCCGGCGCCTCGGCCACGAACTGACGCGCGCTCGTCCCGCTCTCGGATGCACCCTCCGCCCGCTCCTGCCAGAACGCGTCGGGGCGCCCGGCAGCGGCCTCGGGGGTGTCCAGGAAGGCGATCTTCGCCACCGGGTCCCGAAGAGCGGCGAGCCGGATCTCCCGGGTCTTCTCCCATTCGTCCGCGCGGATGACACGTATCAAGTAATCCATGCCGGTGATCCTCGCCGCCGCGCACCGCGCCCGACAAGCTCTTTCTCCCCGTCGTACCCCGGTACTACGTCACACGCCCCGCTCCCGCCCACGGTCGGACGATCCGCCGCCGCCCGCTCCGTAGCGTCGTGGACATGATCGAAGCTCACGCACTCACCAAGCGGTACGGCGACAGGACCGTCGTCCAGGACCTCAGCTTCAGCGTCCGCCCCGGCGCGGTCACCGGCTTCCTCGGCCCCAACGGCGCCGGAAAGTCCACCACCCTGCGGATGCTCCTCGGCCTGGACGCCCCCACCCGCGGCCGCGCCACCATCGGCGGCCGCGCCTACGCCGCGCACCCCGCACCCCTCACCCAGGTCGGCGCGCTCCTCGAAGCCCGCTCGATCCACCCCGGCCGCTCCGCCCACCACCACCTCATGGCACTCGCCCACACCCACGGCATCCCGCGCTCCCGCGTCGAACACGTCCTCGGCCTGACCGGCCTCACCGAGGTCGCCCGCCGCCGCGTGAAGGGCTTCTCCCTCGGTATGGGCCAGCGACTCGGCATCGCCGCCGCGCTCCTCGGCGACCCGGAGACGGTCGTCCTCGACGAGCCCGTGAACGGCCTCGACCCCGAGGGCGTGCTGTGGATCCGGAACCTCCTCAAGTCCCTCGCCGCCGAGGGCCGTACGGTCCTGGTCTCCTCCCACCTGATGAGCGAGATGGCCCTGACCGCCGACCATCTCGTCGTCATCGGCAAGGGCCGGCTCCTCGCGGACACCACCGTCGACGCACTCGTACGGGAGTCCGGCGGCGCCTCCGTCAAGGTCGTCACCCCCGACGCCGACCGCCTCGGCGCCCTCCTCCCGCAGGCCCGGATCGTCACCGAGTCGACCGACCCCCTCCGCGCCACCGACACCCTCCGCGTCACCGGCGTCGAAGCCGCGGACATCGGCCGCGCGGCCGCCGCCCACGGCGTGCCGCTCTACGAACTCACCCCCGAGACCGCCTCCCTGGAGCAGGCGTTCATGGACCTCACCCACGACTCGGTCGAATACCAGGGAGCAACAGCATGACCACGACAACCGCCCCGTCCGCATCGCCCACAACCGGCGCCCCCGCCACCCCCGCCACGACGTACCGCGTCACCCCCGCCCGCGTCCTGCGTTCGGAATGGCACAAGCTGTGGACGGTCCGCTCCACCTGGATCACCGTCCTCACCTCCGTCGCCTTCCTCCTCGGCGTCGGCATCCTCATGGGCGCCACCTACACCTCCGACGGCGGCGACTCCGACGTCGACACCGTCGTCCTCACCCTCTACGGCTCCCAGCTCGGCGCGATCTGCCTCGCCGTCCTCGGCATCCTGGTCACGGCGGGCGAGTACGCGACCGGCCTGATCAGGGCCTCGCTCACCGCCGTGCCGCACCGGACCCCCGTCCTCTGCGCGAAGGCCACCGTCTTCACGGCCGCCGTCTTCACCGTCTCCTTCGTGACCGCCCTGGTCACCTTCCTCACCGCCCAGATCTTCCTCTCCGACACCGACCAGGCCGCCTCCCTCACCGACGACGGAGTCCTCGCCGCCATCGCGGGCAACGCCGCCGGCGTCACCCTCCTCGGCCTCGTCGCCCTCGGACTCGGCGCCACGCTGCGTTCGGTGCCGGGCGGCATCGGCGCCTTCGTCGGCGGGGTGCTGATCCTGCCGGAGGTCCTCGGCATGCTCCCGTACGACGCGATGGAGACCGCCATCACGTACTTCCCCACCCAGGCCGCAGGAGCCCTCGGCTCCGCCGACCCGATGCCCCACGCGGCCTCCCCGGGCGGCGCGTTGCTCGCCCTGTGCCTGTGGGCGGCCGCAGCTCTGATCGTCCCGGCCATGTTGCTGAAGCGCCGAGACGTCTGACCCCCGACGTACGAGGATGAACGCGTGATCACGGAGAAGCAGCCCGAAACGGAACCCGGAACGGAGTCCGGCGCGGAGTCCGGCGCGAAAGAGGAACCCCTCAGCCGGCACCTCCAGAGCCTGACCCAGCGTGTACGAACCTTCGACACGCGCCGACCCGGGACCTGGGACGGGCTGCTCACCGCCTTCTGGACGGTGGCGGCCCTGATCGACGCCATGGGCGGATGGCGGAACACCGCCCCCGACCCGACCGTACCCGGCTGGCTGGTCATGGCCATGAGCCTGGCCTTCGCGCTCCCACTGCTGTGGCGGCGCCGCCGGCCGATGGCCGTCCTCGCGGTGATGGCGTGCGTCTCCCTCGTCAGCAACGGAACCGGCGCCTTCCTCCAGGCCGGCCTCCTCCAGCTCATCGTCGTCTTCCACATCGCGCTCCGACTCCCCCTGCGCACCCTCCCGTGGACCCTCGCCCTGCTCACCCCGCCCCTGCTCCTGGGGGCGGCCCGCCACCCTCAGGGCAGCTGGGACCAGCAGGTCGTCCCCGCTCTGTGGGCGTACGCGATGGTCGCCCTGCTCGGCATCGCGGTCCGCTCCCGCAAGGACCACACCGCCGCCCTCGTCGACCGGGCCCGCCGCCTCGAAGTCGAGCGCGACCAGCAGGCCCAGCTGGCGGCGGCGGCCGAACGCACCAGGATCGCCCGCGAGATGCACGACATCATCGGCCACAACCTCTCCGTCATCACGGGCCTCGCCGACGGCGGCAAGTACGCGGCGGCCAAGAACCCGGAGCGCGCCGCCGAGGCCCTCGACGCCATCGGCACGACGAGCCGCCAGGCACTCGCCGAACTCCGCCGCCTCCTGCGCGGCGAGGCGGTACGCGACCCCCAGCCCACCCTGGACGACCTGGACGCCCTGCTCGCCGGCGTACGGACGGCGGGCCTCCCCGTACGCCTGGAGACCCACGGAGACACCCCACCCCTGGCGACGGGCGCACAGCTGGCGGTCTACCGCATCGTCCAGGAGGCCCTGACCAACACCCTCAAACACGCGGGTCCGGGCGCCGAGGCAACGGTCCTCCTCGCGTACGACCCCGACGAGTTGACAGTGGAGATCACGGACACCGGAAGGTCGCCCGGCGCCGGAACCCCGGGCACGGGCCAGGGAGTTACGGGTATGCGCGAGCGCGCCGCGCTCTACGACGGCACACTCGAAGCGGGCCCGCTGCCGGACGGCGGCTGGCGGGTACGGCTCCGACTCCCCCTGGAGGACTCCCCCTCGTGACGACGGTGCTGATCGCGGACGACCAGGCGATGCAACGCTTCGGATTCCGCATGCTGTTGGAGAGCCAGGACGACATGACGGTCGTCGGCGAGGCACCGAACGGCGCCGAGGCGATCCGCCTGGTGGACCGGTACCGCCCCGACGTCGTCCTGATGGACATCCGGATGCCGGGCCTCGACGGCATCGAGGCCACGCGCCGTATCGTCGCCACGGGCGCCCGCACCCGCGTCCTGATCGTCACGACGTTCGACCTCGACGAGTACGCCTACGAGGGCCTGCGCGCCGGCGCCAGCGGCTTCCTGGTCAAGGACGCCCAGCCGGAGGAGCTCCTCTCCGGCATCCGCGCGGTGGCGAGCGGCGACGCGGTGGTGGCCCCCAGCCTGACGCGCCGCCTCCTGGACGCGTACATCCACCACCTGCCGCCCACCCCGGGCCCACCCCGCGCGGATCCCCGCCTCTCGGCCCTCACGGACCGCGAACGCGAGATCCTCACGGTCATCGCCCAGGGCTGGACGAACACGGAGATCGCCGAACGCCTCCACCTGGCGGAGTCGACGGTGAAGACGCACGTGAGCCGCATCCTCGCGAAAACGGGAGCGAGGGACCGCGTCCAGGCGGTCATCCTGGCGTACGACACCCAGCTGGTCGCCCCGGACCGCGGCTAGTCGGTCGGCACGGCCTTGAGCACCTCCGGCGACGCAACGAAGCAGACAGAGCGGAGGAAGACGTTCCGATTCATGGCATCAACTCGCTTTCGGGAGCGATGAGTTGATGCGGATACTTATGCGATCATGACAATGATTTCCGGCCACGGGCCGGAGCCTTACTGATTGCAGAGGACCATGAAGTTCAACCCGATCACCCGCGCCCGCCGCGGACTGCTCGTTCTTGCCGCGTCCCTCGGCCTCGTCCTGGGCATCTCGGCCGTTCCGGCCCAGGCCGCGCCGACCGTCCACTACCTGTCCAAGGTCGAGATCCGCCTGAACCACTCCGGCCAGTGCCTCGAGGTGGCGGACTGGAGCACGGCGAACGGCGCGGCCGTCCGCCAGTGGCCCTGCACCGGTGGCGCCAACCAGCAGTGGTACCGCGTCTACCTGTCCAACACGCCCGTCGACGCGTACTACTACAAGAACGCCAACAGCGGCAAGTGCCTGGAAATCGGCGGCTGGGGGCGCAACAACGGTGCGACCGCCAACCAGTGGGACTGTCACTTCGGCCTCAACCAGCTGTTCCTGACCTCCACCCGACTTGTCACGGACCCCGCCTACGTCTGGAACAAGTGCCTGGAAATCGGCGGCTGGAGCACGCAGCCGGGCGCCCGCGCGGGGCTGTGGGACTGCCACGGCGGCGCCAACCAGAGCGTCAGCATGCGCCTCCTGTAACCCCCCGGGTGGGCGCCGGGCACCTGCCGGCGCCCACCCGCTCCCGTGACCGTCAGGCCACGGTCTTCTCCGGCTCTGACCGATCACCCAACACTGCGCCCCGCACGAGAAGTTCCTTCGTGTGGGGCGCAGTGCTGTGTCCGTGCGGGGTACGACCGTGGGGAACATGACCGCCTCGACCGCCTGGACGCCCTGTGCGGACACCTTGCCGGCCGCCCGGCGCTCGGGCACTGCTCCGGCCGATCCGCCGCATCGAACCGACCTGGACGAGGCCCACGGGTCCACGGGTTCACCAGTCCCGCGGTGACCGCGCTGATCGCCGAGTACCGCAAGCCTGCGCGCGAACCCTCCGGTTCACAGCCCGCCCCCACATCCGCAGTCGGACCACCGCCTCAGGATGAAAGTCCATGAACGCAAAAATGCCTCAACCCCCGGACAAGGTCCGGGGGTTGAGGCTAAAGATTGTTCGGCGGCGTCCTACTCTCCCACAGGGTCCCCCCTGCA
>NZ_JBIBEO010000013.1:0-104155 GCF_042902595.1 Streptomyces sp. NPDC012508
AGGCAGAACACCTCACGGGGAGCGACCTCGAGATCGATACCCCGCAGGATGTGCGCGGCGCCGTAGGACTTGTGGACGCCCTCGGCCTTCACCATCGCGGTCACTTGGCCACCGCCTTACGGTCGGAGAAGAGGGAGAGGTTCGCCGTGATCTTCTGCCACGGCGTCAGGGGCAGGGAGCGCGACGAGCCGCGGGAGTAATGCCGTTCCAGGTAGAACTGTCCGACGCTGAACACGCTGGTCAGGATCAGGTACCAGATCGAGGCGACGAAGAGCATCTCCATGACCGCGAAAGAGGTCGAGGCGATGTCCTGCGCGGCGCGCAGCAGATCCGGGTACTGCACGGCCACGACCAGGGAGGAGGTCTTCAGCATGTTGATGAACTCGTTGCCCGTCGGCGGGATGATCACCCGCATCGACTGCGGCAGCACCACGCGCCGCATCGTCTTCGCCTGGCTCATGCCCAGGGCCTGCGAGGCCTCGGTCTGCCCCTCGTCGACCGACTGGATGCCGGCCCGGACGATCTCCGCCATGTACGCGCCCTCGTTCAGGCCGAGACCCAGCAGGGCGGCCAGGAAGGGCGTCATGACGTCGGTCATCTCGTCCTTGTAGAACCCGATGTCGAAGACCGGGAAGATCAGGGCGAGGTTGAACCAGATCAGCAGCTGCACATAGACCGGCGTGCCGCGGAAGATCCAGATGTAGAGCCAGGCGACCGAGCTGGTGACCGGGTTCCTGGAGAGCCGCATGACGGCGAACAGCACGCCCAGCGCAAGGCCCAGTGCCATCGCGGCGACGCTGATGAGCACCGTGTTGCCCAGACCGCTCAGGACGGCGGAGTCGAACAGCTTTTCCGGCACGGTGGCCCAGCGGACGTTGCCCTGGGAGAAGGCGCGGCCCAGGAGGACCACGAGGAGGATCACGGCGACGCCGGCGACCCAGCGTCCGTAGTGGCGGACCGGTATGGCCCTGATGGGTTCCGGCCGGTCTCCGGCGGGGGCCGGTGACGTCCCGGCCGAAAGATTGTCGATCTTGTCAGTCACAGCGACTGCCCTTCAGTGGTACGCGAGAGGTCAGGAGCCGCCGTTGATCTCGGCCGAGGTCACGGCCCCCGAGCCCGCACCCCACTTGTCCAGCGCCTTCTTGTACGAACCGTCGTTGATGATCGCGTCCAGCGCTTCCTTCAGCGCGTCGCGCAGCTGGGTGTTCTTCTTGTCGACCGCGATACCGAAGGGGCCGGCCTCGATCTGGCCGCCGACGACTTCGAAGGCCTTTCCTCCGTCGGCCTTGCGCGCCAGGTCCAGGGCCACCGGGTAGTCGTTCACGCCGGCGACGGCGCCGCCCGCCTTCACCCGGGTCTGGGCCTCGGCATCGGTCGGGAAGGACTCGATCTTGATGGCCGGCTTGCCGTCCGCCTCGCAGTCCTTCGACTGCGTCTTGACGACGGTCTCGAACGTGGTGCCTCGCTGTACGGCGGCCGTCTGTCCGCAGAGGTCCGCGATGGACGTGATCCGACGCGGATTGCCCTTCTGGACGTACACGACGGAGCCGGCGACGAAGTAGTCGACGAAGTCCACGCCGTTACCGGTCTTCTGGCCCTTCCCGTCCAGACCCTCCTGGCGGGCCTTGGTGTCGCTCATCGACGACATGACGATGTCCTGTCGCCCGGAGTTGAGGGAGGTGATGAGGCTGTCGAACGTACCGCTGGTGAAGACGAACTTCACGCCGAGCTGCTTGCCGAGGGCGTCGGCGATGTCGGGGTCGACACCGACGATCTTTCCGTTCTCGATGAACTCCATCGGAGCGTAGGCGGCGTCCGTACCGACCTTGATCACACCGGCGTCCTGGTACTTCTTCGGAAGCTTGGCGAACAAGGGGGCTTCGCTCCCGGCTCCGCCGGCCTGGCTGCCACCGGAGCTCTGGCTTGCGCCGGTCTGGTCGCCGCAGGCGCCCAGCAGCAGCGTGGCTGTCGTCGCGGCTACGGCAGCGGCGATCGACTGACGGATCGGAATGCGTGCGGCCATGGTCGTGCTCTCTCTCAGGGACGGTGTGGGTTCGGGGCGGCGGGGGGGTGGGGGACGGTGGGGTGTGCGGGGCGGTGGAGATGGGGTGCGGAACGGCTGGGGGCCGGTGGGGCGGCCAGAGCGGGGTCGTGCCCGGTGTCTCAGTCGACGACGCGCAGCCGGGTGACGCCCAGGTCGAGCGCCCCGCGGACATGGCCGTTCGGCGCGGTCGCGGTCCGCTGGAGGAAGCGGACGACCTCGGCGGTGATGACCTCGCCCGGCAGGACGTTGGGGATGCCGGGCGGGTACGCGGCCAGAGTGTCCGCGGAGATCCGTCCGACGGCCTGCTCCGCGGGCAGAACCCGGGTCGGGCTCAGAAACGCCTCGCGTGCCGTGAGCTTCGCGGGGCCGGGTGCCGGCAGGTGCAGCATGGCCGCCGGGTCGGTGCCGGATCCGGCGAGCGGGGAGGGCAGGGTGTGGAGCGCTTCGAGGAACCGGTCGGTGTCGGGGACGAAGCCCGCGCCGATCACGGCGACGATCGCCGCGTCGGTCGCCACCTCGACCATGACCTGGTGGTCCCGGAAGAGCAGCCGCCTGGCCTCGTGCCCCGTGATCCCGCCGGCGCGGGTGTCGATGGCGATCCGCAGCGGATCGAAGCCGACGATGTCGGGGAAGGCGTCGAACCGGTCGCTCACCACGGAGAAGCGGCCCAGCGCGCGCACCACGCTCCGCACCCTGTCCGCGGCCGCGACCGATGTGGCCGTCGCGCCCGGGTCGACGACCAGGGTCCTCCGGGCGAGGTCCAGCGACGCGGTCAGCAGGGCACTCGCGCTCGTCGACTGCACCAGCCGGAACGCCCGGTCCACGAGCGGTTCGAGCCGGTCCGCGAAGGGACCCTCGGCCACGTGCAGCATGGCCGACTGCGTCAGGCTGCCACCGAGCTTGTGCGTGCTGGACGTCACCAGGTCCGCGCCCAAGGAGAGCGCGCCCGCGGGAAGGTCGGCGTGGAAGCCGAAGTGGGACCCCCATGCTTCGTCGACGATCAGCGGAACGCCCGCGGCATGGGCGGTGTCCGCGATGGCGCGCACATCGGCCACGGCGCCGAAGTAGCTCGGGGAGACGATGTACACAGCTGCCGCGTCGGGTGTCCGCTCGAGCGCAGCTGCCACGTCCGCGGCGGTCACGCCATGGGCGATTCCCTGCTCGGGGTCGACGGAAGGCTGGACGAAGACCGCGTCCATGCCCGAGAGCACGAGCCCGTCGATCACGCTGGAGTGCACACTGCGCTGTACGACGAGCGTGCGCCCCAGCGAGGGGGCGACCATCGAGGCGATCTGGTTGCCCTGCGACGCGCCGTTGGTCAGGAACCAGGTGCGCCGTGCGCCCCAGGCCTCGGCGGCGAGCGCCAGCGCCTTGTCGAGCGGGGTGTCCGCGCCGAGGTCGATGCCGTCGAGCAGCGGCGGGAAGTCCAGGGCCGTGATCCGCGAGCCGAAGAACCCGGCGAGGTCCGATCCGGGGGCCGCGGCATGTCCGGGGACGTTCAGCCTCAGCCAGTCCCGTCCGGCGTGGGCGAGCACCGCCTCGGCGAAGGGGGCGGACAGCTGACCGGAGCCGGAATCGGTGGGGTTCGGGGTGCGGGAATGGGTCGTTCGCGTGTTCACCCCGGGAGCGTGACACTCCTCCAGTCATTGAGGAATGGTGGACTTTTCATGACCCCTCCATAGGATCTCTATATGCTCGATGTGAGGCATCTCCAGGTACTCCGCTCCATCGCCCAGGAGGGATCGCTGGCCGCCGCCGGCCGTGCGCTGCACTACAGCCAGCCCACGATCACCCACCATCTGGCCTCCCTGGAAGCGCACTTCAACGCTCAGCTCGTCCAGCGCGGGCCGCGAGGTGCCACCTTGACCGAGCTCGGCGAGGCCCTGCTGCCGCACGCCGAGGCCGTGCTCGAACGCCTTCGCCACGCCGAGCTGGAGGTGCGCAACCTTGCCGAGCGCGGCATGCGCACCATCCATATCGGCACCTTTCCCACGGCTGGAGCTCTGCTCCTGGCGCCGGCCGTCAAGCGCCTCCACCAGCAGGGCGTCCACATCTCGCTCACCGAGGGCGAACTCCCCCTGCTCCTGCGCGCGTTGCGCGCCGGGGAGCTCCAGGCCGCGCTGGTCTTCTCCCAGCCCGGCGACCGCCTCGACCTCGACGAGGAGGTCGAGGTCCACCCGCTGCTGTCCGATCCGCTCCTTCTGGTCATGCCCGAGGACCACCCGTGCGCGGCGCTCGACCGGGTCCCTCTCGCCGATCTGCGGGACACCGCGTGGGTGGGCGCGGCCGACCCGCACGACCCGTGCGACCGCGTGCTGGCGTGGGCGTGCGGCCAGGAGGGCTTCGAGCCGCTGCACGCGATGCGTACGGACGACTACGCGGTGGTCCAGGGCCTCGTGGCCGCCGGGACGGGTGTGGCGCTCATCCCCCGACTCGCCCTGGGGGCCCCGCGGCCCGACCTGGTCGTACGGCGTCTGGCCGGGCCCGCCCTCGCGCGGGAGATCAGCGTCGCGGTCCTGCGCACGGCCTCGAACCAGGCCGCCCAGGAGTTGATCTCGGCGTTGCAGGAGCAGGCCGCGCTGATCGCGGAGCGCTGGGCCGTGGCCTGAACTCCCGCTCGATCGACTCCTGCGCTGGTGGAGGCCGGCCTGCTCGGCCGCAGGACCGGCCACGGGTTCCACGTGTACGACCGGGAGCGAGGGGCGCCGGCTGCTGTGCTCGTCGCGCCGCGTCCGCGGGTCGGTCAGAGGGTGACGAGGCGGGGTTCCGCCTCGGTGACCGGCGCGAGCCGGCGGCGGCGGGTCGGGAGGAGCATGGTCGGGTGCGAGACGCTCCAGGCCGCGCCCGAGCAGATCAGCTCCTTGATACGGGCTCCGGCGCGGCCCGTGATGACGGTGGACGTCATCTGGTCGTCCTCGGTCACGCGCTGGAAGATGGCGTCGCGGCGGCCGAGGCTGATGCACTGCGCGGCATAGCCGATCGTGGTCTCGGGGACCTTGCGGCCGGTCAGGCGCGCCGCCAGGGCGTCGGCGGCCTGCCAGGCCATCGGGGTGGCCGTGGCGCAGGACATGCGCAGCGCCTTGCCTCCCGCTCCCTGGGCGAGCGCAGCGTCGCCGACGGCGTACACGTCGGGGTGGGAGACCGAGCGCATGGTGCCGTCCACGACGATCTGCCCGGTGTCGGAGACCTCCAGGGTGGTGGCGGCCGCGATCGGGTGCACGGCGAAGCCCGCGGTCCACACGGTCACGTCCGCCGGGATCTCGCCGGCAGCCCTGGTGACCACGCTGTTCGCCTGGACGCGTGTGATGTCGGTGTGCTCGTGGACCGTGATGCCGAGCCGGTCGAAAACGCCGCTCAGGTGGCGCCGGGCCTTGTCGCTGAGCCAGTCGCCGACTCCGCCGCGGGCGGCGACGGCGACCTTGAGGCGCGGGTGGGCCTCGGCGATCTCGGTGGCCGCTTCGATGGCCGTCAGGCCGCCGCCCGCGATCAGTACGGTGCCACCGGGCTCCACCTCGCCCAGGCGGGCCCGCAGCCGCAGTGCGGTCTGCTTCCCGGCGACGTCGTGGGCGTACTCGGCGACACCAGGGACGCCGTGGTCGGTGCCGGTGCTCCCCAGGGCGTAGACGAGGGTGTCGTAGCCGAGGGTCTCGGCTCCACGGCTCTCGGGGTCGCGCTCGCCGGCGCCCTGCGCGGGCTGTGCGTTCGGTGCGAGCTCGACGGTCTTGCGGTCCACGTCGACCGCGGTGACCCGCGCCGTCCGGACTCGCACGCCGGTGCCCGCGTAGACGTCGCGCAGCGGGCGGCTCGGCAGATCCTGTCCGCTCGCCAGCTGGTGCATGCGCACCCGCTCGACGAACTCGGGGTCGCCGTTGACCAGGGTGATCTCGACGTCGTCGTGGTGCAGCCGCCTGGCGAGGCGACCGGCGGCGGTGGCTCCGGCGTACCCGGCTCCGAGGACGACGATGCGGTGCTTCATGGCTGGCTCCTGTTCCGGTGGGGATTCACCTCCTGAACCGGACAGCCGCGCGATCCCTGACAGGTGCCGGATGTGACGCGCGTCACCACATCTCGGCGACGGGATGATGAGGACCGGTGGCCACCCACTGCCGCGTGATGCGCTCCAGCTTGTCGGGGTTGACCAGGAGTTGGAGCCCCCGCACGCCGTCGGGCGTCGCGTCGAGGCAGATGATGCCGACGACCTGCTCGCCGACCGCGACCAGCGCGGCGGGACCGCCGTTGACGACGGCGGCATGGAGCGTGGGACGACGTCCGAAACGGGCTTGCTTGGCCTCGGTCCGCCGGAACACACCACGCAGGTAGCGCGCGATCCGAAGGGCACCGACGACCGGGGCCCTGCGGGCCGGGACCTTGGCCCCACCGTCGGCCACGCTGACGGCGTCGCCGGTGAGCAGCCGGACCAACGGCTCGGTGTCCCCGCTGAGGGCGGCCGCGAGGAACTCCTCGACGACCTTCCGCGCGGCGGCCGCGTCGATCTCCGCGCGGGCCCGGTCGGTGGCCAGGTGCTGCTTGGCACGTCGGTGGATCTGCTGGCAGTTCGCCTCGGTGAGGTCGAGGATCTCCGCGATCTCACGGTGGGCGTGGCCGAACGCCTCGCGCAGTACGTACACGGCGCGCTCGTTGGGCGACAGCCGCTCCATGAGGGTGAGCATCGCGATGGAGACCGACTCGCGCTGCTCCACGGTGTCGGCAGGACCGAGCATCCGGTCACCGGCCAGGACCGGCTCCGGGAGCCACTCCCCCACATAGGTCTCCCGTCGGACCCGTGCCGAAGTGAGGTGGTTGAGGCAGAGGTTGGTGAGCACCTTCGTCAGCCAGGCCTCCGGCGTCACGATCCGTTCCCGGTCCGCCGCGTGCCACCGCAGGTACGTTTCCTGCACGGCGTCCTCGGCATCGCCGGCCGACCCCAGCAGCCGGTACGCGATCGCCTCCAAGCGGCCCCTTGAGTGCTCGAACAGCTCGACCTCGTACGTAAGTGCCATCCCGACATGATCGTTCACGCGCCCCGGCGGCGTCCACCCGCTTCGTGGCAACTCTCCACGGTGGGAAGGCGTTCGAGACCCTGAGACGTTCGCCAGGCGGGTGAAAGGAGGCCCTGCCGCGGCGTGGCCCCTGAGGCAGGGCCTCAGTCGGGGGAAGGCTTCATGTCACGTCTGATCTCGGAGGAAGCAATGGCCAGCGGATTCGCAGTCGGGGACAGGGTGACCACGCAGGATCTGGGGCAGACCGCCGGCTCCACACCGGTCTCGCTCGCCGACCTCCCGATGGGCAGAATCACCGCACTGTCCGGCGACACGGCCACCGTGGACTGGTACGACGGCGAGAACGTCGACGCGACCACGGAAGTACCCGTGTCGCAGCTGCACCTCGTCACGGAGCCGTAGGCACGGTCGCCGGGCGAGCCACGGAAACGCGTGTTGCGAGGGGAGAACAGGGAAGCCGCCCTTACGCAACCGTGTGGTGCCACGACGGGAGGAGCGATCATGGCAGAGAACAAGCCGCTCAAGGCCCGCGACATCATGACAGAGGGCACACAGTGCGTCGGTGAGCACGAGTCCTTGCGTGATGCGGCGAAGATGATGCGGGAGATGCAGGTGGGCGCGCTGCCCATCTGTGGTGATGACGACAGGCTGAAGGGAATGGTCACCGACCGCGACATCGTCGTCCAGTGTGTCGCCGTCGGCGATGACCCGGCCCAGGTCGAGTGTGGTTCCCTCGGCGGCGAGCTTCACTGGATCGACGCGGAGGCGTCGGCGACGGACGCCCTGCATGTCATGGAGGAGCACCAGGTGAAGCGCCTGCCGGTGATCGACATGCAGAACGATCACCGTCTCTGCGGGATGATCTCGGAGGCCAACCTCGCCCAGAACCTCACCGACAAGCAGATCGCGGAGTTCGCGAGCCGCGTCTACGCGGGCGCCCACTGAGACTCCGCCCCGCACTGCCTGGTCGGTGTCGCCGCGTCAGGTGGCGTTCCTGCACCGGCGAGTGATCCGGTGTTCATGAACCGCGACCGCCGGGGACCGGGGGTGGCGCGGCGATCGACCAGGCCCGAGGAGGCCCCGTGTCACAGGTCCCGGAGTCCCTGTATGCCCGCATCGGGCAGGAGGTGGCCGCCCGCGAGGACCGGCTGTGGGACGTGAGCCTCGCGCTGCATCGCGAACCGGAGACAGCCTACGAGGAGCATCGGGCGGCCCGCCTGCTGACGGGCGAGCTCGAGCGGGAGGGCTTCGAGGTGGAACGCGGGGTGGCCGATCTGCCGACCGCGTTCGTGGCACGTTCGGGGCCGGCGGGCGGGCCCGGGGAAGGTCCCTGCGTCGCCCTGCTGATGGAGTACGACTCACTGCCCCTTCTCGGGCACGCGTGCGGCCACAATCTGATCGCGTCGGCAGGCCTCGGGGCGGCGCTCGCCGTGCGGGCCGCGCTCGGCGAGTTCGAGGGGACGCTGCTGGCTGTCGGAGCGCCCGCGGAGGAACGCGGCGGGGGCAAGGTGGCGGAGGTGGCGGCGGGGTTGTTCGAGGGCGTGGACGCGGCGCTCATGTTCCATCCGGGCGTCCATGACTGGGCGTGGGCGCCGCTGACGGCCAGCGCTCAGGTCCGGGTGGGGTTCCACGGCCGCGCCGCGCACCCGACCGGCAGCCCTACGGAGGGGATCGACGCGCTGGGGGCGTTGATCCAGCTCTTCAACACGCTCGGCGTCCTGGGCAAGCGGCTTCCCCCGGGATCGCACGTGGACGGCATCGTGACGGACGGCGGGCGCGCCACGAACATCGTCCCCGAATACGCGGAGGGCCTGTTCGGGTTGCGTGGGGGGACCACGTCTGCGCTGGAGGAGCTGGTGGAAGAGCTGCGTTCCTGCGCGCAGGGCGTGGCGCTGGCGACCCGTACCCGGGTGGAGGTGACCGACGTGGGAGGACGGTACGAGCACGTCCGTGACAACGAGGTGCTGTCGGGCCTGTTCACCGGCCATCTCGGCCGCGGTGGCATCCGGTTGTCGGACCCCGCGCCGGGCGTGTACCTGGGGTCGTCCGACTTCGGAAACGTCAGCACACGGGTGCCCGGGATCCATCCATGGGTCGCCATCATGGGTTCGGACGGATCCCGCCACACGCCCGAGTTCGCGGAGGCGGCGGTGGGGCCCCGGGCGCGGCGGGTGATGTCGGCCGCGGCGGAGGCGCTGGCGTGCACGGCGGCCGACGTCCTGCTGCGTCCGGACGTACGGGAGCGTGCCTGGGCGTGCCTGAAGGCGAAGGCCGCCGCGGGGCAGTGACGGACGCTACGCGGCGGCGCGGTGAGGCCTACTCCTCGACGGTCACGCGTACGGTCCTGACCTCGGTGTCGGCCGCGTCCGGTACGACCATCCCGGCGTCGACACCGCCGCGCAGATAGCGCAGGACCCCGGCGTCGAGCCTCTCTCCGGGCAGCGCGGCCGGGATGCCGGGTGGGTAGGGAGTGAGCATCTCGGCGCAGACGCGGCCGGCGGCCTCCTCCCACGGCACCTGCTCGACCCGCCCGAAGAAGGCGTCACGCGGCAGCATGGCCTGCTCCAGACGCAGCTCCGACGGGTCGGGCACATGGAACCGAGGTGCCGGGCGCAGCTCGTGGACGTGGTCGACGACATCGCTCAGCGCGGCGACCAGCGCGTCGGCGCTGTCGGCGTCGTCCGCGTGGGTGAGCTGTGCGCTGGTGCGCCGGTGGTCGGACAGGTGCAGATTGATGCGGTGGTGGGTTCGGACCCAGTCGGCGATCCGGTAGCCGCTGGTGCCGAGTGCGCTGATGTCGACGATGACCTGAAGGGGGTCGAGGTCGGCCGCGCGGCCGGGCCCGCAGAAGTCGTCGCGCCCGTGGACGTGCAGCCCGTCGATCTCGGCGATCCGCGCCCGTACGGACGTGGCCAGGGCGAGCGTGTCGTCGTAGAGGGCGTGCCCGTGCTGGGCCATCTGGCGGCGCCAGCCGTCGAGGGCCGCGTAGACGAGGACGGACGGGCTGGTGGTTCCCAGGAGGTCCTCGCGGCTCTTGAGGACCTCGGGGTCGATCAGGTCGCCCTGCAGGTGGAAGACCGAGCTCTGTTCGAGCCCTGAGCCCATCTTGTGCACGGAGGTGACGCACACGTCCGCGCCGGCGTCCATGGCCCAGGTCGGCAGGTCCGGGTGGAACGGCAGATGGGCGCCCCACGCCTCGTCGACGATCAGGGGCACGCCGTGCTCGTGACATGCGTCGGCGATGGCGGACAGGTCGGAGCACGTGCCGTACGGCGTCGGCGTGGTGACCAGGGCTCCCCGCGCGTCGGGGTGGTCGGCGAACGCGGCGCGGAAGGCGTCCGCGGACGGCGGATGGGCCAGGTGGCGCTCCGGATCCCACTGAGGATCGACCCAGATCGGCACGATGCCGGCGAGGACGAGGCCGGACACCACCGCCTTGTGCGCGTCTCGTCCCACGAGCAGCTTCTGGTAGGGCCCGGCCACGGACAACATGGCGGCCTTGACCGAGAGCGAACTGCCGCAGGTCGAGAAGAACGTGTGCTCCGCGCCGACCGCGTCCGCCATCAGCTCCTGGGCACGCGCGATCACGCCGTGGGACGAGGTCCGGTCGTCCAGGCCGCTGAAGGCGAGGACGTCGGACCGGAACACGCTGTCGCCGAGGACCGCCCGCACGCGGGGGTCAGCGCCGCGCCCTTGCTTGTGGCCGGGCGGTGTGAAGGGGGTCTGGTTCTCTGCGTGGTAAGCGGCCAGCGCGTCGAGCACGGGTGCCTTCGAGTGGTCCATGGAACTCCGGCTTCCCCATGAAAGGGGGCAAAAACGCCTCCCCTGCCCGCACGCACCGGGGTGCGGTCACGGTGGGGTCCCACACCGCCCATCCCGAGGCATTGGTCGGCGGGGCATCTGGCTCGGTCGGCGGGCAGTCAGCCGAGCAGCCACCGGTGCATCCACTCCGCGGCGGTGCGGCGGAACAGCCGCCGGTTGCCGGCCCGCCGGAAGTCGTGGCCCTCGTCGCGCAGCAGCAGCAGCTCCGCCTCCAGCCCCCGTGCGCGTGCGGCGCTGACGATCTGCTCCGACTCCCCGGGCGGGACGTTCGTGTCGTGCTCCCCGTGCACCGCGAGCAGGGGCACGCGCAGCTCGTCGATGCGGCTCATGGGCGACAGCGCGCGCAGCAGAGCACGATCTCGTTCAGGATGACCGTATTTGTGAGCGGCGGATTCCGCGAGCCATGGCTCCGTTCCGGCGAAGAACGTGGCGAAGTCGGACATCCCGCACACCGTGATGCCCGTGCGGAAGAGGTGGGGGTGCCACACGAGGGAGGCCAGTGTGAGGTAGCCGCCGTACGAGTGCCCCATCACGGCGAGCCGCCAGGGATCGGCGAGCCCTGACGCGACCGCGTGGGTCGCGCAGTCGGCGACGTCGTCGATCGCCGCGAAGCGGCCTTCGCCCAGGTCGGCGTCGACGAAGGAGCGGCCCCAGCCGGAGGAGCCGCGGACGTCGGGGGCGAAGACGTCCATGCCCCGGCCGAGCAGTTCCTGGTACAGCGGGTCGAAGACCGGGCGTTCCTGTTCCTCCGGGCCACCGTGCAGATGCAGGACGCACGGTGCGGGCTCGCCCGGGCTGCGGCCGGGAGCCCGGTGGTACCAGCCGCCCAGCAGCAGCCCGTCGCGAGCCGTGGCCCGCAGGGGTACGGGCCGTACGGGCGTGAGCCCCTGGGGTACGGAGGCGGCGTCGCTCGCCGACCAGGGTGTACGCGCGGGTGGCGCCGAAGCCGGCACGGACCACACCCCCGGGCGGCGCCGTGAACCCGACAGCGCGACCACCATGCCGTCCGGCCCCGCGGGCGTCACCCGGGTCACCACCTCGTGCGCCAGCTCCACCTCGCGCGGCGCGGGCGGCCCGGTCCATCCACCGGTCAGGGGGACGGTCTGGAGCAGGCTCGTCCCTCCGTCGTTCCAGGCCAGGGCCGCTCGCCGGTCGCGCTCCACGAAGGTGAGCAGTTCAAGGTCGCATCCCTCTCGCGCGATCACCACGGAGAGGTCCTTCCGCTCGTCGGCACCGTCGAGGTGGATGGCCAGCAGCGCCGCGAACTCGCGGTCGTGGTCGCTACGCAGCCACACCGTACGGGCGTCGGGCGAGAAGCGGCCGATCCACGGATCCCCGTCGGCGACGGAAAGCGAGCACGTCGGGGTCTGGTCCGCCGTGCGTACGACAACGGCCTCGCGTCTCCCCCGGGGCCCGCGGCGCAGCAGGGCCAGGCGGCCGTCCTGGCTGAGGTCGCACACGCGCAGTGTCGCCGCCTCGGTCTCGTCGGCGAGGAGCTGGGGCGCGCTCGCCCCGGCGGGATCGACGAGATATGCCGTGAGACGGTCACGGACCGCCGCCGGAGTCCGGTCGCCCTCCTCGCCGGCGGGAACACCGTCGAGGAGGGTGGCGTGCCCGTCCCGTTCCGTCCAGCCGACGGGACGGTCCGTCTCGGTGCGCTGGTCCGCCCTCTCACCCACAGGCTCGGCGACTGTCACCGCCAGGGCCGAGCCGTCCGGCGTCCAGCACCCCAGATAGGCCGAACTCCCCGGTTCCGCGCCTGCCAGGATCCGGCGGCCCGAGCCGTCGGGGCGGACGCAGAGCACGCGCGTGTGGCCGCTCCCGCCGGGTGCCACGGTGTACGCGATCCAGTTGCCGTCCGGGGACCAGGAGACCTCCGTGACGTGGTCCGGACCGGTGTCCAGCAGGTGTACGTCGTCACTCCCCACCGGCCCTTCCCAGAGCTGTGGCGCGCCTTCGCGGTCGCAGATGAACGCCACGTGCTCGCCTCGGGGGTCGGGCGAGGGATACCAGCAGCCGTGGGCCACCCACGGTCGCGGGGTGTCACGCGGGCCGGGCGCGTCGGCGAGCAGCTCCGCGACGGGAGCCGTCGACACGGGCTCGTCCGTCAGTTGATTCCGTGCGTCTGCAGCCATGTCTCCAACAACGCTACTTGCCACAGGGCGTTCGCCCCTCGGTTCGTGCGGTGGTCGTCGGGTGCCGCCAGAAGCGAGGCGACGTACTCGTCGCGGAAGAGCCCGCGCGCCCGGGCTTCCGGTGCGGACAGGGCGTCCCGTACCCGTTCGAGGACGGGACCCGCCATGTGCCGGATGGCCGGCACCGGGAAGTAGCCCTTGGGGCGGTCGACGATGTTGCGCGGCAGGACGGTGCGCCCGGCTCGCTTGAGTACGCCCTTGCCGCCTTCGGCGAGCTTCAGTTCCGGCGGGCAGGCGGCGGCCAGCTCGACCAGCTCGTGGTCGAGGAAGGGCACCCGCGCCTCCAGGCCCCAGTCCATGGTCATGTTGTCGACCCGCTTGACCGGATCGTCCACCAGCATGACCTGCGCGTCGAGCCGGAGTGCCGCGTCCAGCGCGGTCTCGGCGCCCGGCGCGGCCATGTGCGTACGGACGAACTCGGCGGACGTGTCGTGGTCGGGCAGCATGTGCGGCTGCAGGATGCGCGCGAGGTCGGCGTGCGTGCGGTCGAAGTAGACCTCTTGGTAACGCTCGGGCTCCCGCGCCCGCTCGACGTCGGCCAGCGCGGGGTACCAGTGGTAGCCGGCGAACACCTCGTCGGCCCCCTGGCCGCTCTGTACGACGTTGATCTCCTTGGAGACCAGCTCCGACAGCAGGTGGAAGGCGACGACGTCGTGGCTCACCATCGGTTCGCTCATGGCGGCGATCGCACCGCCCAGGGCGGTGGAGACCCGGTCCGACGGGACCATCAGCTGGTGGTGGTCGGTGTCGAAGTGCCGCGCGACCTGGTCGGAGTAGGCGAATTCGTCACCCTCCTCACCCGCCTCCGACTCGAAGCCCACACTGAACGTGGCAAGGTCCTTCTGCCCCTCCTCGGCCAGCAGTGCCACGATGAGGCTGGAGTCGAGGCCGCCCGACAGCAGGACGCCGACCGGCACATCGGCCACCGTCCGTCGGCGGACAGCCGTCCGGAGCGCGTCGAGGACGGCGTCCCGCCAGTCGTCCGGACCCATCCCGGCGAACGCGCTGCGGCGCGTGTAGGAGGGCTGCCAGTAGAGGTGGTCGCGATGCGATCCGTCCGGTTCCACGACACGGACGGTGGCCGGCGGGAGCTTGCGTACGCCGGCGAGGACGGTGCGCGGTGCGGCGACCGTCGCGTGCCAGCTCATGTACTGGTGCACCGCCACCGGGTCGAGTGAGGTGTCCACCCCGCCGCCCGCGAGAAGGGCCGGGAGCGTGGAGGCGAAGCGCAGACGGCCGGGCAGTTCGGCGAGGTAGAGAGGCTTGATGCCCAGCCGGTCACGGGCGAGCACGAGCCGGCCCGTGTCGTGTTCCACCAGCGCCACGGCGAACATGCCGACGAAGTGCTGGACGAAGTCGGTCCCCCACTGGCGGTAGGCCTTGATCACCACTTCGGTGTCCGAGGTGGTGACGAAGTGGTGGCCGAGCTGCCGCAGTTCCTCGCGGAGTTGCCGGTAGTTGTAGATGCAGCCGTTGAAGACACAGGTCATCAGCGCGTCGCTGTCCGTCATCGGCTGGGCTCCGCGCTCCGACAGGTCGATGATCTTCAGGCGTCGGTGGCCCAGGGCCACGGGCCCTTGTGACCACATGCCGCGGCCGTCCGGGCCGCGGGCCGCCATCCGGTCGGTCATGCGCTCGACCGCCGCCAGATCGGGCCGTCCCTCGTCGAAACGGATCTCACCGCACAAGCCGCACACCCGGCACCTCCAGGACGAACGGACACCACGCGAGCCTCGAGAACGTCCGAGGCGGGGTGGCGGTGGGGAAGACGCGTGTCGGCATGAGTCCTGCTCTCCTCGACACGTTGCGTGACATCAGCATGGGTTTCTCTCCTCGATGTACCGTCCGGCAGCAGGGTGTCGTCCGCTCGTGACAGGCGAGACCGGCGGCCGGCGTGCCGCGTGGGTCGGGACGCCGGTGAGTCACCTCCAGAAGGCCTTCGCCGGCATGCCCTGCGCTCGGGAGCGGGTCGCGCCGCGTCGCGAGCCCGCCCGCCTGCGACCGCTCCAGTCCTCACCGCGGGTCTCGGCCAGGAACAGGTCCACCGCCGCCAGCAGGTCGTCGTCGGACGCCGCCCGGCGCAGGCGGTGAGCGGCGCTGCCGCGGGCCAGGGCCTCCTCGGCCAGACCGTGAGCGGTCTCCCAGTCCCCGTAGGCCTCCAGCGTCGGGCGCAGGCGACGGAGCATGCCGCGTACGACCTCGGGAGCCGGCGCCGGTCGGTGGGTGGCGGGGTCGATCAGGTCGCCCTCGAGGCCGGAGCGGGCAGCCCGCCATGTCGCCGTCCGCAGCCATTCGTGCCGGTCGTCACAGGCGGCGTCGCCTCCGGCCTCGGCCTGGGCGCAGGCGTCGACGACGAGTGCCCGGAACAGCGCCGCGACCAGCACCACCGTCTCGACGCGCGGGCAGGAGTCGCAGATCCGCAGTTCGAGCGTCTGCAGATGCGCGGAGGGGCGGACGTCGTAGTAGATCATCCCGGGATCGCTGATGACACCGGAGACGATCAGCTCGTCGACGGCGGCGTCGTAGTCCTCCGCGCCGGTGAAGCATCCGGCCGGTCCCGAGGTGGGCCAGCGCTGCCAGATCATGGTGCGCCAGCTCGCATAGCCCGTGTCGGCCCCGAGCCAGTACGGGGAGCTGGCCGACAGTGCCAGAAGGGGCGGAATCCACGGGTTGACCGCGCAGAGCGCCCGTACAGCGGTGTCTCGGTCGGGGACGTCGACATGCACCTGGGCGCCGCAGATCAGCTGCTCGTCGGCGACTCGGCGGTACTCCTCCGTCATCGCGTGGTAGCGGGGGTCGTCGGTCGCGTGCACGGCTCCGAGCCGCGCGATCGGGGCCGCACCGGCGGCCATGATCGCGAGGCCCTGGGAGGAAGCGGCCTCGTTCAGACGCCGCCGTGACGCGGCCAGGTCTGCGTAGAGCTCGTCGAGGACGGCGTGCACACCGCTGTTCGACTCGACGACCGACTGGGCCAGCTCCTGTGTGAAGTCGTCCCTGTGCCGGGAGAGCCGCCCGAGTACGGCGTCGGCCCGAGGTGTCAGCGCGCCGCTCTCGACATCGATCACATGGAACTCTTCTTCGACACCCATCCGGACGACCACTGCGACTCCTGCGAGATCGACGACTTCGGGCCTGCCGACCGCCCCGGCCCACGACGCCGGGTAGGTCTGGAATGCGACTGCCCCGGCGGGGCCGATCTAAGCACCTGCCGCTCATCTGTCACATTTGCCGCTCTATTGAGCGACACCGCGGGAGGGCTGCCCTTGAACGGCGGGCGTCGACGACCTCCATCGTCCGCGCTCCTCGAGACTCACGCGATTCGACGTCGACCCGGCCCGCTATCCACCTGCCGCACGAGTGGGCGGGTGTTGCCCGGGTCCCATGAGGCGGTCGGCCAGCGGGGTGGGAGACAGGGCGGTGTCCTCCTCCCCCGGCTCGAGAAGCGTGTCCGCGGAGCCGATGATCAGCGGGTCGGGGGTGCCGACCGCTTCGGGGTCCTTGCGGTCGTAATCGACGCGGGTGAGCAGGTACCGGATGGCCTCGAGCCGGGCGCGCCGCTTGTCGTTGGCCTTGACCACGGTCCAGGGCGCCTCGGCCGTGTCGGTGGTGCGGAACATGGCGACCTTGGCCTGCGTGTAGGCGTCCCAGAGATCGAGTGAGGCGACGTCGGTCGGGGAGAGTTTCCACTGGCGGACCGGGTCGACCTGGCGGATCGCGAACCGGGTTCGCTGCTCCGCCCGGGAGACCGAGAACCAGAACTTCACCAGACAGATGCCGTCCTGGACCAGCATCCGCTCGAACGCCGGGCACTGGGCGAGGAAGAGGTCGTACTGCTCGGCTGTGCAGAATCCCATGACCTTTTCCACGCCGGCCCGGTTGTACCAGGACCGGTCGAAGAAGACGATCTCGCCCGGCCCCGGAAAGTGGGCGACGTAGCGCTGGAAGTACCACTGGCCGGCTTCACGGGTCGTCGGTTTGTCGAGTGCCACGACGCGGGCACCACGCGGGTTGAGGCGCTCGGTGAAACGCTGGATGGTCCCGCCCTTGCCCGCGGCGTCACGGCCTTCGCAGATCACGATCAGGCGTGCGCCCGTGTCCTTGACCCACCGCTGCAGTTTCAGCAACTCGATCTGCAGAATGCGCTTGGTGCGTTCGTACTCCGCCCTGGGCACCTTGCGGGTGTACGGATAGTTCTCCTGCCACGTCCGGATCGGCCTGCCCTCACCGTCCAGCAGTACCGGCTGCTCCGGCCTCCTGCCGTCCACGCTCAGCCCTGCCAGCAGATCTCGTTCCTCACCCACGCCCGGCCTCCCGCCTGCTCGGCACGTCGAGGCACTCCTCGCTGCCAGTATTGCCGATTCGCCTCGCTTGATCGCTTTCCCGCGTCTCCCCCGTTTCGCCTGAATGTAACCGGCCGTCGTCGTTCTGCCTCCTGGTGCCGCTGGAGGTACCGTGAGGACTGAGAGGCGTATCTCCGCAACGGACAGGCAGGTCGGCTCATGGCCGGGAAACCGAAGTCCTCGAAGTCGCCGCAGGGCGACGGACCGACCCGCCGCGGCGGGTCCGGGCACCACGGATGGTCGCCCGACGTGGACGAGACGCGGCAGCAGGACAATCCCAGCGCCGAACGTTCCTTCCACCCCGAGGAGCACGCTCCTCCGCCCGGCAAGGGACGTCAGGTCTCCAAGGAGGAGACGCGAGAAGTCCCCGGCGACACCGTCAGCCACGACGGCAGACGCGGCGAGAAGCAGGCCGGCACGCCCGAGAAGGGCATGCACGACACCGGTCCGCGGGGACGCTCCAAGCGCCCCAGCGGCACCAAGGACGACTCCGCGTTCACCGGAGTGGACGCCGACGAGCCGCGCAGCGGCCGCAAGCGCCCGGGCTGACCGCCCGGACCGGCGTCGCGGCCCGGGCTCCGGGGTTCCCAGCCTCTGGTCTCGTGCGGGCCCGAACTCGTCGAGTTCGGGCCCGTTCACCTGCCATGGTCCGTCCGACCCCGCTCACTGGTCCGCGTACGGAAGAGGCGGCTGACATGACACACCTGCCCGGCACCTACGAGTCGTACTGGATGGAGACGGGGACGGGCCCCGAACACCCCTCCCTGACCAGCGACCTGGAAGTCGATGTCGCGGTGGTCGGTGCCGGCGTCGCCGGGATCTGCACCGCCTGGGAACTCGCACGCGCCGGACGGAGGGTCGCCCTGCTCGAGGGCGACCGCGTAGCGGCGGGAGTCACCGGATACACCACCGCGAAACTCTCCGCCCAGCACGGCCTCCTCTACGCCCAGCTGCGCAAGTCGCTCGGCGTGGCAGGAGCGCGGCAGTACGCGCGCTCGCAACAGGAGGCCGCCGAGCACGTCGACCGGGTCGCGTCGGAGCTGGGGATCGACTGCGAGCTGGAGCGCGTTCCGGGATACACGTACGCGGAGTCGCGGAAAGCGGTCGAGACTCTGAGGGCGGAGGCAGACGCGGCGCGCGAGGCCGGACTGGCCGCGTCGTTCGTCTCGGAGACCGGTCTGCCCTTTCCCGTCGCGGGCGCGGTCCGCGTGGACGACCAGGCACAGTTCCATCCGCGCAAGTTCCTGCTCGCTCTCGTGGCCGACCTGGTCGAACGCGGCGGGATCGTGCACGAACGTACGCGGATCGTCTCGCTCGACGAGGGCGAGCCCTGCCGCCTCACCACCGAGGGCGGGACGGAGATCGTGGCCCGTGACGTCGTCGTCGCCACGCACTATCCGGTCTTCGACCGCGCCCTGCTGTTCGCGCGGCTCGAGCCGCACCGCGAGCTGGTGGTCGCGGCAGCACTTCCCGCCGACGAGGATCCGCGGGGCATGTACCTCACCCAGGAGCAGAACACCCGGTCGGTGCGCACCGCTCCGTACGGTGAAGGAGATCGGCTGCTCATCGTCACCGGGGAGAAGTTCAGGCCGGGCGTGGGCGACGTGAGCGAGCGTTACGAGCAGCTCGCGGCCTGGACCGCGGAGCGTTTCCCGTCCGCGCGGATCACCCACCGCTGGGCGGCGCAGGACAATACGACCGCGGACAGGGTGCCCTTCGTCGGGCTCTTCCACCCAGGCTCCCGGCATGTGTACGTGGCGACCGGTTTCGGCGGTTGGGGCATGAGCAACGGCGTCATGTCCGGCCGGCTCCTCAGCGCGCTGATCACGGGCGGCGCACTGCCCTGGGCCTCCCTGTACGACCCGCGCCGCCTCCACGCACGCGAGGCACCGTCCCTGCTGAAGGCGCAGGGGTCGGTTCTCAAGCACTTCGTGGGCGACCGGCTCCGGCCCTCCCATGCCGACACCGTCGACGAGATCGCGCCCGGTACCGGAGCCCTCGTGCGGGTCGGAGGGCGGCGCTGTGCGGTCTACCGCGACGAGAAGGGCGCGACGCACGCTGTCTCCGGGCGCTGCACCCACCTGGGCTGTCTGGTCCTCTTCAACGACGCCGAGCGCGCCTGGGAGTGCCCCTGCCACGGATCCCGGTTCGCCGTCGACGGCTCGGTCCTCCAGGGCCCGGCCGTCCGCCCGCTCGAACCGCGGCCCCTCCCTGAGCCCGCCGACACCGACGGGGCCGACGAGCCCGACGAGTCCGACTGACCGTGCCAGGGGCGCCCGCAGAACGTCAGCTCGGGCGGTCTACCACATTTCCTCGAGCACTTCCTCGAGCATGCGGTTCCATTCCGACTCGGGGTCGTTCAGCGGGGTCGAGTCGAATGCGTTGACCGCTTCGCGGAACGTATCGACGAGGTCCTCGACATCGGGGTCGGGCTCCTTGTACGCGTCTTCGAGTTTCCGGAATTCGGTCAGGCAGTGCACGAGTGCGGCGATGTCCCGGTGCGCAAGCTGGTACTCACGCGCGCTCTCCTGGAAGATGTACACCTCGCCCGAAGAGGGAGCGAGGGTGACAAGGGCCGCGGGCAGGTAGCCGAGGACCTGCCAACTCCGAGACTCCTCAGGGCAGTAGCGATTGTCGAGCGCGAAGAGAGCGCCCACTTCGTAGGGGTCCCGCTCATCTCCCGTCACCCCGGCACGGGAAGTGAAGAACCTGTCGTTCGGCAGGCCGACGGACCCGAGGAACTGGGCGGTCGCGACATCGAGTGGACTGTCGTCCTGGATGGGGTACAGCACCACACCGTCCAGTCCATAAAGCACCGTCAGGTCGCCGTGGGTCACGGGGGAATTCATGGCGTTCATCCTACTCTAGCTCTTCCCATGGGCTTTCATGAGGCTGTCCATATACTTCTTGTGCTCTTTCCCTTGCCCGGGGCTGTGTTGGTCGTAGTTCGCGGCGTGTGTGACTTCCAGGTCCGGGTTGGCCGATTTGAAGTAGTAGTCCAGCCACCTGTTGCATTGAGGGTTCTTCTGGCACGGTTCTCGTTCCGTGAACATTTCCTTGAGCCCGGATGCCTTCCCGGTGTGCAACAGGGGATGGCCGATCTGCTTTTCCGAGTGGAATCCGCCTTCACTGCGTCCGCCGAGGATGGACTCCCGGCCGCTCTGCGGGTCGATGTACCTGCCGGCCGCGTAGTTCTTGCCCTTGTATTAGTCGTGTGCCTGCCTCGCCAGCTGTGTCGCCTGGGCCAGGTCGCTGGTGCTCGGGTCGATCTTCTTCGACGACACGGTGCCGGTGTGGTCGGTCGGAGTGTTCCACTTCCGCTTCTCCGTGTCCGTCTCCGGTCGCCATACCTTGCCGTCGGTCGTGATGTTGGCGAGGTTCAGCTTGTCCGTGTCGTCGAGACCGCCGGGGGTGATGGTTCCGTTCGGCAGGAGCCGGTCCACACTGCCGTCGGCGTTGAGGATGTACGTGCGGACATCCTTCTCATCGTCGTCGTGCTTGCAGTTGTCGAAGTCCTTCTTCTTCTGGTCGTCGTTGTCCTTGTGGTCCTTCTTGCTCTTGTCGATCTTGCCGCCGTGGTCTTCGAGGGTCTTGACCATCTCGTCGGCCTTCTTGTCGACGGCGTCCTCGGCCTTGTCCATGACGGTGGACAGCTTGTGGAACCTGCTGTCCTTCTTCACCGAGGTCTTGCGCCCGGTCCCGCCGGCCGTGAACTCACCCTTCTTCTTGTCGAAGTTGGTGGCGGTCTCCTGGTAGCCACCGGCCGCCTGCTCGAACTCGTCGAACTCGATGACCAACTCCTGCGCCATGTCGGCGCTGCCCATGGCCATGACGTCATGGGTACCGCCGCCGCCGAGCTTGTCGGAGAACAGCTTGTCGATCTCCGCGAGGACCTTGGCCTCGATCTTGTCGGTGACGATCGAGGTGATCTGATCGATGGCGTAGTCGATCGCCTCCTGGATGATGAGCCGTGCCGCGGCGATGGCAGCCGCGGACAGGAGACCGCTGAGACCGGCGGTGAAGAACATGCCGACGACACCGGCCGTTGCGGTTGCGGCCGTTGCGGTCAGCTTTCCGATGATCGCGACCTTGCACGCGACGATGAGGCCTGCGCATTCGTCGAGGGCGCCCGCCAGGTCGTCGCAGCCCTTGGCGAAGGTCGCCAGGTCTCTCGTGGTGAGCTTGCCCCAGCGGCGGTCGATGGCGTTGACCGTGTCTACGCCGAGCGCTCCTACCAGGCGGAGGCGCCGACGTGTTGACCATCGCCCTGGAGGGCCCCTCCTACGCGGGTAAGTCCACGGCGATACGCCACCTCCGCCGCACCGCCCTCGGCACGCGCGCGTTCATCTCCGACTGCTACGTGCCGTCTGGAAGGTCTGTTCGAGGCCGTCGGCGCTGGCGGGCAGGGCGGTGGGCGGGGCGGCGAGAGCGCTGGCCGGAAGGGCGATGACCAGGGCGAGCGCGCCGGTGAGGGTGAGGGCGCCCCTCGTGACGTACGCCGGTGTCTTCACTGCGTCCCCCTTGGGTCGGAGGCAGGGTGTGGGGATCCCCTCTTGGCATGCACAGCTCATTCGCGTGGCCGACTGCGCCCACCACCGGCCACCCTGCGCGGCCTACCGCGCGGAGGCCTCCTCGCGGAGCTCCTCCAGCCATCCCCGCACGCGCGCGGCCTGCTCGAGGACCTCCGCGGCCGCTCCGGACGGTTCGCCACCGAACCTGCGTGCCACGGCGGCGCACTCGTCGAGGGCGTCGAGGGCTTCGTCATGACGTCCCCGATCACCCAGGAGCACGGCGAGGTTGCTGAGGCTCACCGCGAAGTCCCTCCAGACCCGTCGCGCCCGGTCGGACGGCAAGGAGTCATAGACCCGGACCGCCTCGGTGACGGCCCGCAGCGCTTCGTGGCTCCGTCCCAGCTCGCCGAGCCGGGTCCCGAGGTTCGTCAGGCTCATCGCGAGGCCGTCGTCGCGGCCAGACGGGCCCCGCGCGGTCACCCTCCGGTCGATCGCGACCGCCTCCTCGACGGCCTGGAGCGCCTCCTCCCCCCGTGCCGCCTCGGCCAGGCGGTGGGAGAGGTTGTTCAGGACCATCGCATGACCCCAGCCGTAGACGGAGAAGTCCTGCCGCGTCAACTCCCGGTACAGGGAATCCGCTTCGGTGACCGCGGCGAGAGCGTAGCTCTCCCTGCCGGCCTCGCCCAGGCCCACGGACAGGTTGCTGAGGGCGCCGGCCAGCTCGGAGAGGTGAGACTCGCCCTCCGCGACGACCAGCTCCCGGTACACGCGTACGGCTTCCTCCGCGGCGTCGAGAGACTCCTGTCGACGCCCGAGGGATGCCAACCGGTTCGCGTACGTCGTGAGGAGGCGGCCGAACTCGACGCCGTAGACCCTCAGGTTCTCGCCGGCGAGCAGGCGCAGCTGGTGGACGTCCTCGGTGATCGCCACGAGGGAATCCGCCGGCGCTCGGCCGGCCCCCCCGCCGCCGGACGCGGTGGCGAACGCCTCGGCCAGGTCGGCGGCGGACGGCCGGAGGGCGGGGTCGCGCTGCAGACAGCGCCACAGCGTCCGGACGAGCTCCGGATCGACGCCGGGCGTCGCCAGTGGGCCCCGTTCCATGTCCTCGGCCCTCGGGTCGCCCCACTCTCCCGCCAGGAAGGCGAGGAGCAGAGCGCCGGCCGCGTGGACATCGCTCCGGGGAGTGAGCGCGGGACCATCGTCGTCCGCGTTGAGGTACTCCTGGTTTGTGGGGAGCTCGTCGCGGTACGGGCTGTCGGTGCCGTCCAGGGTCGCCGTCGCCCATCCGACCAGCCGAACGTCGTGGTCGGAGACGAGCACGGACCGGGGGGCGAGCGAGCCGTGCACGATGCCGAGCCCGTGGGCCCGGGCAAGCGCCTGGGACAGCCCGAGGCCGATCCGCAGGAAGAGTTCCTCCGGGACCGTTCCCCCGTACTCGTCGAGGAGGGCCCGCAGGTTGGGAGCGGGACCCGACGACACGTCGCCCGTCCTGCGGTGGACGCAGGTCGCCGCGAGCCAGGGCGGCTGACCGACGGCGCGGGCCCCCACGTCGACGAGCGAGGGAGCGTTCGTGCCCGCCATCCTGAGCAGGCACTCGGCTTCCGTACGGACGAGGGACAGCGCGGCCGCCGGATCGGCGACGTGCAGCTCCGAGCCCATCCGGATCATGACGGGCGTGTCGTCCTCGTCCCTGGCCAGGAACATCACGACGTGCAGCCACCCGCTCGCACTTCGCGCCCAGAGCCGGAACCGGCCGATCCGCACCGGGTCCTCCGGCAGGAGCGCAACCCAGCCGGCCGGCGGCGTCTCCCCCGGCTCGTCGTCGGACGGCTCGAACTCGTACTCGTACAGCGACGGCACCTCGGCCCGGCCGCGGCGCGTGCCGTCGCGGTCCGCCGCCGACAGCAGCGGGCCGGCGTCCGCGGGCGGGATGCCGAGCCGCGCCATCAGTTGGTCCCGGAGCCAGCCGAAGGAGCGTCCCGTATCCCCGACCCGGGCCGTGCCGTCCGGGTGTCCGACCCAGGCAGGGAAGACCGGGGCGCGGCCGACGGCGGCCTCGATCCGCCGGGTGACGGCATCCGTGGTGCGCAGGAGCTCCTTCGCGGGCACGGCGCTGAGCAGCAGGCGGCGGGCCTCGTCGGAGAAGTCGAAGCGCCGGTGGTGGGGCAGCCGTTCGGGCTCGTCCGCCCCCACCTCGTGCATCAGGCCTCCCAGGAACACCTCCATGAGGTGTCCGGGGTCCGTGGGGGATCCGAGGGCCGCCTGCACGAGGCGCATGACGGGTGGTGTGACGGGCGAGACGGCGGCCACGTGCGCCGCGAGCCGGTACGCCTCGGGGGTCGCGGCCTCCCGGAAGCGCAGGACCGCGCCCGCGTCGTCGCTCCGGCGGGTGGCGGCCGCGTCGGCCGGGCGGTCGGCGGGCGAGGCGGCGTCCCAGAGCGGGAGCAGCGCGGTGCCGCCCGGAGCGGCGATGAGCCGGGCCCAGTCGGCGACGGCCGCGGGAGTCGGTTCGAGGACCGGGACGGGTACGGGGTCGTAGCGGACGAGGTCGGGCGGCAGGTCCGGGTCGGTCACGTGCCAGTCGTGCGTCGGCCCGCCGCGGCGACGGGTGGTGACCCGCCAGGGCCGGGCGGCGATCCCCGTGCTCGCCCAGAGCCGGGAGGGCAGGGCCTGGACGATCGCGGTGGGGCCGCACCGGGCCCACTGCTCGGTCACCCCGCGCATCCCGCCATCCCACCAGGCGTCGCCGACGCCGTCGCTGACGACGACCACGAGGGTGTTCCCGGTCGGGTCGCACAGTGTCCTCGGCAACCGGGGGCGTCCTCGGTGCCGGTACGGGCTGGTGCGCAAGCCGGGCGTGGCGGCGCGCGTGTCGAGTCCGTACACGCGGACGTCGCGGAAGGCGCCCGCGCGTTCCATGAGTTCCCTGATCTCGGCGGCGAGGCGCTGCCAGAGGACCATGGAGACGCCGTCGTCGACGACGAGGGCGAGGGACAACCAGCGGGTGCGGGCCGGGCGGGTGACGGTCTCGGGAAGTCCGGTGTCGGCCATGGCCGCGACGGTCCGCGCGAGGTCGAGTTCCCGGCGGCCGGGGTCAGGGAAGCGCTGCCGCAGCGGTCGGAGGGCCTTGCCGAGGCGGAGCCGCTCCGCTCCGAAGGGGCGGGTGTCGGGGGCTCGGACGGGCATCGCGGGGGACGGTGCGTCCCCTGTGTCCGGCTCCGCGTCCCCGGGTGCGGGTCGCCGTTCCGCCGCCAGGAGCGGGCGGGCGGGCGCGGAGCCCGTGGGGGTGGTGGCGGGCGGTTCTACGGCGGTCGCGTCGGACGCCGCGTCGTCGGTCGGCGGTGACGGCGGGCGCTCCTGGTGCGGTGCTCCGGCCGACGGTGGGGGTGCGTCGGGGACGCCGGCGGCGCGGGCCAGCGGTGTGGAGGCGGCCCGCGGGAGCTTCCCGGCGAGCCACAGGGCGTCGAGGAGTTCCTCCTGGGACAGTTCGGCGCCGCTGTCCGCCAGAATCTTCGTCACGCGCTCGATCACGGGGTCACACGGCTTCGCCGAGCTGGTGCAGGACGGCCTTGAGGAGGGAGCCGGCGTCGAGGTCGACGCCGCCCTTGCGGAGGAAGACGGCGTTGAGCAGCTGGTCGGTGGCGAGTTCGCCGGTGGCGCGGCGGCCGAGGAACTCGCGCAGCAGGTCGTCCACGTCGTCCAGGGCGGCGGGGCCGAGGTGGGCGGCAACGATCTCGCGCAGGCGCCGCTCGTCGGGCTCGGGCAGGTCGAGGCGGACGCAGCGGCGGAGGAAGGCGGGCGGGAAGTCCCGTTCGCCGTTGCTGGTGATGATCACGACCGGGAACTCGCAGCAGCGCACCCAGCCGCGCGTGATGGGGGCGGGGGCGTCCGGTTCGTCGGTCTGGACGAGGACCGGGGCCTGGTCCTCGGGGAGGCGGGTGAGTTCGGGGATGGTGAACTCGCCCTCCTCGAAGATGGTCAGCAGGTCGTTGGGCAGGTCGATGTCACCCTTGTCCAGTTCGTCGACGAGCAGCACCCGGGGGCGGTCCCGGGGGACGAGCGCGTTGCCGAGCGGGCCGAGCCTGATGTATTGACCGATGTCGGGTTCCGTGCCGTCCGCGTCACGGCGGAGGGTGGCCTCGCGCAGCCGGCCGACGGCGTCGTACTGGTAGAGGGCGTCCTGCAGGGTCGAGCGGCTGTTCACGGGCCACTGGAGGACGGCGCCGAGTGCGAGTTCGTGGGCGACGGCGTGGGCCAGCGAGGACTTGCCGGTGCCGGGCTGGCCGGTGACGAGGAGGGGGCGGCGGAGGTGGAGCGCCGCGTTCACGACGTCGGCCTCGTCTGGGCCGATGAGGTACGGCCTCGGGCGCGGGGCCACGACTGCGTTCGGCGACTCCGGCCGGTCGAACCGGCGCCACGGCGGTGCGGAGGGGAACGGGACCTCGCGGCGTTCGCCGTCCCCCTGGAAGAGCCGCCAGTCGTCGGGCCCGTCGGCGGAGGGCAGGCGTCGGGGGTCAGGGCCGGCCAGGGGCTCCGAGGTCGTCATGACGCGTGCGTTCCTCTCCAGGGGTCTCTCAGGTGCAGCGGTTCGGGCGTGGGGTGGCGTCCGTCGGGCTCCCAGACGAGCGAGGGGCGGGCCCGCCGCTCCTCGGGGTGGGCGGCGGAGTGGCTCCGGAACTCCCGGACCCGCTCGGGGAGGGCGTCGAGCCCGCCGTCCGGTGCGAGACCGCCGAGCCTGTCGGCGTCCTCGTAGCCGTCGGCGTCGCGGTCCCAAAGCACGACGGGGACGCCCAGGGCGAGACAGATCATGAGCGAGGACTTCCGCTGGTCAGCGGGGCCGTGCAGGACGACCCGCGCGGTGTCGCGGTGTTCGGTCCCCAGCAGCATCCGCAGCTGTCCCCCGTGACCGTGGGTGCGGCTGGTGGTGAGCGTCGACGAGCGGCCCAGCTTCCAGCGGCGTTTCTGGTCGAGCTCGCGAACGGTTCTGTCGGCGACGAGGTCGGGGCAGCTGAGGGAGACGTGGTACTCGGTGCCGATGGGCCAGGCGGCCAGGATGTCGTCCGGTCCTTCGGGCCTCCACTCGTCGACGGCCAGGTCGAGTCCCGAGCGGTCGACCACGACGGTCACCCAGGGCACGTGGTCGCCCTGACCGGGCTCCTGGCGGGCGGTGGCGACCGCCTCGCCGAGGGCGCGCGCCGCCTCCCCCGGGGTCTTCGAGACCGTCTCCGACTCCTTGAGGACTCTGTACGAGCAGTCCTCGCGGGCGAGCAGGATCCGGCACCGGTAGCGTTCCTCCGCGGTCGCGGTGTCGCGTTCCACTTCCATCACCACCCGCGTCACCGGCGAACTCCGGCGCTTGGCCCAGCGGTTGGCGTCGTCGCGCCGCTCGCCCAGGGCTCCGGCGTGGACGCCGAGCCGGTCCGCGACCGTGCTCGACCACGCGCGCAGCTCGTCGCCGAGCGGGTGCGCCGCGGAGGCGGCCACGTACTCGACGAGCCGCAGCAGCGCCGGGACCGGCGGGGTGCCCTCGGGGACGCTCTCGCTGTCGGACAGCTCCTCCAGCCCGTGAATCGCGGCACGCAGGTCGTCCTCGCCGAGGTGCGGACGGGTGAGGCTCTCGGGCAGGACGGCGTACGGCAGCGCCTCGGGGGCCGCCCGGGGCAGGAGCCTCGGCTGCTCCTCGTGGACCCGGCACAGCAGGTCGAGCAGGGACCCGTACTCGTCGGTGGAGAGCAGGGAGCCGGGGGCGAGGACGCGAGCCCTCGCGAAGAGCTGCGTCCACGCGGTCCTGACCGGCCCCGTCGCGCTCCTCGCCGGGGCCGCGCCGAGCGACGCGAGGGCGCGGGGGTGGGCCTTCAGGAGGGCCACGAGGTCGGCAGTGGTGGGCTCGTAGCCGTCGGTCTCGTACTCCAGCTCCCGTGCCAGATCCCGGGCGTGGCCGATGCGGGAGGCGCGGTCCGGGAACAACGTGTCGAGCATCCCGGCGAGTTCGCGCTCGGCGGGGGTGCGCTCGGCGGCGGGTGGCGCGCTCGGCAGGGGTGCCCCGACCGTGCCCAGTTCGGGGGGTGTGCCGGCGTGCTCGACGAGGTGGGACACGAAGTCGTCGTCCTGCGCGAAGGTGCGCGCCGGCAGGGCGATCAGGCGGCGGGCTCCGTAGGAGTGCACCTCCTGGGTCACGACGCCGACGAGGCGGTCGCCGCAGAAAATGGCGGCACCGGAGGCGCCGCCCCAGGCGTTCTTCTCGTCGGCACGGGGTACGGGCGAGGGGCCCTGGTCCAGGACGAAGCGGTCCGCGGCGCCGGAGAGGGGCGGCAGTTCGCCGCGCAGGTTCTCGGGGTCGCGGGTGTCGCCCTTGGCCGACAGGGGGTAGCCGAGCCCCCGGTAGGACAGCGGGGCGGTACCGACGGGGCGGCCCCAGCGGACGGTTCCGGACAGGTCGACGTCCCGGTCGATGCGGAGCAGGGCGACGTCCCGTCCGTCCGGGTGCTGCCAGAGCAGTTCCGCCGACGCGGCGGTCGTCTCTCCGTAGCCGTGATGGCCAATGCGCACGCGGAACGCCGGCCACGGCAGTCCGGTGGCGCGGTCCTCCAGCACATGACGTGCGGTCAGGACCAGCCGGGGGGTGATCAGATAGCCGGAGCCCACGCGGTGGGGCCGATCGTCGGTTCCGCTGCGGATCAGCGCCAGTCTGCGCGGATCCACGTCACTCCTCGTCCCACGACCCGGTCTCGTCGTCGCCGATCTCGGGACCGGCTCCGCCGGTGGCGCGGTCCTTGACGGAGAGCCTGAGCGTCAGCTTGTGGGTGCGGACCGTGGCGTGCTCGCCGCTCGCGCCGGCGGTGACCACGCCGAAAGAGAGTTTGCCGTCCCCCTTCACGGACTTGCGCAGTTCGAGCTGGAGCTCCAGCTCCGCTTCCTCGACACCGAACGCGAACTGCTCGCCGACGCCGAGCCGCTGCGCCTCGTACAGCTCCTGCCGCAGCTCGTCGATTGCCGCGGCCAGACCGATCGTCGACATCCTCGCCCGCCCCCGGATCAAGAAGAACTTGTGGTCCCCGCTACGTTACAGCGCTCCCGGGACAGCTCCCACCCCGGTCGTGGACAATCGGAGGATCGGTCACGGAAGGAGGCGGCACCCTCGTGCCACCGCGTGAGAAGGACCCCACCGGGCAACGGGAGCGCATCGGCGCCGCCGCCGTCGAGGCGGTCCACGACGTCATGTGGAAGGCGGCGGACGTCCTTCGTGGTCCCGTCGAC
This sequence comes from Streptomyces sp. NPDC012508, assembly GCF_042902595.1. Taxonomy (NCBI): domain Bacteria; kingdom Bacillati; phylum Actinomycetota; class Actinomycetes; order Kitasatosporales; family Streptomycetaceae; genus Streptomyces; species Streptomyces sp. NPDC012508. The sequence continues at coordinate 29,170 of NZ_JBIBEO010000013.1, forward strand.
GCGACTGAGTACAAGGATTTCGTCCTCGGGTTGCTCTTCGTCAGGTACCTCTCCGACGCCTTCGCGGAGCGCCGGGCCGAGCTCGACGAAGAACTCGCCGCCGAGGGCGTCCCCGAGGAACTGCGGAACTCCCTCCTCGAAGACCGCGACGAGTACGACTCCCACGGGATCCTCTGGGTTCCGGAGGCGGCCCGCTGGTCCCGCATCACCGCCGACTTGAGCCGACCCGACGCGGGCTACCGCCTCGCCTCCGCCGTGGACGCGCTCATGCGCGAGAACATCGCCCTCCGGGACATGTTTCCGCCGGCCCTCCTCCGCGTCGACCTCGACTCACGGCGCCTGGCCGCCCTCGTCGACCTCATCGGGGACCCTCGCTTCATCTCCCGCGGACGCATGACCGCACGGGACACGCTGAGCCAGGTGTATGCGTACTTCCTCGCCTCCTTCGCGCGCGACGAGGGCAAGCGGGGCGCCGAGTCCCACACCCCGCAGTCACTGGCGCAGCTGATCGTGGAGGTCCTGGAGCCGTACGGCGGCCGGGCGTACGACCCGGCGTGCGGTGTGGGTGCCATGCTCGTCGAGGCGGCCCTGTTCGCCGAGACGCATGCCTCACGGAAAGCCGTCGGCTTCCTCTCGGTCCATGGCCAGGAGACGAACGAGCGGGCCTGGCGTCTTGCCAGGATGAACCTCGCCATCCACGAAGTCGACACCGTCGGCGACCTCGGGGCCGCGCCCGCCGACACCTTCGCCGACGATCAACACCCCGATCTCAGGGCCGACTTCGTGATGGCCCACCCGCCCTTCAACGTCTCGGACTGGGCCCGGGATGCGGGCGATTCCCGCTGGACATACGGCGTTCCCCCCAGGCAGAACGCCAACTATGCGTGGCTCCAGCACGCGTTGGCGAAGCTGGCGCGCGGAGGGACGGCCGGGGTCGTCCTCGCCAACGGGTCGATGAGCTCGACGTCCCGCGCCGAGCGGGACATTCGCCGGGGGCTGGCGGAGGCGGATCGCGTCGCGTGCCTGATCGCGCTGCCGAGCCGACTGTTCCGTACGACGTCGATCCCGGCCTGCCTCTGGATCCTGACCGAGGACAAGTCCTCCCAGGGTGCGAAGGACCTGACGGATCGCCGGGGGCAGATCCTGTTCGTCGACGCCCGTCGGACGGGCACCATGGCGGACCGCACGGAACGTGTGCTCACCTTGGACGACATCGACAGGATCGCCACCAGCTACCACGCATGGCGGGGCACGCCCTCGGCGCGGGACGCCGGTCTCGTGTACCGGGACGAGCCCGGTTTCCGCCGCTCGGTGGATCTGGCCGCGGTACGCGAGCAGGGCTACGCGCTCGCCCCGGGGCGGTACGTCGGAACCGCCTCGCAGGAGCCGCCGCCGCGCCCCCGCGAGCGACCGGCGTCCCTGATGAGGAACCTGTACGCGATCTTCGACTGACGGGCCGTCGCGGCCTCTGAACCGATGGAGTTCGACGTCGGGGTCGGTCAGCAGACCTCGAGCTCGTAGTTGGTCGTCTGGGTCGGGGTGGTCACCTCGTGATCACGTCGTGCAGGTGGGAGCGGATCCGTGTGGAGCCAAGCAGCCGTGCCGTGGTCTCGCGGAACCGGTCGCGGTCCGTACCGGCGAGGTGCTCGAGGATCTGGCGGGTCTGCGCCCGTCTGAAGAGGTGCTGTCCGGAGCTGGCCAGGAAGTCGTGGACGTCCCTTCCGGTCGCGAGGAAGGACCGGGCGAATAGGTAGTCGAAGTACGTCTCGTGGAAGAAGCCGATGTGTTCCTGGTCTCCCACCAGGACCCCTTGCGACTTCAATGCCTCGACATCCTCCGGCGCGTAGCCGTCGAGGAGGGAGAGGGGCGCCTGCAGACTCTCCCGGTCGCTCATGGAGGCGCAGAGGGCGCCGGTGATCCCCTGCCAGTCGAAGCCTTCCCTCCTGATTCCTATGCGTCTGCGCACCTCCTTGGTGTAACCGCCGTAGAGCTGCTGCAGAGTCCGGTAGGGCATAGGGCGGGCAGCAGGGGGGAGGGTGCCGAAGACCGCCAGGTGCAGGGGGGTGCGCAGCAGGTCCAGAGTCACCGGGCTCAGGCTGTCGGGGGTGTTCCCACCCGCGGTGAGTACGGCGCGCACCGACTCTTCGGTCAGCTCCCCCACGGGGAATCTCTCCGCTCGGGCGTCCGCCGTCATCAGTCTGCTGAGCCTGCCGTCCTGTTCGATGTCGACGGTGCGGACCACCAAGAGCACCTTGATGTTCGGCGCTGCCGAGAGCTGAGCGAGCACATCCTCAACGGCCTCGAAGACATCTGCCATGCGACCGCTGTACAGGCTGACGGCGTCCAGTTGATCGATGACGAAGAGCCCAGGCCCCCCATCGGCGACTCCGGGCAGCAGGACCCCCCGCGAATCCTGCAGATTCATCATGGCGCCGAGGTCCCTCGCCGTTCGCACCGACGGATCGGCTCGGTCCATACGAACGACGGCGGTCGGCCACCCATGGCCTGCGAGACGTTCCAGTACATCGGCGGCAACCGTCGACTTGCCCGAGCCCGCCCCTCCCTCGCACAGCACGATCTGCGGACCGTCCTCGACCACCAACCGACCGTGCAGCTGGTCGAGGTGAGGACGCGCGGCCAGTCCAAGGGCGGGCGCCCTGTCCCGCACGTGCCGCAGGAACCCGTCCGTGGTGGCCGCCAAGGCATTGAGCGTATTGCTGTCTCCGGCCAACAGCCGGAGTCGAACTCCGTCAAGAGAGAGCAAATGGTTACGGATCTCCGACCCGGTGAGCCACTTGTGGAGGTTGTCGTCCAGGTATCCACTCAGTTGCCTGACGATTCCCTCAGGGTTCCCTACGAAAAGTTGCTCGTAAATGATGTGGACGAGCTCACGCAGGTTCTCTGGTGAGTACTCCTTGACGTAAACGGACTGAAGATATCGCCAGATCGTCTCCCGCTCTGCGGGTTTGCCGTCGTCGGCTCAAACTCCGCACAGAGCCGTAAAGTCGTTCCCTTGAGGGCCGGTAAGAATCTCTTCGAACTCAGCGAGGGTCACGGCGGCCCTGGCGCGGTCGGCAAGGTCGCGCAATGCGGGCGATCCGGTCGAGAGAACGAGTCGCACCTTCCTGCCGGCTGCAAGGTGACTCGCGACGGCCTGGAGAAGGGCTGCCGCGGATCGCAGCGTCCAGGGCCCCCGCGAAGGCACGTCCTTCACCTGATCGCACCAGGTTTCACCCTTGGCCACGAGCTGGAACTCAATGCCTTCACCAGCCTGCCCCACAGGCTCAAGACGGATCCGCGAGGCCTCTCCGCGCAGGAGGTCCGCAACCTTCAGCGCGGTCCACCAGTCCTCATATCGGTTGCCCGCTTTGTCCGCCGTCCCGCCCGACAGCCCCATCGCGCATCACTTCCCCAGGACGCCGCAACGGACTCCTCATCCGGGGAGTCCACGGCCAAGAACTGTATTACCCGCCGCCCCTTCCGTGGCCTGCGTTTCGAGCACGCTCTCCACGCGGACACTCGCTGTCCAGTTGGCCACGGCCGAGCCCCGAGGCGCCGCACGAAGCCTGCCGACACGGGATCGGGCACCTGCGGCCTCGACGCACCGGTGCGCAACCGCACTCCCATGCCGATAATTGCGCCATCATGCACAAGTGCAAAGACCGCCCAGCCCAACCCATCCCTGACGGGCAGTCAGGAAAGTCAGCAACAGGTCAGCATCGGTACCGCCCGGGACCGCCGCCGGACGCCGCGAACCGCCAAGATCAACAACCGGTCTCGCCCGCTCTGACCTGCGAAAACCCTGCTCAGCGGATCGCCTGTCACTCTCACCAGGAGGTACCCATGAGGATGCTCATCAACGTCCCGGAGACCGTCGTCGCCGATGCGCTGCGCGGGATGGCCGCCGCGCATCCCGAGCTCACCGTCGATGTCGAGAACCGTGTCGTCCTGCGCCGCGACGCGCCCGTCGCCGGGAAGGTGGGGCTGGTGTCCGGGGGCGGGTCGGGGCATGAGCCCTTGCACGGGGGGTTCGTCGGGCCCGGGATGCTGGCGGCCGCGTGCCCCGGGGAGGTGTTCACGTCGCCCGTGCCCGACCAGATGGTGCGCGCCGCCGCCGCCGTCGACAGCGGGGCCGGCGTGCTGTTCGTCGTCAAGAACTACACCGGTGACGTGCTCAACTTCGAGATGGCCGCCGAGCTCGCGGAGGACGAGGGCATCCAGATCGCCAAGGTGCTCGTCGACGACGACGTGGCGGTGACGGACAGTCTGTACACCGCCGGGCGGCGCGGGACCGGGGCGACGCTCTTCGTGGAGAAGATCGCCGGGGCGGCTGCCGAGGAGGGTGCGCCGCTGGAGCGGGTGGAGGCCGTCGCGCGCCGGGTGAACGAGCGGTCACGGAGTTTCGGTGTGGCGCTGAGCGCCTGCACCACACCAGCGAAGGGCAGCCCCACGTTCGAACTTCCCGAGGGCAAGCTGGAGTTGGGTATCGGCATCCATGGGGAGCCGGGGCGTGAGCGGCGGCCCATGATGACTTCGGGAGAGATCGCGGACGTGGCCGTCGACGCCGTACTGGAGGACCTGCGGCCGTCCGGACCGGTCCTCGCCCTCGTGAACGGGATGGGCGCGACGCCGCTGCTCGAACTGTACGGGTTCAACGCCGAGGTGCAGCGCGTGCTGAGCGAGCGCGGGGTCCCGGTCGCCCGCACGCTGGTCGGCAACTATGTGACCTCGCTCGACATGGCCGGCTGCTCGGTGACGCTCTGCGAGGCCGACGAGGAGCTGCTGCGGCTCTGGGACGCGCCCGTGCAGACTCCGGCGCTGCGCTGGGGCCGGTGAGAGGGGATGCCCGAAGTGAGCGAGTGCGACGCCGCGTTCTTCCGTCGTTGGCTGACCTCGGCCGCGGCCGTGATCGACCGTGAGGCCGAGCGCCTCACCGAGCTCGACTCGGCGATCGGCGACGCGGACCACGGGGCCAATCTGAAGCGGGGGTTCGCCGCCGTGGCCGACGTGCTGGAGAAGGAGTCGCCCGAGACCCCGGGAGCCGTACTCGTCGCCGCGGGGCGGCAGTTGATCTCCACCGTGGGGGGCGCGTCCGGGCCGCTGTACGGGACGCTGTTGCGACGGACCGGCAAGGCGCTCGGCGATGCCCCTTCGGTGACGCGGGAGGACCTGGCCGCGGCCCTGGCCGCCGGGGTCGCCGCCGTCGGGCAGCTCGGCGGAGCCCAGGTCGGGGACAAGACCATGCTGGACGCGCTCGTTCCGGCGGCCGAGGCGCTCGGTGACTCCTTCGCCGCCGCCCGGGACGCGGCCGAGCGCGGCGCCCTCGCGACCGTACCCCTCCAGGCGCGCAAGGGCAGGGCGAGCTATCTGGGCGAACGTTCCATCGGGCATCAGGATCCCGGGGCCACCTCGTCGGCCCTGCTGATCGCCGCCCTTGCGGAGGTGGCTGCCGCGTGACCGGTCAGGTGGGCGTGGCGGGAACGGTGGGCATCGTGCTGGTCTCGCACAGCGCGGCCGTGGCCGACGCCGTCGCCGTGCTGGCCCAGGGGCTCGCGGGCGGTGGGCCGACCGCGCCCGTCGCCGCGGCCGGGGGCGCTCCCGGCGGGGGTCTCGGCACGAGTTCCGAGCGGATCGTCGAGGCGGCGAAGGCGGTCGACGGGGGCGCCGGAGTGGCCCTCCTCGTCGACCTCGGCAGTGCCGTCCTCACCGTCAAGGCGCTCCTCGCCGAGGAGGACGAGCTGCCGGAGGGTTCGCGCCTCGTGGACGCACCGTTCGTCGAGGGCGCCGTCGCCGCCCTCGTCACGGCGAGCGCCGGCGGGGACCTGGACGCGGTGGTGGCAGCGGCCTCGGAGGCGTACACGTACCGGAAGGTGTGAGGCGGGGCGCGGGAGGCGTGCGCAGGGGGCCGACAGGGGTGCGTGGGGCGCGCGGGAGATCCGTCACACACCGTCCCCGGGAGCACCCGTGTTGTGATGTACCTGGTCAACCCACTAATGTCACAGCGCCTTGGTGTACGGGAAACCGGTGCGGTACCGGTGCGGCCCTCGCCACTGTGATCGGGAAGTCCGGCTCCATCCCTCCGGGGAAGCCACTGGACCGCCGCGGGAGACCGCGGAGGTGTGGGAAGGCGGAGCCGCGGCGGCATGACCCGTCAGCCAGGAGACCGGCCAGGGTGCGTTGTCCATCCACGAGGTGCTGGAGAGGGTCTCCCAACCATGCATATAGCCGAGGGGTATCTGCCCCCTGTGCACGCGGCCGCCTGGGGCGTCGCGTCCGCTCCCTTTGTCGTCCACGGTGTCCGCGCCCTGACCCGTGAGGTCAAGGCCAACCCCGAGTCCACCCTGCTGCTCGGTGCGTCCGGTGCGTTCACCTTCGTTCTGTCCGCGCTCAAGATTCCGTCGGTGACGGGCAGTTGCTCGCACCCGACCGGGACGGGACTGGGCGCGATCCTGTTCCGTCCGCCCGTGATGGCGGTCCTTGGCACGATCACGCTGCTGTTCCAGGCGCTGCTGCTCGCCCACGGCGGGCTCACCACACTCGGCGCCAACGTCTTCTCCATGGCGATCGTCGGGCCGTGGGCCGGTTTCGGTACGTACTGGCTGCTGCGCCGCTTCGACGTGCCGCTCATGGTGAGCGTGTTCTTCGGGGCGTTCGTCGCCGACCTGTCGACGTACTGCGTGACCAGCGTCCAGCTCGCGCTGGCCTTCCCGGACCCGGGCAGCGGTGTGCTGGGTGCGCTGGCCAAGTTCGGCGGGATCTTCGCCGTCACGCAGCTGCCGCTCGCCGTCAGTGAAGGTCTGCTGACGGTACTCGTCATGCGGCTGCTCACGCAGTCCAGCAAGGCGGACCTGACCCGCCTCGGCATCCTGCTCCCGTCCCGGAAGAAGAACGAGAACGCGGAGGCGAGCGCCTGATGAGCCGGAACGCGAAGATCAACACGCTGCTGCTGCTCGTCGTCGCGGCGCTGGCCGTGCTCCCGCTGGTCCTGGGGCTCGGCGACCACAAGGAGGAGCCGTTCACGGGCGCCGACGCCGAGGCCGAGACGGCGATCTCGGAGATCGATCCCGACTACGAGCCGTGGTTCTCCCCGCTGTACGAGCCCGCTTCCGGTGAGATCGAGTCGGCGCTCTTCGCCCTGCAGGCCGCCATCGGCGCCGGGGTGCTCGCGTACTACTTCGGTCTGCACAAGGGCCGCAAGCAGGGCGAGGCCCGCGCCGACGCGAAGGCGCTGCGGTCGGCGTCCGTCGGCGAGTAGCCGCCGGTGCTGCCGATCGACGCGGCGGCGCACAGCAGTCGCTGGCGCCGCCGCCACCCGTGCGAGAAAGCCGTGCTCGGCTTCGGTCTGACGCTCTGCGCGGTGTGCCTGCCGCCGTGGCCCGGTGCCGTCCTGGTCGCGGCGGCCACCCTGGCCGTCCTCCTCGGGCCGGCCGGGGTGCCGGGGCGTCAGCTGTGGCGCGCGTTCCGTATCCCTCTGGGCTTCTGTGTGACGGGGGCGATCCCGCTGCTCTTCGAGGTGGGCGGGGACCGCGGCATGGTGGCGCTCGCGCACGACGGTCCCGTTCACGCGGGTGAGTTGTTGCTGCGGACCTCGTCCGCGTCGCTGGGCGTGCTGCTGTTCGCCTTCACGACGCCCGTGTCCGACGTACTGCCCCGCCTGGTGCGGGCCGGGGTGCCGGCGCCCGTGGTGGACGTGGCCCTGGTGATGTACAGGATCAGTTTTCTTCTTCTGGATGCGATATCCAAAATCCGGCAGGCGCAGGCGGCCCGGCTGGGACTGACCACGCGCGCGGCGACCTGGCGTTCCCTCGCCGGGCTGGGCGCGACGGCGTTCGTCCGCGCCTTCGACCGGGCGCAGCGCCTGCAGACGGGCCTGGCCGGTCGGGGTTACGACGGGACGCTGCGGGTCCTGGTGCCTGAGGCGGCGGTCTCGGGCCGCTTCCTCGCGTCGACGGCCGGCCTGCTCGCCGGTCTCGTCGCCCTCACTCTCGTACTGGAAAGGTCCCTGCCGTGAATCCTGCGCCACCTGTCGTGGAGCTGGTGAAGGCCACGTTCGCGTACGAGGACGGGCCCGTCGTCCTCGACGGCATCGACTTCGCGGTGCCGGAAGGCCGGGCGGTGGCGCTCCTCGGCCGCAACGGCGGCGGCAAGACGACGATGCTGCGGCTGCTGAGCGGGGGCCTGCGCTGCGGAAGCGGCGCGCTCCGGCTGGACGGCGAGGACGTGTCGTACGACCGGAAGGGGCTGACCCGGCTGCGTACGACGGTGCAGCTGGTCGTCCAGGACCCGGACGACCAGCTCTTCGCCGCGTCGGTCGGGCAGGACGTGTCGTTCGGCCCGATGAATCTGGGGCTGCCGGAGGAGGAGGTTCGGCTCCGGGTCCGCGAGGCGCTGGAGGCGCTGGACATCGTCGCGCTGGAGGACCGGCCGACCCATCTGCTCTCGTACGGACAGCGGAAGCGGGCCGCGATCGCGGGCGCCGTGGCGATGCGCCCCCGGGTCCTCATCATGGACGAGCCGACGGCCGGGCTCGATCCGCACGGACAGGAGCGGCTCCTGGAGGTGCTCGGCCGGCTGCGGGAGTCGGGCACGACGGTCGTGATGGCGACCCACGACGTCGACCTGGCGCTGCGCTGGGCGGACGAGGCCGCCGTCCTGTCCCCGGCGGGGCTGCGGACGGGCCCCGTCGAGGAGCTGCTCGCCGACGACGCGCTGCTCGCGGCGGCGCGGCTGCGCCGTCCCTGGGGCATGGCCGTGACACGGCTGCTGCGCACGCACGGCCTGCTCGCCCCGGACGCGGAGGGCCCGCGCACGGCGGAGGACCTGGACAGCTGGGTCACGACGCCCTGACGGGCCGCGGTGATCCACTCCCACCAAGCCCACCACGGCCCCCGGCGGACCCCCGCCGGGGGCCGTGGCGTGTCGTGACGTCGTGCAGATCACTTCCCCACCTTTATGCAACTTGTTGCACAAGCCCCCTCGGCTCGTCTACAACAGTCATGACGACACCGCGCGAGGAGGCGCCCCATGAGCTCGACCCCCTACCCGCATCTGCTGAGCCCGCTCGACCTCGGGTTCACCACCCTGCCCAACCGGGTGCTCATGGGTTCCATGCACGTCGGCCTCGAAGAGACCGAGAACGGCTTCGAGCGCATGGCCGCCTTCTACGCCGAGCGCGCCCGCGGCGGGGTCGGACTCATCGTGACCGGCGGCATCGCGCCCAACGAGGCCGGCCGTCCCTGGGACGGCGGCGCCAAGCTCAGCACCGAGGACGAGGTGGCCGAGCACAAGCTCATCACCGACGCCGTGCACGGCGAGGGCGGGCGGATCGCGATGCAGATCCTCCACTTCGGCCGGTACGCCTACCACCCCGAGCTCGTCGCACCCAGCGCGATCCAGGCGCCGATCAGCCCCTTCGTACCGAACGAGCTCACCGACGCCGAGGTCGAGCAGACCGTCGAGGACTACGCCCGCTGCGCCGAGCTCGCCAGGGCCGCCGGGTACGACGGCGTCGAGGTCATGGGCTCCGAGGGCTACCTCATCAACGAGTTCATCGCGGCGGCCACCAACCACCGCACCGACCGCTGGGGCGGCAGCTACGAGAACCGGGTCCGCTTCCCGCTGGAGATCGTCCGCCGGATCCGCGAGCGGGTCGGCGAGGACTTCATCGTCATCTACCGCCTCTCGATGCTGGACCTGGTCCCGGGCGGTTCGACGCTGGAGGAGGTCGTCTCCCTCGCGAAGGAGATCGAGGCCGCCGGCGCGACCATCATCAACACCGGCATCGGCTGGCACGAGGCCCGCATCCCCACCATCGCGACCTCCGTCCCGCGGGGCGCGTACACCTGGGTCACCAAGAAGCTCATGGGCTCGGTGAACATCCCCCTCGTCACCAGCAACCGCATCAACACCCCCGAGGTCGCCGAGCAGATCCTCGCCGAGGGCCGCGCCGACATCGTCTCCATGGCCCGCCCCTTCCTCGCCGACCCGGACTTCGTGGCCAAGGCCGCCGCGGACCGCGCCGACACCATCAACACCTGCATCGGCTGCAACCAGGCCTGCCTGGACCACACCTTCAGCCTGAAGATCACCTCCTGCCTGGTGAACCCGCGCGCCTGCCACGAGACGGAACTCGTCCTCTCCCCCACCCGGCTCGCCAAGCGGCTCGCCGTCGTCGGAGCGGGCCCGGCCGGACTCGCGTTCTCCGTCGCGGCCGCCGAACGCGGCCACTCCGTCACCCTGTTCGACGCGGCGGGCGAGATCGGCGGCCAGCTGAACATCGCCAAGCGGGTCCCCGGCAAGGAGGAGTTCGACGAGACGCTGCGGTACTTCCGTACGCAGCTCGCCGAGCGCGGTGTCGACGTCCGGCTCAACACCACGGTCACGGCGGGCGACCTGGACGGATACGACGAGGTCGTCGTCGCCACCGGAGTCACGCCGCGCACCCCGGAGATCGAGGGCGTCGACCACCCGAGCGTCCTCAGCTATCTGGACGTCCTGCGCGACGGCGCCGAGGTCGGCGAGCGCGTCGCGATCGTCGGCGCGGGCGGCATCGGATTCGACGTCGCGGAGTTCCTCACCGACGGCGGCGAGGGCGCGAGCCAGGACCCCGAGACGTACTTCAAGCAGTGGGGCGTGGACACCTCCTACGAGACGCGCGGCGGTCTGCGCGCCCCCGAGCGGCCCCGGCCTCCGCGCCAGGTGCATCTGCTCCAGCGCAAGACCACCAAGGTCGGCGCGGGCCTCGGCAAGACCACCGGCTGGATCCACCGCGCCGAGATGAAGCACCGCGGCGTCACCATGGTCGCGGGCGCGACGTACGAGCGGATCGACGACGACGGCCTGCACATCACCGTCGACGGCGAGCCGCAGACGGTCCCCGTCGACACCGTCGTCCTGTGCACCGGCCAGGAGCCGCGCCGCGGTCTGTACGAGGAGCTCATCGCGGCGGGCCGCACGGCGCACCTCATCGGCGGTGCCGACGTGGCCGCCGAGCTGGACGCCAAGCGCGCCATCGACCAGGGCACACGGCTGGCGGCCGGCCTGTGATCGTCCAGGCGCCCCGAACCTAGGATGCGTGCATGTCCCTCCCGCACGCGATCCTCACGGCGCTGCTCGAGAAGCCGTCCTCCGGCCTCGAGCTGACGCGCCGCTTCGACCGGTCGATCGGCTACTTCTGGTCGGCCACGCACCAGCAGATCTATCGCGAGCTGGGCAAACTGGAGCAGGCGGGGCACATCCGAGCCCTGCCCGCTCCGGTGCCGGCGCGGGGGCAGAAGAAGGAGTACGAGGTACTGCCCGAGGGGCGCGCCGAGCTGGCCGAGTGGGTCGCCCGCAGCGAGGATCCCAAACCGATGCGCTCCGCCCTCCTGCTGCGGATGCGGGCGGCGGCGGTCGTCGGCGCGCCGGGTATGCGGGACGAACTGCGGCACCATCTCGATCTGCACCAGCGGCAGCTGGACGAATACCTGGCCATCGAGGTACGGGACTTCCCGCCCACACGCCGGGAGAGCCAACCGGACCGGCTGCGCCACCTCGTCCTTCGGGGCGGGATCGACCTGGAACGCTTCTGGGTGGAGTGGCTGACCCACGCGCTCGCCGAGCTGGAGGGCTGACACGAGGGACGCGCCGGGAGGCCCGGCCGTTCCCGCATCCCGCCGGCGCCCGCACACACCGGCGCCCCGTCACGTCCCGATCACCGCCCTCACTCCCCCGCTGCCGCCTTCCGCCAGGCCGCGTCGCGGAGCAGGCGGAGGCCGTTGAGCCCCACCAGGACCGTGGAGCCCTCGTGGCCGGCCACGCCGAGGGGCAGCGGGAGGTGGCCGGTGAGGTCCCAGATCACCAGGGCCCCGATGCAGGTGCCGGCGATCACCAGGTTCTGGATCACGAGCCTGCGGGCGCGGCCTGAGAGGGCCACCACCGCGGGGACGGTGGCCAGTTCGTCGCGTACGACGACGGCGTCGGCGGTCTCCAGGGCCAGGTCGGAGCCGGCCCGGCCCATGGCGATGCCGGTGTGGGCGGCTGCCAGGGCCGGGGCGTCGTTGACTCCGTCGCCGACTACCAGGACCCGGGAGCCGGCCCGCTCCCACTCCCGTACCGCCGCGACCTTGTCCTCGGGCAGGAGCCCGGCCCGTACGTCGGTGATGCCGGTGCGTTCCGCGACCCGGGCGGCCGCGCCCGCGTTGTCGCCGGTCAGCAGGGTGACCGGGGTGCCGGTGAGGCGGGTGAGGGCGGCGACGGCCTCGGCAGCTCCGTCACGGAGCCGGTCGGCGAGGGTGAGGACGGCGACACGGGTGCCGTCGACGACCACCTCGACGGCGGTGTCGGTGTGCGCGCCCCCGGCCCGGCGCACGCGCACCTCCCGGCCCTCGACCTTGGCCCGGACGCCCTCGCCCGGTACCGAGGCGAAGTCGCTCGCCTCGGGGACGCGCAGACCACGCGCGCGTGCCGCGGCCACCACGGCGCGTCCCAGGGGGTGTTCACTGGGGAGTTCGGCCGCGGCGGCGAGGGCGAGCGCCTCGGGGTCGCCCTCGACACCGGTGACGCGCGGCGCGCCCTCGGTCAGGGTGCCGGTCTTGTCGAGCGCGACCCGGTCGACGGTACCCAGCCGTTCCATGACCACCGCCGACTTGACGAGTACGCCGTGGCGGCCGGCGGTCGCGATCGCAGAGAGCAGCGGGGGCATGGTGGCGAGCACGACCGCGCAGGGCGAGGCCACGATCATGAAGGTCATGGCGCGGAGCAGCGTGGGGGTGAAGTCGGAACCGAGCGCGAGCGGGATCGCGAAGAGCGCGAGCGTGGCGACGACGACGCCGACGGAGTAGCGCTGTTCGATCTTCTCGATGAAGAGCTGGGTGGGCGCCTTGGTTGCGCTGGCCTCCTCGACGAGCGCGACGATCCGGGCGATGACGGAGTCGCCCGCGTCCTTGTCCACCCGTACACGCAGGGCGCCCGTGCCGTTGAGGGTTCCGGCGTAGACCTCGGCGCCGGGCGTCTTGGGCGCGGGCAGCGACTCCCCGGTGATGGTGGCCTGGTCGACGTCGCTCGCGCCGTCGAGCACGGTGCCGTCGGCGGGCAGCCGCTCCCCCGGCCGTACGAGAACGGTGTCGCCGATCCGCAGGTCGGCGACCTCCACCGGCTCCTCGGCGCCGGCACGCGTGAGGCGTACCGCTCGCGCGGGTGCGAGGTCGAGCAGTCCGCGTACGGAGTCGGCGGTACGGCGGGTGGCGAGCGCCTCCAGTGCGCCGGAGACGGCGAAGATCACGATGAGCAGGCCGCCGTCGAGGTACTGGCCGATGGCGGCGGCGCCGATGGCCGCGACCACCATGAGCAGGTCGACGTCGAGGGACTTCTCGCGGAGCGCCTTGAGGCCCTCCCAGCCGGGCTCCCAGCCGCCGGCGGCGTAGCAGACCGCGTAGAGCGGACCCCAGGTCCAGGCGGGCGCGCCGGCCAGGTCCAGCGGCAGGGCGAACAGGAAGGCGAGGGCCGACAGGGCAGCCCAGCGGACCTCGGGCAGGTCGGAGACGCGGGTGCGCCGGGGGGAGGGCGGGGCCTTGTCCGCGGACGCCGTCCGGGCGTCGAGCACCGGTGAAGCCATGGGTGGACACCTCTTCGGTCGGGGACGGCGGGGCGCCGTCGGAGAACGGCTGGGCCGTCCGGGGGCCGGCGCTCACCACCATAGCGGAATACATGAAGAGGTCTTCATTCATGAGTTTATCGCCGCGGCTACGATGAACGCATGGGACACGGAGCGAACGGCGGAACGACCCCGGCAACCCACCTGGACGCGGAGTCCGCGGCCACGATCGCCGCCACGCTCCAGGCCCTCGCGACGCCCTCCCGGCTGATGATCCTCACCAAGCTGCGCCAGGGGCCGTGCGGAGTCACCGAACTGGCCTCCGCCGTCGACATGGAGCAGTCCGCCGTCTCCCACCAGCTGCGCCTGCTGCGCGCCCTCGGCCTGGTGACCGGAGTACGGCAGGGCCGCCGGATCGAGTACAGCCTCTACGACAACCACGTGGCCCAACTCCTCGACGAGGCCGTCTACCACATCGAGCATCTGCGTCTCGGCGCGCGCGATGTGCCCAGGGAGAGCGTGGATACTGGGACGTCGTAGACCGACCGACTACGGGGAAAGGGCGGGGATGACGGACGAGTTGGGGCACCGCGGGACACGTCACGCGGTGGTCATCGGGGGAAGTCTCGCGGGCCTGCTGGCGGCGCGCGTACTCAGTGAACACGCCGAAAGGGTCACGGTCGTCGAGCGCGACCGCTTCCCGGAGGGACCGGACACCCGGCCGGGCGTTCCGCACTCCCGGCACGTGCACGTACTGCTCGACGCGGGGCAACAGGCCCTCGATGAACTGCTTCCCGGCTTTACGGGTGAGCTGCGCGAGCTCGGCGCTCCCCGGGTAGGGATGCCCGAGGACATGATCCAGTGGCAGAACGGGCGCTGGTTCAGCCGCCTTCCGGCGACCACCCACCTCTACACCGGGCCCCGGGCCCAGTTGGAGTGGCTGGTGCGCCGCCGGGTCCTCGCCGACCCCCGCGTCGAGACGGTGCAGGGCACCGAGACCGTCGGGCTGATCGGTGACGCGTCGCGGGTGCGCGGTGTTCTGCTGCGTGAGCGTGGCGCGGGGAGCGCGCGGGAGAGCCGTCCCCTGAAGGCCGATCTGGTCGTCGACGCCTCGGGCCGTGGGACGCACGCCTCGGACTGGCTCGCGGCGATCGGGGCGGAGGCGCCGCACGAGGAGACGATCGACACCGGTCTCTCCTACGCGACCCGGATGTACCGCGCCGCCGTGGATCCGGACACGGACGCGGTGGGCTTCAACGTGGTCCCCAACCCCGAACAGGTCTACGGCGGTGTCGTGCTGCCCATCGGGGGCGGGCTCCATCTGGTCACCCTGTCCGGGCTCCGGAACGACCGGCCGCCCACCGACGACGACGGGTTCGAGGACTTCGCCAGGAAGCTCCCGCACCCCATCCTGAGCGAGTGGCTGGCCAGGGCCACGCCCGAGTCCCCCGTCCACGGCTTCCGGCAGACCGCCAACGTCCGCCGCCGGTACGACCGTCCGGGCCGCCGCCCGGCCGGATTCCTCGCCACCGGCGACGCGCTGTGCGCCTTCAACCCGATCTACGGACAGGGCATGACCGTCGCCGCGCTGAACGCGCTCGCGCTCCGCGGGGCGCTGGCCGATCCTCGGGCGACGGCGACCACCCGGATTGTCCAGAAGGCGATGCTCGACTCCTCGAAGCAGGCCTGGGACATCTCGGCCGGTGCGGACAAGAGCATGCCGGGTGCCACGGGCAACGCGATCGGATCGCGGGCGATGGACAGGCCGGTGGGCTGGTACATGCGCCGCCTCCAGCAGCGGTACGGAGGGGATCCGGTCGTCGGAGCCGCGTTCCGCTCGGTCCTGACCCTGACGGCCCCGATGACCTCGCTGTTCGCCCCGCCCGTGGCCCGGGCGGTGCTCTTCGGCCCGGTGCCCCGGACGCCCGCCGAGCCGCCGATGCGGCGCGAGGCGTAAGACGGTACTCCGGCGGCGGCGCGGGCGTAGGACGGTACTCCGGCGGCGGCGCGGGGCCGGTCGTCTCACACGCCCGGCGCCGCCGTGATCACGCCTGCGGCGATCGCCGCGCTCAGGGCCGCGTAGTCGTCGGCGTTCTGGTGCGCGTACCGCATCGCGAAGTCGGCGACGGCGCGGTCGAAGACGTCCGAGGAGCCGAGGTACGCGGCTATGGCGATGCGGTCGCCGGAACGGGCGTGTGCGCGGGCCAGAGCTCGGCCACAGAGAGCCGCGTACGCGCGGAGCATCGCCGGCGACATCGTCTCGACCTCGGCCGAGCCCTTCATGTCGCGCAACTGCCGCCAGTAGAAGTGCCGTTGCTCCGGACCCGTCATCCAGCCGAGGAAGATGTCGCCGGCGGCCTGCGTGAGGCGCTGCCCGCAGACGACCCGTTGCCCCTGGTGCGCGTACACGCTCGGCGACAGGTACGGCTCCAGGACCGACCGGCCGGTCTCCTTGATCTGGAGCATCAACGGGTCGCCGTCGTCACGCCCTTCCAGGAGGAGGATGAAGCAGCGGGTACCGACACTGCCGACGCCGACGACCTTGCGGGCGGCGTCGACGAACCGGAACCGGTCCAGGAGGATACGGCGTTCCTCGGAGAGCGAGCTGCGGTAGTCGCTGAAGATCTTGCCGAGGCCGACGCGGTCCAGGCCGACGGTCCGTTCGAGCAGCGGCGGGTCGTCGACGATGCGGCGGGCACCGCTCTCGTCCACGGTGGTGAGCTTGCCGAACGCCTGGAGGCTGGTCCGGCGGCGTGCGCGGGCGAGGCGGCTCTCGACCCTGGCGCGGCGGTTGCCGCGGACCAGCGGCGCCAGGTCGTCGGCGTCGATCCGCTCGTACCAGACGGCGAGCTCGCCGAGGCCGGAGAGGCGGCGCATGGCGACGCGGTACGCCTCGGTGGCGACCAGGGCGGCCCGGTGGGCCTTGGCCTTGGTGGTGCCGTTCTGGAGGGCCGCGACGGCCACGCTGGCGGCGAGCCGCTTGACGTCCCACTCGAAGGGGCCCGGCAGCGTCTCGTCGAAGTCGTTGACGTCGAACAGAAGCGCCCGTTCGGGTGATGCGAAGACGCCGAAGTTGAGAAGGTGGGCGTCGCCGCAGAGCTGCACGGTGAGGCCGGTGTGGCGTTGCGCGGCGAGATCGGCGGCCATGACGGCGGCGGCGCCGCGCAGGAACGCGAACGGCGAGACGACCATCCTGCCGTACCGGATGGGGACCAGTTCGGGCAGCCGGTCGACGGACTGCCGCTCCAGCACGGTCAGCGGGTCGGGCCGCTGCGACGAGGGTATCCAGCGGCCGTGCGAGGACCGCGCCACGATCTTGCGGGCCGCCTTGCCCACCTCGGCCCGCGCTGCCGGTGTCGTCATCCGGCCTCACCCGCTTCTTCCGCAGCCACTTGGGGTTGTGACTCATTACAAGGTCAGAGCGGTCCGCGCGCACCCCGAGCGGTCCCGGATTCGGCCACTCCCGTCGCCCCCTCTTCCTTAATGGTTTAGACCAATGATAGGAATTGATCACCCCCGCGAGTCAGACTGTCACGCTGAGCAAAGAGAGGGGTTGGAACATGACTGAGCCCGAACCCGAGCAGGACGCGGCGGTCCCGCTCTATCTGAAGGTCGCCGCCGCCCTGCGTGGCGACCTCGCCGAGCGGCGTATCGCACCCGGCACCCGCCTCCCGTCCGAGCGCTCCCTCGCGCACCGCTACCACGTCAACCGTCAGACGGTACGCAGCGCGCTCCAACTGCTGCGCGAGGAACGGCTCGTCGTCACCGACCGCCGCGGCACCTTCGCGGCCGGCACCGAACACGAGCCCCGCGAACCGGCTCTGACCATACGTCGGCAACTCTTTCCCGGTGGGGCGGACGCCGCCGAAGCCCTCGTGCGCTCCTCACTGCTGTGGGAGGCGCCGCCGGCCGGGCTGGTGAGCCGGCTCGGGCTGGTACCCGGCGAGCCGACGCTCGTCCACCGGCACGTCGTCCTCTCCCCCGGCGGCACCCCGATGCAGCGGTCGGTGTCCTGGTTCTCCCGGGCCGCGCTCGCGGAGATCCCCCAACTCGCGAAGTACCGGCGGACCCGGGGTTCCAGCCTCCAGCCGGACCTACGGCTGCTCTACCACTGGATGCACCAGGCGGGGCTCCGGCTCACCCGACGGGAGTCGATCGCCGTACCGCCCGCCGCCACGGCGGGGGTCGGGGGCGGCGCGCCCCGGCTGGCCGTGCACCGGGTGGTGTGCGACCAGCACGGGCACGCGCTGGAGATCACGGACATCGACTGCGCGGCGCAGGGGGTCTCCTGGACGTACGAGTTCAGCGGGTGAGGGAGGGGATGGGATCCCACTCATTGGATCCAACATCCGATGTCCAATGTCCCTGATCGGTATCCAGGATCCGTGATCCAGGATCCGTGATCCAGGATCCGTGATCCAGGATCCGTGATCTCGGATCCGGTATCCCTGATCCAGGATCCGGTGTCCGTGATCCGGGATCCCGTATCCCCTAGACGATCCCCTCCGCGATCTCCGCCTCCTCGCGGGCCGTCCCGTACGCCGACGGTGTGCCGTACGAGCGCCGCGCCACGTACCACCACACGCTGGACAGCACGAGGACGACGGCCAGGGCGATGACCGCGTAGTTCATGGAGTCGATCGTCACCGGTGACTTCTGCGGCAGGCAGAAGAGCACGGTGACGACGGCGACCCAGATCACCGCGGTCCAGCCGATCGGGCGGCTCCAGCGGCCCAGGTTCCAGGGCCCCGGGGTGAACCGCTTGCCCGCGCGCAGACGGAGATAGATCGGGATGGCGTAGGCCGGCGTGATGCCGATGACGTTGATCGCGGTGACGGCGCCGTAGGCGGTCGCGGAGTAGAGCGACGGTACGGCGAGGAGCGCGGCGACGCCGACCGCGAGCCAGACCGCCGGAACGGGGGTCTGCGTACGGTGGCTGACCTTGCGCCAGAGCGTCGATCCCGGCAGGGCGTTGTCGCGGCTGAACGCGAAGACCATTCGGCTGGCGGCGGCCACCTCGGCGTTGCCGCAGAAGAGCTGGGCCACGATCACCACGAGCAGCAGCGCGGCGGCGCCCCCCGAGCCGAGCGCGTCGAGGAGGATCTGGGCCGGCGGGACGCCCGTGGCGCTGTTCTGGGTGCCCGCGTAGTCCTGGATCGCGAAGGTCAGTCCGGCGAGCAGGGCGAACCCGGCGATCCAGGAGACCCAGATGGCCCGCACGATGCCCTTGGCGGCGCTGACCGAGGCGTTGGAGGTCTCCTCCGAGAGATGGGCGGAGGCGTCGTAGCCGGAGAAGGTGTACTGGGCGAGGAGCAGGCCGACGGCGGCGACGTAGAAGGGGTTGGCCCAGCCGGTGTCGTTGACGAACTCGGTGAAGACGAACTCGACGGACTGGTGGCGGTCGGGGACGAACGCCAGAGCGCCGACGATCACCGCGACACCGCCGAGGTGCCACCAGACGCTGACGGAGTTCAGCACGCTGACGAGCCGTACGCCGAAGAGGTTGAGCACGGCGTGCAGCAGGAGGATCGCGAGGAAGATCAGGAAGGTGGAACCGGCCGTGGGCACGATGCCCCACTGGAGGTTGAGGAAGGCGCCGGTGAACAGGGCGGCGCCGTAGTCGATGCCGGCGATCGCGCCGAGAAGCCCCAGGAGGTTGAGCCAGCCGGTGTACCAGCCCCAGCGCCGGCCGCCCAGCCGGTCGGCCATGTAGTAGAGCGCGCCCGAGGTCGGGTAGGCGCTGGTGACCTCGGCGAGCGCGAGCCCGACGCAGAGCACGAACAGTCCGACGCCCGCCCAGCCCCACATCATCACGGCGGGTCCGCCGGTGCCGAGGCCGAAGCCGTAGAGCGTCATGCAGCCGGAGAGGATGGAGATGACGGAGAAGCTGATGGCGAAGTTGCCGAATCCGTCCATCCGTCGGGCGAGGACGGGCTGGTAGCCGAGCTCCCTCAGCCGGGCCGCGTCGTCGTGCGGGCCGGCGGGGGGCTTGCGTATCTCGTCGGGGACGGTGCGGGACATGCCGGTACCTCCGGTGGTAGGGGGTCAGCGGGGCCTGAGCGGGCGGGGGGCGGGGGCCGGGGGCCCGGGCGGTCACGGGTCGAGACAGCGGGCGCGGGCGCGTACGAACATTTCGGTGGCGAGGTCCCGGTCGTCGGGCCGGTCGGTGCGGTAGGCCCAGGGGAGCACCGTGTAGTAGGGCCCGAGGGCTTCGAAGACGCGGGCGGCGTCCGTGAAGTTCTGGGCGCCGTAGAGGGCGTGGGCGAGGTGGTTCAGGTCGAGGAGGGAGGCCTCGGCGGTGGCACAGAAGAGGAACCAGTGGTGCAGGGCGCGCTGGGCGTCCCGCAGGGCGTCCTCGGCGACCCAGTGCAGGTCGAGTGCGTGCTGGTGGCCGCGGTCCCGCCGGTAGCGCTCGACCCGTACGTAGAGCGGCAGGGCGTGCAGGGCGGAGCCCGTGGGGGCCGAGGCCGCCGCCCACTGGGCGTAGTTGACGGCCTCGGAGAGGGAGCCCGTGTGGCGGGCGTAGAGGAACTGCAGCATCCGGTGGTGGGCCTCGCGGTTCTGCGGGTCACGTCTGTCGACCTCGGCGAGGAGCCCCCAGGGGCCTGGCGGGAGGAGGGGGGCCGGCGGCGTGAGCCGGTGCTCCGCCATGCGCTGCCGGTCGTCGAGGGCGGCGAGGGCGAGGAGGCAGATCCAGGGGACGGGGTCGGCGGGCGCCCGTTCGGAGGCCTCGCGGCAGGCGGTCCAGGCTTCCTGCCACAGTTCGCGGGTGCGGGGATGGCCGCCGCGGTGGGCGCGTACGGCTCGTTCGACGGCGACACGGGTGTGCATCACGGTGGCGGAGACGCTGTCCGGCTGCTCGGTCCGCCAGGTCCGGACGACGTCGCCGGACGCGGCGACGGTGGCGAGCACCTGGGTACGCCGGGTCCAGTCGGCCCAGCCGGACGTCTCGTCGAGTAATCGGGCCGTGGACACCCAGCGGCCGGTCCGCAGGTCCTGGACGGCGTGGCGCAAGGCGTGGTCGTGGCCCGCCGGATGGTAGACGGGCCGGAAGCCGTGTCCAGCCATCAGGGGGCGGGGCGTGCGGTGGGTGACATGGGTCCTCGGTGGGTGAAGGGGGTGGTCAGTCCCCCGATGGGCTTCCCGGGCCGTTGATCGGCGATCACTATAGGGTCCGTTGGACGATCGCGATCCACTTTCGGATCTGACCGTAACTATCCGGCCACGGACCGAATATGAACATGCGTCATCTCTTCCGTCGAAGCCGACGGACCCGTCGTGGGCGGCTTGACGGGAGGGAACGGGTGCACCAGTCTTGCCGGTTCCGCGATCAAGGCAGCTGCCCCTTCGAGGACGGGAGTACGAGATGACGGGCCCGGTGCTCGCCGTCGACCAGGGAACCTCGGGGACCAAGGCGCTCGTCGTCTGCCCCGAGCGTGGGGTCATCGGGACCGGCTCCGCGCCCGTGCGGCCCCGTTACCTGCCCGGCGGGCTCGTCGAGGTCGATCCGACGGAGCTGTACGACTCCGTGGTCACCGCCGGACGCGCCGCGCTCGCCGAGGCGGACACCCCGGTCGTGGCCGTGGGCCTGGCCAACCAGGGGGAGACCGTCCTCGCCTGGGATCCGGCGACGGGCGCGCCGCTCACCGACGCCATCGTCTGGCAGGACCGCAGGGCGGCAGAGCTCTGCACCGAACTATCGGTCCACGCCGCCGAGTTGAGACGGTGGACCGGACTGCCGCTCGACCCCTACTTCGCCGCTCCCAAGATGGCCTGGATCCGTCGGCGTCTCACCGGAGCGGGCGTCGTCACCACGAGTGACTCCTGGCTCGTGCACCGCCTCACGGGCGAGTTCGTCACCGACGCCGCGACGGCGGGCCGGACCGGTCTGCTCGACCTCGACACGGTGTCCTGGTCCGCCCCCGCCCTCGACGTCTTCGGTCTGGGCGGCGAACGGCTCCCCCGCGTGGTCGACGCCGACACGCCCGTCGGCACCACGACCGCGTTCGGACCGCCGATCCCGCTGACCGGTCTCCTCGTGGACCAGCAGGCGGCGCTCCTCGCCCAGAGCGTCACCGCCCCGGGCGCGGCCAAGTGCACGTACGGAACAGGGGCTTTCCTGCTGGCTCAGACGGGCACGACTCCGCGCCGGGGCGACTCGGGGCTCGTGAGCTGTGTGGCCTGGCGTCTCGCGGGCCGGACGAGCTACTGCCTGGACGGCCAGGTGTACACGGCGGCGTCCGCCGTCCGCTGGCTCACCGACCTCGGGGTGCTCTCGGGCGCAGGGGACCTCGACACGGTGGGCGCGACGGTGCCGGACAGCGGCGGGGTCACCTTCGTCCCGGCACTCGCGGGCCTCGCCGCGCCGTGGTGGCGCGGCGACGTCCGGGGCTCCCTGCACGGCCTGGGCCTGGACACCACCGGCGGACATCTGGTCCGGGCGCTCTGCGAGGGAATCGCGGCGCAGGTCGTGGAGCTGGCCGCCGCGGCCGCGAGCGACCTCGGCCGGCCGCTGACCTCGCTGCGCGTGGACGGTGGGCTCACCCGCTCCGCGCTGCTCATGCAGACCCAGGCCGATCTGCTCCAACTCCCCGTCGAGGTCTCCGCGTTGCCCGATGCCACGGCGCTCGGCGTGGGCGCGGTCGCCCGTCTCGGGCTCGATCCCGGCCTCGCCGTCCACGACGCCGTACCCGAGTGGAAGCCGTCGGCCGTCTACGAGCCCGCAGTGACCGGCGCGGAGGCCGCCGAGCGCCTGGAGCGGTTCCGTACGGCCGTGGCGGCGCTCCTCGACGGCGCCGGGGGGTCGTCTCCCGTATGACGGCGGAACCACGGCCCGGAACCGTTACCCGCAGAGGGGCGCTGCCGGACACCTCGGCTTCCGGGGCGGCGTACGACGTCGTCGTGGTCGGCGCCGGGGTGGTCGGCTGCGCCGTGGCGCGCGAGCTGGCCCGGCGGCCGCTGCGGGTCGCGCTGGTCGAGGCGTCCGGCGACGTCGGCGACGGCACGTCGAAGGCCAACACCGCGATTCTGCACACGGGTTTCGACGCCGTGCCGGGTTCGCTGGAGGCGCGCTTGGTACGGGACGGCCGGCGCCTGCTCGCCGACTACGCGCGGGAGACCGGCATTCCCGTCGAACCGGTCGGCGCGCTGCTCGTCGCCTGGGACGAGGAGCAGCAGGCCGCGCTCCCCCGTCTCGCGGAGAAGGCCGTTCGCAACGGCCACCGCACCACGCGGGTCATGGGCGGCGAGGAACTGCGCGCACGGGAACCGCACGTGGGGCCGGGGGCGCTCGGGGCGCTGGAGGTCCCGGGCGAGTCGATCATCTGCCCGTGGACGACGACGCTCGCGTACGCCACCCAGGCCGTACGCTCCGGCGTCGACCTCCACCTCAACTGCCGGGTGGAGAAGGCCGACCCGGGGCGACGCGCCGGCACCCCGCATCGGCTGGTCACACCCCGCGGAGTGCTGCGCGCCCGCCATGTGGTCAACGCGTGCGGGCTCCACGCCGACCGGTTCGACGCGCTGTTCGGCCGCACGGACTTCACGGTCACGCCGAGGCGCGGCCAGTTGATCGTCTTCGACTCGTTCGCCCGCTCGCTCCTCCGGCACATCCTCCTTCCTGTGCCCGGCGCGCTCGGCAAGGGCGTGCTGGTCGCACCGACGGTGCACGGGAAGGTGCTGCTCGGGCCGACGGCCGAGAACCTCGACGACCGCACGGCCACCGAGTCGACGGCGGAGGGCCTTGAGGGCCTGCTCGCCCAGGGGCGCCGCATCCTGCCCGCGCTCCTCGACGAGGAGGTCACAGCGGTCTACGCCGGTCTGAGGGCGGCCACCGAGTACGACGACTACAGGTGCGCAGCCCACCCCGGGCTGCGGTACGTCACGGCGGGTGGCATCCGGTCCACCGGTCTGACGGCCTCCCTGGCGATCGCCGCGCACATGGTCGAGCTGCTCGTGGAGGGCGGGCTCGTCCTCGGGCCGGAGCGCCCGCTCGCGCCGGTCCGGATGCCGAATCTGGGCGAGGCGTTCCCGCGCCCGTACCGTGACGCCGAACTCATCGCCGGTGACGCGGAGTTCGGATCCGTCGTCTGTCACTGCGAGCGGGTGACCCGGGGGGAGATCCGGGACGCGCTCGCCTCGACGATTCCGCCGGCGTCGCTCGACGGGCTGAGGCGCAGGACGCGTGCGCGCGGCGGCCGGTGCCAGGGGTTCTTCTGCGGGGCGACGGTCAGGTCGATGGTGGAGGAGGCGGGGCCACCGTGGTCGGAGCGGTGAACCGGGTCGTGGACGTGCTCGTGGTGGGCGCCGGGCCCGCTGGTCTGGCCGCGGCAGCACGGCTGGCCTCGGCGGAGGGCGGGCGGTACCGGATCGAGGTCCTGGAGCGCGAGCGGGAGGCGGGAGGCGTGCCGCGGCACTGCGCCCACGGCGGATTCGGCCTGGCCGACCTCGGGCGGCCGCTGGACGGCCCGGGATACGCCCGCCGGCTGGCCCGGACCGCGGTCCGGGCCGGCGCCACCCTCCGTACGGGCGTCTCGGCCACCGGTTGGTCGGGGCCGCTCACCCTGGAGGTCACGGCACCGACCGGCCTGGAACGGATCACGGCGCGGGCGGTGGTCCTGGCGACAGGAGCACGTGAACGGCCGCGCAGCGCAAGGCTGGTGCCCGGGACGCGGCCCGCCGGGGTGCTGACGACCGGCGAGCTCCAGCAGTCCACGCATCTGTACGGGATGCGGCGGGAGCGGCTCGGGCGGCGTGCCGTCGTGATCGGCGCCGAGCCGGTCGCCCACCACGCGGTGCGGGCGCTCCGCAGGGCGCGGGTGGACGTGGTCGCGATGGTGACCGCGCAGCCGCGCGGGCCCCGGCGGTTCGGGGCTCTGGCGCTCCCGCCGCTGCTCACGGGGGCGACGGTCACCGAACTGCTGGGCCGTGGCAGGCTCGCGGCGATCCGTGTGCGTCATGCCGACGGGCGGACGGGCACGATCCGCTGCGACACGGCCGTGTTCACGGGCGACTGGATCCCGGACCACGAACTGGCCCGGTCCGGCGGGTTGTTGCTGAACACCGCGACGCGCGGGCCTTCGGTCGACGGCGCGTTCCGTACCGCGTCCGCGGGAATCTTCGCGGCGGGCAACGTGCTGCGTGGCATCGAGCCGGCGGGCACCGCGGCGACCGAGGGGCGCGGGGCGGCCGATGGCGTGCTGCGGTATCTGTCGGGCGAGCCCTGGCCCGAATCCGCGGTGCCGTTGACGGCGGAGGTCCCGGTCCGGTGGGTGGCGCCGAACCGTGTCTCTGATGCGACGGCCGGGGGGCCGCTTCTGCTGCGGGTCCGCGAGCCGCTGACGCGTCCGCTGGTCGAGGTCGTCCAGGACGGCCGGGTGCTCCACCGCGCACGGCTCCTGGGCACGGCGTGGCCGCACCGCTCCGTACGCGTGCCCGCCGGGTGGGCGCGGGAGGTCGACCCGGCGGGCGGACCGGTGGAGGTACGGGTCACCGCCTGAACCGCCAGCGGCCTGAACCGCCAGTGGCCTGGGCCACTGGCAGATGCTCCGAACCGTTGACCCCCCGGTCACCTCGCCCCATCCTCATGGTCATGTTCATGATGGACAGTTCCGACGGAGATCCCGGAGATCCCGTCTTCTACCGACGACACGGAGGTGTCATGGTCCGGCGCATGGTCAGATCCCTGCTCGCCACGGTCCTGGTGGTGGTAGCCGCCCTCACGGGTACGGTCGCCACCTCCGATACCGCCCACGCCGACGCCTGCTACACCTGGGGGCGCACCCTGTCCTCGGGCATGTCCGGGGCGGACGTGACGCAGTTGCAGATCCGCGTCGCCGGCTACCCCGGCTACGGCGGTGTCCTCGCCGTCGACGGCGACTACGGCCCCGCCACCAAGGCCGCCGTGACCCGTTTCCAGCAGGCGTACGGGCTCGCCGCGGACGGCATCGCCGGTCCCGCGACCTTCTCCAAGCTGTACGCCCTCCAGGACGCGGACTGCACGCCGATCCACTTCACCTACGCCGAGCTCAACAAGTGCAACGGCGACTTCTCCGGCGGCGCCGTCAGCGCGGCCACCGCCAAGTCCAACGCCCTGCGCGCCATGTGGAAGCTCGAGGCGCTGCGGCACGCGCTGGGCGACGTACCGATCTCGGTGAGCAGCGGCTTCCGCTCGCACGCCTGCAACGCGGCGGTGGGCGGCGCCTCCGACAGCCGCCATCTGTACGGCGACGGTATCGACCTGACCGGGTCGCCCTCGCTGTGCACGCTGGCCAAGCAGGCGCGCAACCACGGCTTCAACGGGATCCTCGGCCCCGGCTACCCGGGTCACGGGGACCACGCGCACGTGGACACCCGCGCCTCGCGCTTCTGGTCGGCGAGCAGCTGCGGGATCTGACCCGCTCGGCCACACTGGGCCGTATGCCGGACAAGCGCAGTGCAGGGCTCCTTCTCTTCCGCGGAACGGCGGACGGCGGCTTCGAAGTGCTCATCGGCCATATGGGCGGGCCCTTCTGGTCGTCGAAGGACGTCGCGGCCTGGTCGATCCCGAAGGGCGAGTACGGCCCCGAGGAGACACCGGAGGCCGCCGCACGCCGCGAGTTCGAGGAGGAGCTCGGCCTGCCGGCGCCGGACGGCGAGCGGATCTCGCTCGGCGAGGCGCGGCAGTCGAACGGAAAGACCGTCACGATCTGGGCGGTCGAGGCGGATCTCGACCCGACCCGGATCGTGCCGGGCACGTTCACCATGGAGTGGCCGCGCGGTTCGGGCGTGGCGCGGGAGTTCCCGGAGATCGACCGGGTCGGCTGGTTCGCCCCGGAGGCGGCCGCTCCGCTCCTCGTCGCGGGTCAGCGCGTCTTCCTCGAACGGCTCGCCGCATGGCGGGACGGGCGACGCGAACCCTGATTGTCAGACCCGTACGAGAGGGTGGAGGTCGCCAACCTGTCGAGAGGGAGCCCGACATGACCACGATCACCGTCCGTGAGCGCGCCGCAGCCCAGGCGTACCTTCGCCTGCTCGAGTCGACGCAGGCCGTGTTGACCGATCCGCACCTCGTGCCCTACGCGGCGGCGATGCTCACCCACCCCATGGCGGAGGCCGACGAGGCACTGCGCGCCGCGGGCCTCTCCGGCAACGAGGCGCATCTGCTGCGCCTCGTCTCGGCTCTGCGCGCCACCCCCGCTAACGACCTCGGCCGGGCGGGGTGAGGCACGACCGCAGTCGTCCGGTGAGGCACTACCGCAGGCGTACCGGAAGGGCGCGGACGCTGTTGCCGACGAAGCTGGAGTGCCGGGCGAGGTCCTCCTCGGGCACGGCGAGGTCCAGACCGGGGAAGCGGGTGAAGAGCGCCTTCAGCGCGATCGCCGCCTCCATACGGGCGAGTGGGGCACCCAGGCAGTAGTGAGGGCCGTGGCCCAGGGAGAGGTGCTTCGCCGCGGGGACGCGCGTGATGTCGAAGCGGTCGGCGTCCGGGCCGTGCGCCTTCGTGTCCCGCCCGGCCGCCGAATAGGCGGCCAGGACCGGCGTGCCCTTGGGGATGAGCGTGCCGTCGACGGTGAGGTCGCGGGTGGGGTAGCGGAACGGGAAGTAGCTCACGGGACTGTCCCAGCGCAGGGTCTCCTCGACGACATCGGACCAGTCGGCATGCCCCTCGGCAAGGTGGGCGAGCTGGTCGCGGTGGGCGCACAGCGCGCGAACGGCGTTGGTGACGAGGTTCAGCGTGGTCTCGTGGCCGGCGATGATCATCAGGACCAGCGTGCCGATGAGTTCCGGCTGGGAGAGCCGGTCGCCGCCCTCGTCGCGGGCGGCTATCAGCGCGCTGGTCAGGTCCTCCCCGGGCCGGCGGGCCCGGTCGGCGACGATGACGGTGAGGACCTCGAGGAGCTCCCGGTCGGCGGCCATGGCCTCCTGCGGACCGATGTCGGTGGCGACGACCTGGTTGGAGAGGTGGTGCAGCCGGTCCTGGTGCTCCTCGTCCACGCCGAGGAGTTCACAGATGACACCGAGCGGCAGCGGCAGGGCGAAGTGGCGGCGCAGGTCGGCGACTCCGTCGCCCTCGCGGGCGGCCTCCTCCAGCCGGTCCAGAAGACCGGCGGTGAGCGTCTCGATCCGCGGCCGCAGCGCCTCGACCCTGCGGGCGGTGAACGCCTTGCCGACGAGGGAGCGCAGTCGGCGGTGATCGGCGTCGTCGGCGGTGGTCATGCCCCGGACGGTGGCGAAGGTGCGCAGCGGCCAGCCGTCGGGGATGCGGCCCTCGGCGAGCGCCGTGAAGTGCTGGGCGCTTTTGGCGACCTCGGGGTGGGCGAGGAAGTCGCGCAGTGCGTCGTGGCCGAGGACGGCCATGCCCTCGACCTCGCCGGGCAGGACCACGGGGGTCACGGCCCCCTGGGCGAGGAGCCGCGCGTTGGCCGCGTGGGGGCAGCCGCCGGTGGGGTCGAGGCGGTGGGGCGTGGCGTTCATCGGGACACTCCTCAAGGCGGGGACGGACCGAGGCGGCTCACGAGCGGTCAGATACTACGGGGCCGGACGGCGGACGTCGTGGGTCTCAACTCGGCCTGTGGTGGACGGAGTCGGGCCAGTCCTGGCGCGACGGCCGGGGGTGGCGGCCGAGCAGCTCGGCGAGGCCGCGGCGGGTGGTGGCGACGAGGACGCGGTCGCCGGCGGCCAGGACGCGGTCGGGCTCCAGCTGCCAGACGAGCCCCGCGCTGTGCCGGCCGAGCGGCGCCGAACCGGTCGCGAGGGCGATGACCCGCCAGGCCCCGGGGCGGAAGGCCTCGGCGACCGTCCGGCCCTCCAGGAACGGGTTGTCCGCCGCCTCCACGGCCGCGAAGAGCAGCACCCGGCGCTCCACCGGGATGGCGCCCAGGATCTGGCGGCCCATCATGGCGCCCGCGAAGGAGGGCGCGGCCAGATGCGAGACGCTGCGGCTGCGGGTCAGGGCCTCGGGGTGGGCGGCGCGCAGCGTCCGGTAGACGGCGGTGGCGAAGTCGTCGTCGTACAGCCGCAGCGCGACCCGGAGGTCCGGCTTGACGGAACGGGCGGAGAGCGCGGCCTCCAGATTCGTGATGTCGATGCTCGTCAGCGCGAGCAGCGCGTGGGCCCGGTGGATCCGGGCGGCCTCCAGGACGCCCTCCTCGGTGACGTCGCCGATGACGGTGGGCACGCGCAGTCTGCGGGCCAGTGCGATACCCCGCGCCTCGGGGTCCGACTCGACGCAGACCACGGGGATGTTCAGCCGGAGGAGCCGGGCGAGGACGCGCGTACCGACCTTGCCGAGGCCGAGGAGCACCACGTGACCGGAGAGTCCGCGGGGCGGGCGGCGCAGCGACGTCGCCGTACGGAAGGTGCCGAGGGCTTCCAGGATGCCCGCGATGAGGACGGGCATCAGGAGGAGCCCGACGAAGCCCGCGAGGATCTGCAGCACCTGCCGGCCGGTCGTCTCGTCGACGGCCGGATCGCCGATGGCGAAGATGTCGAGGAGGGTGAGGTAGGCAGCGTGCAGGGGGTGGTCGCCGGTGGTGAGCGAGGATGCGAGGGCGATCGCGCAGACGGCGGCCGCCACGCCCGCGAGCGACCAGCGCAGGCGCCGGGAGAACAGCGAGCCCACAGGCAGGGCGGAGGCGCCGAACCGCTTGGTGGACAGAGTGGGTCCGGCGTAGCTGATCGCTTCGAGGGCGACCGTGCCCCGGCCGCGGGCGGCCGCGACGGCCTGGTCGTCGGGCAGGAGCAGCGGCCCCTGGGCTCCGCTCCGCTCCGAGCCCTCCACACCCGCCGGATCGTTGGTGGTCGCCGACAGCAGGGCGAGCGTGCACAGCCCCGGGTCGGCGACCTCGCCACGGGCGGGCGGGGTGCGCTCGACGGCGTGCAGGAGCAGGCCGCCGGCCTGGACGACCTTGCTGGTGCCGGCGACGGCGGTGGCCGCGAGGGCGGGCGCCGCGGTGTCCGCGTCGGAGAGCACGGTCGTGGAGCCGTCGAGCGCCCTGGGGTCGAGACCGGGCTCGGCGACGGAGGCGGCCTGGTCGAGGAGTGTCTCCAGGTGCTGGCCGAGCTTGCGGTTGTAGAGCCGGATGACCAGGCGCAGCCTCGGGTTGAGCCGGCGGGCGGCGAGCGCGCCGCGGATGTTCGTCTCGTCGTCGTCATGGACGAGGGCGAGCGCGGCGGCCCTCTCCACGCCCGCGTCCAGCAGGACCGCTTCGTCGACCTCGGTCGTCTCGACCACCCGGACGGACCGGCCGCCCTCGGAGGCTTCGCGCTGCTCTCCGACGGGAGTGCGTGTCATCGCAGCCGTCACCCGGCCGAAGAGCCAGGCGGCGCGGCCCGGGCGGCCGGTGCTCTGCTGCGGTGCGTCGCTCCGGGCGGGCACGAGCAGCGTGATCCTCTCCCCGTAGACGTCGTGGAGCTCACCGGCGAGCCGGTGGGCCAGCACATCGTCGCCGCAGACGATCATGTGGCCGGCCGGGGCCGGCCGCGGCTGCCGATCGGCCCGGAACGCGGGCGCGCCGAAGGGTGCGCCCGGAGGATCCGCGGTGGGCGGACGGGGCGAGGGCTCCGGGGGAACGGGCGTGCTCTGGTACGGAAGTGAGGACACGTCACCAGCATGCCTTGCGCGTACGACGGCCCGGCCGTCGCCCACGGCGCACGGCTCGTGAGCCCGCGCCGCGCCACACCGCTCCCTCGGGCCGACACCGCCCGAATGCCACCCTCCGTACGCCGGTCGGCGCACTCCGATCTGCGGGTACCGCGCCTGCTTCTTACGGTGACTGAATGATCGTCATGTCAGCTGTCCGTCATGCGGCCGCCGGTGCCGCTGCGCTGCTGCTCGTGCTGCCCGCCCCGGCGGCCACGGCATCCACCGTCACCGAACCCACGCCCCCTGTCGAACGTTTCATCGATCCCGCCCGGCTGTACCGCACGGGCACGCAGGTCCAGCCCCTCGCGGACGGGCCGGACGCGCCGGACTCCGTCTCCGCGCTGTCCTGGGTGGTGGCGGACGCCTCCACGGGCGAGATCCTGGCGGCGCGCAACGCCCATCGGCGGCTGCCTCCGGCGAGCACGCTCAAGACGCTGTTCGCCGTCACCGCACTCCCGCGCATGGATCACGAGGAGCATCACACCGTCTCCGAGTCGGAGCTGGAGGGGATCGGCAGCGGGAGCAGCATGGTCGGGGTCCAGGCCGGATACACGTACAAGGTGTCCGACCTGTGGAACGGCGTCTTCCTCAGCTCCGGGAACGACGCGGTGCGGGTGCTCGCGGCGATGAACGGCGGCTGGGAGTCCATGTCCCGTCAGATGCAGGCGAAGGCCCGCGCACTGGGGGCACGCGACACACGCGTGGTCTCCCCCGACGGGTACGACGCGCCGGGCCAGGTGTCCTCGGCCTACGACCTGGCGCTCTTCGGGCGGGCCGGGCTGCAGGACCCGGCGTTCGTCCGGTACTGCTCCACCCGGTACGCGGACTTCCCCTCGGGCGACTGGTCGTACGGCATCCGCAACACCAACCGGTTGCTGACCGGGGACGACGGGGTGGACCGCTATCCCGGGCTGATCGGTGTGAAGAACGGCTACACCAGCGGCGCGGGCAACACGCTGATCGCGGCGGCGCGGCGGGGCTCGCGGACGCTGGTGGTCTCGGTGATGAACCCGCAGTCGGGCGGCGGGTTCGCGGTGTACGAGGAGGCGCGGACGCTGCTCGACTGGGGCTTCGACGCGGCGGGTGAGGTCCAGCCGGTGGGCTCACTGGCTCCCAGGTCCGGAGGCGGCAGGGCTAAGACCCGGCCGGAGACGAAACCGGTGACGAAGCCGGTGACGAAGTCCGGCGAGAAGCCCGCCGGGGAGCCCACGGCGAAGTCCGCGGGAAGCCCGGGCGAGAAGCCCGCGGGTGACCCCGGCGAGAAGCCGGCTCCTCAGGCGGGTCCCGAGGTCGGTCCCGGGGCGGGTGGGTCCGCCGCCGAGGGGCGGCCGGGCGCGGCGGTGTCCAAGGACGTGGACGCCCTGAGCGGGCCCGGGAAGGTCGTGTCCCGGGACGACGTGCCCTCCCGTCCCTGGGCGGGCCTTCCGCTGGCCCTGGTGGGGGCGTCGCTCGGCGCCGCGCTCTCCCTCTGGGTGTGGCGGCGCCGGTCGACCGGGCGGGGCGACGGGGGCTGTGACGGGGGCCTGTGACGGCCGGTCGTGCGGCGCTTACGGAGGGCCCCTCGCCACAGGCCCGCTGAACGCCGCACGACCGGCGCCCTGTCGCGTGTGCCGTCAGGCCGGCAGGAAGTCGCCCAGCAGCACGGCGAACTCCTCCGGGTCCACCAGACGGATGCCCAGCTCCTCCGCCTTCGCCCGCTTGGACCCGGCCTTCTCGCCCGCGACGACCAGCCCGGTGCGCTTGGAGACGCTGGAGGACGAACGGCCCCCGGCGCGCTCGATGAGTTCGTTCATCTGATTGCGGCTCAGCGCCTCGAGCGGCCCGCTCATGGCGCCCGTGACGACCACCGCCAGGCCGGCGAGCGGCCCCGGCGCAGCCACGGGGG
Source organism: Streptomyces sp. NPDC012508 (assembly GCF_042902595.1). Classification (NCBI taxonomy): domain Bacteria; kingdom Bacillati; phylum Actinomycetota; class Actinomycetes; order Kitasatosporales; family Streptomycetaceae; genus Streptomyces; species Streptomyces sp. NPDC012508. The sequence continues at coordinate 61,252 of NZ_JBIBEO010000013.1, forward strand.
TGGCATCGGAGCCCGCGTCCGGACCCCCGACGGGGGCGTCGGCGTCCGCGGTGGGCCCGGGCGGGGGCGGCGGGGTCGCTCCGGGCTCCGTCATGTTCACCCCGGCGGCGACCAGTTTGTCGACGACCGCGCCCAGCTCGGCCAGCTCGGCGACGATGACCGGCGCCTTCTCGGCCCCGATCCCCTCCACCTCCCGCATCGCGTCCGCGTCGGCCGCCCGGACCGCGTCCATCGTGGCGAAGTGACGGGCTATCCGGCGGGACATGGAGCGGCCCGTGCCTCGGATGCCAAGGGCGCACAGGACGCGGGCGAGCGGACGCGTGCGGGCGGTGGCGAGGGCGGCGAGCAGGTTGTCCGTGCTCGTCTCGCCCATCCGCTCCAGGCCGAGCAGCTGCTCGCGGGTGAGGGTGAAGAGGTCGGCCACGTCGGAGACCAGGCCGGCGTCCACGAGCTGGACGATCCGGGACCCGCCGAGGCCCTCGATGTCCAGCTGGTCGCGGCCGACGGCGTACGAGAGGGAGGCGACGAGGTGACAGTTCCGCCCCCGGGCACACCGCCAGCGCTGCTCGCTCCGGTCGATCTCCGAGCCGCACTGCGGGCACGCGCCGGGAAAGTCGATGGGCTGCTCCTCGCCGGTCCGCAGATGGGCGACGGGCGCCTCGACCCGGGGGATGATGTCGCCCGCCTTGTAGACCATCACCTGGTCGCCGAGCCGCAGGTCGCGGCGGGTGATGTCGGAGGGGTTGTGCAGCGTCGCGTACGTGACGGTGCTGCCGTCGATGTCCACCGGCTCCAGGACGGCGCGCGGCGCGATGATGCCCGTACGGCCGACGTTCCACTCGACGGCGAGGAGCCGGGTGACCTTCTCGACGGCGGGCAGCTTGAACGCGATCGCCCAGCGGGGCGCCCGGGAGCCTTCGCCCGCCGCGCGGCGGTCGGCGGCGAGGTCCGCCTTGATGACGATGCCGTCGATCCCGAAGGGCAGCTCCGCGCGGAGGGCCGCTATCTCCTCCACCCGGGCGAGGACCTCCGCCACACCGGTCACCATCCGGCCGGGGACGGCGGTGGCGCCCGAGGCGTGCAGGCCGAGGGCGACGGCGCGGGCGAGCAGCTCGCTGTGGGCCGTCTCGTCGAGTGCGGCCGTGCTCTCCGCCCCCTGCCCGGGCTCGTCCAGCGGCAGCAGGTCGTACGCGAAGAACGTCATCTCGACGCGGTACGGACGGTCCTTGGCGCGCAGGGTGCCCGCCGCCGCGTTGCGCGGGTTGGCGAAGGGCTCGCCGCCGTGGGCGACCCGTACGGGGTTGGCGGCCTCGAACTGCTCGGTGGTCATCAGCACTTCGCCGCGGATCTCGACCGTGACGGGCTCGGTGAGCCGCTCCGGCAGCCCGACGATGGTCCCGATGGCATGCGACACGTCCTCCCCGGCCGTGCCGTCTCCCCGGGTGATGAGCCGCGTGAGCCGGCCCTGCTCGTAGCGCGCGGCGATCGCGAGGCCGTCGAGCTTGGGCTCGACGCTCCACCGCTCGATGCTCCGGCCGATCCTGCGCTCCAGCGAGGCCGCCCAGGCGGTGAACTGCTCGGCGGAGAAGACATTGTCGAGCGAGAGCATCGGCCGCGTGTGCGGCACGTCGCCGACGGCCGCGCCCCCGGCGACCTTGCCCGTCGGGGAGTCGCTCCGCACCTCGTCCGGGTGGTCGGCCTCCCAGGCCGCTATCGCCCGGGCGAGGTGGTCGTAGGCGTCGTCGTCGAGCGGGGACGTGCCGCCCGCGTAGTAGGCGGCAGCGGCTTGCTGGGCGTCCTCGACCGCACGCGCGTACGCGGCGGCATCGGCGAGAACCGGAGTCGTCGTCATGTGTCCATCGTGCCGGTCACCACTGACAACGGGTCCTCCGCCGATCGTCGTCGCCGGCCGACAGCGGTCCTCGCCGACGCCGGGCCGGTCTCAGTGGCCGAGGGAACGCTTCAGCTCGGCCTTGTTCATCGACGAGCGGCCCTGGATGTTGCGCCGCTGCGCCTCGGCGTAGAGCTGGTCGTACGTCGGCCCCTCCGAGCCGCTGTGCGAGCGCTGTCCGCCCCGCTTCGAGGACGACATGTCCTGCGTCGAGCTCTTGCTCGCCGTCTCCGACTCGCCGGAGCGGGCGCGTTCCTTGTTGACCGTCCTCGCGGCGATCTCCTTCGCGCGCTTCTTGCTCTCGCCCCTGTCCAGGGCGCTCTCCTTGATGTGCTCGTACTGCCGTTCCCGCTTGGGGCTCGATCCGCGCGGCATGACGTGCTCCTCTCCGATGTCGGGGCGTGGATGTGGAGGTGAGGGCGTGGAGGCGTGGAGATGTGGGGCGTGGGGGTGTGGGGCGTGGGGTCGGTCGAACCGCGACGCCTCGGTGTCAGGGCGGCCAGGCGTTCGGCTTCAGCCGTCGGGACCAGCGGATGACGAGGCGCAGCAGACCGGACAGGGTGATCACCCACACGGCCGCGAAGGCCCAGATCAGGGCAGGCTCGGCGGTCACGACCGCGAGCACGAGCAGGACGAGAGCGAGGCCCCCCAGCAACGTGACGGCCATCGCCTCGCGTCGGCCGCCCGGACCCGGGCCAGGCTGCTCCCACGCCCGGCGGCCCGCGCGCTCGGCGCTCATCGTGCGCAATCCGCGCTCCAGCGAAGCGTCCTCGCCGAGCGTCTCCTCGATCTCGGCCAGGACGCGCCGCTCGCGCGGTGAGAGTCGGGCTCGGTCCATCGCCGGGCACCTCCCACCTGGACGCCGAATCCGTTCCGCCGAGCGCGTACCCGCAACGAGCGTTCGGACACGCCCCGCCATCACGCACAACGGTAGAATCCAGAGCGAATAGGAGCATCTAGGGACATCCGTGTGGTGGAGGGACGGCAGGAGTCGTGACGACGTCTGCGGAGGGGCCCGAGGGGCCCGGTGCCGCCGGCCTCTCGGCCGAGAACAGGCGACTGCGCGCCGAACTCACCCGCCGCCATCTGATCGATCTGGCGACCGGCGTCCTCGCGGCCCAGCTGGGCGCCTCCCCCGCCGACGCGGCGGAGCACCTGACCGCCCTGTCCCACGCGACCGGGCTCGGCGTCGAGGACCTGTCCGCCGACATCGTCAACGGCGTCGCCGGAGCGTCCGGCGACGCTCCGGCCGCCTCCGTCGCCTCTCCCACCTCCACGTCGTCGCTCTCCTCCTCTTCCTCGGCTCCCGCGCGTGCGGAGCCCGCCCCTCCCCCTCCCGTCGTCTTCAGCACCCCCGACGAGCGCCGGGCGCGGCGGGCGGCCAGCGCGGCCGAGACGCTGGACACCGTCGGCGAGGCGGCGCACGCCCTGCTCGAAGGCGGGCTCGCCCCGCTCGGCGCGGAGAGCCTGTGGCTCTGGCGCCGGGACGCGTGGGGCTGTCTGCGCCTGGCCGGACACGCCGGCGTCGGTGCGGCGGAGGCGGCGGCCTGGCAGTGGATCCCCCCTGCGGCCCCGCCCGCGTTCCGCTCCGTCCTCTCCGACGGCGAGCCTGTCTGGCTGGACGCCGGCCCCGAGGCGGCGGAGGTGCTGCCGGGCCCCGCTCCACGCGCCGGGCGGGCGGTCCTCCCGCTGCGGCTGCGCGGCGGGACGGTCGGCCTGGCGCTGGCCGCCTGGCCGGGCCCCACGACCTTCGACGAGCCCCTGCGAAAGGCCCTGATGGGCCTGATCGAGGTGGCGGGCACCGTGCTCGACGCGACGGACTCCTCCCCGTCGGGCGCTCCGGCGCTCGTGGACGTCCTGGACGCGCTCTCCCACCCGGCGATGCTGCTGCGGGTGGGCCTGCCCGCGTCGCCTCCCACGGTCGAGCATCTCAACGAGTCCGCCGTGGCGGCTCTGGGGGGCGCGCACCCGCCGGAGGACCGGTCCCTGGCGCTCGCCCTCCCCCGGGTCCACGCCGACGTCGCCCATCTGGCCCGGCGTGCCCACCGGACGGCGCGCACCCAGCGGGTGGCGCGGCTCCCGGCGTCGGCGACCCCCGGGCAGGACGACGACGCGCCGCTGCTCGACGTACGGGTCCTGCCGGCCGGGGACGAGCGGGTGGTGGTGCTGTGGCACGCCGTCACCGATCCCTGGCTCGCGTCCGAGCGCGCGGTGTCCCGGCTGCAGAGCGTGGCGCTGTTCCAGGACAGCCTGACCGGCGGTGACACGGTGTGGTCGGAGCAGGCGTACGCCGTCTTCGGCCGAGGGCGTGAGGAGCCTCCCGTGCCCCTGCTCGGGCTGCGCGGTCTGGTGCACCCGGAGGACGGGGAGGCGCTGACCGATCTGCTCAGGGTGCTCACCGAGCGGCGCACCGGGGCTCAGGCCGTGCTGCGGATCGTCGTAGGCGACCGGGCCGTCCGCCATGTCCGGGTGGCGGCGGAGCCGCTGCTCGACGGCGGGACGGTCACGGGCTTCGCGGGGGTGTACCAGGACGTGTCCGCGAGCCGACGCACCGAGGCGGCGCTGACCGCGACCTTCGACCAGCTGACGGCCGTACGGACACGGGCCGAACTGCGGCACCAGATGGCGCAGCAGCTCCAGCAGGCGATCGTGCCCGAGGTCCCCGATCTCCAGGAGTTCTCCGGTCTCGTGGTGGCGGCCCGGTACCGGCCCGCGGCAGCGGAGTACCGGGTGGGCGGCGACTGGTACGACGTCCAGCCGCTGCCCAGCGGCAAGGTCCTCGTGGCGGTCGGGGACGTGGCCGGGCACGGCATCGACTCGGTGACCGGGATGGTGGCGCTCCACAACGCCCAGCGGGGGCTGGCCATCACCGGGGAGTCGCCGCGGCGGTTGATGGAGTGGCTCAACGAGATGACGCTGCGCACGAGCGGGCATCCGACGGCGACCGCGGTGTGCGCGCTGTACGACCCGGCGGACCGGGAGCTGGTCTGGGCGAGCGCGGGGCACCTGCCGCTGCTCCTCGTGCGCGACGGCGCGGCGCGGCTGATCGACCCGCCGCAGGACGTCCTGCTGGGGGCGGTGCCCTCGTACGCGTACCAGGAACGGCGCACCGCGCTGCGACCGGGCGACACGCTGCTGCTGTTCACGGACGGGCTGATCGAACGCCGTCACGACGGCCTGGACGACGGGCTCGCGCGGCTCGCGGCGCAGGCGGAACTGGTCAGCGGCTTCTCACCGGACGAACAGGTGGAGCGCCTTCTCGACGTCGCCGACGGCGACACGGACGACGACACGAGCCTCGTCGCCGTGCTCGTACGCTGACGAGGGCGCCCGGCGGGTCCACGACCCTGAGCCTTCGCACCAAGGCCACGCGACTTCGCTGCCGCGTCATCGCGTCGGTGCGGTCAGCCATTGCCGGACCTTGCCCATGAGTTCGTCGGCGTCCACGGGCTTCGCCACGTAGTCGCTGGCGCCGGCGGCGAGGGCCCGGGCGCGGTCGCCCGGCATGGCCTTGGCGGTGACGGCGATGACGGGAAGCCCGCCGCGGCCCGGGAGGCGGCGGATCGCCTCGGTCGTGGCGTAGCCGTCCATGCCCGCCATCATCACGTCCATCAGGACGAGTTCGACCTCGTCGTGCCGCTCCAGGAGGGTGAGGGCCGCGTCTCCGCTGTCGGCCTGGAGCACCTGGACACCGTGGCGTTCGAGCACCTCCGTGAGCGCGTAGACGTTGCGCACGTCGTCGTCGACCACGAGGACGGTACGCCCGGCGGTCCTGGAGTCCTGGGCGCCGGTGGGGTGGGCCCCGGGGGATCCGGCGTTCGTGGCCCGGCCCGCGTCGGCGCCGGCCGCGGCGGCCCGCGCTCCCGCCGGGGCGGGCTGCGGGGCGGGCAGATAGAACGTGAACCGGCTCCCCTTGCCCGGGGTGGAGTCGACGTCGATCGCACCCCCCAGCAGCCCGGCCACCTCGCGGCTGATGGAGAGCCCGAGACCGGTACCGCCGTAGCGGCGGGCGGTCGTCCCGTCACCCTGCTGGAACGCGCCGAAGATCCCTTCGAGGCGCTCGGCGGGGATGCCGACGCCGGTGTCGCTGACGCGGAAGGCGAGCACGGGCCCGCCACCCCGCAGCGCGACGGGCGGTTCGTCGTCGCCCGCGTACTCGATGCTGAACTCCACCCCGCCCTCGTCCGTGAACTTCAGCGCGTTGGAGAGCAGGTTGCGCAGGATCTGCCGCAACCGCGACTCGTCGGTGGTGAGTTCCTCGGGTACGTCCGAGGAGACGGTGATCGAGAAGGTCAGCGCGCGCTCGTCGGCCACCGGCCCGAACGTCGCCTCCAGGTACTCCAGGAGCTGGTGCAGCGCGAACCGTTCGGGACGGATGTCCATCTTGCCCGCCTCGACCTTGGACAGGTCGAGGATGTCGTTGATCAGCTGGAGCAGGTCGGATCCTGCGGAGTGGATGACCTCGGCGTAGTCGACCTGCTTCTCCGTCAGGTTCCCCTCCGGGTTCTGGGCCAGCAACCGGGCCAGGATCAGCAGGCTGTTGAGCGGCGTGCGCAGCTCGTGGCTCATGTTGGCGAGGAACTCGGACTTGTACATGGAGGTCCGGGAGAGCTGATGGGCGCGTGCCTCCAGTTCCTGCCGGGCCTGTTCGATGACGAGGTTCTTGGACTCGATGTCCTTGTTGCGCTCGGCCAGCAGCGCCGCCTTCTCCTTCAGTTCCGCGTTGGAGTCCTGGAGTTCCTGCTGCCGGGCCTGCAACTCCTGCGACCGGGAGCGCAGTTCGTCGGTCAGCCGCTGGGACTGGCCGAGGAGCTCGTCGGTACGGAGGTTGGCCACGAGCGAGCTGACGACGGCGCCCGCGGTGTCGACGAACTGCTCGAGGAAGTCTCGGTGGATGGCTGTGAAGGGCCGGAGGGAGGCGAGTTCGACGGCGCCGAGGACCTGGTCCTCGACGACGATCGGCAGGATGATCAGCATGGCCGGTTCGCCGGAACCGGCCGCCGAGGCGATGGTGGCGTACCCGGCGGGCACCCCTTCGACGACGAGGGTGCGCCGGTCGCCGGCGGCCTGGCCGACGAGGGACTGCCCCAGACGGAAGCGACGGGCCGGGGCGTCGGGTTCGTCGGGCGCTCCGTAGGAGGCGGTCACGACGAGTTCGGTGCCGCGGTCGTCGTGCCGGGCGAGGAAGAAGGCGCCGTACTGGGCGGAGACCAGGGGCGGTACCTCGGTCATGATGAGTTCGGCGACGTCCGGCAGGCTGCGGGTGCCCTGCATCAGGGCGGCGATGCGGGCGATGTTGGTCTTGAGCCAGTCCTGTTCCTCGTTGGCGCGGGTGGTGACGCGCAGCGATTCGACCATCGCGTTGATGTTGTCCCGCAGCTCGCCGACCTCGCCGGGTGCCTCGACGGTGATGGAGCGGGTGAGGTCGCCCTCGGCGACGGCGCTGGTGACCTCGGCGATGGCGCGGACCTGGCGGGTCAGGTTTCCGGCGAGTTCGTTGACGTTCTCGGTGAGGCGCTTCCAGGTGCCGGAGACGCCCTCGACCTCGGCCTGGCCGCCGAGCTTGCCCTCCGTACCGACCTCACGGGCCACCCGGGTGACCTCGGCGGCGAAGGAGGAGAGCTGGTCGACCATGGTGTTGATCGTGGTCTTCAGCTCCAGGATCTCGCCTCGCGCCGCGACGTCGATCCGGCTGGTGAGGTCGCCCTGGGCGACTGCCGTGGTCACCTGGGCGATGTTGCGGACCTGGTTGGTCAGGTTGTCCGCCATCGAGTTGACGTTGTCCGTGAGGTCCTTCCAGGTGCCGGAGACGCCGTGGACGGTGGCCTGGCCGCCGAGCTTGCCCTCCGTACCGACCTCACGGGCCACCCGGGTGACCTCCTCGGCGAAGGAGGACAGCCGGTCCACCATGGTGTTGATGGTCTCCTTCAGCTCCAGGATCTCGCCGCGGGCGTCGACGCGGATCTTCCGGGTGAGGTCGCCCTGGGCGACGGCGGTGGCGACCTGGGCGATGGACCGGACCTGGGAGGTCAGGTTGTCCGCCATGGTGTTCACGCCCGAGGTCAGTTCGCGCCAGACGCCGCTCACACGGAGTTCGCGGGCCCGGCCGCCGAGCAGGCCCTGTCCGCCCACCTCGCTGGCGACCCGGGTGACCTCGGAGGTGACCAGGGAGAGCCGGTCGACCATGTCGTTGTAGACGGCCGCGATCTCGCCGAGGATGCCTCCGGCGGACTCCGGCAACCGGACGGCGAGGTCACCGTCCCGTACGGCGGTGAGCCCGGCCAGAAGCTCGCCGAGCCCGTCCTCACCGAGTCGGTAGGCGGGCGCGTACGGATCGGGGTGGGGCTGCCGGGGGGAACTCTCCATCGCGGACCTCACGCTCCACGGAGGGGGTACGAGAGCGGTACGGGCGCGGTGCTCGTGCCACGCGGCGCCTGATACGCCTACCGGGCGCAGCCGCGGCGACACCGTTCCGCTTCTCCACTCTAGGCACCGCCCGAGGCACCGCGCGCGGGGTCGGCAGTGTCACTCCAGGCAGCGCCCGCGGGGGTCGGCAGCGTCGCTCCAAGCAGGGCCCGCAGGGTCGGCGGCGTCGGTCACCGCCGCCTCGAACCAGACCGCTTTGCCCTGGCCGCGCGGGACGGAGCCCCATCCGACGGAGAGCCGTTCGAGCAGGTAGAGCCCGTGTCCCGAGGTGCGGCTTGCCCGGTGCGGGCCGTGCGGCCGGGGGCGGACGGGGCTGGTGTCGCTGACCTGGACCCACAGCCGGCCGCCGGTGCGGTCGAGACGGAGCTCGTAGGGGGCTCCCCCGTGCTCGTACGCGTTGGCGACGACCTCCGAGACGAGCAGCAGGATGTCGTCCACCGCGACGTTCCCGACGAGGGCCCGGGTGCCGAACCAGTCCTGGAGCGCCCGCCGCGTGAGGTCGCGGCATTCCCCGACCACGCCCGGGCCGTCGCCCAGCGTGAAAAGCCGGGACCGGTCAGGGGCGCGGGCCGTTCCGTCAACCCTCGGTGCACTCGTCATACGTCTCCGCTTCCCGGACATTCAGTGTCAAACCGCCAGGAAGGGGAATGATTGCCTGTGGACGCTCGAACGACGGAGCCGGCCGCCGCACCGGCGGCGAGAGCTCGTCCCATCGCGTCGAGGGAGCCCTCATGTCCACCCTCCGCAAGCCCACCGTCTCGACCCGCATCCAGGTCGACGACGCCGCGGCCGTGCGCGAGCGCGCGCTGGACGGTCTGCCCGAGGTCGACCGGCCCACCGAGGTGAGCACGACCGACGCCCAGACGCTCTCGACCGCTCTCTTCACCCGCCTGGAGGCACTGGAGGAGGGCACGCCCGAGCACGCGTACGTGCGGAACACCCTGATCGAGCTGAACCTCAGCCTGGTCAAGTTCGCCGCCCGCCGCTTCCGGAACCGGGCCGAGCCCACGGAGGACATCGTCCAGGTCGGCACGATCGGACTGATCAAGGCGATCGACAGGTTCGAGGCCGGCCGCGACGTGGAGTTCTCGGCGTTCGCGCTGCCCACCATCGTGGGCGAGATGAAGCGCTTCTTCCGTGACACCAGCTGGGCCGTCCAGGTGCCGCGCCGCCTTCAGGAGCTCCGCATCGAGCTGGCGAAGGCCATCGACACGCTGGAGCAGCGGCTCGGTCGGCGCCCGACCCGGGCGGAGCTCGCCGGCCATCTGCGGATCGGTGAGGAGAGCGTGGCCGAGGGCGAGCAGGCCTCGAACGGCTACGTGGCCCGGTCGCTCGACACGCCGACCGGGGACGACGAGTCGGCCGTCACTGTGGGGGCGCGGCGGCTGGGTGAGGAGGAGCGGGCCTTCGAGCTGATCGACGCGCTGGAGTCGCTGAAGCCGCTGATCGCGCGGCTCGAGGAGCGCGACCGGCGGATCCTGGCACTGCGGTTCGGCGAGGAGCTGACGCAGGCGGAGATCGGCGAACGGCTCGGCCTCTCGCAGATGCACATCTCGCGCCTGCTGGCCCGCATCCTCGACGAGCTCCGAACGGGCCTCCTGGAGGACCCGGCGGACGACTAGGCAGAACCGGGCCACCGAGCCGCTGACGCCCTCGCGGGAGCGAGGGCGTCACGCACGGAGCCCGACGCGGTCGGGCAGCCATCGCCACGAGGTGCTGGGCGAGTGACCACGTACGAGGCCCGACGCGGTCACGCGTCGCCGCGCGGTGCGGGGCGGGTGACTTCCAGCCAGACGACCTTGCCGCGTTCACGGGCTTCGGAGCCCCAGGCGCGCGCCAGGCGATCCAGGACCATCAGACCGTGGCCTCCGGGCAGCGACGGCGCGCGGGGCTGGCGCCTACGCGGGTGCTCCGGGTTCCCGTCGAAGACCTCGACCCGCAGCCGTCCGTCCCGGTGGCGCAGGACCAGTTCCTCGGGGCCTCCGGCGTGCAGGCAGGCGTTGGTGACGACCTCGGAGACCAGGAGCAGGACGTCCTCCGCCCGCTCCCGCCCCTCGTCGTCCTCGGCCGGGATCCAGCCCCAGTCGGTCAGCGCCTCCGCCGTGAAGTCACGACAGCGCATCACGACGCCCTTGGTCCCGAACAGCACCAGCCGCCGCACCTGTCCCTCGTCCACGCCTTTCCCGCCCACGACTCCCTCCGCCATCCGCGCCTAGCCACCGGCCGGGTGGTCGGTGAGCGCCTCGGCCACGTCCTCGTACACCCGGAACACCGTCCGCGCCCCCGTGATCTCGAACATCCGGGCCACGGGCGGGCGAAGGGCCGCCAGTTCCAGCCGGCCGCCCTCCTCCAGGGCGCGCAGGCGGGCGCGGAGCAGCACGTTCAGGCCGGTCGAGTCGCAGAAGCTCAGCTGCTCGCAGTCGACCAGGATCCGTACCGCGCCGGTCCGCTCCTCCAGAGCGCTTCGCAGTGTGTCCGCCGTGTCGTGGTCCAGCTCCCCCGCGAGGGAGAGCACCACGGCACCGGGCTGCGGTCCGGGTTCGGCCGTGACGGCGAACCGCTCCGACGTCATCGGATCACCCGCCTCCCTCCATGGTCGTACAGAGTCAGGGGTCCATCTCTCTCATGCCCCGGACCTACCCCGGAACGCCTCTCTTGTCCCATCGGCCGCGACGAGGTGCCCCGGGATGCCGTAACGGTCAGGCACCGGGGAGCCCTTCCAGCGCCTGCCGGGGCGCGGGGCTCGTCCGTCCCACGTACCGCTCGGCGGCGTGCACCGCCTCGCGCGCGGTCCGCTCCCCCATCAACACGCAGAGCGTGTACGCCGTGTCCTCGAACCTCCTGCGGATCGACAGGTCGCACGGCCGGGCCAGGACCACCCTTTCCTGGGCCCGGTAGTGCCGCAGCAGCCGGTCGATCTTGTTTCTGTCGGGCAGCAACATCATGCTCCTCCTGGCGCGGCCCCCTTCCCTCCGTCGCTCCATATTCGGGTCACCGCGTCACCCGCGCGACCCATGCGAACACGATGCGTCACGCCTTCCGGTCGACATGCGCGTCCGCCGGGAATGACGGAAGGTCGTTCCATGAAGGCGAGTACGGAACTGAAGGTCGTCGTCACCGGTGCCACGGGCAATGTCGGGACGAGCCTGATGCGGGCTCTGGCGCGCGAGCCACGGATCGCCTCCGTCCTCGGACTCGCCCGGCGCACCCCCGCGTTGACGCTGGAGAAGACCGAGTGGGCCGAGGTCGACCTGTCTTTGGAGAGCGACGAGCCGCGGCTCGCGGAGTACATCGCGGACGCCGACGCCGTGGTCCATCTGGCGTGGCGGTTCCAGCCGACCCACGATCCCGTCGAGACCTGGCGGACCAACGTGCTCGGGTCCCTGCGGGTCTTCGACGCGGTGGCGGCGGCGCACGTGCCGACCCTGGTGTGCGCCTCGTCCGTCGCCGCCTACTCGCCGGGGCCGGAGAACGGCACGCCCGTCTCCGAGTCCTGGCCGACCCATGGCTGGCCGGGCGCCGCGTACACCCGGGAGAAGGCGTATCTGGAGCGCGTCCTGGACACCTTCGAGCGCGACCACCCGCAGACGCGGGTGGTGCGGATGCGGCCCTGCTTCCTCTTCAAGGAGGAGTCGGCGAGTGAGCAGCGCCGGATCTTCGCCGGCCGGTACTTCCCGGGCTGGCTGTTCCGTCCCGAGCTCCTGCCCGTCCTGCCGGAGCTGCAGGGGCTGCGCTTCCAGGCACTGCACACGGACGACGCGGCCGACGCGTACCGCCGCGCGCTCGTACGGGACGTCCGGGGCCCCTTCAACCTCGCGGCGGACCCGGTGATCGACACCGCGGTGCTCTCCTCGCTCCTTGACGCACGGCCCGTGAAGGTGCCGAACGGCGCGGCACGGAGCCTGCTTTCGGCCGCCTGGCACCTGCGGGTGGTGCCCGCCTCGCCCGACCTCTTCGACGCGGTGCTGAGGATTCCGCTGCTGGCCCCGGACCGGGCGCGGCGCGAGCTCGACTGGGAGCCGTCCTCGACCTCCCTGGAGGCACTGGGTGCCTTTCTGCGGGGTGTACGGGCAGGCAGCGGGGACGCCACCGGGCCGCTCACGGGGCGCCGCGTAGGCTGAGAGACACGGGCGCGTCGCGCGCCGTCTCCCCCGCCGCGCCGCCCGCCCGCCGCGCCGCGTCGACCGCCCCGCATGGGCGGGGGCCTAGCGGGTAGCCGCTGGTGCGTCGTCGTACCGTCCCCCTCGTTCGCGAGGCCCTGCCCTGAGAGGCGAGCACACCATGGTTTCCCTCGCCGACACGGCCCCGGCCGTCCCTCCCCGGGAGCGTCCCACCGTCCGGTTGCTCGGACTGGAGCTCCAATACACCGGACACGAGGACATCTCCGTACCGGTGCCCGCGGCGGAGCAGGCGTCCGCCCCGTTCACGGTCAAGGAAGGCACGGAGTGCCGGGCCGTGGTCCGCTTCCAGGTGGACGGCACGTCGGTGACGGGCCTGAAGGTGGTCGACGTCCGGCACCGGGCCGGAGCCGAACTCGGCGGTCGCGAAGTGACGCTCGGGGACTTCCGGCACGGCGGTCCGTACGAGCTGGCCCTCCCGCCCGAGCGGGTACCGAACGGCCCACGCGCCCGGGGCCTGTACGAGGTGGAGGCGGCGCTCGTCGACGGCGACGGGCGGGTGCTCGACCGGAGCACATACCGCTTCGAGGTCAGGAAGGACTGGGAGCCGCTCGCGGCCTGACCGTCGCCGACGCCGCTCCCGAAGTCGAGGTGGGGTGCGAACGCCGGGTGCGCGGCGAGGCGTCGGGCGTAGGACCACAGCGCCCGGTGTCCCGCGATCCGGTCCCGCGTGGCACCGTCGAGGTGCCTGCGGTGGACCGTGTCCAGCTGGAGCAGGGTCACCCACACCTGGACGTCGGCCGCGGTGACGGCGTCGCCGAGCACGTACGGCCGCCGCTCCAGCATGCGCTCCAGCTCACCGAGGGCGGCGAAGAGGACGACGAGCGGGCCCCGGCGGACGGCTTCCGTGTCGAGCCCCGGCTGCCCCGCGTCGCGCACGGCTCCGTCGATGCCACGTGCACAGAGGTCGCCGATCGCCTCGATCTCCGCGTCGCACCCTTCGGGCAGCAGGTCGGGCCGGTCCGGGCCGCGGAACCGGAGTGCGAGGTCGCGCAGGATGTCGGGCGCGTGGGTGCTGACGATCCGGCCGGTCCACCCGTCGCTGAGCACGGGCGCGGCCGCCGGTCCGGCGTACTGGTGGGCGCTGGCCTCGTAGAGGGCGCGCAGCACGGCGTAACCACCGCCGGGTGTGTCGGGGGCGGCCGGGAGGAAGGACAGCGGAACGGTCTCCTGGAGGCCGAGGAGGCCGTGGGTGACGGCGATGCGCAGACAGCCGGGACAGGCACGCGCGACATGGAGCCGGTAGCGGTGCGGCACGGGGTAGTGGCCGCTGCGGACGTCCTGGCCGATCCGGCCGGAGAAGGCGGGCCGGGCGGTCACCGGGGGGACGAACGGGGCGAGGTACGGCGGTGCGTACGGACCGTGGTGCTGGATGACGGACATGCTTCTCCCTGAGGGTGCTCGGTGCTGGGTCACGGCAGCGCACGACGACGTCGGCGCGCGCCCGGAGGCAGCGGCGATACGGGAAGGAGGAGAGCGCGCAGCCGTGCGCAGGGGCCTCGGCGCGGCCGCTCAGCGGGCCGAGCCCGCGCCCCGGCTGCGGTGACGGCGCGTCGCGCCGCAGATCCGCAGGAGGTCGATGTGGCGACGGGAGGTCAGGGCCGGTGAGAGCGGCTGCCGGGCGGCCCCGGCGGTGTCCTGCGTTCCGGCGATTCCCATCATTCCCTACCTGTTCACTCGGGTTCCCGTTCCTGAGTGTCGACGCGGTCACAGTCCGCGTCAAGAGCGCGGACCAACCCCGGGCACACTCCTGGCCGGGCGTACGAATCCGGTCACGAAGGTGCGGAATAATGCGGGCATGCGCATCTCAGCCAGGGCCGACTACGCGGTACGCGCCGCGCTCCAGCTGGCCGCCGCCCAGGACACGGGGCCGGTGAAGGCCGAGGCGATCGCCGACGACCAGGACATCTCGCACAAGTTCCTGGAAGGGATCCTCGGCGACATGCGCCGAGGCGGCCTGGTGCAGAGCCAGCGCGGCGGGAACGGCGGGTACTGGCTGGCCAGGCCGGCGGAGTCGATCTCCGTCGCGGACGTCATCCGCTGCGTGGACGGCCCGCTGGTGTCCGTACGCGGGGTGCGACCGCCGGAGCTCTCGTACACGGGCCCGGCCGAGTCCCTGCTGACGCTCTGGATCGCGCTGCGGGCGAATGTGCGCCAGGTGCTCGACGGGGTGTCGCTCGCGGATCTGGCGGCGGCGAAGCTGCCGGACGAGATCTCCGGGCTCGCGGAGGCCCCGGACGCCTGGACCAACCCCTGACAACTCCCCACGGCACAGCCCTCGATGTCTCGGCTCACGAGATTCGACCGTCCATGATGTGAACGCCCCTTGGCGGCCCGGCGACCCTCTGCGAATATCCCTACCATTCCAGTGGGGAACCTAGGGAACCTAAGAGGTGACGTGAGAACGCCGAAGAAGTCAGCGCTACGCCCCACCTCCCGACCGGCCGACCGCCGTGGTGACGACGAGATCTGGCCCCGCGTCACCCGGGAGCTCGCCGACGACCTCGCCTTCGACGCCCCGGCCAGGGACCGGGCGGGCAAGCCCCCGTTCGACGAGGTCGCCCGGCTCCAGGAGGCCGGACTGCCCGCCCTGCTCGCCCCGCCGGGACCGGGCGGCCGAGGAGCCGACTGGCGGGCCGCCTGCGCGGTGATCCGGGAGATCTCCGCGGCCGACAGCTCCATAGGCGAGCTCCTCGCCCACCACCACGTCCTCTCCTGGACCGCCCGCTTCCTCACCGGCGGCGAGGCACCCGTCCCCGCGAGCGCCCCGCACACCGCCTTCGAGGACGGCACGGCACGGGAGGGACGGCTGCTCGCCGGCGGCATCGAGCCGTCCCGTACGCCCGCGGAGCCCGGCCTCACCCTCACCCCGGCGCCGGGCGGGTATCTCCTCGACGGACGGCGCTCCTTCGCCTCGGGGGTGAGCGTCGCCGACCGTCTCGTCGTCGGGGCGCGCTGTACGCAGACCGGGGAACTGCTCGTCTTCCTCGTGGACCCCGCGGACCCCGCCGTGTTCATCGAGCCCGGTGCCGAGCGGGTCGGGCAGCGGCTCTCGGGTGCCGGGACGGTGACGTTCGACCAGGTACGGGTGGACGCGCGGAACGTCCTCGGTGCGCTCCCCCGCGACGAGCACGCCGTCGCCCCCTTCACGACACTCGCCCCGCTCGCGCTGCGTCTCCTGCTCGTCCATGTCGGACTCGGCATCGCCGAGGGAGCGCTGGCCGAGGCCCGGGACGTCAGCCGCGCGACCCGGGCGGTCCCGCGACGCACCGGATCGCGCACGGGCGCGCCCGACGACACGTCCGACGACCCCTTCGGCCGCGAGGACCCGTTCCTCCTGCTGGCGTACGGAGAGTTGGCCACGTCCGCCCATGCCGCCGCGGCCGTCGTCGAGCGGGCGACGGACGTCCTGGCGCGCGGTCTGGTGACCGGGAGCGCGCTCGGGGTCGAGGAGCGCGCCGACATCGCCGTGCTCGTCGCCGCGGCCGAGGCCGTGACGAGCCGGGCGGCGGTACGGATCACCAGCCGGATCCTCGAACTCGTCGACACCACGGAGCCCGCCGACGCCCCGGGCGGCGGCCCCGGCTTCGACCGCTTCTGGCGCAACGCCCGCGCGCTGACGGCCCGGTCCTCCGAAACGCACCGCCTGCGCGACATCGGCGACCACTATCTCCACGGCACGCGGCCGGGGCTCAGACTGCTCGCGTGACGGGCGCTGTCGGCATGTCGTCGGCATGCTGTCGGCATGTCGGGACCTCCGGCCCTCTCGCCGCGCGGTCGTTTGACCCAAGCTGGAGAGGAAAGGCGCCGGCCGACAGGCCGGATTCGTCGAGTGGAGAGGCAGCCTGATGAGCCGTGAGATCGTCGCCGGAGTGGACGGTTCGACCGAGAGTCTGGCAGCGGCGGACTGGGCCGCGCGTGAGGCTTCGCACCGCGGGCTGGCGCTGCGCCTGGTCCATGCCTGGCGATGGCAGCCGCTCGACCTCCCGCTGACCCAGGATCCGGCCCACCAGGAGCGGATGGCCGCCGAGGTGGTGCGCGAGGCAGAGTCGGCGATCGCCTCGCGCTTTCCCGGCCTGGCACTCTCCGCCGAGGTCCTGCCCGACACGCCGGTCGCCGCGCTGCTGAGCACCGAGAAGCGGGCCGAGATGCTCGTCATCGGTTCGCGCGGGTACGGGGCGGTGGCCGGGTTCCTGCTCGGCTCGTACGGCCAGCAGATCATCGCGGGCGCCACCGGGCCCGTCGTGGCGGTCCGTGCGCACGGCGACGAGGAGCCGGATCCCGAGGGCGGCGAGATCGTCGTCGGCCAGCTGGGCGGGCCGGAGGACAGCGCCCCCGCGCTGGGCTTCGCGTTCGAGACGGCGGCGGCACGCGGGGCGTCGATCCGGGCGGTACGGGCATGGAGCCTGCCGTCCCTGTACACCTACAGCCCCGGGTCGATGGCGCTCGCCGACGAGGCCGGCGGACTCGTCCCGTACGAGCAGAAGGCGCTGCGCGAGGCCCTGGCCCCGTGGCGGGAGCGGTACCCCGACGTCCGGGTGACGGAGCAGGTGGAGATCGGGAGCGCCGGGCAGGTGCTTCTCACCTCATCGGGCGGGGCGCGGCTCCTCGTGGTCGGGCGCCGGGCCCGGCGTGGGGCGATCGGTCCCCGGATCGGTTCCGTGGCGCACGCCGCGCTCCATCTGGCTCCGTGCCCGGTGGCGGTCGTGCCGCACGAGTGATGCGGTGGCGCTACGGGTTGACCCGGCGGGGTGACGCGGCAGGTTGACGCGGTGTGTCGGCCGGTCCTGGCCAGGAAAGGGTGAGGACTGTCGCCCCGGCGGCTCTCCCCTGCCGCCGGACCGTCCGGCGGCCCCGGAGCAGAGAGCGGAGCCCATGCAGCACCACGACGAGCCAAGGCCAGACGAGCAGCGGACGCACGGCGGCGGCCGGCACCGCAGAGGCGGGAGTCCTCGACGCCATGGCCGCCGGGCGCCGTCCTTCCGTACGGCCGTGGCTCTCGCGGGTACGGCGACGGTGGCGCTGACGGTCGCGGCCGGGGCGTACGTGGCGTCCCTGGGAGGCCCGTCGGCGGTGGACACCCGTTCGGAGGAGGTCGCGCTGACGAATGTGGCGCCCCTCGCCGGCCGGTCGGATCCGCCCGCCGCACCGCCGGCCGCGCCCGTCTCACCCACCCCGGCCAAGGCCGTCCCCTCGGGGGCCGCACCATCCGTGCCCCCCTCCGCGCACCGGTCCGCGCCCTCGGCGCCCGCCCCTGCCCCGAAGGAGTCCGCGTCGGCCTCGGCGCCCGCCGCGCGGACCCCGGTGCGGGCCCCCGCGCCGGAGAACGCGGTGGCCCCTGTGCCGAAGGCGGGCGGTGGCGGGAAGGCCGCGCAGTTCGTCGAGCAGGTCGTGGCGCTCGCCAACACCGAGCGGGAGAAGGCGGGTTGTTCCCCGCTGCGCGCCGACGGACGGCTGCACGAATCGGCGCAGTCCCACGCGGACGACATGGCGGACCGCGACTACTACGGCCACACCACCCCCGAGGGCCGGGACGCGGGCGACCGCATCACGGCGGCCGGATACACATGGTCCAGCTGGGCGGAGAACATCCACCGCGGCCCCAAGACCCCCGTGGAGGCCATGGAGGACTGGATGAAGAGCGACGGTCACCGCCGCAACATCCTCAACTGCTCGTTCAAGGACGTCGGCGTCGGGGTGGCGCTGGCGTCCAACGGGCCCTGGTGGGTCCAGAACTTCGCCGTCCGGCGCTGATCCGGCGGGTCGGTGCGGCGGTACGGGTTCAGGACGCGGGCGCGGCCAGCTTCTGCACCCACACCGTGCCGTCGGGCCCGGGCACGGCGGCGACGCCGGTGTCGCGGTAGCGGCAGTTCAGCATGTTCTGCTCGTGCATCGCGCCGTCCATCCAGCCGTCGAAGACGGCGGCCGGGTCGGTCGTGCCGCGCGCCAGGTTCTCGGCCCAGGCCGACCAGGTGTACCCGGCGGCCGAGATGCGCGCGTCGGCGAACCGGCCCTCGGGGCTGCTGTGCGCGTAGTAGCCGCGGCGCACCATGTCACGGGCGTAGGCGCGGGCCGCCTCGGCGAGCCGGGGATCGGTCTTCAGGGGCTTGCACCCGGCCTCCGCCCGCCGCTGGTTGACCAGGCGGTTCAACCGCTCCTCGGGGGTGGCCGTCCGTGTCGGGGTGGGCGTCGGGGTCGGGGTCGGGGTGGGCTCGGGGGTGGTGGGGCTCGGCGAGGGCGGGGTGGTCGGCGCCGGTGGCGGCGCCGCCACCGGCGTGACGGGGGGCGCGGGCTCACGGGCCTCCGGCTCGGACGGCATCAGCAGGATGATCCCGCCGAGTACGC
Source organism: Streptomyces sp. NPDC012508 (assembly GCF_042902595.1). Lineage (NCBI taxonomy): Bacteria > Bacillati > Actinomycetota > Actinomycetes > Kitasatosporales > Streptomycetaceae > Streptomyces > Streptomyces sp. NPDC012508. Next base: position 80,092 of record NZ_JBIBEO010000013.1, read on the forward strand.
CGAGGGTGGCCGCCCCGGCGACCCAGGCCCGCCGCAATGAGCCCCCGGCCGCGGCGCTCGTCCCGGCGCCGGAGTCGGCGGGCACCGGGCCGGTACCGGCGTGCGGGGCAGGATTCCCGCCCGCTGCCGGCCCTGCGGCCTGGCCGGCGACCGGATCCGCGGGCGTGCCGGCGTACGGAGCCGGGTCGGATCCCGTCGTCCCGTAGAGGCTCGGGTCCGCTTGGCTTTCCGCCCAGGCGACCGTCTCGGTCTCCGGCGGAGGTGCCGCCCAGAGGAGGAGCGGGGGGACGAGGGCGAGGCCCACCAGCAGCGCTTCGGCCGGGGCGAGGTTCGTGCCGGCGGGGACGCACCGGGCGCAGCTCGTCACATGGCGGGCGAGGCGCTTGCGCCAGAGCGGGGAGGGCCGGCCGTCCCAGTCGGCGGTGAGCCGGGCCAGCTCCGCGCACTGCGGCCGCCCGGCCAGGGCGCGTACGACCTCCCGGCCCGTCTCCAGGCGCTCCTTCATCCGCTGGACGCGGACGGCCGCGTGCGCGGGTGTGACCTCCAGCGCCTCGGCCAGCTCCGCGCGGCTGAGTTCGCCGCCGGCCTCCAGCCACCACAGCGCGAGCACCTCGCGGTCGCTCTCGTCGAGCCAGCGGGTGGCCTCGGCGACCTCGCGCCGCTGGCCGGAGAGGCCGAGCCGCAGGATGGTCAGATCGACGAAGTCACCGTCGGGGTCGGCCAGCTCGGCGGCCCGGTCGAGGCCGGGGACGGGGCCGTTCTGCCGTTCGCGCCAGCGGCGGCGGATCTGGTTCATCGCGATCGCGACGAGCCAGGACCGGAAGCGCTCGGGGTCGCGCAGCCCGGGCAGACCGTGGAGGGCGCGGACCATCGTCTCCTGGACGACGTCGTCGACGTCCGCGTGCCCGTCGAGCGCCCGGCCGACGATGTTGTAGACCAGCGGAAGGTAGGCGCGTATCAGCAGCTCACCGGCGTCGGCGTCGCCCGCCGCCGCCGCGTCCACCAGTGCGGCCGTGCCGCGCTCGTCGCTGTGCATGTGCCCTGCTCCCTCGTACCTGGGTCTGTCCGTCCCCGTCGTGAGGAGACCCGTGGGAGCGGGTGGGATAACACTTCGCGGCCGGGGACGCGAGGTTACCGGGCCGCGAAGCCGGCTATGCGGGTGGGTGGGGCAGATACGGCAAGGTCGCGCCCTGCCCCGCCCGTACGGCCTCGACGGCGGCCTCGTGGAGTTCGCGGCTCTCCGCCTCGGAGGAGCACGGCACCGGACTGCCCGCCATCGTGAACCAGTCGGAGGCACCGCTGTACTGCACGGCTACGCGTGCTTCGCCATCTGCCCAGGTGGTGTGCACGGTCAGGTCACCCGTGACCGCACCGACTTCGTCGGTGAGCACCCCACCGCGCCCGGTGTAGACGCCGGGGGTCGTCCATGATGCCCAGCTCATCCATCCAGGTTCACACCCGGATGCCACATCCGCCACTGACGGGACCGCCCCGGCCGGAGGAATTCCGGCCGGGGCGGCACAGCTGTCGCGCCGGGGTCAGACGAGGGACGCGATGGCCTCGTTGAAGGTGGCGGACGGGCGCATCACGGCCGCGGCCTTGGCCGGGTCGGGCTGGTAGTAGCCGCCGATCTCGGCCGGGGAGCCCTGGACCGCGTTGAGCTCGGAGACGATGGTCTCCTCCTGCTCGGTCAGGGTCTTGGCCAGGCCCGCGAAGGCCTCGGCGAGCTGCGCGTCGTCGGTCTGCCTGGCCAGCTCCTGGGCCCAGTACAGGGCCAGGTAGAAGTGGCTGCCGCGGTTGTCGATACCACCGACGCGGCGGGTCGGCGACTTGTCCTCGTTGAGGAAGGTGCCGGTGGCGCGGTCGAGGGTGTCGGCCAGGACCTGGGCGCGGGCGTTGCCCGTGGTGGTGGCCAGGTGCTCGAAGCTGGCGGCCAGGGCGAAGAACTCACCCAGGGAGTCCCAGCGGAGGTAGTTCTCCTTGACGAGCTGCTGGACGTGCTTCGGGGCGGAGCCGCCGGCGCCCGTCTCGAAGAGACCGCCGCCCGCCATCAGCGGGACGACCGACAGCATCTTGGCGCTGGTGCCCAGCTCCAGGATGGGGAAGAGGTCGGTCAGGTAGTCGCGGAGGACGTTGCCGGTGACCGAGATGGTGTCCTCGCCGCGGCGGATGCGCTCCAGGGAGAACTTCGTGGCCTCCACCGGGGAGAGGATCTTGATCTCCAGGCCCTCGGTGTCGTGCTCCGGCAGGTACTGCTCGACCTTGGCGATCAGCCGGGCGTCGTGGGCGCGGGTCTCGTCCAGCCAGAAGACGGCCGGGGCGCCGGTGGCGCGGGCGCGGGTGACGGCGAGCTTGACCCAGTCCTGGATGGGCAGGTCCTTGGTCTGGCAGGCGCGGAAGATGTCGCCCTCGGCGACCTCCTGCTCCAGGACCACGTTGCCCGCGGCGTCGACGAGGCGGACGGTGCCGGCCGCGGCGATCTCGAAGGTCTTGTCGTGGGAGCCGTACTCCTCGGCCTTCTGCGCCATCAGACCGACGTTCGGTACGGAGCCCATGGTCGACGGGTCGAAGGCGCCGTGGGCGCGGCAGTCGTCGAGGACGGCCTGGTAGACACCGGAGTAGCTGCTGTCCGGGAGGACGGCGAGGGTGTCGGCCTCCTGGCCGTCCGGGCCCCACATGTGGCCGGAGGTGCGGATCATGGCCGGCATCGAGGCGTCGACGATGACGTCGGACGGCACGTGCAGGTTGGTGATGCCCTTGTCGGAGTCGACCATGGCGAGGGCCGGGCCCTCGGCGATCTCGGCGTCGAAGGACGCCTTGATCTCGGCGCCGTTCGGGAGGGCGGCCAGGCCGTTGAGGATCCCGCCGAGGCCGTCGTTCGGGGAGAGGCCGGCGGCGGCGAGCGCCGCACCGTGGGCGGCGAAGGTCTTCGGGAAGAAGGCGCGCACGACGTGACCGAAGACGATCGGGTCGGAGACCTTCATCATCGTGGCCTTGAGGTGCACGGAGAAGAGGATGTCCTCGGCCTTGGCGCGGGCGACCTGCTCGGAGAGGAAGGTACGCAGGGCGGCGACGCGCATGACGGAGGCGTCGACGACCTCGCCGGCGAGGACGGGGACCGACTCGCGCAGGACGGTGGTGGTGCCGTCGGCGGCGACGTGCTCGATGCGCAGGGTGCCGGCCTCGGTGACGACGGCGGACTTCTCGGTGGAGCGGAAGTCGTTCTGGCCCATCGTCGCGACGTTGGTCTTGGAGTCCGCGCTCCAGGCGCCCATGCGGTGCGGGTGGGTCTTGGCGTAGTTCTTGACCGAGCCGGGGGCGCGGCGGTCGGAGTTGCCCTCACGCAGGACCGGGTTGACGGCGCTGCCCTTGACCTTGTCGTAGCGGGCGCGGACGTCCTTGTCCTCGTCGGTCTGCGGGTCGTCCGGGTAGTCCGGGAGGGCGTAGCCCTGCGCCTGGAGCTCTGCGATCGCGGCCTTCAGCTGCGGGATGGACGCCGAGATGTTCGGAAGCTTGATGATGTTGGCCTCGGCCGTCTTCGCCAGCGCGCCGAGCTCGGCGAGGGCGTCGTCGATGCGCTGCCCCGCCTCGAGACGCTCGGGGAATCCGGCGATGATGCGCCCGGCCAGGGAGATGTCACGGGTCTCGACATTGACTCCGGCCGTCGAGGCGTAGGCCTGGATCACGGGCAGGAACGAGTACGTCGCCAGGGCGGGCGCCTCGTCAGTGTGGGTGTAGATGATGGTCGAGTCAGTCACCGGGTGTGCTCCGCTCCACGTCTGCGTCTGCGAGATTGCTCGACATCAAGATATCTCGTGATCGGCCTCGGTGGGAAAGGGCCCTGTCGGCTCGGGTTCGAGGGTGCCCGTGAGCCGGTACGGGGCGGGGGTGGCGCCCGGGTCGACGCGGCGGACCAGGGCCAGAAGCACGAGCGTGACCGCCGCGCCCGTCCCTGCGACGAGCGCGTGTCCGGCCCGGTAGGCGAGGCGGGGGACGGACGGGTCGGTGGGATCCAGGACGTACATGGAGTCGACGAGGAGGACGATCCCGGTGCCGAGGCCGCCCACGGCGACGAGGGAGAGGGGCGCCACGACGAAGAGCGTCCGCAGCGGGAAGCGGCGCGTGCGTGCGGGGGCGACCTTGCCCCGGCGGGCGAGGACCGCGAGCAGCCCGCAGGCCAGGGCGAGGACGAGCAGGTCGGCCCCGATCGCGTCGCTGGGCCGGTGCCAGCCGGCCGCCACGGTGTACGCGCCCACGGCCGTCGCCCACAGGGCGCACAGGCCCACGGCGATGCCGCGAGCCCGGTAGGGGACGACGAGGACGAGACCGAACATCACACTCATGGCGATCGCGGTGTGCCCGCTGGGGAAGCTGTTGCGCATCAGGTGTGCCGGCGCCTCGACGAGGTCGGGGCGGGCCAGGAGGAGGCGTCTGAGTACCTCGGCGAGGAACAGTGAGACGGCGACGAGGCCCAGGGCGGCGACGGTCAGCGTGTAGCGCCGGCGCAGCATCCCGATGCCGGTCAAGGCGAGCAGGGCGAGGGCGAGGGAGTAGACGGTGATGTGCTGGAGTGTGCTGTTCGCCTCATGGGCGGCGGCCAGCGTCTCGTCGGTGAAGCGGCCGGCGAGGACGGCGTTCTCCCAGCGCTGGCCCGTCGCGGTCAGGACGAGTCCGGCGTAGACGACCGCCATGAGCAGCACCGCGCCGAGGCAGGCGCGGCGCATCCTCTTGCGTACGCGGGCGCTGAAGGAGTCGGCCGCTTCACCGGCGACGGCGGCGTACCACCAGGTGCCGGTCAGCGACTGCGGGGTGCCGTCGGCGCGGTGCCTGTCGTAGGGGGCCATGCTCCGATTCGAACCCGGCAGGGTCCCGCGCGCCCGCTGGGCGCACCCGAACGAATCGCCGAGCGGCCCTACCGGCGCCTTCGGCGGTCGTGGCGCGTGGGCGGTCCTGGCGGGCCCGTGCGACCTCGGGGATCAACCGTCCTGGGCGGCGTCAGCCGCTCTGAGCGCGTCAGCCGCTCCAGCCCCCGATGCCTGCGGGATCATGCCACGGCGGACCGTCCGGCGGGTGAACGGTCGTGGCGCCGTGTTCCGAAGAGGGTGAACGCCGTGTTCACCAGGGCCACGTGACTGAGCGCCTGGGGCGTGTTGCCGAGCTGGCGGCCCGCGTGGGGGTCCCACTCCTCGGCGAGCAGTCCGACGTCGTTGCGGACGTCGAGGACCCGCTCGAAGGCGGTACGGGCGTCGGCCGGCCTCCCCGTCATCGCCAGGGCGTCCGCGTACCAGAACGTGCAGGCCACGAAGGCCCCTTCGGCGCCGTCCAGGCCGTCCACCTCGTGCACCTCGCCATTGCCGACATCCGCGTACCGGCGTATGAATCCGCGGTCGTCGAGCCTGCCCATCGCCTCGATCGTGCTCAGGACGCGCGGGTCGGACGGGGGGAGGAAGCCGAGCCGGGGAATCAGCAGCGCCGTCGCGTCGATGCGCCGGGCTCCGTAGTACTGCACGAACGACTGCTGGACGTCGCTCCAGCCCCGCGCGCACACCTCGTCGCGCAGCTCGCGGCGCATGGCCTGCCAGCGCTGGACCGAGGTGCGCAGCCCGGCGACGCGGGCCAGGCGCACGGCGCGGTCGGCGGCGACCCAGGCCATGATCTTGGAGTGGACGAAGTGGCGGCGCGGGCCGCGCACTTCCCAGATGCCCTCGTCCGGTTCCCGCCGGCGTTTCTCCACGTACTCCAGGAGTGAGGCCATCAGGCTCCAGACGTGCGGGTCGATGGCGACTCCGGCGCGGACGGCCGAGTAGATCGTGCTCAGCACCTCTCCGTAGATGTCCAGTTGGAACTGGTCGACGGCCGCGTTCCCGAACCGGACCGGCCTGGAGCCTTCGTAGCCGGGCAGCCAGTCGGCGCGCACCTCGGGGAGGTTGCGCTGACCGCCCACGCCGTAGAGCGGCTGGAGGTCGGCGGGATCACCCGCGACGGCGCGGACCAGCCAGTCCTTCCAGGCGAGGGCCTCGCGTCGGTATCCGCTGCGCAGAAGGCAGGACAGGGTGAAGGTGGAGTCGCGCAGCCAGCAGAATCGATAGTCCCAATTCCGCTCTCCCCCGATGCGTTCGGGGAGCGAGGCGGTGGCCGCGGCGATGACGCCGCCGGTCGGTTCGTAGGTGAGGGCTTTGAGGGTGACGAGCGATCGGATGACGGCCTCTCGGAAAGGACCTTCGTAGCGGAATTGCGAGGACCATTCGTCCCAGAAGGCGAGCGTACGGGCCAATTCCCCTGCCACGTCGGGCTCCGGGGGCGGCGCGGCATGGGAAGGGCTCCAGCCGAGGACGAAGGAGGTGCGCTGACCGGCCGTCACCGACACGTCCAGCGAGATGCATTCATCGGTGACGCTGATCTCGGTGCCCGGCCCGCACCGCAGATAGGCGGCGTCGGGGCCGGCCACGGTCGCGACCGTACGCCGGTCGACCGACCGGGACCAGGGGGTCACGGTGCCGTGGTTGAACCGCATGCGCAACTCACCGTGCAGGTCGACGCGTCCGGAGACGCCCTCCACCAACCGGATGATCTGCGGGGCGCGTTCGCGCGGCGGCATGAAGTCGATGACGCGCACGGTGCCGGAGAGGGATTCCCAGACCGATTCCAGGACGAGCGAATCGCGTCGGTAACTCCGGCGACTGCACGGGCGATTTCCGACAGGCGCCAGACTCCATTTCCCGTGGGACTCGTCCCCGAGGATCGCGGCGAAACAGGCGGGTGAGTCGAATCGAGGCGCGCACCACCAGTCGACAGCCCCGTCCTTCCCGATAAGGGCAGCCGTCTCCAGATCACCGATGAGGGCGTAGTCCTCAATTCGCCCTGCCATGAACGGATTGTATTCCTCTGAGCCATTCGGCGCACGGACGGAAGGACGCGGCCCTTGACGTCGCGGCATTTCCCGCAGGATGCTGAAAGTCGCTCCCGCGATTCTGGAGAAAGCCGTACCAATGGGTAACGGGCCACATCCGATGCGCCGGTCGACCGACCGTTCACCCGACGCGGACACCCGCACGGTGAGTCTGGTGATCCCGGTACGCCCCGGGGACCGCGACACCGGCCGGCTGCTGGAGCAGGTGCCGGCCGAGGTCCGTGAGGTGGTCCTGGTCGGGAGCGCGTCCGGCGAATCGAAGGCCGGCGCCGTCACGGTCACCGCCCCCGGCGATGCCCAGGCCTCCGTGGCCGTACGCAGGCTCGGGCCGTGGGACTGCGAGGCGGGCGACATCCCGCACGCGGGGCTGCTCGCCGCCAGCGGCGAGCACATCGTGCTGATGGGCGCCGACGGCAGCATGTCGCCGAAGGAGATCCCGCACTACCTGCACTACCTGGAGAGCGGCTACGACTTCGTCAAGGGCTCGCGCTTCATCGCGGGCGGCGACTTCGCCGACTACCCGCTCGTACGCAGACTCGGCCACGGCGCGCTGCTGCGCCTCGCCCGGCAGCTGTACGGTCAGCATCTGACCGACCTCTGGTACGGCTTCTGCGCCTTCCGCCGCGGCTTCGTCGACCTTCTCGACCTGCGGGAGGGCGGGGTGGAGCTGGGCGCCGAACTGGTCACCCACGCCCTGCACTACGGGCTGCGCATCGCCGAGGTGCCGAGTCTCGAACTGCCCTGCCGCCACGGCCTGTCGCGAACCCGCACCGTCCGTGACGGTGCGCGCATCCTGGGCGGGCTGCTCGACGAGCGCCCGCACAACGCGCTGCACCGGCTTGCGCCGTCACCTCGTCTCGCGGGCCGAGCGGAACGGGCCCACCACGCTTGACGGATCAGAAATCCGATGCTAACGGTTGAAGTCAGGCATTTTGCACGCACGAAGGACCCTTGGCAGGGCCGGTTGCCGGAAGAAGCTTCCCGTGAGGTCACATCTCATCGGCAGGACCCCGGCGGCACCCGCTCCGCATCCACTGCGACGGGTGACCGACTGGCCCTCCGCCGAGTCCCGGCGCCGTAGCCCCTGCGTACCGGCCCGCCGCCCGGCGTCCCATCCCGGACGGCGGGCGACCGACCGGCTCCGTGTCACGGTCCGCACCTGCCGTTCCGCCGTACGCCGCCCGCGGACCACCGCCCGGCGCCGGCGTTCCCGTACCGTCCGCGCCCGCGCCGCGAGCAACCGGCGCGGCAGCGGCTCGCACGGCTCACCATCGGAACCCGCCGGACACTCCCGAGCCGCGGGCCACGCCCCGCCCACCACTCCGGCGGCACCCGCCGTTCACGCCCGCATCGCGCCCCACCGGGCCCTCTCCGGCCTGCCGCGCGAGGCGCCCGGCCCCAGGGTGGCCGCCCTCGGCGACGGGCCCGGGCCGGAACGACCGGGCACCCGGCGCTCGCGGCGCACGGCGAGCGGTCTCTCGGTCGTCACGCGCCGCATGGCGCCGGGCGCCGAGGCCACGGAGCGGCCGCCACGTCGGGCGCCGCGCACGACCGACGCGTCGGGCCGCGACCCCGGAGACGGCTTCCGGCTGCTGCACGGCTGTGACGAGGTGCAGACGCCGGAGGCCCTGAGGAGGCTCGACGTGCGCGAGGCGACCGTCTCGCCCGCCGGCGGCCGGGGCGTACTCGTCGGCACGCCGAGCCCTCCGCGGGGGATCAGGCCATGACGACCGCCGGCCCCGTCGCCCTGCGCGCGCCCGTCCTCCACGACGAGGTCGGCGTCGCGCGCGGCGCGCGCTGGATCGCCACCGCGGCGGTCACCGTGGCAGTGGTCGACTACGTGCACGCGCTTGCGCTCCCCCGGCTGCTCGGCATCGGCTCGTACCTGGGCCGGGTCCCGCTCCACCTCGCCGGAGCGGTCTCGATCGCCCTTCTGCCGATGCTCACCCTGCGGCGCGCCGGGGCACCGCTCACCGCGCGCGCCACGGGCGTGTTCATGGTGGCACTGCCCCTGACCGTCGCCGGCGCCACGGCGCCGGACGTCGTGCTCACCACCGTCTTCCCAGGCGGGTATCCGCAGCTGAGCACACTCATGGCGGGCACGGCGGCCGCCGGTCTCGCGCTCGGCGCGATGAGCCTCCTGGTGTCCTTCTCGCCGACGGTGAACGGGCGCGTGGTGCCGCGTCCGCTGTCGATCGGCCTGTTCGGTCCTGTCTCCGGTCTGACGGCCGGCTGGGTCGCCGGCGGCGTGCGGGGAATGGCGATCGGCGGGATGTGCGGGACGGTGGTCGCTCTGGGCGTCCCGCTCATCCGCGAGGCGGGGCGTCATGGGTCCGCCGAGCACGGCGTCGCGCCGCACGCCGCCGTGCTCGCAGCCCTGGCTCCCGCCCTGGTCCCGGGCAGCGTGCTGCCGGCACTCCGGCCCCATCCGGTGCTGTGGCTGCTCGCGGCGATCCTGACCACCACCCTGGCTCTGGGGCGGTTCCTGGCCCGCGGCGGTGCCCCGGACCCCGACCCGGACGGGACGGAGCCGTACGACACCCGGTCGGACGGGACGGAGCGGCGCGAGAGCCGGCCGGACCGGGTGGGCCCGGGCCGTGACACGGGACGGAACTCCGAGCCCGCCCTCCGCCTGCTCGTCGACGCCGTCTGGCGCGGGGACCCCAGGCCGGCGTCCGACGAGGAACTGCGGGCCGCGCTGGCCGCCGCCCGCGTCAACCGGGTCGAGGGCCGGCTCGCGCGGGCCTACCCCCGCCAACTGGCCACCACGCTCGACGCGGTGAGCGACGCCGCCCACCTCTTCCGCCGCAACCTCGTCGAGTCGACGGACCGGCTGGGCGCGGCGGACATCCCCACGGTGCTCGTCAAGGCCGATCTGTCCGGGGATCTCGTACACGGAGACTTCGACCTGGTCGTCCCCACGGACCGCTGGAAGGCCGCGCAGGAGGCGCTCAGCGGCTGGTTCGTGAAGCGGTCGACGCGCTGGCTGGAGCGGTCGACCTCGGTGCTTCTGGCGCCGCCCGGCGGCCCGTCTGCCCAGCTGCACACCTCGGTGGCCTGGCACGGCGTCTCGGTCATGGCGACGGACCGCCTCTTCGCCCACGCCGTCCCCGACCACGACGGCCGCGCCTGGCTGGTCCCCTGCCCCGCCGACCGGCTGAGGATCTGGCTGGCCCACGGGCTGTTCCGGAACCAGTCGCTCGACCTGTCCGAACTCCTCGCGCTGCGCGAGCTGCTGGCGCCCGAGGTCGTGGCCGAGGCGCGCGCCCAGACCGCTCGGGAGGGCTGGTCCGCGGGAGCGGACCGGGCCCTGGACCTCGCGACCGGCGCGATGGCCGCCCTCGACCGGGGCGAGCTCGTACTGCTTCCCCTGCCGCTGCCCGTGTCGACGTCGCTGCGCACCGGCATGGGGCACGCCGGGCACCTGCTGTCGCGCGGGCGCGCCTCCACGGCGGCACGCGAGGTAGCGCTGCGAGTGCCGCTCGTCGTCACCGAGCGACTGCGGAGGCGCAGCTCATGAACACGGCGCGGCCTCTTCTGATCGCGGTGTCCGGCCCCGCGGGCGCGGGCAGGTCCTCGCTGGTCGGGCACGTGGCCGGGCTGCTGCGGCAGCGCGGCTTCGCGGTGACCACGCTCCACGGCCACGGCTGCGTGCTGTGCCGTGGATTCGGGTCTCCTCCACGGGTGAGGGACAGGGAGGAGACGGTACGGCGCCCTGACGATCCCATGTGCCGGGGATCGTGGGCGCGCCGTGCCCACGCCGTGCTCGACGCCGGTGACCTGACCGTACGGACACGAGCCGCCCGCCGTGCGCTGGCGGCGCGTTTCCGTGGCCGTCCGGCGATCGTCCTCACGGACGGCGGACCGCTGGACGGGCTGGTCGCGTTCGGCCTTCCGCCCGGGCATCGGGCATCGGACGCCTTCGTGAGACTCGTATGCGGTTACGACGTGACCCTGCTGGTGGAGACGGCGCCCGCCGCGTCGCGGGGAGGCGGCTGGGAGCGGACGGCCTCCGCCTTCCGGTCGGCGCGATACCGCGCCTGGGCCTCGCGACTGCCCCGGGTGGTGCGGCTCGACGGCGAGCGTGCCCCGTCGCGGGTGGCGGCGGAGGCGCTGGAGCGGGTGCTCGACTGCGTACGGACGCGGCGTCTTCCGGACGCCGGGGAGGGGGCGCGCCCGGCGCGGCGGAAGCGGATCGCCGTCTCGATCTACGACGACGCGGGCAATCCCGACCACCGGGGCGGTGGCGCCCTGGTGGTCGAGAAGGTCGCCCGGCGGCTGTCGGACGACTTCGACGTGACGGTAGTGACGGGCGGCCGGCGCGGTGCTTCTCTTCGCCGTGACGGCATCCGGTACGTCTCTCTCCCGGTCCGCTGGGCCGGTCCGCGCGCCGGGCAGCTGCTCTTCCTGACGCTGCTCCCCTTCCTGGCCCGCAGGCTTCCGCACGACGCGTGGCTGGAGAACTTCACGCCGCCGTTCTCGACGAGCTTCCTGCCGCTGTTCTCCCGCGCGCCGGTCGTCGGGATCGACCAGGGCCGCAGCGCCGAGGCGCTGTGGCGCCGCTACCACATCCCGTTCTTCCTGGTGGAGCGGCTCGGGCTGCGCTGCTACCGGCACATCGTGGTGATGAACGAGGCCGACGCCTCCGCCGTCCGGCGGCTCAGCCCCCGGGCGGACGTCCAGGTCATCGCCAACGGAGTCGAGCAGCGGCAGATCGACGACGCACGGATCGGCGCGGGCGACCACATCCTGTTCCTCGGGCGGATCGACACCTGGGTCAAGGGGCTCGACCTGCTCCTGGAGGCGTACCGGCAGAGCCGTCCTCCGCTGCCGTTGCTGCTGGCGGGCAGCGGAACGCAGGCGGAGGAACGCAAGCTGGCGGCGCTGCTCGCCGCGCACCCGGGCAGCGTCCGCTGGGTGGGGTTCGCCGGGGAGACGCTCAAGCGGGACCTCCTGCGGAACAGTGCCTTCCTGGTCATGCCGTCGCGCCGCGAGACCTTCGGCCTGGTGGCGCTCGAGGGCATGTCGTACGGGAAACCGGTCCTCCACTTCGATCTGCCCGCACTGCGGTGGATGCGCGACGGAGGCGATGTGGCCGTGCCGCCGTTCGACGTCGCCGCGCTGGGCGACCAGATGCGGATGCTGGCCTCCGACGAGCGGCTGCGGCGGGCGCTCGGGCGGCAGGCCGGGCAGGCGGCGCAGCACTACACATGGGACGAGATGACGGGCCGGTACCTGGCCCTGACGCGCCGTCTGGTGGACGGGTCCGTCCGCGGGCGACGGCCGAAAAAAGACCGGAGGGGTGAGCCATGGCCGACGGCCCGCTGACCGCCGCGACCCCGTACGACCACCCGTGGGTCGTACGGTCGGCGCATCCGGACGACGGGGTGCGGTCGCCGCATCCGGACGGCGCGCGGCAGCCCCGGGTCTTCGACGTGCAGGAGAGCAGCCTCGGCGAGGCCGCGCGGCTGACCGGGCGGGGCGAGCCGCTGTTCGCCTTCGAGCGTGAGCCGTACCGGACGCTCGCGCTCTGCCGGATTCCGCTGCCGGGCGGCACGGAACCCGCGGCCTACCCGGGATGTGGATCATGACCGTCAGCGCGCGTCCGCCGCGTGTCCTGCTCCTGACCGGCAGCCCGCTGGACGGCGCGGACGGCTCGGACGTGGGGCTGGCCAGGGACGTTCTCCGAGCCCTGCCCGACATGGAGTTCCTCTGGTTCTGCCAGTGGCCCGCCCGGCGTGGCCGACCGCCCCCGCCCGTCGGACGGGCGGTCCGTCTCTGGTCGCCGGGCGGCACGCAGCAGATTCCGGTCCGCCTGCAGGCCGCACTCGCCGGGGCCGTCGCTGCACGCCGCGCCGATCTGGTCCACGCGTTCGTGTCGATCGGGCACGCCTTTCCCGCCTACTCCTGGCTACGCCCCCTGATGCTGGGAGCCCGCCCGGTCGTCCACACCGTGCCCGGTGTGATGGAGGCCCGGCTGCTCGCGAGGACGCGGCCGCTGGGTACCACGGTCGCGCTGTCGGAGTCGATGGCCCGGCGGCTGCGCGCCGCGAACTTCGGCGACGTCCGGGTGATCCCGCCCATGATCCGGCTGAGCGAGTGGCCCTTCCTCCCGCGCCCCGGGGGTGTGCCGACCGTTCTCTTCGCCGGACATCTCGATGCTCAGGGCGGCGCCCTGACCGCCCTCGAGGCGGCGGCGGAGGCGGCTCGGTCCGGGGTGGTGTTCCGACTGGTCCTGGCCATGGGCGGGCGGCCGGGGCAGAACACGGGCGCGCTACGGAGGGAGCTGAGGGAGCGGGCCGGGGCCGGGGGCCTGACCGACGTGGAGGTACGGGGCTATGTCGACGACATGCAGGCCCTGCTGGCCTCGGCGCACGTCCTGCTCTTCCCGCCGCCGGTGATCGGTGGCACGGCGGACATCCCCCTCACGGTGCTGCGGGCGCTGGCGACCGGCCGGCCGGCCATTCTCAGCGACCTTCCGCAGTTCGCCGACTTCGGGGACGCGGTTCTGCGGGCTCCCGCCGGTGATGCCCGCAGGACAGGCCAGCAGCTGGCTTGGCTGCTCGAACAGCCCCGGGTCTGGGACATGCTCGCGGAGCGCGGCCGGGCGACCGTGGAGGAGTCCTTCGGGCCCGAACGGTTCGCGGCCCAGTACGAGGCCTTGTACCGGGAGTTGCTGGCATGAGGCCGCCGAAGTCGCGTCTAAGGCGTACGCGTGCGGCACCTGGCGGAACCACGGAGCCGGGGGCCGGGGGGGCCGGGGGCCGAGTACAAGCCGCCTTTCCGCGGTCGCGAATGACGACGAGTCAGAACAAACCGCTACGAAACGCCGCTAGGCTGTGCGCGGTGTGCGTCGTCGACCGGGGAGAAGACCTTGAAGACCCTCATCACCGGCGGTGCCGGGTTCATCGGTTCGACCATCGCCTCGGCCTGCCTCGACGAGGGCCTCAAGCCCGTCGTCCTGGACAACCTGGCCACGGGGCGGCCCGAGTTCGTCGAGGGCCGGGACTTCTACCGCGGCGACATCGGTGACGGCGACCTGATCGACCGGATCTTCACCGGCCACCCCGACATCGAGGCCGCGATCGGCTGCGCCGCGCTCATCGCCGTCCCCGAGTCGGTCGCGCAGCCGCTGCGCTATTACGAGGCGAACGTGGTCAAAGGCCTGGCCCTGATCGGGCACCTGCTGCGCAACGGGTGCCACCGGTTCGTGTTCAGCTCCTCCGCGTCGATCTACGCCTCCGGCCAGGGCATCACCGAGTCGGCACCGCTCAAGCCGCTGTCCCCGTACGCCCGCACCAAGGCCGCCTTCGAGAACGCGTTGGAGGACGTCGCCCACGGGACGGAGCTGCGTGCCGTCTCCCTGCGCTACTTCAACCCCATCGGGGCCGACCCCAAGCTGCGTACGGGCCTCCAGTCCAGGACGCCGTCCCACGCCCTGGGCGTCATGATCGACAAGTACCTGGCCGGGGAGCCGTTCCCCGTCACCGGGACGGACTGGCCCACGCGCGACGGCTCGGGCATCCGTGACTACGTCCACGTCTGGGACCTCGCCCGGGCGCACGTCGCCGCCGTCCGGCGCTTCGACCAGGTGGTCCCGGGCGGGCCGGACTCCTATCGTGCGGTCAACCTCGGCTCCGGCACCGGGACCACGGTCCTTGAGCTCGTCAAGGCCTTCGAGGAGGTGACCGGCGCTCCGCTGGCCACGGTCCTGACCGATCGTCGGCCCGGCGATGTCGAGGGCGCCTACCCCGACATCGGCCTTGCCGGCCGGCTGCTCGACTGGCGGCCCCGGCTCACCCTGCAGCAGGGAATCGCCGACGCCCTGGCCTGGGTCGAGCATCGCGACTCGGTGCTCGACGCACCGGGACGATGATTCCGCACCGCTCGGGCCTCCCCCTGTGAGCCCTGGGGCACCGCTGCTCTTGACGCCGGCCACGAGAGGGCGCAGAGTGTATGTATACGTCGTAAATGGGCGATGTTGTTCTACAGCGGATACTTCCGGCTGTTTCTTCGTCGGGCCGGAGTCCGCGCGGTGCCGCGCCGGCTCGGGGCGCGCGTGCGCTGACATTCCTCACCACCCGCAAAGGGTGTTCCACACGGAGTGACCTGCGATGAGCAGTCTGTCGGTTGTCATGCCTGCATACAACGAAGCGTCCAATCTGCCCGCGGTGATTGCCGCTGTTCCCGTGACAGAGCTGGCGGAAGCGGGGTGGGAGACGGAATTGGTCGTGGTGGACAACGCCTCCACCGACGGCACGGGGGACATTGCCCGATCACTGGGGGCACGCGTGGTCTCCCAGCCTGAGCGGGGCTACGGCAACGCCTATCACGCGGGGTTCGACGCGGCGCTCGGGGACGTGATCGCCACCGGTGACGCCGACCGCACATACCCGTTCGACGCACTGCCAGGGCTGCTGAAGGTCCTGGAGGCCTTGGACGTCGAGTTCTTGACGACGGATCGGCTCGTCCCCGCCAACCGCGACGCGATGCAGCCGACGCACTCCATGGGCAATCACGTGCTGAGCATGGTGAGCCGCATGCTGTTCCGCAACGGACTGCACGACTCCCAGTCGGGCATGTGGGTCTTCCGCCGCTACGTCTGGCAGTGCCTCGACGTCCGGTCGACGGGCATGGCGTTCTCCCAGGAGATCAAGAACGCGGCGACGCTCGCGGGGTGCCGTTGCCTCGAAGTCCCGATCGCGTACCGCGTACGCGGGGGCGAAGTGAAGCTGCACGCCCTGCACGACGGCACGGCGAACCTCTGCCAGCTCTTCGCACACCGGTTCCGCCGCAGGAGCGCGTCCGCCGTCCTCCCCGCGGAAGGCCCGGCCCGCACCTCCGAGCCCCTCACCGGCCGCAGTACGGCCTGAGCGCAGACCGTGGGGACTTCCGTGGACCGTGGTGCGCGGAGATCGCCCGGCTCTCCGGGCCCGTCGGCACCCGCCGCCGGGCCCGGCCCGGTCCCCCGCCTGACACGGCTTACGGTTCCTCGCTCGTGAAACGTTCGAGCAGGGCGTCCAAGCCGGCGATGAGGCCCGCGTAGCCTCCCCGTTCGGCGAGTACGGGAGTGATCTCGCGCAGGTTGGGCAGCTCCTGCGCCGGCATGCGGTGCAGGCCGAGGCGGAACGAAGGATCGGGCTCCGCGGGGTTGTCCACCATGGCCCCCAGCTCCACCGAGACGTATCCGAGGATCCAGGCCGTGACCGCACGGAAGGCGGCTGCGGTCTGGACCGGCCCGAGTCCCGCCGTCCTGAGCAGGGCGAGCATGCGCTCGTGACTCCTGAGGACCGCGAGCGGCCGTTGCGCCAGGGGAACCGCCAGCATGCGGGTGGCGAGGAGGGGCACCACATGGGGGTGCGCGAGGCACGCCTGGTACGTCTGCAGTGCCATCCGGTGCAGTCCGGCTCTCCAGTCGGCGTCGGGGGCGGCCGGCGCCTGGTCGAGATTCCGTTCCAACCGCAGGTAGAGGGCCTCGACCAGCCCGTCCAGAAGCGCATCCTTGCCATTGGCGTAGCGGTACAGGGCCATGGCTTCGACACCGAGTTCGGCACCGAGGCGGCGCATGCTCAGTGCGGACAGGCCCTCTCGGTCGACGAGTTCCAGGGCCGCCGCCAGCACGACCTCACGGCTGAGCCTGCCGCGGTGCCCGTGGTCGCCCGCCCGACGGGCGGGCCGGGCTGCCGAGTCCTGTGCCATGAGCGTTCCTCCTCACCACCCGACTTTATGGCGTACGGCCGAAAAGAGGAGGGGCCGCGCGGGAGACCTCCCTCGCCGTCTTGACTCTGACCTGGAGAGGGCACACTATGGGCGTATACGGCGTAAATAGACGGAATCATTTTATGATGGATATCTTCCGTGGACGGGGGATCACTCCCGATCGGAAGGTCATGTGCGCCTTGCGTGCTCGGGGCTGAGTGTTCGCGCGTGTGCGCTGGAAGCGTCTCAGGGCCCGCTACGGGTGTTCCCACGGAGTGACCTGCGATGAGCAGTCCGTCGGTTGCCAAGCACGCGTTGAACGAGGCGTCGGAAGTCTGCCGACGCTCGATGCGCCGGCTCCGCCCCCGCCCGCGCAGGAGGCCCATGTCGCCTCGAATGCGCAAGCTCGTCCTGGTCCTCCTGGCTGTCGTCGTGGCCGCCGTGGTCGCCGTGGCCACGCCCGCGGTCCGCAAGGAACTGAAGCAGTCCTTCTCACCGGTGCCGGCCCGGTACACCGAGCTGTATTTCGCCAGCGCCCCGGTCGTCGCGGGGGACTCGGTGATCGTCCCGGTCACCGTGGACGACCGCGGGCCCGGTGAGCGCACGCACCAGCTGCGGATCTCCGTCGAAGCGTCCGACGGCCGCACCACGGCGACGACCACCACGGCCCTCGACCCGGGCCCCGACGCGCCCGCGACGGTCGTCTCCCGACTGCCGCTGAGTGCGGGGTCCGTCATCGTCCGCGTCGCGCTGCTGGACGGCAGTCAGAGTCTGCACTTCCGGCTGCCCGCCCAGAGCGCTCCGGCACCGGGGAGTACGCCATGACCGCAGGGGCACGAGCGCACCGCCGTGTCGTGGTGACGACGAGTTGGGACGACGGGCACCGGCTCGACGACCGCCTCGCCGGGCTGCTCGACCGGTACGGCATCGCCGGCACGTTCTACATCGCGCCGCGCAACGTCGAGATCGCCGCCCGCGACCGGCTGTCCCCGGCGGGAGTCCGCCGGCTGGCCGAGCGGTTCGAGATCGGCGGGCACACACTGACGCACCGGCGGCTTCCACGGCTGACGGACAGCGCGGCCGCCGACGAGATGCGTGCCGGCAAGGAGGAGCTCGAGGGGACGGTCGGCACAGCGGTCACGAGCTTCTGCTACCCGCGCGGCGAGTACACCGCGGCCCACATCGACTCGGCCCGCGCCGTGGGCTTCCGGTGCGCGCGCACCGTGCGACGCAACTCGCTCGCCGCCGGTCCGCCTCTGGAACTGCCCACCACCGTCCACGCCTGCGCCCACCGCGTCGACGGGCCGGTCGCCCTGCGCCTGGCGCGGGGACGGCCGCGGACAGCCGCCAGCCTGTTCCTCCAGTGGGACGAACTTGCCCTCCGATGGTTCGACCTCTGCCTCGAACGAGGCGGCGTGTTCCACCTCTGGGGCCACAGCTGGGAGGTCGACGCACACCGCGACTGGCACCGTCTGGAGCGGGTGCTCACCCACATATCGGGGCGCCCGGGGGTCAGTTACCTTCCCAACCGCAACCTCCCCGACCTGGCGTAGCCATGACCGCGAACCCGCCCGGAGGAGGCCCCACGACCACTGTCCCGCCGGTGGAGCGTGCGGCGGGCCGCATCGGACGGCGCATCGCCGCCCGCCGGGGCGTCCTTGCCGCAACCGCTCTGGCCACTCTCGTCGAGCTTCTGCCCGGTGCTCTCACCCCCTTGCCGACCCTGGCCGGTGCTCTCATGCCCTTGCCGACCCTGGCCGGTGTGTGGCTCCTTCTCGGCGCGCCGACCGTGGTGTGGTTCGGGCCCGCCTCCCGGATCGTGTCGACCCGGGACGCGCGCGTGCTGCTGGCCGTCGGCCTGAGCGTCCTGTCCTCCATCGTGGTGGCCCTGGCGGTCAACTCGGTGCTTCCGCTCGTCGGAGTGGACGGGCCCCTCACCCGCCCCGCGCTCGCCGTCGGCTCGGCCCTGACCGTCATGGTCGTCGCCGCCGTCGTGGACCCTCCGGCCAAGGACCCGGCCGCTCCCGCATGGTGGCTGCGGGCCCGTGCGCAGGGCCTGCCGCCCGGCCTTGCCGCCGTGACGGTCCTGGGCACGCTCGCGCTCACACTGTCCGTCGCGGGGCCGATTCGGCTCAACAACGAGTTGGGCTCGTCGGTCAGCGTCGCCGCGCTGGTCACCATCGCGGCTCTCCTGGCGCTCCTGATGATCAGGCATCGGAGCTACTCCTCCTCCGTCGTGGGAGTCGGCCTGTTCTTCGCCTCCGCCGGACTGCTGCTCCTCAGCTCGCTGCGCGGCTGGTACATCACGGGCCACGACATACAGCGCGAGTACGAGGTCTTCGAGCTGACGTCGGACCGGAGCCGCTGGGACATGTCCGCGTTCGGCGACCCCTACAACGCCTGCCTGAGCATCAACCTGCTGCCGACGGCCTGGACCCGGCTGACCGACATACCCGGCCCGTACGTCTTCAAGGTCGTTCTGCCTCTCCTCTTCGCGCTCGCACCCGTGCTCGTCCATCGCTCGGTGCGCAATGTGGCGCCTCCGTTCGTGGCGCTGCTGTCTGCCGTCCTGTTCATGGTCTTTCCGACGTTCTTCACGGACATGATGTTCCTGGCCCGTCAGGAGGTCGCCTTCGTCCTCCTCGGATGCGCCATGGTGGTGCTCACCGACAGGGGCCGGGCGCTGCGCAGCCGTCGGATCATGTTCGTGGTGCTGGCCATCGGCGTCGTCCTGGCGCACTACTCCACGGCCTACGTCTTCCTCGCGGCCCTCGCGCTGGCACTCGGAGCGGACTTCTGCTGGCGGCTGCTCTCACGCACCCGGCGAGGGCGGCCCGTGGCCACCGGGCAGCCGGCCTTCGTGACCTGGTGGATCGTCGTCGCCGCCGCGGCCGCGGCCCTCGTGTGGACCGGCCCGCTGACCCACACGGGCGGCCATCTCAAGTCCACCCTCGTCACCACCGTGCAGGAGGTGACGGGAGGCAGGCAGCCGATGGCCTGGTCGTCCGATGTGTCGTACAGCCTGTTCGGCGGGGAGCGGAGCAGCCCCGAAGAGCGGCTGCGCGACTTCCAGACCGTCACGCTGCGCGGCACGGCCGCCGAACGGGCCGCCGGGGTGTACGTACCGTGGTCGGCGACCTCTGCCGATGCTGTCGAGGCCGTACCGGAGCCCCGCCTCCCCCTCACCTCGCTCGGGCAGGAGGCCGAGGACCGGGGAGTCGACGTGTCGGCGGTCGGGGACTTCCTGCGGCAGGCAGCCGCACGGCTGTGGCAGGTCTTCCTGCTGCTCGGCGTCGTCACCGCCCTCTGGGGACGGCGCAAGGAGTTCCACCCGACCCGTGACCAGGTGACACTGACCGCCGGCATGGTCGGAGTCATCGGGATGCTCACCGTTCTGCCGCAGCTCTCCGTCGAGTACGGCGTACTACGCGCCTTCCAGCAGGGCCTCTTCGTCTTCGCGCCCTTCATCGCGGCCGGTGTGCTGTGGGTGTGCCGGTGGGTGGGACGGAGATGGACCGAAGCGCTCGCCTGCTCCGTGGTCCTGCTGCTCTTCTTCGACCTGACCGGCGTGCTGCCCCGGCTCTTCGGCGGGAATCCACCCCAGCTGCACCTGGACAACGCGGGCACGTACTACGACATCTACTACCCCCATGCCGAGGAGCGCGCGGCGCTGGCCTGGCTGACCGCTCGGACGCCGCCCGACGAACTCGGGGACATCCAGTCGGAGAACCTGACCAACCGCTTCAACCTGAGCAAGGCGGGGACGGTCGTCCCGATCACGGCGAGGAACGACATACACCCTCTCCTCGTCCGCGACGACGCCACCGTGCTCCTGGGCACGACGACGGCCCGTAACGGCGAAGCGACGATGTTCTACCGCGGTGACCTGGTGACCTACACGTATCCCACCGCACTCCTGGAGGAGACGAAGAACAAGATCTACAGCAGCGAGGGAGCGGAGATCTACCGATGAAGGCGCCTGCGCTGCGGTACCCGGGGCCTGCCGCCCGCCTCTCCGGCGGCAGGCGGACACGGCGTCAGGACCAGCTGACCCGCAGCTCGTTCTTCCTCATGGCCTCGTCGCTGGCGATGGCCGTGCTCGGCTTCGTCTTCTGGATCATCGTCGCGCGCCTCTACACTCCCGAGCAGGTGGGTCTGGCCACCACCCTGATCTCCGCGACCGAACTGATCGCCTTCTTCAGCCTCTTCGGGCTCAACAGCACACTCATCCGCTTCCTCGCCCCGGCGGGCACCCGGAACGCGCAGATCACCAAGTCGGTACTCCTCGTCACGGGCGCCGCCGCCATCCTGGCGTCGGCCTACCTCTTCGGTCTGCGGTGGTACGGCCGGGACCTGCTGTTCGTGCGAGCCGATCTGGTGCTCTCGGCCGCCTTCGTGGCGTTCTGTGTCTTCGCCGCCCTCAACCAGCTGACCGACGCCGTCTTCATCGGTGCCCGCAAGCCCCAGTACAACCTGCTCGTCGACGGGGGTGTCCAGGGTCTGACGAAGATCATTCTTCCCCTGTTCCTCGTGGGCCTCGGATCGTACGGAATCGTCACGGCCTCCGGTGGCGCCTGCGCCGCGGCGGTGCTCGCCTCCTTCTTCTTCCTGTGGCGCAGAGCCGGCTTCCGCTTCGATCTCCGGCTGCGCCGCGCCCCCTTGCTCCCGCAGGCCGGCTTCTCGGCCGCGAGCTACGCGTTCAGCGCGCTGACCCTGGTGCCGATCCTGGTGACACCGCTGATCGCCCTGCACTGGCTCGGCCCCGCCGCCGCGGGCTACTACTTCGTCGCATTCCAGATCGCGAACCTGCTGAACACCCTGTCCGACAACGTGGGAGAGGCCCTGCTCGCCGAGGTCTCCTACGACGAGACGCGGTTCGCGCAGATGCTCAAGCGCTCGGCCGTCATCCTCGCCGCGGTGCAGGTACCCGCTTCGGTCGTCCTCGTCGCCGCCGCGGGCCTGGTGCTGCGGTTGTTCGGCGGCTCGTACGTGGACCACGCCCGGGGCCCGCTGATCGTGCTGACGCTCGGCGCCCTCGCCGTCGCCCTGCGGACGTGGGCCAGCTTCGGGCTCAAGCTGGCCGGCCGCCTCGGGCATCTCGTCGCGAGCGGTGTCGTCCTCACGGCGGTGACCGTCGGCCTCGCCGTCGCGTGGGCACCGAGGGGACTGCTGTGGATCGGCTGGGCATGGCTGATAGGCAATCTCGCATCCGGCGTCTACGCCTGCCTGGCGCTGTTCGCCCGCCGGCGAACCCCCAACCGTCCGGCGGCCGCGCCGAGGCCCTCCCCGAGCAAGGGAGACCGCTGATGACGTCATCGCGACCACCCCGCCGTCCCGCGCGGCGCCGGGAACTCCGACCACAAGCCTCATGGCGTCACGCCCATCCATGTGACGTGACACGCGCCGAAGGAGGAACGTCATGACACCGCGCGCCGTCCTGCTCGCCGCCCCGTATTTCCCCCCCGCCCTCGGGGGACTGGAGCAGTACGTCCGGAATCTCGCGCGATCGCTGAGATCCCGGCACGGCATGCGGGTCGTCGTCGCCACGACCGCGCCGCGCGGAACGCGCAGCGGACGGTACGACCATCCTGAGGGCTTCCCGGTGTACCGCCTGTCGGCTCCGCTGCGGGTCTCCCACACACCGCTGGGCCTGTACTGGAGCCGCCACCTGCGCACCGTGATCGAGCGGGAGGGAGTCGAACTCGTCAACGCGCACGCGCCGGTGCCCCTGTTCGCCGACGCCGCCGCACAGGCCTGCGGCGATCTGCCGTTCGTGCTGACCTACCACACGGGCCGGATGCGCAAGGGCCACCTCCTGCCCGATCTGGTCTGCGCGGCCTACGAGCGGACGATGCTGGCCCGGACGGCCGGGCGCGCACAGGAGATCGTGTGCTCTTCCGACTACATCCCGGGCGACCTGCCCGAACTCTTCGCAGGCCGGTGCACGACCATCTCACCGGGGGTGTCCCTGGAGAGCTTCCCGGCGAGCCCGGTGCCCGACGCGCCGCGCATCCTGTTCGTGGGCTCGCTGGACCGGTCCGCCGCCTACAAGGGGCTCCCCGACCTGCTGCGAGCGGTCAAGCAGCTGGCCGGCGAGTTTCCCGAGGTGCATCTCGACGTGGTCGGAGACGGCTCGGGGGCCTCCGGCCACGCGGCGCTCGCAGACCGGCTCGGCATCTCCCGGTACGTGACGTTCCGGGGACGGGTCGAGGGCGCGGATCTGGCCTCGGCCTACCGCGACGCCCTCGTCCTGGCGCTGCCGACCCACTTCGACAGCTTCCCTTGCGTGCTCGTCGAGGCGATGGCCTGCGGGCGCCCGGTGGTGACGACCCGTGTAGGCGGCATCCCCTGGCTCGTCAAGGACGGGGACAACGGACTCCTCGTGCCCCCCGGCGACGGTCGGCGCCTGGTCGAGGCGCTGGGAGCGGTGCTCGGCGATCACGCCACGGCGCAGCGCCTCGGCAGCGCCGGCCGGGAGCACGTGGCCCGTGAGCTGACCTGGGACCGGCAGAGCGACCGTACCGTCGAGGTCTTCGACCGCGCCGCCGACCCCGCCCGCCGGGCACGCACCGTCGCTGTCGTCGCGCCCAACTTCCCCCCGCGGCGCGGCGGTGTGGAGCACTACGCGCACCGCGTCGCGCAGGCCGTCGCGGCGGATCCGGGGATGCGCGCCGCCGTGATCACCGCGAGCACGACCGGCTGGCGCACCTCGGTGGGCGTCGAGGACGGCGTGCCGGTCGTCCGTCTGGGCACCTGGGTGCGCCATCTCAACACACCGGTCAACCCGTTGTGGCCGTTCCAGCTGCGCCGCTGGCTGCGCAGGCTCCGCGTCGACGTCGTCCACGCCCACGCGCCCGCTCCCGGCCTCGGCGATCTGGCGATCGCCTGCTCCGGGCGCAGGCCTGCCGTCATGACCTATCACGCCGGGTCCATGCTCCAAGGGCACAAGGACGTCGATCTGCTGGTCCGCGCCTACGAGCGGTACGCCCTGCCCCGGGTGTTCGCCCGCGCCGACGCACTCGTCGCAAGTTCCCCGGTCTCGCTGGCCTTCGGCCGTCCCGGAGCTTTGGAGATCACGCCGGGGGTCGATGTGGAGCGGTTCACTCCGGGACCGAGGGCATCCACCCGGCCGCGCACGATCGTGTTCGTGGGGAGGCTGGACCGGGCCTCGCCATGGAAGGGCGTCGACGTGCTGCTGCGCGCGTTCGCGCTCCTGGCGTCCGAGCTGCCCGAAGCCAGGCTGCGCCTGGTGGGCGGCGGGGACGCGGCGGCAGACCACGCCGCACTGGCCGAACACCTGGGCATCACCGACCGCGTGGAGTTCACCGGAACCGTTCCCGGAGACGTCCTGCTCGACGCCATGCGCAACGCCGCCGTGCTCGTCCTCCCCTCACTCACCGCGGCGGAGTCCTTCGGCATGGTGCTGGTCGAGGCCATGGCATGCGCCACCCCCGT
>NZ_JBIBEO010000014.1:0-59969 GCF_042902595.1 Streptomyces sp. NPDC012508
TCCGATCCCCCGCGGAGCGGGTACCACATCGCTGCGCGATGTGCAAGCGAACTGGGGTGCTTCGCACCCCAGTTGCGCTCCCCGCTCCGCGGGGGGCGCTAGCGGCTCGCTGCGCTCACCGCGCCCGGCTCCGCCGGGCAGGGTCCTTCCGCTTCGCTCCAGGCCCCAACAGCAGGGGGGCGCCCCGCGTTGCGGGGCTCGGCAGGCTCCGGCTGTCCGGTGGCCTCCGCTGCGCTCCAGCCACCCAGTGTGCTGGGTTCACTGGGTGTGCCACGCTCCGCGTGGCACACCCACGGGCCTGACGGCCCGGCAGTAAGGGGGTGGGGGTCCTGCCTGACGTGTCATTAGGGAAGAGAGTGCCCCGGGTGCCTGGGAAGGCCGGCCCGGTGGATGAAGGTGACCTCTGCTCACGTCCTCATTGCATGCTTCACCACATGCAGAGCATCCGCCTCGGGAGGCTGGGGGTATACCGGCGCCCTGACTCTCATCCTGAACCGAGGGAGCTGATGCCTCGTCTGCTCATGATGCTCCTGGTCGGAGTCGGGGAGCGCCGTTCGGGCGTCCGAGGTCAGGGTTCTGGCCTCGGCGGCGCCGGTGGATGCGGGGCTCGGGTTGGACTTTCTTCGAGGGGGAGCTGGGTGCAACTGCGGGCTACCCTCGACCGGCTGACCATTGCTCGTCGAGGGGGTACGTGTGGCGTCAAGGAAACTTGTTTGGTCATTTATAGGTGTTTCTGTCGTTCTTGTGGCCTTCATCGGCTTTCTTGCGAAGTTTCTGTTCGATTCTTTGGATCCTCTCGAGGAGTCTTCCTCTCGCTATCTGGGTCACCTGAGCAGATCAGACGGTCGAGCCGCTTGCTCCGTCATGACCCGTACCGCCCAGGTCGAGCTGGCTGCCGTGTACCGGACGGAAGACTGCCCTGCCGCGATCGGGGAGTTGCTCGAGCCGCTTACCTCTGATCAGAGAGGCTGGCTTGAGGACACGGATACGCGCTTTCCGGTCGCCAAGGGGCGCCGGGGGTACGTCGAGCTCGGTGACAACCCGTTGGGTCTGACGCAGCTGGTCCTTGTTGACGTCGATGGCACTTGGCTGATCACCGAACTCAAGTGAGTGCTTCATTCTGGCTTAGGGATAAACTCTGGAACCAGGGAGCACTCTCGATGCCAAGTGGCGGCCTCGCTTCCTGTCGCGGACCGGTGAAACTGCGCAGTACCCATCCCTGCACAGCCAGAGTCTGAGCCAGGAAAGCCGAAGGTAGACGGTAGAGCGTCCCCCACCGGCGCAGATTCAGTGAGCCAGCGCAGCCACGGCTCGCTCGATCAACCTGGACGAGCCCAGGTCAGTTTCACTGACCGGCGACAGCAGGTTTCGTTTCCGGTCGCTCGGACGGAACCAGGAGAAGGGGGCCGGACATGTCGATCGAACACCGTGCTGACCAGCGCGAGGCCGCTCAGCGGGAGGCTGTTGATGCGGTTCTGCGTGCCCTCGAGTTGCCTGCAAGATCGCTTGTGCCTGAGCGAGGGCTCCGGACTCAGGTGATCATGGCGACCGGGTCCGGGAAGACCCGGGTGGCGGTCCGCAGTGCGGAGGAGCTCCGCGCGGGCCGTGTGCTGGTGCTCGTGCCCTCGCTGGACCTGCTCTCCCAGACCGCGGATGCTTGGCGCGAGGGGGGCCGCCGAGGCCCGATGATCGGGGTCTCCTCCCTGCGGGGTGAGGAGGTGTCCTTCCCCAACACCACGGACGTCGACGAACTGGTGGAGCGGACCCGCGGGCTGGACAAGGTCACCGTGCACGCCACGTACGCCTCCCTCGGACTCGGCACGCTGGAGCGGGCACACGCCGCCGGCCTCCCGGCATGGGACCTGATCGTGGTGGACGAGGCGCACCGGACGTCGGGGCGGCTCGGGAAGCCGTGGGCTGTCGTGCACGACAACACCCGGATCCCGGCACTGCGCCGGCTGTACATGACGGCCACGCCCCGGCTGTGGCAACTCGGGGACGAGGATGAGGCCGGGACGCCCGGTGAGCTGGTGGCGAGCATGGACGACGACGCCGACTCGCCCTTCGGCAGCAGGTGCTTCACCCTGACGCTCTCGGAGGCGATCGATCGGGGAATCTGTGCCCCTTACCAGGTCGTATGTGTGGATGTGACTGACACGCAGTTCCAGGCCGCGCAGCTCCTGGGCGCAGAAGGCCGTACGGTCGAGGTCCGCGGGGCGCGGCTCGCCGCTCTGCAGACGGCGCTGGTGAAGGCGTCGGCGCAGGAGGACTTCCGGCGTACGTTGGTGTTCCACCATGTGGTGAAGGAGGCCGAGGCGTTCGCGGCCGGCCTTCCGGAGGTCGCCGCGCGGCTGCACGACGCGGACCCGGAGCTGTACCCGAAGACGATCTGGGCCAACTGGCTGTGCGGCGAGCACAGGCCGCTCCACCGGCGCCGCGTGCTGGGTGAGTTCGCCGACGGGATCGCCACGGACGGGACCGTGGTGGACAAGGGCTACCTGGGGTCGGTGAAGGTCCTGGGTGAGGGTGTGGACACCAAGAACTGCGACTCCGTCTACTGGGCGGATGTACGCGGCTCGATGCCCGACCTCGTCCAGGCGGTCGGGCGGGCGCTGCGGATGCAGCCGGGCGAGGGCAAGACCGCGTCGCTTGTCGTGCCGATCCTGCTCGGGCCCGGCGAGACAGCCGACAACATGCTCACCTCCCGGGCATACGGCGGGCTGGCCAAGCTGCTGGAGGCGCTCAGGGCACACGACGCCAGAGTCGTAGAGGCCCTCGCGGAGCAGCAGGCCCCCAGCCACTCCCCCAAAGGCCGCGAACTTGGTGACAGGGAGGAGGAGCAGCCCGGGCAGTGGGAAGGCGTCAGCACTCCCGCCAAGGCCCTGCTGAAGTTCTCCACACCCCGCGACCCGGCCGCCCTCGCAGCGTTCATCAACCTGCGCGTCCTCAACCCCGAGCACGAGCACTGGCGGCGCGGAGTGGCAGCGGCCGTGATCTACGCCCGCGAGCACGGCGACCTGCGCGTCCCGTTCACCTACCGCGTCCCCGAAGGCGAGGAAGCCGAAGGAGTGGGGTGGCCGGCCTCGCTCGCGGGCTTCCCGCTGGGGCAGTGGACCGCCGACAACCGCCGCTCCTACGCCCGCGGCCGTCTGGATCAAGACCGCATCGCGCAGCTCGAGAAGCTGGGCATGGTCTGGTCCCACTTCGACGTCGCGTGGGAAGAGGGCCTGTCCGCCGCCCGTGGATGGGCCGCCGAACACGGCCATCTCCTGGCGCCGCTCGATGCCGCCCACCAGGGGTACAAGGTGGGTATCTGGCTGAAGAACGCGCGGGCCGCCGCCCGACGCGCCCAGGACCTCGAACAGCGCCAGACCGAAGGACTGCCGGTGGAGTCATGGTCCGGGGCGCTGTCGCCGGAACGGCGCGAGCAGCTGGAGGACATCGACCCCTCCTGGTGCCCCACCTGGCCCATCGAATGGCAACGCTCCTTCCACCTCACTCGCCTTCACCTGGAGGAAGTCGGCGGCGAGCTGCCCACCGGGCCCGGTGAGGTGATGCACCAGGGCGAGGACCTCGGGCGGTGGGTGCGCTCGGTCAGGCTCGGGTGGGACAAACTCACCACCGTGCAGCAATGGATGTGTGAGCAGGTCCTCGGAATCCAGCCCGCCAACGAAGACGAAAAGCCCAAGCCCCGCACCAGCCAGGCTGAGAAATGGGCAATGCACCTCACCGCGGCCCGGCAGTTCTACGAACGCGAAGGACACCTTCGAGTCCCCCGCAAACACATCGAAACCATCACCATCAGCGGGGACGGCGCGAAGGACCAGGAGCAGCGAGAACTCCGTCTGGGAGCGTGGGTCAGCAACCAACGCACCCGGGCCGCCACACTCACCCCGGAACGAATGGAGCAGCTGTCCGCCATCGGCATGCGATGGTCGTAGCAGTTCGCCCCAAGCGCGCCGTGTAACACGACCCCCAGGAGCGAGGACTGCGGACGCAGAGATCGCGGCGAACGGATCCAGCAAGAGCCTCGTCGCCACGCGCAGTGGGGCTGAGCCACGCGGACCGCGTGCAACGTCCTCATGCCCTCGCCGGACCTACTTGGCCCAAACCGAGGGCGCAGCGATCGAGGTCCTCGCTACGGAAGAGGAACGTGTCGTTCGCCAGACATGAACGAGTTCTTCGAGTGGGTGCGGCCGCTCGAGAAGGTGACCGTGTCCGCTGCGTACGCCTCTGCGGGCTCGGCACGGGCCGCTGGCCGTTCAGGACAGCGCGCCGGCCCGTCCTGGTACGGATGAGTCGAGCGACTCGAGAGGGCGCAGGAACGCCCGGCCGGACCTGGCAGACTGTGCGCCGCCTGAGGGGAGATCGTTGTGCCGGGAGAGCTGACCGTTCGCCGCATACTCGGGGACCAACCGTTCGCCGAGATGGGTCGGCCGCAGTGGGTGGTGACCGCCACGCGTCACGGCTGCGTCATCACGGCCGGCGACCTCGGCCACGTCCCATGGCACGGCACGGGACGCTGGCTCGGCCACCGGATCGGCGTGTACGAAGCCGGCACCCTCCGGCCGCGCCACGTTGTCGCCTCCCGCTACTCCGTATGTGCCATCGCGCCTCACCCGGAGCTGCCGATCGTCGCCGTGGGCACCGGCCGCTACGACGGTTCGTGGGACTTCGAGGGACAGCTGCTTGTGCTGCACCTCGAGACCGGGCTCGTGACGGACCTGCTGAGCAAGAGCCGCCAAGTGCGGCACCTGCGCTGGCTGGAGGACGGCAGGCTCGCGATGCTGCTCTCCCCCGAGGACAAGGATGGCGGTTTCCGCACAGGCTTCGAGCTGGCCGTCGCGGCGGACGACTGGCTGTCCGCTCCGGCCGGCCTGGTCGACCCCGACCACGTTCGCCATCCGATGGTCGAAAGCGGGCTCCTCTACGACCCCCATGTGGAGGACGCCCTCGCCCGACTGACAGAGGGCCGGTGGCGGAGGCGGGCGGAAGTACGGGACCTCACGGTGCTGGCCGACGGCAGGGTGCTGGCTACCGGCCCGCACACGGACCTCGAATGCTGGGATGCGTCCGGCGCGCCGAGCTGGGCTCTACCAGCCAGCGGGGAGGGAAGCGTCCAGGTCGAGGCAGCCCCTGACGACAAGTCGGCGTGGGTGACGTACCGGGGCTTTTGCCGCGACGACGGGACGGGACGGCTGGTCGACCGGGCGACCACAGTACGGCGGATATCGACGGCGGACGGCGGTGTCGTGGACTGCGTGGACATGCCATCGGCACCCGCATGGAGCGCCACGAGCGAGGGCTGGCTGGCCCTGCGCCCACTGGGGCGCGACGCAGAGGCCGCGCTGCTGCTCGACCCCGCACACCAAGAGGCGGCACACGTCGGGCTTGCGCCCCGCCGCTCCAACTCCCCGGCGCTGCGCGTCAGACATAGCACCCGCCTGCTGTACGTGGACGGTCCCGGCCCGCACGGCGACGCTCCGTGGATCCACGCGATCGAGCCGCCAGGCGCCCACGGTCCCGCCACCGTAAGCGCCCTCTTCCCCCTGCACTGGGACCCGGCGTCCGCACTCCAGCCCTGGTTCGGCCCCGCCGTCGAGCTGGGAGACACCCTCGTCCAAGCAGGCCGGTCGTACGAGCGGGGCCCCACCCACGCACAAGCCCGCACGGGCACCTACGTCGTGAACCGTCGGCTCCCGGACGGAGCGGCACGCTGGGTATATGAGACCGACCAGCCGCTCGCCGGTCTCGACGGCGACGAGCGCGAGGTGTACGCCGTCTACCTCACCGGCGAGGTAGAGACCCTCGACACGGCGACGGGCGAGGTACGGGACCGGCACACCCTCCGCGCACACGGCCACCCAGTCACGCC
The DNA here is from genome assembly GCF_042902595.1 of Streptomyces sp. NPDC012508. Lineage (NCBI taxonomy): Bacteria > Bacillati > Actinomycetota > Actinomycetes > Kitasatosporales > Streptomycetaceae > Streptomyces > Streptomyces sp. NPDC012508. The sequence continues at coordinate 5,876 of NZ_JBIBEO010000014.1, forward strand.
GGTATCCGTCGCCTTCCGGGCAGACCAACAGCGACTGGTCATAGGGACAATGGACGGAAGGATCCTGGACTGCACCGTCCCGGAATGACCAGGCCATCACCCACAACCACCCGCCGAGCAACGGGATATTCACCGTGGGGCCGGTGAGGCGCTCTTGCACACTGCTGAGGTGCTCGGCCAGTCCGACGCTGATGCCCTCCGGGCCGCGGACGTAGCAGAGCGGACAGCTGTCCTCGAACCGGGCGACCTCGCCGAGGAGCTCGGCACCATCAAGGTGCCGCCCCGCCGCCACAGGGTCGAGAGGACGATCGGCTGGCTGATGAAGGCACGCCGCAACGCCCCGTGACTACAAACGCCTCCCGGTGCCACAGCCAGCCCGCGGCGCCGGGACCTCAGCGGCGCTGGCAGCGGGCTCGCCCTCGGTATGCGCCCCGCCTTGCAGGCCTTCAACGCCACCGCGCCCCCGGGCAGGTCCCCCGGCCCGAAAAGCAGCGGCCAGGCCGGCGACGATGTGCCCGTGCGCGAGGTGACAGCCCAGCAGCGCCACCTCAAGCAACCCGGGTGCCCTCGACCACGCCGTGGGCCCTGACCCTTGCGGAGCAGCTGGAGTGGCCATACCGCCGAGGTGACTCGACGGGGTCAGGGGGCCGCGGCGGCCGGCGCGGGACGAGTCGCCGTACCGGGCCAGGCAGTGGCCGTGGCGGCAGAAATGCGTCGTCCGGCCATACGGCATCCCAGGCAGTCGGGGTGCCCCCGCCGCGCCGCCAGGTCCCTCACCCGCCAGGACCACTCGCCCGCCGGACGAGGCCCCGTCGGCTTCCCCCACCCCGCCAGGTGCAGCAACCAGGTCACGAGACCCGCGAAAGCGCCGATCCCCGCGCCCAGCACGGCGAGCGGCAGGGAGACCACGACGACGGCGAGCGCCAGGACGCCCAAGCCGACGCAAGCGATCGCCGTTCCCGTCCAGCCCGCCACGGTATGACCAAGATCCACATCGCCGTGCGCGCTCATGACGTCCTTTCCGGAAGCTGGGGATACGCTGGCCCAGGAGAAGCTTTATCTCACGAGCTAAGCTACTTAGACACTAAGGGAAGTTTGCGTTGGATGGCAAGGAGCGCCCCCGTTCCACCCCTGAGCAGGCACACGCCCAGATGGATCACCTCATCGCGCTGGGCATCGTCGCCCAGCACGACATGGCGCAGCGACTGGGCCTGAACGTCACGGACCTCACCTGCATGGGCTTCATCCTGGAAGCCGAGGGAGCACAGCAGCCGCTCACCGCAGGCGACCTCGCACAGCGGGCGAACCTGACCACAGGAGCCATCACCGGAGTCATCAACCGACTCGAACGCGCCGGATACGCCCGGCGCCGCAACGACCCGAACGACCGCAGACGCGTCCACGTCGTCGCCGACGCCACCGCCGCGGAACGGTTGTACGAGGCCTACGGAACCAACTACCGCCGCATCGCAGAACTCTTCGCCGACTACACCCCACAAGAAATCGCCGTACTCAACGACTGGCTCACCCGCGCCACCACCATCCTCACCACCTCCCTCGAAGAAACACGCACCACCCGAAACAACTAGCGTCTTACGGGCCCAAGCCGATGGCCCAGCGGCCGTCGCCCGCGACGCCCCCGCCGGGCCGTCGACGACTCCCCGGCCCCACCGACGCACCGGCCGGCTCCGTCCAGTGGGCGACCCGCACTGCCTGCTGCCGCTGGCCCTGGTCGACCGGCCGCGCCACAAGGGCGCTGGAGAAGCGGGCGATCGCTGCCGCGCCGGCCGACAACGCCGTTGCCCAGGCACAAGAGCGTCGCCGACGACACGCGCCCGCCGCGCTGTTCCCGACGATCGCCGGCGGCCGCCACCCGGACGTCGGCGGCGACATGCTTGCCGTCGCCCTGCGGCGACGCGAGGGAGTCCGATATCCCGCTGCGCTGACAGCGCTCGGAGGTCCGGACGAAGTTGGGACGGGAGTCCGGTCCGTTCGACCGAAGGTGGCGCCGAGCCATAGCGGCCCGAGGCTGCCACCAGGGAAGATTCCCGCCATGAGCACCGACCAGCATCCCGCCCCGCCTCGTTCAGCGCATTCGACACCCCTGGTGTTCGGTGCCGGAGCGGCCATCGGCACCCTCGGCGGGATGATCGGTCTGGGCGGCGCCGAGTTCCGCCTGCCGCTGCTGATCAGCCTCTTCGGATTCGCCGCGCTCTCAGCAGTCGTCCTGAACAAGGCGATGAGCCTGGTCGTCGTCCTGGTCGCGCTCCCCGCCCGCACCGCGGCCGTCCCGGCATCCCAACTCGCCGCGCACTGGCCCGTCGCGGCCAACCTGCTGGCCGGGAGTCTGCTGGGCGCGTGGGCCGGCGCATCGTGGGCAGTGCGGATGCGCAGCTCCACCCTCTACAAGGTGCTGGCCGCGCTGATGGTCCTCATGGCCTCGGCCCTGGTCATCACCCACACCACCACCCTGGGCAACCTCGCACTCCCCCTCGTGGCGCAGGTGCCGCTCGGCGTCGTCGCGGGCTTCGGCATCGGGGCGGTCGCGGCCATCATGGGCGTGGCCGGCGGCGAGCTGCTGATCCCGACGATCGTCCTGCTGTTCGGCCTGGACATCAAGACGGCCGGGAGCATGTCCCTGCTGGTATCGCTGCCCACCATGCTGGTCGCCTTCGCCCGCTACAGCCGTGACGGCAGCTTCGCCGTCCTCGGCGCCAACCGACGGTTCACACTGGTCATGATCGCCGGCTCGATCACCGGAGCCGTACTGGGCGGACTCCTGCTCGGAGTGTTCCCGGACCTGGTCCTCATCCCCGCCCTTGCCGTGATCCTGCTCGTCTCCGCGGTCAAGCTCGCCCGTCATGAGGGCGCTCGGCGGGGATCACGTGTGGTCGTACCGCGATGAGACGTGGCGGCAAAGAGCAAGCCGGGGGAGAGATCGCCCGGCTCGCAAGCCCTCCCGACCGCCCTGGGACACACAGCGTCCGATACTTTCCGTCACGGCACGGATGAGAGCCTGCGCTTCACCCCGAACTGAACAGCGCCCTCTTGGCCGCCGCTCGCTTCGAACACGGCCAGGCCCCGTCGCCCGACGATGGATACGCGAGACCGGGCTCCTTACAGCTCCACCTCGATCTCCTCGACGTCCGTGAACTCCACGAGCAGGTCGCGGGCGCGGCGGTCGTTGTCGCGGAAGTACATCTGGCCCAGGCCCTGGGCCGCGATGTCGAGGAGTTGCTGTTCGGTGGCGCCGGCGTCGCGGGCGGCGAACAGGCGCTCGGCCCACTGCGGTGGCAGCGCCTGGGTGATGTGCCGGACCCGGGCGTCATCGGTGGAGCCCGGCGCCGCGGTGTACCCGAAGCGCGCCCGGGTGGCGACGACAATGCCGTCGGTGGTCGCCGCCTTCTTCTTCGCCCTGGCCCTGATCTGGGGCTGCCAGCGCTTCCTGACCTCTCGCTCCATACGCGCTGCGAGGTCTCTGCGGGGCCGCTTGAGCTCGCCCTTGACGTAACGTTCCACGGTCCGCTGGGACACCCCCAGCGCCCGGGCGGTGGCCTTGGTGCCCTTGAGCTGCTTGACCAGGTACTTCATCTGCGCCTGCGCGGACTTGGGGATCGGGCGGGTGAACGCCTTCTCCACCGCGCGGTCGAGGCTGTCCCCGAGCTGGTCGGCCATCGACTACTCCCCGTCGTCGGCGGGCCTGCCGCCGTCCTTGATGATGCGGGCGATGTTCACCAGGCCGTGCTTCTCGTACTGCTCTTCCGCCCACAGCGTGGTCTGCGTGCCCTCATGCTTCACCATCCCAGGGCTCACACCCAGCCGGAAACCACCCGGCACCGGCTTGCCGTCCGGGGTGCGCGGCAGGAAGTCCATCGGGCTGGGCCCGTCGGAGGGGTAGACCACGCAGTCCGTGCCGATCGCCACGGGGTAGATGTCGGCGGCGGCCGCTACCCTCATCATCTTGCGGTGCATGTTGACCCTCGTCGCCGACAGGACGGCGGCCCTGATGTCGGGGCGCCACTCCTTGCGTTCCAAGGCCGGCCACGGCTCGAACAGCGGCGTGGTCCTAGGGCGTTCGCGCAGCTTCCCGATGCCGCCCTTCGCGGTCGCCTTGATCGCTTTCAGTACGAGCGCCATCTCGGAGTCCACCTGCTTGTGCCGCGCCATCGCCTCCAGGAACGCCTGCTCCTCCATCCCGGACACGACACCGAGGTCGGCCATCGTCGCCATGTAGGCGTCGCGCAGGCGCTGGTACCAGGCGTCCAGGTAGCCGCCGTGCTCGTAACGCACGTACGCCTCGATCGGCTGCACCTGGTAGCCGAGTTCCACCGCGTACGCGACGGTGGGCGTGGCGTACCAGGCCGGGCCCTCAGGGCGCTCACCCCTCGCCGTGAACGGGCTGGGCAGCCTCTCGTCCAGCTCGATGTGGGAAAGGTCCACCAGCCAGGAGCCGGGGAGTTTCGGGTCGAAGGCGGGGTGGGTGAGGTGGGTCGGGCCGCCCAGGCCCACGGTGAGCCGGTTCGCGGCCGCGGCGAACGCCATGTTGACGTCGATGCCGACGACGAACGGCTTCATGCACTCCGCGTCCGTCAGTGGACGGCACCAGTCGAAGGACTCCTCCATCAGCATCTCGGCCGGAGTCCGCTGGTGGTGGCGCGCGTATCTGCCCTTGAGCACGGGGTGCCCGTCGGGCACCTCGCACTCCACCGGCTCGTACACCGCCGTCAGCGCGCCCGGCGCCGGAGCGCCGCGCCACTCCCCCGTCCTGTCGTCCCTCACGGCCATCGTCGGCGGGTGCAGTGCCACCATCAGCTCCAGGCCGGTGACGGCCGTCGTGCCGCGCGGCGTCATCACGCGCGACGCGTACGCACCCAGGAACCGGGCCAGGTCGGCCGCGCCCATCGTGGGCAGGATCGGGTGGTCCTTGTCGTCCCACTCGCGGACGTCCAGCGCGTTCCAGGCCGGGATGCACAGCTGGACGCAGTTGCGCTTCGACCCTTCGGCCGGACGGAAGATCCGTGCCCACGGCCCGAACCCGCGCTGAGTGAGCTGCCATTCGGCCCGCTCCAGCTGCTTCAGGACCTTGTGCCCTGCCGGGAGCCGGCCGGCGCGCCGCTCCTCCTCCGACAGGGCCGCGGGCAGGCCGTAGCGCTCCAGAGCCGACGGCATCAGGACCAGGATCGGGTCGGCGTCCTTACCGTTGCGGTGCAGCCGCGGCTGTCCCAGGCGCGCCTCCGCGAGCGTCCACTCCACCAGTGCCGGGATGCTCTTGGCGGGCACGTCCAGGATCAGGCCGCCGACGCAGTACGCCGACACCAGCCCGTCCTCGCCACAGTCGATCACCGCGAGCGGCCCGTTCTCGAAGCGCGGGTCCTCTGTGGCGGCTGCGGGGGGCTTCGCCACGGCCCTCGCCCTCTTCGCATCCGGGCGCCGCGTTGCAGGTGTGGGTGCGATGGGGGCGCTCGCCTCTGGGCGGGGCGGTGGCGCGGTTGCGGGTGCCGGGGCCGGGGCCGGTTGCGGTTCCGGGGCAGCAGGGACGGTGGGCGTGTCCGGTACGGGAAAGCGCGCGGCGAGGCCCTCCAGGAGGCGGGCGTAGGCGGCTCGCTTCGGCGGGCGCGGCTCGGTCGCCCCTGTCTCCCAGTTCCCGATCGTCTCGCGCCGGCTGTTCAGCGCCTTCGCGACCTGCTCCTGGCTCAGTCCGGCCGCTTCCCGCAGACGCTTGCGCTCGTCGGGTGACGGAAGGTCATCCTGGGCGACCTGTTCCAGTAGCGCATCGATAGCACTGAACAGCTCGTTCTCCGTGGGCACAGAGCTCACCTCCGTGCCACACCCTACCCCGATCGCATGTCCAGACTCGCTCTGGATTTCGCGTGGATTTCTCATTGGCCTGCTGGCGGTCGGGGAGGCGCCCAAGACTGCGCAAGGGGATGCTGTTGAGGTGAGTTCGGGAGGCACTGGTGAACTGGACACTTGGCGAGGAGTTCGAGACGCCCGGCGGGATGCTGCGGTGGATGGTCCTTGGTAGCGGGGAGCCGGTCGTGCTGGTGCACGGCACCCCGTATTCCTCCTTTCTGTGGCGGGACATCGCTCCGGCGCTCGCCCGTACCCGCACGGTCTACGTCTTCGACCACCTCGGCTTCGGCCAGTCGGACCAGCGTGAGGGCCAGGACCTCGGCCTGACGGCTCACGCGAGAAACCTCGCCCGGCTCCTCGACCGTTGGGAGCTGTCCAGCCCCAGCGTCATCGCCCATGACATCGGCGGGGCCGTGGCCCTCCGAACGCTGCTGCTGGAGAAGCGGAACTACCGGGATCTCACTCTCTTCGACGCGGTGAGCGGCGGCGAGTGGGAGCGAGGGCTCTTCCGGCTCTTCCTTGAGCATTCTGAGGTCTTCCGGCAGCTTCCGGGCTACGCGCACGAAGCGCTGGTCGCCAGCCATATGCGGCATGCGACGTACACCGGCTTCCGGCCCGGTGTCCTCGACGCGTATCTCGCACCGTGGCGGGGGGCCGAGGGGCACGCCGCTTTCTACCGTCAGTACAGCCAGATCAGACAGGCCGACACCGCGGCGTACGAGGACCTGCTGGGCGGGATCTCTCTGCCTGTACGCCTCATCTGGGGCCGTGAGGACCGCATCCTTCCCCCGGAGTACGCGGAGTGGTTGCACTCGCGTATCCCTCACGCCGAGCTGCACTGGATCGAAGGCGCGGGTCACCTCCTCCAGGAGGACGCGCCGGGGCAGCTGACGGACCATCTCGCCGCCGGGTTCCCTGCGGACAGGTGAGGGGGACGGCGGGGGGAGCGGACCGGCCACCACCCCTCGTCCTTCGGCCGCTAGAGAAACACTCCAGACCGCCTCAACGATCGCCGTGGACGCGCGCGCGAACTCGCACCCCGACTCGGCCTCTCCGGGTGGGTGATGAGCACGACGCGTACCGGAGCGAGAAGTTCCCTACCCGCTTCGGCCAGGGGAAAGCGCCGTTTTTTCGTCGCTTCACGGCCACGGTGTCATTTCACGGGGCCCCCACGCGGTGGGGGTTGCTTCACCGGTCGGCCTCAATTGCTTCTGTTGCATCCCCTGAGACGCACATGCAACTCTGACCAAGGTTTGACTTCGGCATTGCTTTGTTTTTGAGAACTTTTGTCGGTTCCGGGGATCCGCATCAGCGGCATGGAGTCACCCCCGCTAGGGGCACGCACGAATTCGAGCGGGCATGTCCAGCGGCGCGGTACGGGGAGCAGTGCCGGCCAGCACCATTTCCGCTGGTCCGGCACAGCAGACGGGGAGGCAGGACCAGTCGTGCTGATCGAACGAGGCGAGCAACTCGCCCAACTCCGGCGGAATTTGCACTCCTGTGAGAAACACAGGATGGGGCATGTGGCCCTGGTGACGGGCCCCGTGGGCATGGGCAAGACACAGCTGCTGGAGACCTTCGGCAAGTGGGCGGCCGCCACCGGCGCGCGGGTGCTGACGGCCGCCGGGTCCCGTGCGGAACAGGGCCTGCCCTTCGGGGTGCTCGGGCAGCTTCTGCACGGCGCCCGGCTGGCGGGATGCGACACCGCACGGGTCGAGAAGCTGATGGCCGAGGCCGCCGGCGCCATCCCCACGGCCGAGGCCAGATGGGCGGCAGCGGACGAGCTGCCGGCTGAAGGGCCCATGTGGCCACCGCTGTTGCGCGACGTCTTCGCGACGCTTCTCGACCTGGTCGACCGGGGTCCGCTCGTACTCGTGGTGGACGACCTCCAGCACGCGGACGCGACGTCGCTGCACTGCCTGCTGTATGTGACCCGGCGGCTGCACCACGCCCCCATCATGGTGCTGCTGTCCGAGACGTCGACATTGCGCCCGGCGAACTCCCTTTTCCATGCGGAGCTGCGCAGCCGCCCGCGGCTGTCCCACCTCACGCTGCCCCCGCTGACCGTGGACTCCGTCGCGCAGCTGCTGCAGGAGCGCGGCGGAGAGTCCGGGGGCGGCACGGGGAGCAGCGAGGTGCTGCAGGAGGCGCAGCGGCTGCTGCACATGACCGGCGGCAATCCGCTGCTCGTCCAGGCGCTGGTGGGCGAGCCCAGCCGGCGCGAGGAGGAAGGCGGGCCCGCCCCTGCAGCGCGCGTCGGGGACGCGTTCGGCCGGGCCGTGCTCCACAGTCTCTACCGCCACGAGCCGGAGGCCAGGAAGGTCGCCCGGGCGCTGGCGGTGCTCGACCGGCCGGTGTCGCAGGAGCTCCTCGGCCAGCTCCTCGACCTGCTGCCCGCCTCCGTCGCGTCGGCGTTGCGGGTCCTGCACAGCTCGGGGCTCGTCGACGCCGACCGGCTGCGGCACCCACGCATCCTGCACTCCGTGCTGTCCGACACGCCGGCCGAGATACGTCAGTGGCTGCACGAGCGGGCCGCGAAGACGCTGCACGAGTACGGCGCCGAGCCGAGCGTGGTCGCCGGGCACCTGATCGCCTCCGGGTTCAGGGGGGACGACTGGGTGGCGCCCGTGCTCCAGGATGCCGCCGAGCACGCGCTGTCCGCGGGCCGGCCCGACCTGACGGTGGCCTACCTGCGGCTGGGCTGCGAGGCCGGCACCGACGAGGAGCGGCGCAAGGCGCTCACGAGCATGCTGGTCAGCGCACGCTGGCAGGTCAATCCGCTGGCGGCCAACGGTGACCTCGACAAGCTGGTGCGGTCGGCGAAGACCGACGGGTACCCGGTCTCGGCGGCCGTTGCCGCGGTTCCGTACCTGCTGTGGCAGGGGCGGGCGGAGGAGGCCGCCGAAGCGGTCGCCGCGGTTCCCGAGGCGAAGGCCGCCGAGACGGCGGGTCCCGAGGATGGACGGCTGCAGGCGATGCGGCTCCTGGTCTCGCTCTCTCACCCGGACTTCCTGGTGTCGGTGCGGCAGTCGCAGGGCCTCTGGAGCAAGGCGGCCACCGCACCCCATTCGGTCAGTCCGCTCGTGCAGGCCGTCTCCGTGCTGGGCAGCGCTCTGCTCCCGACGGACGAGGTGGACAGTACGGCCGCGGCCGAGCAGTTCCTGCAGCGGCATCATCTCGACCGGGGCAACCGGGGCCTGCTCGTCGCTCCCCTGTTGGCGCTGCTGTACGGGGGGCGCGCGGACCGGGTCGTGGCGTGGAGCGGCATCCTGCTCGGCCGGCCCGAGGCTCGCCATACCCCTGTGTGGCGGGGCGTCGTGCGGTCGATCCGCGCGGAGGCGGCGCTGCGCCTGGGCGATCTGGCCGAGGCGGAGCAGGGTGCCCGTGCCGCCCTGGAGGACCTGCCCGCGCCCGCGTGGGGAATTGCCGTCGGCGGGCCGTTGGGCACGCTGATCTCCTGTGCGACGGAGGCCGGCAGGCATGCCGAGGCCGACCGCTGGCTCGCCGAGCCCGTACCGACGGGGATGTTCCGCACCCCGGTGGGCGCTCATTACCTGATCGCCCGGGGCTCCCATCATCTGGGCATGGGGCGGCATCAGGCCGCCTCCTCGGACTTCCAGCGCTGCGGTGCCATGATGCGCGGCTGGAACCTGGAGGCCGCCGGGCTCGTGCCCTGGCGACTGGAGCTGGCGCGCGTACAGATCGCGCTCGGCAACCGTACCCACGCCGCGCAGCTCCTGCGGGAGCAGTTGCACGTTCCGCACGGCCTCGACGAGCGGACCCGGGGCAGGGCGCTGCACCTGCTCGCCTCCACCGCCGCGCCCGACCATCGGCGCAAGCTGCTCTCCAAGGCGGTGGAGCTGTTCCAGTCCTGCGGTGACCGGCGTGGGCTCGCCCGGGCACTGGCCGACACCGACCAGGTGCGGCGGCAGTCCGGGGAACCGGGACGCACGCGGCATTTTCTGTTCCGTGCCGACGACGCGGCCCAGGGTTCGGACTCCGCTCCCTGGGTGCGCCAGGCACCGGAGTGGCAGGAGCAGCAGGGCAAGCCGCCGGCCGCGGAGGACGCTGACAGGGACGACGTACTGAGCGAGGCCGAACTGCGGGTGGCGGTTCTGGCCGCGCGGGGGCAGACCAACCGGCAGATCTCCGACGCGCTCTTCATCACCGTGAGCACCGTGGAGCAGCATCTGACCCGGACGTACCGCAAGCTGAACGTTCGTCAGCGCACCGACCTGCCGAGCTGGCTGCTGGCGATGGACGACCACCAGCCGAGGAAGGTGCAGGACAAGGTGAGCTGATCGGCTGTCGGCATCGACGACGTGGCCCGGACCGGTTGACACCGGTCCGGGCCACGTCGTTTCGGCCCACGTCGCTTCGGGCGGCGAGATCAGTCGGCCAGGCCGTCGCCGAGCTGCTCACGGATGAGGTTGATCAGCTCGTCGTCGTCATCGGTGGCGGCGATCCGGTCGGCCACGGGCTCGTCGGCGGTGTCGGCGGCATCGCCCACCCGCACCGTCCTGGTGGTCCTGCCGGCCGGGCCGGTCGCCGTCCACGTGTCGAGGAAGGCCTGCAGGCGGACGGTGAGCCGCGCCTTCGACAGCTCGTCCGGCGGGCTGTCGGCCACCACGGCCTCCAGCGCGTCAAGTGCTCCGATCAGCGGCCCGACGTCCGTGACCGGTGCGGCGCCCGGCAGCGTCCGGTGCAGATGGTCGGCGAGCGCGGCCGGTGTCGGGTGGTCGAAGACGAGCGTGGCCGGGAGTGGCTGTCCGCACTCCCGGGCCAGCAGGTCCCGGAACTCGACCGCGGTCAGGGAGTCGAATCCCAGGTCGCTGAAGGGCCGGGAGTCGTCGATGTGCTCGTCCGGGGCGTAGCGGAGGACAACGGTGAGGGTGTGCCGGATCAGTCTGGCGAGTTCGGCCAGCCGCTCGCCGGCGCCGAGGGTGGCGAGCCGGTCGCGCAGGCCGGTGTCGCCCTCGTCGTCCTGTACCTCCGCCGTCAGTGCGCGGACCGCGTCCGGCAGCTCGGCAAGGAGCGGGCTCGGCCTGCCCGAGGTGAACACCGGCGTGAACCGCGCCCAGTCGACGTCGGCGACCGTCAGCGCGGACTCTCCGCCGTCGATCGCCTGCGCCAGCGCGGCGGTGGCGAGCTGCGGGTCGAGGGGGGTGAGACCGCGGCGGTGCAGGTACTCCTCCGCCTCCCCCGTCGCGGCCATGCCGGATCCCGCCCACGGCCCCCATGCCACCGAGGTGCCGGCCAGCCCGCGGTCCCTGCGGGCGCGGACCAGCGCCTCCAGGTATGCGTTGCCCGCCGCGTACAGGGCCTGCCCGCCGCTGCCCCAGGTGGCCGCGATGGACGAGAAGACCACGAAGAGTTCGAGGTCCGCGTACGTGTCGGCGTCCGTGGTGAGCTCGTGCAGGTGGGCCGCTCCGCGTACCTTCCCGTCGGTCACCTCCGCGATGGCCTCGGGCCCGGTGCGTTCCACCAGCTCCGCCTGAGGGACACCCGCGGCATGGACGATGCCGGTCAGCGGCAGGTCCGCGGGGACGGAGGCGAGGAGCTCGGCCACCGCTTCCCGGTCGGAGACGTCGCACTGGGCGACGGTCACCCGGGTGCCCTTGGCCTCCAGCTCGGCGATCAGTTCCGCGGCGCCGGGGGCCTGCGAGCCGCGGCGGCCGGTGAGCAGCAGATGCGCGACGCCTCGGTCCGCCAGCCACCGGGCCACGGTGGCTCCGAGCGCACCGGTGCCGCCGGTGACCAGCACCGTGCCCGGTCGCGACGGTGTCCAGGCCGGTGCGGCCTGCTCCGCGTGGCCGGCCCGGAGGAGGCGGCGACCGAGGACGCGACCGCCGCGTACGGCGACCTGGTCCTCGCCCGTGACACCGGCGAGGACGGCGACCAGCCTGGCCGGGTTCCATGCGCCCTGGTCGACGGGCAGGTCGATCAGGCCGCCCCAGCGCTTGGGGTTCTCGAGCGCGGCGACCTGCCCGAAGCCCCACAGCTGGGCGTGCTCGGGTTGGGTGACGCGGTCGCTCGCGTTGACCGCGACGGCGCCGCGGGTCAGGCACCACAGGGGCGCGCCGAGCTCGGCGTCGCCGAGGGCCTGGACGAGGGCGAGTTCCATGGGCAAGCCGGCGTGCGGTCCTGCCACGTGGACGACACCGGTGATGCCGCCCGTGACGGCGTCGGCGGACGCACGGAGGCGTGCGGCCAGGTCGTCCCGGTCGGATCGGGCCGCGTCCACCGCCAGGCGGACGACTTCGGCACCGGCGGCCCGGAGCGCGTCACCCACGCCCGCGTCGTCGTCCGCGTCGCCCGTCTCGATGACGAGCAGCCAGGTTCCGTCGAGCACGGCATCCGGCACGACGGTGGGCCGCCAGTCGACCCGGTAGCGCAACCCGGCCAGCGCCGAGTCCTCCCGGGAGCGCCTGCGCCACGACGAGAGCGCCGGCAGCAGGTTCCCGAACTCGTCGGGGGCATCGGGGAGTCCGATGGTGTCGGCCAGTCCGGCGAGGTCCTCGCGCTCGACGGCCTCCCAGAACCGGGCCTCGACCTCGTCGGAATGCCCGGACGTGCCAGCCTCCGCGGGGGGCGCGGACGCCTCGGGCCAGTAACGCTCCCGCTGGAACGCGTACGTCGGCAGCATGGCGCGGTGGCCCGCCGGCAGCACTGCCGACCAGTCCACCTCGACACCCGACGCCCACAGACGACCCAGCGCCGCCAGCACCGACTCGCTCTCGTCACGGTCCTTGCGCAGCGACGGCGCGAACACACCCTCACCGGCAGACTGCTGAGCCAAGGCGCAGAGCACCCCATCGGGGCCGAGTTCGAGGAAGCGGGTGGCGCCGGCGTCGTGGGCCTGGCGTACGGCGTCGGCAAAGCGAACGGGCTCGCGGATCTGGGCGACCCAGTAGTCCGGAGTCGCCATGACGCCCGGCGCCGTGGCGACGATCGGGATCGTCGGAGCGTTGTACGTCAACGACTTCGCGACCGTCGCGAACTCGTCGAGCATCGGCTCCATCAGGTGCGAGTGGAACGCGTGCGAAACGGTCAGCCGCTTCACGCGTACGCCCTGTGCTCGGAGCCGTTCCTCCAGCGCACCGATCGCATCGGCGTCGCCCGAGACTGTCAGGGAGGTGGGGCCGTTGACGGCCGCCAGGTCCACACCCTCGGGCAGTTCCAGCCCGTCCTCGGCCGCCTCCACGGCCAGCATCGCGCCGCCCGACGGCAGCGCGTCCATCAAACGGCCGCGTGCCGAGACGAGAGCACAGGCATCGTCCAGGGACAGCACCCCGGCCACATGCGCGGCGGCCAGCTCACCGATCGAATGCCCGACCAGCACCTCCGGGGTCACACCCCAAGACTCCACCAGACGGAACAGCGCCACTTCGACCGCGAACAGAGCAGGCTGCGTGTACGCCGTACGGGCCAGCAGCTCGGCATCCTCACCGAACACGACGTCCCGCAGCGGCCGTTCGAGGTCCACCCGCGCACAGGCGGCGTCGAAGGCGTCGGCGAACACCGGGAACGCCTCGTACAGCTCACGGCCCATCCCGACCCGCTGCGCGCCCTGACCCGAGAAGAGGAACGCCAGCCCGCCGTGCGCGACCCGGTCTCGCACCACGCTCCGGGCATGCTCGCCAGTGGCCAGCGCGCTCAGCCCGGCCAGCAGCTCGTCGCGGTCGGCACCGGACACCACCGCGCGGTGTTCCAGTCGGGCACGCGACAGCAGGGTCCGGGCCACCGTCGCGGGTGCCAGGTCCGGCCGTCCGGCGAGGAACCCGCGCAGCCGCTCGGCCTGTGCGGCCAGCGCCTTGGGCGACCTGCCCGACAGCAGCCACGGCGCCGCGGCGTCGTCCTGCGGGTCGGCCGTGTCGTCGGCGGCGGGCGCGGCTTCGAGGATGATGTGGGCGTTGGTGCCGCTGATACCGAACGACGAGACACCTGCCCGGCGCGGACGGTCCGCCTCAGGCCAATCCCGCGACTCCGTCGCCAGACGCACCGCGCCCACCGACCAGTCCACCCGCGACGACGGCTCGTCCACATGCAGCGTCGCCGGCACGATCCCGTGCCGCATCGCCAACACCATCTTGATCACACCCGCCACACCCGCAGCCGCCTGCGTGTGACCGATGTTCGACTTCACCGACCCCAGATACAGCGGCTCCACACGGTCCTGCCCGTACGTCGCCAGCAACGCCTGCGCCTCGATCGGGTCACCCAGCCGCGTACCCGTACCGTGCGCCTCCACCACATCCACATCCGACGGAGCCAGCCGCGCGTTCGCCAACGCCCGCCTGATCACCCGCTCCTGCGACGGACCGTTCGGCGCCGTCAGACCGTTCGACGCACCGTCCTGATTGACCGCCGAACCCCGCACCACAGCCAACACCTCATGGCCACGCGCGAGAGCATCCGACAGCCGCTCCACCAGGAGCACACCCACACCTTCGCCCCAGCCCGTGCCGTCGGCGGCATCCGCGAACGCCTTGCAGCGGCCGTCGGCCGCCAGTCCGCCCTGCCGCTCGAACTCCGCGAACACCGTCGGTGTGGACATCACTGTGACGCCACCGGCCAGCGCCATGTCGCACTCACCCGAGCGCAGAGCCTGGGCGGCCAGGTGCAGCGCCACCAGCGACGACGAACACGCCGTGTCCACCGTCACCGCGGGCCCTTCGAGCCCGAAGGCGTACGACACCCGGCCGGAGAGGACCGCCGCGGCGTTCCCGGTGGCCACGTGTCCTTCGATGGGCTCACCCGAGGCGGCGACCACCTGGGGGTAGTCCTGGCCGTTCGTGCCGGCGAAGACGCCGACCGCGCTGCCCCGCACTCCGCGCGGATCCACCCCGGCGGACTCGAACGCCTCCCACGAGGCCTCGAGGAGCAGCCGCTGCTGCGGGTCCATCGCCAGCGCCTCACGCGGCGAGATCCCGAACAGCCCCGCGTCGAACTCCGTCACCCCGTCAACGAAGCCGCCCTCCGGCGCGAACGCCCCGCGGGCGCTGCCGGGCTTCCATCCGCGGTCGGCCGGGAATCCGGTCATCGCGTCGACTCCGCCTGTCAGCAGCCCCCACAGTTCGTCGGGCGTCGATACGCTGCCGGGGAACCGGCAGCTCATACCGACGATCACCACCGGCTCGTCGGCCGCGTCGGTGCCGGTCCCGATGACAGTCCCGGCGACTGCCGGCTCCTCCGACGACTCCGCGCCGAACATCTCCTGTTCGAGGAAGCGCGCCAGGGCCTCCGGGGTCGGCCGGTCGAACACCAGCGAGACGGGCAGCGTCAGACCCGTGCGGGCACCGATCAGGTTGCGCAGCTCCACGGCTGCCAGCGAGTCGAAGCCGAGGTCACGGAACGCCTGGCGGGCACCGATCGCGTCCGCCGAGCGGTGCCCGAGCACCGCCGCGGCCCACGCGCGGACCGCGTCCAGCAGGAGGGCGCCGCGTCGGCTCGCCGGTGCCGCGGCCAGCTCGGCCCTGAACCCTCCGGCCGGGGCGGAGTCACCGCTCGGGGCCCGTACGGCCGAGGCCACCTCGGGCAGTTCGGACAGCAGGACGCTCGGCCGGCTCTCGGTGAACCCGGCGGCGAACAGCGACCAGTCGATGTCGGCCACCGCCGACTGCGGTTCGGTGTCGTCGCCCGCGATGACGTGTTCGAGCGCCGTCACGGCCAGGTCCGGGTCCATCGGCGACAGGCCGCCGCGGCGCAGTCGCCCGGCCACGGCCTGGTCCTCGGCTGCCATGCCGTTGTGCGCCCACGGTCCCCAGGCGATCGACGCCCCGGGAAGTCCTTGTTCGCGCCGCCCGCGCATCCACGCGTCGACGAAGGCGTTGGCCGCGGCGTAGTTCCCCTGTCCGGCGCTGCCGACAGTCCCGGCCAGCGAAGAGAACGCCACGAAGAAGTCCAGGTCGTACGGCCGGGTCAGTTCGTCGAGTGTCACCAGACCGGACGCCTTCGCCGTCAGTACCGCCTCGAAGCGCTCGGGGGTGAGCGTGTCGAGGGTGCCGTCGTCCAGTGCGCCCGCGGCATGGACGACTCCGGTCAGCGGGAGTTCCGCCGGGAGCTGAGCCAGTGCCGCGGTCAGTGCCTCCCGATCGCTCACGTCGCCCGTCGCCACGATCACGCGCGTGCCCTTCTCGCCCAGTTCAGCGACGAGTTCGGCCGCGCCGGGGGCGTGTGTGCCGCGCCGGCTCAGCAGGAGCACGCACGGTACGCCTCGGTCGGCCAGTCGGCGGGCGACCACCGCGCCCAGCGCGCCGGTGCCACCGGTCACCAGGACCGAACCGGGCCGCGACGGCGACCACGACGCGCCGCTTGCGCCGGATTCCGCGCGCACCAGGCGTCGTCCGTACGCCGCGGAGTCACGGACGGCCACTTGGTCCTCGCCCGTGCTTCCGCCGAGGACGGCGGCCAGCCGGGCCCCGCCTCGTGCGTCCAGGACGGGCGGGAGATCGACCAGTCCGCCCCACCGGTCCGGGTGCTCCAGTGCGGCGACCATTCCCAGGCCCCAGGTCTGCGCCTGTACCGGGTGGGTCAGCATGTCCGCGCGCCCGACGGAGACCGCTCCGGAGGTCAGCGCCCAGCAGCGGGCGGTGATCCCGGCATGGCCTAGTGCCTGGAACAGGTTCAGGTTGAGCGTGAGTCCGGCGGGCACCGCCGAGCCCGGTGCCGGCTGCTGCGCCCAGGCAGCGAGCGAGACCACTCCTTGCACCGGGCCCGCGGCTGCGAGGCGAGCGGCGAGTGCGGCGCGGTCCGTGTCGGTGGGCACCGCGAGCCGGAACGGCTCGGCACCGGCGGCCGCGAGCGCCGCGGCGACCGCGTCGGCCGGAGCGGACGCGACGTCGCCGTCGGGCGTCTCGGGTACGACCAGCAGCCAGCGGCCGGTCAGGGACGGGGTGGTCGCGGGCAGGCCGGCGACCGGGCGCCACGTGGTGCGGTAGCGCCACGATCCGAGCACGGATTCGCGGCGCCGCTGACGGCTCCACGAGGAAAGCACCGGCAGCGCCGGGGCGAGCAGGTCCACGGAGCCGCCGGAGCCGAGGAGGCCGGCGAGCTGGTCCACGTCGGCGCGTTCGACCGCGTCCCAGAAGCGCGTGTCCACCGCGTCGGCGGCGGGCACGACGTCCGCGGAGACGGCGGCTTGCGGCCAGTACCGCTCGCTCTGGAAGGCGTACGTCGGCAGTGTGACGCGATGGCCCTCGGGCAGCACCGTGGCCCAGTCGACCGCGACGCCCGAGGCCCAGAGGCCCGCCAGCGCACGCAGCACGGTGGCCGTCTCTCCCCGGTCCTTGCGCAGCAGCGGCGCGGGAGCGTGCTCGGGGAGGCTCTGCTGGGCAAGGGCGCAGAGCACCCCGTCGGGGCCGAGTTCGAGGAAGCGGCTGGCACCGGAGTCCTGGGACTGGCGTACGGCGTCGGCAAAGCGGACGGGCTCGCGGATCTGGGCGACCCAGTAGTCCGGAGTCGCCATGTCGCCCGGCGCCGTGGCGACGATCGGGATCGTCGGAGCGTTGTACGTCAACGACTTCGCGACCGCCGCGAACTCGGCCTGCATCGGCTCCATCAGGTGCGAGTGGAACGCGTGGGAGACGGTGAGCCGCTTGACCCGTACGCCCTGCGCACGGAGCTGCTCCTCCAGTTCCGCGATCGCATCGGCGTCGCCGGACGCCGTCAGGGAGGTGGGGCCGTTGACGGCCGCAAGGTCCACGCCGTCGGGCAGTTCCAGCCCGTCTTCTGCTGCCTCGACGGCCAGCATCGCGCCGCCCGACGGCAGCGCGTCCATCAAGCGCCCGCGTGCTGAGACGAGAGCGCAGGCGTCGTCCAGGGACAGCACTCCGGCCACGTGCGCGGCGGCCAGCTCACCGATCGAGTGGCCCACCAGGACGTCCGGGGTGACACCCCAGGACTCGACCAATCGGAACAGCGCCACCTCGACTGCGAACAGAGCAGGCTGCGCGTAGACGGTCCGGTCCAGGGCCTCGCCGTCCTCGAACACGACGTCACGCAGCGGCCGTTCGAGGTCCACCCGCGCACACACCGCGTCGAACGCGTCCGCGAACGCCGGGAACGCCTCGTACAGCTCGCGGCCCATACCTACGCGCTGCGCGCCCTGTCCCGTGAACAGCAGCGCCAGCCCGCCGGGCTCGGCCTCGTCGCGCACCACGGACGGCACGGGCCTGTCCTCGGCCAGTGCGCCCAGCCCGGCCAGCAGCTCGTCCCGGTCGTCACCGAGCACGACCGCCCGGTGCTCCAGCGCCGCACGTCCCGTCGCCAGTGACCACGCCACGTCCCGCGCGGCGACGTCGAGCTCCGCGTGCACGCGGACGAGGTTCTCCGCCTGGGCGCGCAGCCCCTCTGCGGTGTGGGCCGAGACGACCCAGCCCAGGGTGTCCGCCGCGGCCACCGGGAGGGCGGCCTGCGGGGTGGGTTCTGCTTCTTCGAGGATGATGTGGGCGTTGGTGCCGCTGATTCCGAACGACGACACGCCCGCCCGACGGGGACGGCCGGCCTCCGGCCACTCCCGTGCCTCCGTCAGCAGCCGCACCGCACCGGCCGACCAGTCCACCTGCGACGACGGCTCGTCCACGTGCAGCGTCGCCGGAAGGACGCCGTGCCGCATCGCCAGCACCATCTTGATCACGCCGGCGACGCCGGAAGCCGCCTGGGTGTGACCGATGTTGGACTTCACCGAGCCCAGGTACAGGGGTTCGTCGCGGTCCTGTCCGTATGTCGCCAGCAGGGCCTGCGCCTCGATGGGGTCACCCAGCCTGGTGCCCGTACCGTGCCCTTCGACCGCGTCGACGTCCGACGGGGACAGCCGCGCCGCCGTCAGCGCCTGACGGATGACCCGCTGCTGGGAGGGGCCGTTCGGGGCGGTCAGGCCGTTGGACGCGCCGTCCTGATTGACGGCCGAGCCGCGCAGGACCGCCAGCACCTCGTGCCCCAGTCGTCGCGCGTCGGACAGCTTCTCCAGCACCAGTACGCCGACGCCCTCGCCCCAGCCCGTGCCGTCGGCGGCATCCGCGAACGCCTTGCACCGGCCGTCCGAGGCCAGGCCGCCCTGGCGCTCGAACTCCGCGAACACGCCCGGAGTCGTCATCACCGTCACGCCACCGGCCAGCGCCATGTCGCACTCGCCGTTGCGCAGCGCCTGCGCCGCCAGATGCATCGCGACCAGCGACGACGAACACGCCGTGTCCACCGTCACCGCGGGCCCTTCGAGCCCGAAGGCGTACGCCACCCGGCCCGAGATCACACTGTTGGCGGTGCCGGCGAGAAGGTACCCCTCGGCTCCGTCCAGGCCGCCGGCGTCGCCGTACCCGGACGAGGAGGCTCCCGCGAACACGCCGACCGGGCGGCCGCGCAGCGAGCGCGGATTCATCCCCGCCGACTCGAACGCCTCCCACGAGGCCTCGAGCAGCAGCCGCTGCTGCGGGTCCATCGCCAGCGCCTCGCGCGGCGAGATCCCGAACAGGCCCGCGTCGAACTCCGTCGCGCCGTCGACGAAGCCGCCGGCGGCCGATACGCCTTCCATGGCGTCGGCCGGCCATCCCCGGTCGGCCGGGAATCCGGCGACGCCGTCGCCCTTGCGCGCGACCAGGTCCCACATCTGATCGGCCGAGCGCACCCCGCCGGGGTAGCGGGCGCTCATGCCGACGATCGCGATCGGTTCGTCCGCGGGGGCCACGACGGTGCCCTGCACGGCCGGGTTCGCCGAGGCGAGCGGACCGGCGTGTTCCAGCAGCTCGCCGGCCAGATGTGCCGCGAGCGCGTCGGTGTTCGGGTGGTCGAAGACGAGGGTCGCGGGCAGCGCGAGCCCGGTCTCCGCGCCCAGCAGGTCGCGCAGTTCAACGGCGGTGAGCGAGTCGAAGCCGAGATCGCGGAAAGACCGGCCGGCTTCGACGGCTGCCGCGGAGGGCAGGCCGAGGCAGACGGCGGCACGCGACCGGATCAGGTCGAGCAGCATTCCGTGACGTCGTCCCTCGGGTGCGGCTACGAGGCTGTCGCGGAACCCCGAGGTCTGGGCGCCGACCGTCGGTACGGGCGCGAGTGCCGCCGCGGCCTCGGGCAGCCCGGTGAGGAGGGCGCTGGCGCGGCCGGACACGAAGGCGGGGGCGAAGCGCGTCCAGTCCACGTCGGCGACGGTCACGCAGCTCTCGCCCAGGTCCACGGCGCGGGCGAGGGCGACGACGGCGAGGTGCGGGTCGAGGGCGACCAGACCGTGCCGGTGCAGGTGCTCCTCCGCGCCGCCCACCTCGGCCATGCCGGGTCCGGCCCACGGCCCCCACGCCACCGAGGTGCCCGTGATCCCCTGTGCCCGCCGCTGTTCGACGAGCGCGTCCAGGTGAGCGTTCGCGGCCGCGTAGACGGCCTGCCCGCCGCTGCCCCAGGTGGCGGCGATCGACGAGAAGACGACGAACAGGTCCAGCTCCTGGCCGCGTTCACGGGTCAGCTCGTCGAGATGTGCGGCGCCGGCCACCTTGGCGTCCAGGACGCGGGCGATCTCCGCGTCGTCGGTGTCCGCGAGCGGCATGGCCTGTCCTGCTCCGGCGGCGTGCACGATGCCGGTCAGCGGGTGCGCGTCCGGGATCGCGTCCAGCACCGCCGCGAGCGCGGTCCGGTCGGTGACGTCGCACGCGGCGACGGTCGCCTCGGTGCCGAGAGCGGCCAGTTCGGCCACCAGTGCCTGCGTGCCGGGCGTGTCCCCGCCTCGGCGGCCGAGCAGCACCAGGTGGGGCGCGCCGCGCCCGGCGAGCCAGCGCGCCACGTGTCCGCCGAGCGCCCCTGCCCCGCCCGTGATCAGGATGGTGCCGGTGGGCGTCCAGGGCGCTGCGACCGGGCCGTCCCCGGTCTTACGGGCCAGGCGTCGGCCGTACGCACCCGAGGTGCGCACCGCCACCTGGTCCTCGCCGGTGCCGCCCGCGAGGAGGGACACCATGAGTCGGGTCGCGCGGGCGTCGGGCTCGGCCGGGAGGTCGATCAGGCCGCCCCAGCGGCGCGGCTGTTCCAGGGCCGCGACTCGGCCGAGTCCCCACGCCTGTGCCTGCTCGGGGCTGCGCAGCGGGTCGGAGCGGCCGACCGACACCGCCCCGCTCGTGACCAGCCACACAGGAGCGTCGATCTTCGCTTCGTCCAGCCGCCTCAGAAGGGCCACGGATTCGGTCACCACCGCGGTGGACGGGACCACCACGACGATGCCCGTGACGGGGTGCGGGACGGCGCCGAGGCTTTCGGCGTCGCCTGACACCGGGCATACGTCGGCACCGGCGGCGCGGAGTGCGTCGGCGAGGGCGGGCCGGGGCTCGCCGACGAGCAGCCAGGTGCCGGACAGGATGCCGGCAGACTCGGCCGTCTCCACGAGGCCGGCGAGCGGGGTCCAGGTGACGCGGTAGCGCCAGGACTCGGTCAGCGACTCCTCGCGGCGCGAGCGTCGCCACGCCGAGAGGGCGGGGAGCACGGAGTCCAGGTGCTCCGACGTGTCCGGGAGTCCGATGGTGTCGGCCAATCCGGCGAGGTCCTCGCGCTCGACGGCCTCCCAGAACCGGGCCTCGACCTCGTCGGAGTACCCGGCCGCGCCAGCCTCCGATCCGATCGCGGACGCCTCAGGCCAGTATCGCTCGCGCTGGAAGGCGTACGTCGGGAGCGTGACGCGGTGGCCCGCCGGCAGCACTGCCGACCAGTCCACTTCGACACCCGACGCCCACAGACGACCCAGCGCCGCCAGCACCGACTCGCTCTCGTCACGGTCCTTGCGCAGCGACGGCGCGAACACACCCTCACCGGCAGACTGCTGAGCCACGGCGCAGAGCACCCCATCGGGGCCGAGTTCGAGGAACCGCGAGTGCCCGGTCAGGGAAGCGATCGCCTCCGAGAAGCGGACGGGTTCGCGGATCTGGCCGACCCAGTACTCGGGGGTCGCCATGTCACCCGGCGCTGTGGTGATCATCGGGATCGTCGGGGAGTTGTACGTCAACGACTTCGCGACCGTCGCGAAATCGTCGAGCATCGGCTCCATCAGGTGCGAGTGGAACGCGTGGGAGACGGTGAGCCGCTTGACCCGTACGTTCTCTGCTCGGAGCCGTTCCTCCAGCGCACGGATCGCGTCGGCGTCGCCCGAAACCGTCACCGAAGTGGGGCCGTTCACAGCCGCCAGGTCCACACCCTCGGGCAGTTCCAGCCCGTCTTCGGATGCTTCGACGGCCAGCATCGCGCCGCCCGACGGCAGCGCATCCATCAACCGGCCACGCGCCGACACCAGACGGCACGCATCTTCCAGCGAAAGCACCCCGGCCACATGCGCGGCAGCCAGCTCACCGATCGAGTGCCCGACCAGTACATTCGGGGTCACGCCCCAGGACTCCACCAGCCGGAACAACGCCACCTCGACCGCGAACAGCCCCGCCTGTGCGTAGACGGTGCGGTCCAGCGCCTCGCTGTCCTCGAACACGACTTCGCGCAGTGGCCGTTCGAGGTCCACTCGCGCACAGACGGCGTCGAAAGCATCGGCAAAGACCGGGAAGGCGTCGTACAGCTCACGTCCCATCCCGACCCGCTGCGCACCCTGACCCGAGAACAGGAACGCGGTCCTGCCCTCGCGCGCGGTGCCGGTGACGACCCGGGTCGAGGGCTCGGCTGCGGCCAGGGCGGACAGGCCGTCCGCGAGGTCCGACGGGGCGCTGCCGACGATGACCGCTCGGTGGTCCAGGGCCTCTCTGGTCGTGGCCAGTGACCACGCCACGTCCCGCGCGGCGAGCTCGTGTTCCGTGGGCACCTGGGTCAGGCGCTCCGCCTGGGCGCGCAGCCCTTCTTCCGTGTGGGCCGAGACCACCCAGCCCAGGGTTCCTGGTGTGTCCACCACATCGGCGGGGGCGTCCGGTCGGGCCTGTTCAAGGATGATGTGGGCGTTGGTGCCGCTGATACCGAACGAGGAGACGCCTGCCCGGCGCGGACGGTCCGTCTCAGGCCACTCCCGGTTCTCCGTCGCCAGGCGCACCGCGCCCACCGACCAGTCCACCCGCGACGACGGCTCGTCCACATGCAGCGTCGCCGGCACGATCCCGTGCCGCATCGCCAACACCATCTTGATCACACCCGCCACACCCGCAGCCGCCTGCGTGTGACCGATGTTCGACTTCACCGACCCCAGATACAGCGGCTCCACACGGTCCTGCCCGTACGTCGCCAGCAACGCCTGCGCCTCGATCGGGTCACCCAGCCGCGTACCCGTCCCGTGCGCCTCCACCACATCCACATCCGACGGAGCCAGCCGCGCGTTCGCCAACGCCCGCCTGATCACCCGCTCCTGCGACGGACCGTTCGGCGCCGTCAGACCGTTGGACGCACCGTCCTGATTGACCGCCGAACCCCGTACCACAGCCAACACCTCATGGCCTCGCGCGAGAGCATCCGACAGCCGCTCCACGAGCAGCAGGCCCACGCCCTCGGACATACCGGTGCCGTCCGCGTCGTCCGCGAACGCCTTGCACCGGCCGTCCGAGGCCAGGCCGCGCTGCCGGTCGAACTCGGTGATGACACCAGGGGTGGACATCACCGTGACGCCACCGGCCAGCGCCATGTCGCACTCGCCCGAGCGCAGCGCCTGCACCGCCAGGTGCAGCGCCACCAGCGACGACGAACACGCCGTGTCCACCGTCACCGCGGGCCCTTCGAGCCCGAAGGCGTACGCCAGCCGGCCCGAGGCCACGCTGGTCGCGGTACCGGTCATCACGTGACCGGCCGCCGAGTCCGGCAGGTGCATTCCCAGGCCGTACTGGGCGTGGGCGGCACCGACGAAGACGCCGGTGGCCGATCCGTGCGCGTCGGAGGGCAGGATGCCCGCGGACTCGAACGCCTCCCACGAGGCCTCGAGGAGCAGCCGCTGCTGCGGGTCCATCGCCAGCGCCTCACGCGGCGAGATCCCGAACAGCCCCGCGTCGAACTCCGTCGCCCCGTCCACGAAACCGCCGCGTGCGGCCTCCCCCGCGACGACCCGCGCCGGCCAGCCCCGGTCCGCCGGGAAGCCGGCGATCGCGTCCGCGCCGGTGCTGACCAGTGACCACAGGTCCCCCGGTGAGGCGACCCCGCCGGGCAGCCGGCAGGCCATGCCGACGATCGCGATCGGCTCCTCGTGCGTGGCGGCGGCCGTCTCCGGTCGTACGACGGCCTCCGGTGCGGGCTCGCCGCCCAGCAGGCCGACAAGATGGTCGGTGAGTACCGAAGGGGTGGGGTGGTCGAAGACCAGGGTGGCCGGGAGCCGGAGACCGGTCGCTGCGTTCAGGCGGTTGCGCAGTTCCACGGCCGTCAGCGAGTCGAAGCCGAGGGCGCGGAAGGCCTGGCGGGCACCGATCGCTTCGGTGTGGGCGTGCCCGAGAACCGTCGCGGCGTTGCCTCGTACGAGATCGAGCACGGCCTCGCGCCGTTCCGCGGCGGACAGCCCGTGCAGCCGCCGTGCGAGGGTGGTGTGGGTGTCCGAGTCCCGGCCGGCGGCCCGTCGGCCCAGCGGGCGGATCAGCCCGCGCAGCAGCGCCGGGACCGCCGCGTCGCGCGTGCGGTCGAGGGCGACGGGCACCAGGTGCGGGAGGTGCATGGCGGACGCGGCGTCGAAGAGCGCCAGGCCCAGCTCGGTGCCCAGCGTCGGGACCTTCCTGCCGCTGGACCTGCTCGCGGACGGTGCCGCCGAGGGGTCGAGCACATGGCCGGTCATCGCGCTGGCCTGTTCCCACAGGCCCCAGCCCAGGGACTGCGCGGGCAGGCCGTGGGAGCGGCGCCAGGAGGCGAGGCCGTCGAGGAAGCCGTTCGCCGCCGCGTAGTTGGACTGGCCGCCGGTGCCGAAAGTGGCCGCGGCGGAGGAGTAGAGCGCGAAGAGGGCGAGGTCGGCGTCGGCGGTCAGTTCGTGCAGATGGACGGCCGCGTCCACCTTGGGCCGGAGTACGGCGTCCAGGCGGGCGGGCGTCATCGCCTCGAACACGCCGTCGTCGAGGGTCCCTGCCGCGTGCACGACGCCGGTGAGCGGGTGCTCGGCGGGGACGGCCGCGAGGACCTGCGCAAGCGCCTGGCGGTCGGCGGCGTCGCAGGTGACGATCTCGGCCCGGGCCCCGAGCGCGTGGAGGTCGTCGAGCAGTTCGGCGGCGCCCGCGCTCTGCGTGCCCTGGCGACTGAGCAGCAGGAGGTTGCGGGCGCCGTGCTCGGCGACGAGGTGCCGGGCGAGCAGTCCGCCCAGGGTCCCGGTGCCGCCGGTGATGAGGACGGTGCCGTCGGGGTCGAGGGGTGCCGGTACGGTCAGGACGTTCTTTCCGACATGACGGGCCTGGCTGATGTGGCGGAACGCGGAGGCCGCGTCCCGTACGTCCCACACGGTGGTGGGCAGCAGGGTGAGTGCGCCGCTGTCGAAGAGGGCGAGGACCTCGCGGAGGATCTCCCGCATGCGGTCGGCTCCCGCTTCGGCGGGGTTGAACGCCCGGTAGTGCGTTCCCGGGTGGTCAGCCGCCACCTGAGCGGTGTCGCGCAGGTCGGTACGGCTCATGTCGGCGAACCGGCCGCCGTCGGCGAGGAGCCGTAGCGACGCGTCGACGAATTCGCCTGCCAGCGAGTTGAGCACCACGTCCACGCCACGGCCGCCGGTCGCGGACCGGAAGCGGTCCTCGAAGGCGAGGTCGCGTGAGGAGCCGATGTGTGTGTCGTCGAGGCCGGCGGAGCGCAGCGTGTCCCATTTCCCGGGGCTCGCCGTGCCGAACACCTCCAGGCCGAGGTGGCGGGCGAGTTGGATCGCCGCCATGCCGACGCCGCCCGCCGCCGAGTGCACGAGGACCGACTCTCCGGGGCGGGCGGCCGCCACGTCGGTCAGGCCGTAGTACGCGGTGGAGAAGACGACGGGCACGGTCGCGGCCTGGGCGAAGGACCAGCCTGTGGGGATGGGAGCGAGCAGGCGGCGGTCGGTGACGGCGCGTGAGGCGATGCCGCCGCTGAAGAAGCCGAACACGCGGTCGCCCACGGCCAGATCGGTGACGCCGGGGCCGGTCCCGGTCACCACGCCGGCCGCTTCGGCGCCCATCCGGGCCTGGTCGGGGTACATGCCGAGGGCGATGAGGACGTCCCTGAAGTTCACTCCGGCGGCGCGCACGGCGACCCGGACCTGGCCGGGTTCCAGGGGGGCGTCGGCTTCGGGGTTGGCGACGAGGGCGAGGTTCTCGAGGGTTCCTTCGTCGGTGACGTCCAGCCGCCAGGCAGTCGTCCCGGCGGGGACGTCGAGCGCGTCGTCGGTGGCGCGGTGGGCGAGGCGGGGCACCCGGGCCCGGCCGTCGCGGACGGCGAGCTGCGGTTCGTCGTCGACGAGGGCCCAGGCGGGCCAGGTCTCGTCGTCGCCGCCCGCCGGGTCGCGGTCGAGCAGCACGATCCGGCCCGGGTGTTCGGTCTGCGCCGAGCGGAGCAGGCCCCAGACCGCCGCTCCGGCGAGGTCGGTCACGGCCTGTCCGGGAGCCGCGGGGACGGCGCCGCGGGTGAGGACCACGAGGCGTGCCTGAGCGGACCGTTCGTCGGCGAGCCATTCCTGGACGGCGTGCAGGACGTCGTGCGTGGTCTGCCGGACCGCGTGCGCCGTGTCGGCCTCGGGCGTGGGGTCCGGCAGGGCGAGCACGGTGACCGGTGCGGGCGGGGTCGTGTCGGCCGGGTGCGTACCGGAGGCGGACGGACCGGTGGTGACCCAGTCCGTGGTGTCGGGTGGGGGGTTTCCGGTGTCCGGGAGGGGCGTCCAGTCGAGAGCGAAGAGGGTGGTGCGGACGGTGCGGTCCTGGGCCCGGGTCAGCGCCTGGGAGAGGGCGTCGGGGGTGATCTCGCGCAGGACGAGGGAGTCGATGGTCACCACCGGCTGTCCTGCCGGGTCGGTGGCGCGGACGGCGAGTCCGTCCGCTCCGACGGTCAGCGTCACCCGCAGGACCGTGGCGCCCGTGGCGTGGAGGGACACTCCCTTCCACGCGAACGGCAGCCGTGTCCCCTGGTCTTCGGCCACGGTGGCCAGGCCCGCCGCGTGCAGCGCGGCGTCGAGCAGCGCGGGATGGATCCCGAACACGTCGGTGTCGGACTCCTGCTCCAGTGCGATCTCCGCGAAGACCGTCTCGCCCTGTCGCCACGCGGCGCGCAGCCCCTGGAACGCGGGGCCGTACGCGTACCCGGCGGCGGCCAGGCCGTCGTAGAAGCCGGACGTCTCCACCGGACGTGCACCGACGGGGGGCCATGCCTCCTCGCCGGTCGTGCCGGGGCCCGTCAGGGCCGGGGCCTCCGAGACGCCCAGGAGGCCCGCGGCATGGCAGACCCAGTCCGCGTCGTCGGCGGCACGGGAGAAGATCTCCACCGAGCGGTCGCCGTCGTCCTCGGCCGTGCCCACTGCCACGCGGATCGCCACGCCGCCGGGCGCCGGGGCGAGTGGGGTCTGGAGCACGAGTTCGCGCAGCACTCCGCAGCCGACCTGGTCGCCGGCCTGCAGTGCCATCTCCACCAGCGCGGTGCCGGGCACGAGTTGCGCGCCGAGCACGACATGGTCGGCGAGCCACGCGTGGGCGGACGGTGACAGCCGGCCGGTCAGCACCGCGCCGCCGTCGGGGAGGGCGACGACCGCGCCCAGCAGGGGGTGGGTGAGCCCGGACTGGCCTACGGCCGAGACGTCGCCGGTCATGGCCTGCTTCGGCCAGTAGCGCTCGCGCTGGAAGGCGTACGTCGGCAGCTCGACGCGGGAGCCGGCGGGCAGCAGGCTCGACCAGTCGACGTCCACGCCGGCGGTCCATGCCTGGGCCAGCGCGGTCAGGAACCGCTGTGCTCCACCTTCGTCGCGCCGCAGGGTGCCGAGGACGGTGCCCTCGGCGTCGGCGGCTTCGAGGGTTTCCCCGATGCCAGGGGTCAGGACGGGGTGCGGGCTGGACTCCAGGAACACCGACCGGCCGTCGGCCAGCAGCGCGCCCGTCGCCTCGTCGAACCGGACCAACGACCGCAGATTCTCGTACCAATACCCGGCGTCCATCACCGCCGTGTCGATCCGGCCGCCGGTCACCGACGAATACAGCGGCACCGAAGACGACACCGGTGCCACCGGAGCCAGGTCCGCGAGGATCTGCTCGCGCAACTCTTCCACCTGTACGGAGTGCGAGGCGTAGTCCACCGGCACGCGGCGCGCCCGTATCCCACGCGTCTCACACAGAGCCATCAGAGCGTCGAGTGCGTCCGGCTCACCGGACACCACCGTCGAACCGGGACCGTTGACAGCGGCAACGGATACCCGGCCTTCGAAGCCGGACACCAGCTCGGCGGCCACGTCCGGACCCGCCGCGAGCGACACCATCCCGCCCCGGCCCGCCAGCACCCGCAGCGCGCGTGAACGCAGCGCCACCACACGTGCGCCGTCCACGACCGACAGGCCACCGGCCACCACCGCGGCCGCGATCTCACCCTGCGAATGACCGACCACGGCGGACGGCGTCACGCCGCACGACTTCCACAGCCGGGCCAGCGACACCATCAGCGCCCACAGAACCGGCTGGACCACATCCACCCGACCCCACAACGCCTCGTCCTCGCTGTCGAGCACGTCCCACAGGGACCAGTCCACGTGCGGCTCCAAAGCCGCAGCGCACTCCTCAAGGCCTTCCCGGAACACCGGCGACCAGCCCGCCAGCTCCCGGCCCATCCCCAGCCACTGCGACCCCTGCCCCGGGAACACCAACACCGGTCCGGTCTGCGTGGTACCCGCGACACCGGTCACCGTGTCGGCGACCTCGCGGCCCTCGGCCAGGGCCTCGAGCGCCGGGCGCAGGTCTGCCAGGTCCGCGCCCAGGAGGACCGCGCGGTGGCCCAGAGCGGCGCGCGTGGCCGCCAGGGAGGAAGCGATCCGACCGACCGTCGGCCCGCCGTCCGCGTCCAGCTCCCGCACGTGGTCGAGCAGACGCGCGGCCTGCCCTCGCAGCGCCTGCTGCGTACGGCCCGACAGCACCCACGGCACCACACCGTCGGCGTTCACCGCCGGGGCGGCGGGCGCCACCTCGTCGGCGGGCTGCGGCGGGGCCTCCAGGATCACGTGCGCGTTCGTACCGCTCATTCCGAACGAGGAGACACCGGCGCGGCGCGGCCGGTCGGTGTCCGGCCACTGGCGCGCCTCGGTCAGCAGCTCGACGGCCCCGGCCTCCCAGTCCACCCGGGAGGACGGCTCGTCCACGTGCAGCGTCGGCGGCAGCACTCCGTGCCGCAGCGCCATGACCATCTTGATCACGCCCGCGACGCCCGAGGCCGCCTGGGTGTGCCCGATGTTGGACTTCAACGAGCCCAGGTAGAGGGGCTCCTCGCGATCCTGGCCGTATGTCGCCAGCAGGGCCTGCGCCTCGATCGGGTCGCCCAGTGTCGTACCGGTGCCGTGCGCCTCCACCACGTCCACGTCGGCGGTGCACAGCCGGGCGTCGGCCAGTGCCCGTCGGATGACCCGCTCCTGGGAGGGGCCGTTCGGCGCGGTCAGTCCGTTCGACGCGCCGTCCTGGTTGACGGCCGAGCCCCGCACGACGGCCAGCACTTCATGGCCGTTGCGCCGGGCGTCCGAGAGCCGCTCCAGCACCAGCAGGCCGACGCCCTCGCTCCAGCCGGTGCCGTCGGCCGCGTCCGCGAAGGCCCTGCACCGGCCGTCGGAGGAGAGCCCGCCCTGGCGCTCGAACTCGGCGAAGATGCTCGGCACGGCCATGACGGTGATGCCGCCGGCCAGTGCCAGTTCGCACTCTCCCTGGCGCAGCGCCTGCACGGCCAGGTGCATCGCGACCAGCGACGACGAGCACGCGGTGTCCACCGTCACCGCGGGGCCTTCAAGACCGAAGGTGTATGCCACCCGGCCCGAGATCACACTGTTGGCGCCGCCGGCGAGGACGTGCCCTTCCGTCCCCGTGGCCAGGTCGGTGCCGATGCCGTAGCCGGACGAGGAGGCGCCGACCAGCACGCCGGTGGAGGTGCGGTGCAGGGAGAGCGGGTCGATTCCGGCGTGCTCGAGCGCCTCCCAGGAGGCTTCGAGGAGCAGGCGCTGCTGCGGGTCCATCGCGAGGGCCTCGCGCGGCGAGATGTTGAACAGGCCCGCGTCGAAGTCCGTCGCCGCGTCCACGAAGCCGCCGCGCAGTGCGTACGCGGCGTGGGCGACGTCGGCCTCCCAGCCGCGGTCTGCCGGGAAGGGGCCGGTTCCGTCGGCGCCGGACACGACGGCGTCCCACAGCGCCTGCGGGCCGTCCACGCCGCCCGGCAGGCGGCAGCTCATGCCGACGATCACGACGGGGTCGTCGTCGGTCGCGGCCGGGGCGGGGAGCTGTGCCGCCGATGTCGTCGCGGGTGTCCGCGCTCCGCCGGACAGCTCGCCGAGCAGGTACTCGCTCAGCGCCACCGGGGTCGGGTGGTCGAAGACGAGGGTCGCCGGCAGCCGCAGCCCGGTCTCGGCGGTGAGGACGTTGCGCAGCTCCACGGCGGTCAAGGAGTCGAAGCCGACGTCCCTGAAGGCCCGGCGGGGTTCCACGGCGCCCGCTCCGGCGTGCCCGAGCACCCTCGCGGTGTGGGTGCGGACGGCTTCCAGCAGCAGGCGAGGCCATTCCGACTCGGGTGCGGCGGTCAGCGCGTCGCGCAGTTCCGAGGCCGCCGCGCCGGCGTCGGGGGCATCGGCCGCGTCGCCGGCTGCCTCGGCGGCTTCGGGAAGGTCGGCGAGCAGCGGGCTGGGCCGTCCGGAGAGAAAGGCGGGTGCGAAAAGCTGCCAGTCGACGTCCGCGATGCTCACGTACGTCTCGTCGCGGTCCACCGCGCCGCCGAGCCCCCTGATGGCGAGCCTGGGGTCCAGTGCTGCCAGCCCGCGCCGGCGGTGTGCCTCCACGACCTCGTCGTCCTTGGCCATGCCGATCTCGGCCCACGGTCCCCAGGCGATCGCCGTGCCGGTCAGGCCGCGGGCGCGGCGGTCGGCCACCAGTGCGTCGAGGTACGCGTTGCCGGCGGCGTAGGCGCCCTGTCCGCCGCTGCCCCAGGTCGCGGCGATGGAGGAGAACACGACGAACAGGTCGAGGTCGTCGGTGAGTTCGTCGAGGAGGGCCGCGCCCGTGACCTTGCCGCCGATGACGTCGGCGAGCCCGGCCTCGTCGGTCTCGAGGAGCGGGCTGCCGTCGCCGACCCCGGCGGTGTGCACGACACCGGTGAGGGGGTGCTCGGCGGGGACTGCGGCCAGCAGGGCGGCCAGCGACTCCCGGTCGGTGATGTCGCAGGCGGCGACGTTCACCTGTGCGCCTAGCTCGGTCAGTTCGGCCGTCAGGTCGTCGGCGCCGGGTGCGTCCGGGCCGCGTCGGCTCGCAAGCAGCAGGTGCGGTACGCCGCGTCCCGCGAGCCACCGGGCGACGTCGGCGCCGAGTCCGCCGGTGCCGCCGGTGACGAGTACGGTGCCGTCGGTCGTCCACTGCCGCGTGGGGGTCTCGGCCTGTGGGGCCCGTACGACGCGGCGGCCGTAGGCTCGGCCGTCGCGCAGGGCCACCTGGTCCTCGCCCCTGTCGCCGGCCAGCAGTGAGGTGAGCAGTGCGCCCGTGGTGGCGTCCACGGTCGGCGGCAGGTCGATCAGGCCACCCCACACCGCCGGTCGTTCGAGGGCGGCGACGCGGCCCAGGCCCCACAGCAGTGCCTGTTCGGGGCTGGTCGGCCGGTCGTCGTCTCCGGTGGACACCGCGCCCCGGGTCAGGCACCACAGGGGGGCGTCGGACTCCGCGTCGTTGACCGCCTGGAACACCCTGAGCAGCACAGCGAGTTCGGTGGCCGTGGCCTGCGGCGGGTTTCCGTCCGGGCTTCCCGTGACGTACAGGACCGCGTCCGGGGCGGCGTCGGCCAGCCGCTCGGCGATGGCGGACCGGTCGTCTGCCGGTGCCAGACTCATCTCGCGGACCTGGGCTCCGGCGGCGCGCAGGGCGTCCGCCACCTCCTGTGCGGGGGCGGTCTCGCCGGAGGTGAGGAGCAGCCAGGTGCCAGTGGGGGCGTTGCCGTCGGTGTCGTCGGCGAGCGGCTTCCACTCGACGTGGTAGCGCCACGAGTCGAGGACGGCGTCCTCGTGCTGGGAGCGCCGCCACGAGGAGAGCGCGGGTACGACCTCTTCGAGTGCCCCGGCGTGGTCCCGTATGCCGAGGGTCTGGGCCAGTTCGGCGAGGTCCTCGCGCTCGACGGCCTCCCAGAACCGGGCCTCGTCACCGTCGGCGGGGGTGGGGGCGGCGGCCGGGTCGTCCGTGAGCGGCTCGGGCCAGTAGCGTTCGCGCTGGAACGGGTAGGTGGGCAGGTCGACGCGGCGCCCTTCGGGCAGCACAACGGGCCAGTCCACGTCGGCTCCGGAGACCCACAGGCGGCCGAGCGCGGCGAGGCCGGTCTCCTGCTCGCCCCGGTCCTTGCGCAGCAGGGGTGCGCAGACGAGGTCCGCGGCGTTCTGCTGCGCCAGGGCGCACAGCACCCCGTCCGGTCCCAGTTCGACCACGCGTGTCACGCCGTCGGCGCGTAGCTGCGTCACGCCGTCGGCGAAGCGGACGGGCTCCCGGACCTGGCGCACCCAGTAGGCGGGGGTGGCGAGGTCGCCCGGTGCGGTGGTGACGACGGGGATCTCGGGGGTGTGGTACGTCAACGTCTGTGCGACGGCGGCGAACTCGTCGAGCATCGGCTCCATCAGGTGCGAGTGGAACGCGTGCGAGACGGTGAGCCGCTTGGTCCGGGTCCCCTGGGACCGGAGTCGCTCCTCCAGTGCCGTGATCGCGTCGGCGTCACCGGAGACGGTCACCGAGGTGGGCCCGTTGACGGCAGCGAGGTCCACCCCGTCGGGCAGTTCGAGATCGTCCTCGGCGGACTCCACGGCGAGCATCGCTCCGCCGGAGGGCAGCGCGTCCATCAGCCGGCCGCGCGCAGACACCAGTCGGCAGGCGTCGTCCAGCGACAGCACTCCCGCCACGTGTGCGCAGGCGACCTCGCCGATCGAGTGGCCCAGCAGGACGTCGGGGAAGATGCCCCAGGTCTCCAGGAGGCGGAACAGCGCGACTTCCAGGGCGAACAGGCCGGCCTGGGCGTAGACGGTCCGGCCGAGCGCGTCCGCGTCGCCGAACACCACGTCCCGCAGCGGCCGTTCGAGGTCCAACCGGGCGCACACGGCGTCGAAGGCCTCCGCGAACGCGGGGTGGGTCTCGTACAGTTCGCGGCCCATGCCCATGCGCTGCGCGCCCTGGCCGGTGAACAGGAACGCCGTCCGGCCCTCGCCGACGACGCCCGTCATCACGCCCGGGGCGGTTGCGCCCGCCGCCAGCGCGCCGAGCCCGGCGAGCAGGTCGTCGTGGCCTGTGCCGGACACCACCGCGCGGTGTGTCAGGTCGGCCCGGGTGGTCGCGAGCGACCATGCGATGTCGGTGGGGCTGTCGGGCCGCTCCTGGAGCTGCCCGGCCAGCCGTTCGGCCTGTACGCGCAGTGCGGCGGCGGTCTGGGCCGACACCGGCCAGACGACCGGCCCGTGGGGCTGTGCGGGCCGCGCCTCGTCCGGCGCGGAGGGGGTGGCGTCCGGCGACCCGTCGGGGTCCGGGGCCGGCGCCTCTTCGATGATCACGTGGACGTTGGTGCCGCTGATACCGAACGCCGAGACGCCGATCCGCCGGGGCGCCTCTCCACGCGGCCACGACCGCGGTTCGCTCAGCAGGCGGACGCCGCCGCCCGGGCGGGCGGCGTTGGGGCTCTCCTCCTCGACGTGCAGCGTGCGCGGCAGCTGGTCGTGGTGCATCGCCAGCACGCTCTTCATCACGCCGGCGACGCCGGCGGTGGCCTGCGTGTGGCCGATGTTCGACTTGAGGGAGCCCAGCCACAGCGGGTGCGCGGTGTCCCGGTCCCGGCCGTAGGTGTCCTGGAGGGCCTTGAGCTCGATCGCGTCGCCCAGTTTGGTGCCGGTGCCGTGCGCCTCCACCGCGTCGATGTCGGCGGGGGTGAGCCGGGCGGCGGCGAGCGCGGCGCGGATGACACGTTGCTGGGACGGGCCGTTGGGGGCGGTGAGGCCGTTGGACGCGCCGTCCTGGTTCATCGCGCTGCCCCGGACGACGGCCAGGACGTCGTGCCCCAGCCGGCGCGCGTCGGAGAGCCGTTCCACCACCAGGACCGCGACACCTTCGCTCCAGCCGGTGCCGTCCGCTCCGGCCGAGAAGGACTTGCAGCGCCCGTCGGAGGACATGCCGCCCTGCTTGCCGAACTCGCTGAACGCGGTCGGGGTGGTGATCACGGCGACGCCGCCGACGAGCGCCCGGCCGCACTCGCCCTGGCGGAGCGCCTGCACCGCCAGATGGAGCGCGGCCAGCGACGACGAGCAGGCGGTGTCCACGGTGACCGCCGGGCCCTCCAGGCCGTAGACGTAGGAGAGCCGGCCGGACAGCACGCTGTGGGCGCTGCCGGTCAGCTGGTAGCCCACCGTGCTCTCCGGCATCCGGCCGACCGTGGCGTACCCGGTCGGCGAGGCGCCGATGAAGACCCCGGTGTCGCTGCCGGCCAGCGAGTGCGGGTCGATGCCCGCCCGTTCCAGGGCCTCCCACGACGCCTCGAGGAGCAGGCGCTGCTGGGGGTCCATCGCGAGGGCCTCGCGCGGGTTGATGCCGAACAGCGCGGCGTCGAAGTCGGTGGCGTGCGGTACGAATCCGCCCCGGCGGGCGTAGCCCTCCGGGGCGGGCCCGGTCTCCGTCCAGCCGCGATCGGTGGGGAAGTCCACGATCGCGTCGGTGCCGTCGGCGACCAGCCGCCACAGCTCCTCCGGCGCGGCGACGCCGCCGGGGAGCCGGCAGCTCATCGCGACGATGGCCACCGGTTCGCGGGACGCGTCCCGCATCTCCCGGTTCTGCCTGCGAAGGCGTTCGACCTCCTTCAGGGAGGCCCTGAGGGCTTCTACGGCCTTCTCGTCACGAGTATTCATCGAGTTCTCCACCGCTCAGGGATGGTCTCGGCCGGCACCGACGACGCGCCATCGTAGGAAGCGGTGATCCGTACCCGGCAACCCCTAGCCGACCCCAGACAGCGTGGTCAGCCCGTGCGACGTGGCGTTGACGAGGACGGCGAAGTTGCCGGTGCCCTGGCGGTTCTCGTAGAGCATCTGGTGGCCCTCGGCGATGTCGTCGAAGGTGCCGCACCAGGTGATGCACGGGTCGAGGCGGCCCTCGGACATGAGCCGGATGACGGCCCGGTTCTCGCGGGTGTTCGAGCCGTGCGAGCCCTGCAGCCGCTTGCTGCGCATCCAGAGGTAGCGCAGGTCCAGGTCGCCGTTGTATCCGCTGGTGCCACCGCAGATGACGACCATGCCCCCGTTGTCGCACACGAACATCGAGGTCGGCAGGGTCTCCTCGCCGGGGTGCTCCACGACGATCCGCGGGTTGCGGCGCTCGCCGAGCACCTCCCAGAACTTCGCGCCGAAGCGGCGGACCTCGGCGGTCCATGCCTTCGCCGCGGCCTTGTCGTCGAGGTCGGGCAGCCGCCCCCAGTGGTTGAACTCGGTGCGGTCGATGACGCCCTTGGCACCGAGGTCGAGGGCGTACTTCGCGCGCTCCTCGCTGGAGACGACGGCGATCGGGATGCCGCCGCGCAGGTTCGTGACCTGGATGGCGGCCGATCCGATGCCGCCCGAGCCACCCCAGATCAGCACCGGGTCGCCGGGCCGCACGTCGTGCGGCGCCCAGCTGGTCAGCTGGCGGTAGGCCGTCGCGCCGGTCACCAGGAAGCTGCCCGCCCGTTCCCAGGAGAGGTTCGCGGGCTTCGGGTGGCACTGCTGTTCCTTGACGCGCGTGAACTGGGCGAAGGAGCCGTAGTTGGACTCGTAGCCCCACGCGGTCAGGGACTTCGACGCGAGGGGGTCGACACCCATCCGGATGTCGTCGGCGGTCTCGTCCCAGATCGCGCCGGAGGTGACGACCTCGTCGCCCACCTTGAACTGCGTCACGCCCTCGCCCACGGCCCAGACCACGCCGGAGGCGTCGGTGCCGCCGATGTGGAAGTCCTCGGTGGCGCCGTGCAGTTTCTGCCGCATGGCGATCACGTCGATGGGCTCCCCGAGGGAGGCCCACACGTTGTTGTAGTTGATGCCCGCGGCCATCACGTAGACGAGGACCTCGCCGCGCCCGGGCAGGGGCACGGGCATGACCTCGGTCTGCATCGCCTTGGCGGGCGGCCCGAAGCGGTCCTGGCGGATCACGTTCGCGTACATCTGCTCCGGCACCACGCCCAGCG
The DNA here is from genome assembly GCF_042902595.1 of Streptomyces sp. NPDC012508. Taxonomy (NCBI): domain Bacteria; kingdom Bacillati; phylum Actinomycetota; class Actinomycetes; order Kitasatosporales; family Streptomycetaceae; genus Streptomyces; species Streptomyces sp. NPDC012508. Next base: position 41,969 of record NZ_JBIBEO010000014.1, read on the forward strand.
GCGGGGGGTCGCCCAGCTCGTACAGCGGTTGTGACACGGTCGCCCCCTCACCCGGCGCCGGCGCACGCGGGTGCCGGCCCGATTCGGATCTGCCTCATTGTTGACACTCATGCGGAGCGGGACGCTACTCACCGCCCTGGGGCCTGGACACCCCCTACTGGCCCGCCGGAACCCCAGTCCTGGGGGCCCGCGGGCGCGGCGGGGCCGGTCGCCCCCTGACATCCGGCGCCGGCTGCCCCTGTTCCCCCGGCTCCCCCTTGTCCGCGCGCCCGCGAGGTGCTGGCATCACGGCAGCCTTTCCGCACGCGAGAAGTGGACGACCACATGACGATTCACGACACCACCTCGACCTGGGTCCGCGCCTACGCGCCCGCCCCGGCCGCGCCGATCCGGCTCGTGTGCCTGCCGCATGCCGGCGGCTCGGCGAGCTTCTGGCTCCCGGTGGCGAGGGCGCTGTCTCCGGAGGTGGATGTCGTCGCGATCCAGTACCCGGGTCGCCAGGACCGCCGTCATGAGCCGTGCATCGACAACCTTCCCGAACTCGCCCTGCGCATCCACGAGGTGCTCGGTCAGCTGGACGACAAGCCGACGGCGCTGCTCGGGCACAGCATGGGCGCCACCGTCGCCTTCGAGCTGGCCCAGCTGATGGAGGCCGGCCGGCCCGCGGCCCACGTCTTCGTCTCCGGCCGCCGCGCGCCCTCGGCGACGCGCCACGAGACCGTGCACCAGCGTGACGACGACGGTCTGCTCGCCGAGGTGCGCGCGCTGGCCGGTACGGACAGCCGGCTGCTGCAGGACGAGGAGATCATGCGGATGGCGCTCCCCTCCGTCCGTAACGACTACCGTGCCGCCGAGACGTACGAGTGGAAGCAGGGCGAGCCGCTGAGCTGCCCCGTCACCGCGCTGATCGGCGACGCCGACCCGAAGGCGCACATCCCCGAGGTCGAGGCCTGGGCGCGGCACACCACCGGCCCCTTCGCGATGGAGGTCCTGTCCGGCGGGCACTTCTTCCTGCTCGACCACAGCGCGCGGGTGCTGGACGTGATCCGTACCGCGCTCACCAAGAGCTGAGCCGGCAGTCCACCGACGCACAGGGAGCGAAGGCATGAGCGCGCTGTACGACCTGAACGACCCCGCCCTGGCCGCCGACCGGTTCGGGTACTACCGGCGGCTGCGGGAGACAGATCCGGTGCACCGTACGCCGCTGGGCTACTGGGTGCTCACCCGCTACGACGACGTGTCCGCGCTGCTGCGCTCCCCGCACTCCTCGAGCGCGTTCCCCAAGGAGCCGGGCTGGGCGATGACGCGGGGCGGGCCGACCTGCCCCGTGATGCGCAGCGTGGACAAGTGGCTGCTGCTGCAGGACGGAGCGGACCACCGGCGGCTGCGCAAGCTGATCGCGCGGGTGTTCACGCCACGCTTCATCGACCGGCTGCGGCCGCGCATCACGGAGATCGTGGACGGTCTGCTCGACGCCATGGGCGACGGCGAGGTGGACCTGATCCGCGACCTGGCGCTGCCGATGCCGGTCGCGGTGGTCGGGGAGCTGCTCGGTATCCCCGTCGAGGACCGGGCGCGCTGCCGGGACTGGACGGACAAGGTGGGTTACGTCCTGGACCCGGACGTCTCGCCCAGCCGGCGGATCGCCATGAACAAGGCCGAGCCGGAGTTCCGCAGGTATCTGCTGGATCTGATGGCGTCCCGGCGCGGCGCCGACCCGGAGCACGACCTGCTGTCGGTGCTGATGCAGGCGGAGGACGGCGAGCAGCTCACCGAGGACGAGATCGTCGCCAACATCCTGCTCATCTTCAACGCCGGTCATGAGACCACCGTGAACCTGATCGGCAACGGCATGCTGGCTCTGCTGAAGCAGCCGGAGGCGCTGGAGGCGCTGCGGGCGGACCCGTCGCTGATGTCGACGGCCGTGGACGAGCTGGCCCGCTTCGACCCGCCGGTCACGCTGGCCACCCGGATCGCCACCGCCGACCTGGAGATCGGAGGGAAGCTCATCCCGAAGGGGGCTCATGTCATGGGGCTGCTGGACGCGGCCGGGCGGGACCCGGAGCGCTACCCCGACCCCGACCGGCTGGACCTGGCCCGCACCGAGCCGAAGACGCTGGCGTTCAGTGCGGGTCCGCACTTCTGTCTGGGAGCGGTCCTGGGGCGGCTTGAGGCCGCGACCGTCTTCTCCCATCTGCTGGAGCGCTACGGGAAGATCGAGCTGGTGCGCGAGGACCTGCCGGTCAACAAGCACTTCAACCTGCACGGCCTGCTGGAGCTACCGCTGCGCCTCACGCACTGAGCGCCCCGCACCGGTGCGGCGTCAGAGCGTGCGCAGTACCTCGCGCAGTGCGGCGATCACCTTGTCCTGTCGCTCCTCGGAGAGCGAGGGGTACATCGGCAGGGAGAAGATCTCGCCGGCCAGTGCCTCGGTGACCGGCAGCGAACCCTCGGGCTGCCCGAGGTGGGCGAAGCCGGTCATCGTGTGGACCGGCCAGGGGTAGCTGATGTTGAGCTCGACGCCGAGCGGGCGCAGCGCCTCGATGATGGCGTCGCGGCGCGGGTGCCTGACGACGTAGAGGTAGTAGACGTGGTCGTTGCCGGAGACGATCTGCGGCAGGACGAGGTCGGTGTCCGCGAGCGCTTCGGCGTAGCGGGCCGCGACGCGGCGCCGGGCCTCGATGTAGCCGTCGAGCCGGCGCAGCTTGCGGCGCAGGATCTCGGCGTGCACCTCGTCCAGGCGGGAGTTGTGGCCCGGGGTCTGCTCGACGTAGTAGCGCCGCTCCATGCCGTAGTAGCGGTATCGGCGCAGTGCGGCGTCGGTGGCCGCGTCGTCGGTGACGACCGCGCCGGCGTCGCCGTAGGCGCCGAGCACCTTCGTCGGGTAGAAGGAGAACGCCGCGGCCTTGCCGGTGGTGCCGGCGAGGCGGCCGTTCTGCCGGGCTCCGTGCGACTGGGCGCAGTCCTCGAGGAGCGCCAGGTCGTAGCGGGCGGCGAGCTTCTCCAGCGGGGCGAGGTCGGCGCACTGGCCGTAGAGGTGGACGGGGAGCAGGCAGCGGGTGCGCGGGGTGACCGCGGCCTCTGCCTGGGCGGTGTCCATCAGGTAGTCGCTCTCGCGCACGTCCACGAAGACGGGGGTGGCGCCGACCTGGTCGATGGCGATGACCGTGGGCGCCGCGGTGTTGGAGACCGTGATGACCTCGTCGCCCGGTTTGACGCCCAGGGCGCGCAGGGCGAGGACGAGGGCGTTGGTGCCGTTGTCCACGCCGACGCCGTGCGCCAGCCCGTGGTAGGCGGCGAACTCCTTCTCGAAGCCGGTGGTGGAGGGTCCGAGGACCAGTTGTCCGGACCGGAAGACCTGGTCCACCGCGTCGAGGATGTCCTCGCGCTCCGCCTCGTACTCGTCGAGGTAGTCCCATACGCGCAGGGTCATGACGTCTCTTTTCCCTCCCGGCCGGCCAGGCCGTGTAGACAGGCGAGGATGGAGCGGGCCTGGATGTTGAGGTAGTGGCTGTGGCGGAGCAGCGCGGCCGTGTCGTGGAGCGCCGTCCAGCGGTAGTCGGGGCAGTCCGCGAGGGAGAGGCCGGCGTCGGCCTCGACGATCACGTAGCGGTTGCGGGCGTGCAGGAAGCGTCCGCCTTCCTCGGAGTGGACGGCGCTGAAGAGGACGTTCTCCTCCGGCGCGGTCAGCACGGTGTCGAGGAAGCGGGGGCGGGCCTCGGGGGGCAGGTGCGCGTAGGTCTGCGGGGTGCACTGCACGGTGGGGGCGAGTTCGAGGACGTCGAGGTGGCCTGCTTCGACCCGGGCGTGCAGCAGGGCGTGCGGCACTCCGTCGATCTCGCGGACCAGCAGCGCCACCAGTCCGGTGCCGCGTGGGGCGAGCAGCGGCTGGTCCCAGCGGCCGACCTCGCGGCCGGCTGCCTCCACCGAGACTCCGACGACGTCGAAAAAGAGTCCGTCCCGGTGGGTGACGCGGCCGTCGCGGAGCTGCCAGCCGGTGACGGAGTTCAGCGGGATCTCGCGGACGTGGCGTTCGCGGCGGGTGCGCTCCTCGGTGATCCAGCGCAGGAGTTCTCCGTACGACGGTCCGGACTCGGCCGGCGTGGGGGCGGCCGTGGGGAAGCAGGACAGCACCGTACGGGTGTCCATGTTGACCAGGTCGTCCTGGAGCAGCAGGGTGTGGAGCTGTCCCAGGGTCAGCCAGCAGAAGCCGTCGAGGACCTCGACCGGATCGGTGGTCTCGACGATCAGGTTGCGGTTGCGTTTGCGGTGGAACCAGGCGCCCTGCTCGGACTGGAGGACGTCGGCGAGCACCCGGTGGGAAGCGGTGTCGCGGAAGTATTCGAGGTAGGGGACGGCTTTGCCGCGGTGCACGCCGCTGTAGTTGCTCCGGGTCGCCTGGACGGTCGGCGAGAGCTGGATGCCGTTGATGTTTCCGGGCTCCGCCTTGGCCTGCATCAGGCAGTGCGGCACCCCGTCGAACTCCTTGACGAGGATGCCGAGGATGCCGGCCTCGGGCTGGCTGATGATGGGCTGCTGCCAGCGTTCCACGGCGGCGCCCGGGACCTGCACGTCGAGGCCGCGTACGGCGAAGAACCGGCCGCTGGAGTGGCCGACGTCCCCGGTGTGCGGGTCCACCGACCATCCCTGCAGCGCGTCCAGCGGGCGGAGTTCGACGGTGGTGTGGAAGCGGTCGCGGCAGTCGGCGAGCCAGGCGTCGAAGGCCGCCGTGTCCGTCACGACGCCGTCGACGGCCCGGGCCGACTCGGCGAACGGCGTGGCGGGTGCCTGTTCGGTCACCTGTGTCATGTCGTTCCGGCCCGGTCAGGCGCGTACGGCGAGGAACAGTCCGCGGCCGTTCTGCACCCCGGGCAGGTACTCGGCGGTCAGACCGGCCTCTGCGAAGGCCTTCTCGTACTGCTCCCTGGTGTAGAGGCGTGCCAGGTAGGTCTCGACGAAGTGCCGGATGCCGTCGTCCGGGCCCGCGACGGTGTAGTGGACCTCCATACGGGACTTGTCGTCCTGGCGGGTGGCGTGGGAGACGCGGGCCATGGTGAGCCCGTCCACGGTGCACACGTCGCCCGCCACATGGCCCGGGGTGAAGGTGTCGTCGAACCACCAGGGGTCGACGACGATCACGCCGCCGTCTTCGAGGTGTGCCTCGAACCGCCTCAGGGTGGCGACGAGTTCGGGCTCTGTCATGGCGTGGCCGATGGAGCCGAACATGCAGGTGACGACGGAGAACCGGGCCCCGAGGTCGAAGTCGCGCATGTCGCCCTGGTGGACGGTGTCCCCCAGCTTGCGACGGGCCACCTCGACCATGGGCGCGGACAGTTCCACGCCCGCGACCGTCTCGAACGTCTCGGCGAAGGCACCCAGGTGCGAGCCCGTGGCGCAGGCCACGTCCAGCAGCGAGGTGGCGGCCGGGGCCTTCTCGCGGGCGAGGCCGGCGACGAACTGCGCCTCGCGGGCGTAGTCCTTGCCCCGGCCCTGGTGGATCAGGTCGTAGATCTCGGCGAATTCTGCACCGTACACGGCTGTGGTCCCCTCGGACTGCTCAGACTGCGCTCTTGTGGCGGGCGGTGAGGTCCTCGAGGACCGGGACGACTTCGTTGGGCGAGGGCGCGGACAGCAGGTCCTTGCGGAGCGCCTCGGCTCCCGTGCGGAACGACGGGTCCTCGAGGAGTCGTACGAGGGACTCGCGCACGCCCTCGGGTGTGACCTGGCCCGGCGGCAGGGAGATGCCCGCGCCGGACCGCTCGACGAGGTCGGCGCGTACGACCGTGTCCCAGAAGCCGGGCAGGATCAGCTGTGGGACGCCGTAGTAGGCGGCGGTGGACTGGACGCCCGCTCCGCCGATGTGGATCACGGCCGAACAGGTCGGCAGCAGGCCCTGCATGGGTACGAAGTCCATGACGGTGGCGTTGTCCGGTGCCATGTCCGCCGACTCCCCCGGGGCCGGCAGCAGGGTGGCGATCAGCTCGATGTCGAGGTCGGCGAAGGCCTGGAGGGCGCCGATGCTGAACATGTCGAAGCCGAAGTAGCCGCGTACGGAGATGCCGGCGGTGACGGCGACGCGGGGCTTGGACGGCTCGGCGGCGAGCCATTCGGGAAGCTCTGCCTGCCCGTTGTACGGGATGTAGCGCACGCCGACCACCGGCAGGCCGTTGTCGATGCGGTGGCCGGGCGGGCTGACGTCGATCGTCCACTGTCCGTTGGCGACGGTCTCGTCGTAGGCCGCGCCGTGCCGCGCGAGCGACTCGGTGAGCCAGTCGCGCAGCGGGTCGGTCCGCTGGTCCTCGGGGAGCTCCGCGAGGCGGTCCAGGAAGTCGTTGCGGGAGCGGGTCACGACGTCCGCCCCCCACAGCATGCGGGCGTGCGCCGCGCCGGTGACCTGGGCGGCGACTGCTCCCGCCCAGGTGAACTGCTCCCACACGATCAGGTCGGGCTGCCACCAGCGGGCGTGGTCGACCAGTGCGTCGGTGAAGTCGTCGTTGTTGACGGTGCGGAAGTACCGGGAGGTGGTCTCGTCGAAGAAGCGGAAGAGCTCCTCGTGGCCCAGGTCCGCCGAGCGCGTGACGGCTTCGGCGACGCGGGCCCCCCAGCCTTCGTCCTGGCTGGCCTCCATGACCTGCTTCCACCGGTGGTCGCCGCCGAGCGGCACCGCCGTCAGCCCGGTCCTGGTGACGGTCTCCGCCATCTCCGGCTGGGTGGCGACCCTGACCTCGTGGCCCGCTGTGCGCAGCGCCCACGCCAGGGGCACCATGCTGAAAAAGTGCGTCTTCTCCGCATGTGCCACGAAGAGAATGCGCATTGCCGTCCTCCAGACGGGACCGTTGACGGGAACGGACCGGGTTCACTGAGGTGGTGTACTCGGCAGGAACATAGGGACTGGTCGTACGCGCCGAACACCCCCTACGGCCCCTACACCTGGCCTGCTCCACCCCAGTGCGCCGGCGCCGGCGCCAGCGCGGCGGCGGTGCGTCGCAGCGCGTCCTTCAGCTCCACCCGCGCGCTCCAGCCCGTGACCGCGTGGAAGGGCCTCGGGTCGACCACCACGTCCTCGCTGTCGGCCGGGTCGGCGTGGTCGGGCGGGGGCACGGTCACGACGGGGACGGCCGGGTTTCCGGTCTGCGCGGCGACGGCCTCGGCGACGCCGGTGAAGAGGGAGAGCAGGGTGACGCCGGTGCCGGTGCCGATCTCCCAGTAGCTGCCGGAGAGCCGGTCGGCATGGTCGTGGGCGGCCAGCAGGGCCTCCACGACGTCGTCGACGTAGACCAGGTCGCGGCGGACCGAGCCGTCGCCCCAGACGGTGAGCGGCTCGCCGGCCAGGGCGCGGCGGGTCATGGCGGCGACCACGCCGCGGTCGGGAGCGGTGGTGGCGGGGCCGTGGCCGAAGACCGTGGGCAGGCAGAGCGAGACGCTGCACAGTACGCCCTCGGCGGCGGCGTGCGCGAGCACGTTCTCGGCGAGCAGTTTCTGCCGTACGTACGGGCTCTTCACGTCGCCCGGGTCGACCGCCCCGCCGGGGCCGGCGCCCAGGTGGGTGGTCGTGCTGGGGAAGACCACGACGGGGCGCCGTGCTCCCCGGCTTCCGGCCCCGAGCGCCGCGGCGAGGTCGCGGACCAGGCCGACGTTCAGCCGCTCGGCGGCGAGGTCGTCCTCGGTGACCCGCCAGCCCGCCTCGGTGGCCGCGACCAGGTGGAAGACGGCGTCGGCCCCGTCGACGGCATCGGCGATCGCGCCCGGCGCGGCGAGGTCCGCCGTGCGGACCTCGATGTCGGCGACCGCCCCGGCGGGGACGGGGGTCTCGCGGCGGGCCACCAGTCTCAGCCGGACGGGTCTGGCGGCCAGGGCACGGGTGAGCGGCGAGCCGATGAAGCCGGACGCGCCGAGCACCACGACCAGGGGACGGCCGTCGCCGCCGGGGCGGGCCGTCATGCGTACATCGCCTTCTCGATCTGCCGGCACTGCTCGTACACCGGCAGTGTCCCGGCCTCCGCCGCCTCGGCCAGGGTGGGGGCGACCGAGTCGCGGTCGGAGAGGACCATCCGGTCACGGTCCGGCAGCGGCAGGCCGAGCGCGGGGTCCAGGACCGTGAGGGCCAGCTCGTGCTCGGGGACGTAGCTGCTGGAGACCATGTACGACATGACCGTGTCGTCCTCGAGCGAGATGAAGGCGTGGCCGAGGCCGAGCGGGAAGTACACGGCGCGGTGGTCGGTCTGGTCGAGCAGCACCGAGTCCCAGGCGCCGAAGGTGGGCGAGCCGACGCGGACGTCCACCACGATGTCGATGGCGCTGCCACGCGCGCAGTAGACGTACTTCGCCGCGCCGGGCGGCGTGAGGGTGTAGTGGACGCCGCGCACCACGTCACGGGCGGAGACGCTGTGGTTGGTCTGGGCGACGGGGAAGAGCGGGTGGCCGAGGGCGGCGGTGAACGCCGGTTCCTGGTACGGCGAGAGGAAGGCGCCCCGGCTGTCGGGGAAGACCTTCGGGGTGAAGGCGTAGGCGCCTTCCACTCGCAGGGGTCGGACGGACATGGAGCCGGTGACGGCGGCGTCGCGCGCGGTGGCGGACGGGGCTTCGGGCACGGCAGACCTCACGGTTGAACGGACGGGGGCACGCGGTGCGGGTGGGGCGGTGCGGGTGGGGGGTGTGGGTGGCGTGGTGCGGGTGCACACCGGTGCGGGTGACGGGGGTGGTGGCGCGTGCTCAGCGGAAGCGGCGGCCCTCGTCGGCGCGGTAGGCACGGAACGCGATGAAGGCGAGGAGGACGGTCCAGACGCCCTGCGCGATCAGCGAGGCGGGCTGCGGGGTGTAGTCGCTCACCGCCGCCCACACCAGTTCCGCGGCGCCGCGGACCGGGGTGTAGGGAGCGACGGTGGCGATGAAGCCGTCCGTCGCGTACGGGTCGGCGAGCAGGCCGCCGAGCACGACCAGGACGAGCGGGGTGATGCTGGTCAGCATGGCCACCAGGTAGGGGTTGACGGCGTACCCGATGGCCAGCATGAAGAGCGCGAAGGGCACCACCGCGAGCATCAGGGCCAGCAGTCCGAGCAGGAGCTGCCCCGGGGAGACACTGGCCTCGGTGCCGATGGCGGCGACCAGGATCAGCGGGATCGCACCGAGCAGGGTCATCAGCAGGCTCAGCGTCACCATGGAGACCATGCGCGGCACCGGTCCGCCGGGCAGTGTGCGGACGTACCCTCCCCAGGGCTTCATCCGGGCGTCGGCGATGCCCATCCCGTACTGCGCGGAGCAGATGATGAGCACCGCGAAGAGGCACATGGAGGCCGTGCCCATGGTCGCCGTCGCGGGGTCGGAGCCCAGTGTGGGGACGACGAACACGAACATGCCGCCGGCGGGCATGAAGAGCAGTCCGAAGAAGACCGCGGGGATGCGGACGGCCTCCAGGATCTCGAACTTGACATAGGCGAGAGTGGTGTTCATCGTGCGATCGCCTCCGCGACGGCCTTGGTTTCGTCGGTGATCGGGGCCGCGTCCCGGTTGCGGCCGAGCAGTGCGAGGAAGGCGTCCTCCAGGGACCCGGCGCTGACGTCGAGTTCGTCGAAGGGCGCGCCGGAGGCGACGAGGTCGCGCACCATCTGGTCGGAGTCCTGGGAGATCAGGTGCACCCGGTCGCCCTCCCGCTCGACGGCGACGAGGCCGGGAAGATCGGGTACCTCGGCCATCCGCACGGTGACCCGGCGCAGGCCGCTCACCCGGCGCAGCGACGCGACGCTGTCGTCGGCGACGCAGCGGCCCTGGTCGATGATCACGACGCGTTCGGCGAGCTCCTCCACCTCGTCGAGGTAGTGGCTGGTCAGGACGACCGTGCCGCCGCCCTGGTGGAAGGCGCGGATGCCGTCCCACAGCGTGCGGCGGGCCTCGACGTCAAGGCCGGTGGTCGGCTCGTCCAGGAACACCAGGTCGGGTTCGCCGACGAACGCGAGCGCGATGGCCAGGCGTCGCTTCTGGCCACCGGAGAGGCCGCCGACCTGGCGGCCGGCGAACTCGGTGATGCCGAACCGCTCCTGCAGCTCCTTCGTGTCGGCGGAGCGCGTGAAGTGCGCCGCCACGAAGTCCATGACCTCGGTGGCCTTGAGGGTCTCGGGCAGGCCGGTCTCCTGCGGGGTCATGCCCATCCGGCGGCGGGCCTCCACGTGCCGGGGGTCGCGGCCGAACAGCTCGACCCTGCCCTGCGTGGGCTTGCGCAGCCCGGTGAAGAGGTTGATGAGGGTGCTCTTGCCGGCGCCGTTGGGGCCGAGCAGGCCGATCAGCTGTCCGGCCGGTATGTCGAGGGATATGCCGTCCACGGCGGTCGTCTCGCCGTAGCGCCGGGTCACCCCGATCGCACGGGCCAGCGGTTGGATGGTCATCGGGGTTCCTCCATGGAACGGGCGCTTCCGGACGCTCCCGGCGGGGCCGGCCGGACTGTCGGTGTGGTGGGGGTTCACGGTGGTCATCGGGGGAGTTCCCCGATCCACCGGTGGACTGCGCGAGCCGTCGTCCCGACGTGCTCGGCCATCATCGTGAAGTGGTCGCCCGGTACGTCGACGACGTCGCGGGCGGCCTTCCACGCGCTGCGCCAGTCACGGCCGTCGGCGGGCTCGCGCAGCGGCTGTGTGGCACGCAGCAGAAGAGTCGGGAAGCGGGTGTCGGGATCCGGGTTCGTCCAGAACAGGTTGCCGTACCAGGCCATCGCGGTGAGACGGCTGTCGTCCATGGCGACGAACTGCTCCACCCGGTCGAAGACCCCCTCGGAAAGCTCGGCGTTCCACTCCACCATCAGTGGGTCGTCCAGAGCGTAGACGTCCGCCAGCACCAACCCCGCAGGCGGGGCCCCCAGTTCGGCCATGCGCACCGCCAGCCGGTGGGCAAGCAGCGCGCCTCCGGAGTGCCCGAAGAGGACGACCGGGGTGTCCTTGGCGTGCGCGAGGACGCCCTGCGCCTGCCAGTCCAGTGCGACTTCGGGGGTCGCGGGCAGCAGCTCGCCGCGGCCGTAGCCGAGGACGGGCACCGCGGCCACGCGGCGTGCGCCGCGCAGCGGTGCGGCCAGCCGCGCGAACTCGTGCGGACCGCCGCCGGCCGTCAGGCCGCTGACGCAGACCAGCAGCTCGGGCGCCGGGCCGTCGGCGAGGGTGGTGAGCACCGCCGGTCCGCCCGCCTCGGGCACGTCGTCGGCCATGGGCCGGAACTTCGCCGTCTCGCCGACCAGTTCGAGGAACTCCTGGATCCGCCCGGTGCGCACGGCCTCCCGGTAGAGGGAGTCGAGCAGGCCGACCGGGTTGCGGTCGGTGGGCGAGATGCCGAGCACCGGGGCGGGCGCCGTCCCGGCCGGGGCGGTGCCGCCGTCGGCGGCCGTACCGCCGACGAGGTGGCGGGCGAGGGCGGCGGGCGTGGGGTGGTCGAAGACGAGGGTGCCCGGCAGCGACAGGCCCGTGGCCAGCTCCAGCGTGTCGCGGATCTCCAGCGCGGCGACCGAGTCGACACCCAGCTCCAGGAACGGGCGGTCGGGGGTGACGGACGTGGTGTCGGTGTGCCCGAGCACGGTGGCGGCCGTCGTACGGACGAGATCGAGCCCCACCCGCTGCCGGTCCGGCCCGGTGAGGCCGGGTCCCGCTTCCGCGTCCGGTGCCAGGGCCGAAGTACCCGATGCGGCCAACAGGCGCTGGACTTCGGGGAGTTCGTCGAACAGCGGGCGGTGCCTGGCCAGGGTGTAGGCGGGGTGGAAGCGTCCCCAGTCGACGTCGGCGACGACGGCGCAGGGCGCCGGCGCTGCCACCGCCTCGGCCAGGGCGGCCCAGACGGTGGCGGGATCCAGCGGGCGCAGGGCGGGACGCGGGGCGGCCGGGTCCTCCTCGCCCGTCGCCCACGGCCCCCAGGAGACCGAGGTCGCGGGCAGACCGAGGGAATGGCGGTACGCGGCGAGGGCGTCCGTCCGGGCGCTCGCGGCGGAGCGTGCCGCGGCTCCCGTGCCGCCCCAGACGCCTGTTCCCGAGGAGATCAGGACGAACGCCTCCAGGCCGGTGGCCAGGTCGCCCGTCACGTCGTGCAGCACCTGGGCGCCGTCGGCCGCGGCCGACGCGCGCAGGTCGCCCGGGCGCAGCTTCGTCCACGGGGTGTCCGCCTCCGCGCCCACCGCGTGGACCACGGCGGTGAGCGGCCGGTCGGCGGGGATCGCCGCCAGCACTTCGGCGACGGCGGCCCGGTCGGTGACGTCCGCGGCGGCGAAGGTGACCTCGACGGGCAGGCTCTCGGCGAACTCGCGGGCGCCGGGTGCGTCGGCGCCCCGGCGGCTGAGCAGCACCAGATGTCCGGCTCCGTGCGCGGCGAGCGCCGTGGCCAGCGTCCGGCCGCGCCGGCCGGTTCCGCCGGTGACCAGCACGGTGCCCGAGGGCTGCCAGGGCGCGGCCCCGGCGGGCGGCGGGGCGGTGGTGACCCTGCGGGCCATGGGGGTGGCCCGCAGGGCGATCTGGTCCTCGCCCGACGTACCGGCGGCGAGTAGCGCGGCCAGGCGCGCCGCGGTCCTCGTGTCCGGGTTCGCGGGCAGGTCCACCAGGCCGCCCCAGCGGTGGGGAGCCTCCAGGCCCAGGGTGCGGCCCAGTCCCCAGACGGCGGCGCGGGCGGGGTCGGCGGGCGGGTCGGCCGGGCCGGTGGCGACGGCGCCCGTGGTCAGGCACCACAGGCGGGCGTCCGCCGCGATGTCGTCGAGTGCCTGGGCGAGGGCGAGGACGGTGGCGGGTTCCTCGGCGAGGCAGAGCACACCGGTGACCGCGAACGCTTCGTCGTGGGCCCCGGTGACCGCGGTCGCCTCGTCGTGGGCTGTCCGCAGCGCCTCGGCGTACGCCTGCCTGCTGTCCCCCGTGTCGGGGACCTCGGCCACCCGCATTCCCTGCTCGCGCAGTTGCGCGATCAGGGCGGCGGCGCTGCCGCCGGCGGCGCCCACCGCGAGCCAGGTGCCGTGGGGCACGGCCCGGCCCGGCTCGGGCAGGGGGCGCCAGGTCACCTGGTAGCGGCCGGTCCGCTCGCCGTCCCGCGCCGCGACGGGGTGCGGTGCGGGCCAGTAGCGGCGCCGCTGGAAGGCGTACGTCGGGAGATCGGGGCGGGGCCCGGTGGCGGGCCCGAGGAGCCCGTCCCAGCCGACGGGGACGCCGGCCGTGTGCAGCCGGGCGACGGCGGTGAGCAGCGCGACGTGCTCCGGCCGGCCGGAGCGCTGGAGCGCCACGGCGAGCGTGGCGGTGGTGTCGTCGAGCGCACGGGCGCGGTCCAGGGTCCGCTCCACCGGGACGGTGAGCGCGGCCCCGGGGCCGATCTCGGCGAAGCGGGTCACGCCCTGGCCGAGGAGGGTGCCGACGGCGTCGGAGAAGCGGACGGTGGCACGTATCTGACGGACCCAGTACTCCGGGGTGGACATCGCACCGTCGTCCTCGAGCCCGGTGACCGTGGACATCAGCGGGATGCGGGCGGGGCCGTACTCCAGGGTCTCGGCCACGGCGGCGAAGTCGTCGAGCACGGGGTCCATGTGCGGGGAGTGGAAGGCGTGCGAGACGTCCAGGGAGCGGATCCTGCGGCCGGTGCGCCTGCCTTCCTCGGCCAGTTCCGCCAGGATGTCGGCGTCGCCGGAGAGGACGACCTCGTCGCGGGTGTTGACGGCGGCGATCCCCACGCGGTCCTCGTACCCGGCGAGCGCGGAGCGCGCCTCGGCCTCGGACATCCGCACCGACACCATCGCGCCGCCCTCGGGAAGCGCCCCCATCAGCCGGGCTCGGGCGGCCACCAGGGTGCAGGCGTCGTCGAGCGACAGGATGCCGGCGACGTGCGCGGCGGCGAGTTCGCCCACGGAGTGCCCGGCCAGCCGGTCGGGGGTCAGGTTCCAGGACTCCAGCAGCCGGAAGAGGGCCACCTCGAAGGCGAAGAGGGCGAGCTGCGTCCAGGCGGTGCGGCCGAGCGCTTCGGCGTCATGGAGGACGACGTCGCGCAGCGGGCGGTCCAGGTCCGGGTCGAGGTGGGCGCAGACCGCGTCGAAGGCGTCGGCGAACACCGGGTAGTTCTCGTACAGTTCGCGGCCCATGCCGACGCGCTGCGCGCCCTGACCGGAGAAGACGAAGGCGAGGTCGCCGCTCGCGGCCACGCCGCGGACGATCTCGGCTCCCGTGACGGCACCGGCGGTTCCGGCGAGCCCGGTGAGCCCGCGACGCAGGCCGTCGGCGTCGGGCGCCAGCACGACGGCCCGGTGCTCCAGGCCGGCCCGGGCGGTGGCCAGTTGGCGGGCGACAGCGCGCAGGTCGAGCGCTGTGCCGGTGCGGTCGAGGTGCGAGCGGAGCCGGTCGGCCTGGGCGCGCAGCGCGTCCTCGGACCGGCCCGAGATCGGCCAGAGCACGAGCGGAGCGGCGGTGTCCGGCTCGTCGGCGGACGGCGGGGTCACCTGCGGCGCCGGCTCACGCGGGGCCTCCTCGATGAGGACGTGGGCGTTGGTGCCGCTGATCCCGAACGAGGACACGCCGGCCCTGCGGGCGTGGCCCGTCTCCGGCCAGGGACGGTCCTCGGTAAGGAGCGTCACCGCGCCGGCCGACCAGTCCACATGCGGCGTCGGCTCGTCCACGTGCAGCGTCCGGGGCAGCACACCCCGACGGATCGCCTCCACCATCTTGATCACACCCGCGACACCCGAAGCAGCCTGAGTGTGACCGATGTTCGACTTCACCGACCCCAGATACAGCGGCTCCTCGCGGTCCTGTCCGTACGTCGCCAGCAATGCCTGCGCCTCGATCGGGTCACCCAGCCGCGTACCCGTACCGTGCGCCTCTACTGCGTCGACCTCGGACGTCTCCAGACCCGCCGCGGCCAGCGCCGCCCGCACCACCCGCTGCTGCGCAGGACCGTTGGGCGCCGTCAAACCGTTCGACGCACCGTCCTGGTTCACCGCCGAACCCCGCACCACCCCGAGCACCTCGTGCCCGTTGCGGCGCGCGTCCGACAGCCGCTCCAGCAGCAGCAGACCCACACCCTCACCCCAGCCCGTGCCGTCCGCGCCGGCCGCGAACGCCTTGCACCGGCCGTCCCCGGCCAGGCCGCCCTGGCGGCCGAACTCGGCGAACACCGCGGGCGAGGGCATCACGGTGACGCCGCCCGCGAGCGCCATGGAGCACTCGCCGGTGCGCAGCGACTGCGCCGCCAGGTGCAGCGCCACCAACGACGACGAGCACGCCGTGTCGACGGTCACCGCCGGGCCCTCGAGCCCGAAGGTGTAGGAGATGCGGCCGGACAGCACGCTGTTGGAGGTGCCGGTCAGGGCGTGGCTCTCGGAGCCTTCCGGCAGGACGCCGGCCATGGCGTAGCCCGCGGCGGAGGCGCCGACGAAGACGCCGACGCGCGTGCCCCGTACGGAGGTCGGCGCGATGCCTCCGCGCTCGAGCAGCTCCCAGGAGGCTTCGAGGAGCACCCGCTGATGCGGGTCCATGGCGACGGCCTCGCGGGGCGAGATGCCGAATAGGTCCGCGTCGAACTCCGTGGCGTCGTGCAGGAATCCGCCCTCGGCGGTGAACCCGCCCGCTCCCGACAGGTCCCAGCCCCGGTCCGCGGGGAACGGCGACATGGCGTCGGTCCCGGCCGCGACCAGCTCCCAGAAGCGCTCCGGGGAGTCGGCGCCGCCGGGGTAGCGGCAGCTCATCGAGACGATGACGACCGGGTCGTCCGTCTCGGCGAGGGCGGCGGGCCGTGCCTGTACGGGTGCGGCGCCCGGCTCCGTGACGCCGAGCCGGGCGAGCAGTTCGGCGGCGGCCACCCGGGCGGTGGGGTGGTCGAAGACCAGGGTGGCCGGAAGCCGCAGTCCGGTCGCCCCGGCCAGGCCGTCGCGGACGCGGAGCGCGGTGAGGGAGTCGATGCCCAGTGCCGTGAAGACCTCGTCGGGGTCGACGGCTTCGGAGCCGGTGTGGCCGAGCACACCGGCGACGACGGTACGCACCAGGTCGAGCAGGATGCGGGTGCGGTCGGCGGGGAGAGCGGCCACGAGCCGCGCGCGCAGCTCGTGGCCGGCCCCGTCGCCGGCGCTCTCGGGGGCGGCGCCGTCCGCCTGCGCGGCGACCGCCTCCGGCAGGTCGGTCAGCAGCGGGCTCGGGCGGCGCAGGGTGAACGAGGGCGCGAAGCGGCCCCAGTCGACGTCCGCGACCACGCCGGTGGCGCGGCCGGAGTCCACGGCGGCGGACAGCGCGGCCAGGCACAGCCTCGGTGCCATGGTCGTGATGCCCCGGTCCCGGAGGTAGTCCCCGGCTTCCCGGTCGGCCGCCATGCCGCTGCCGCCCCAGGCGCCCCACGCCACGGACGTGGCGGCCAGGCCCCGGGCCCGCCGCTGTTCGGCGAGTGCGTCGAGGGCCGCGTTGGCGGCGGAGTACGCCGCCTGCCCGCCGCTGCCCCAGACCCCGGCGATCGAGGAGAACAGCACGAACAGCTCGGCCCTCTCCCCCAGCAGGTCGTCCAGGTGGAGCGCGCCGAGCACCTTGGCGTGGGCGGCCTCGGCGATCTCGGCCGGGGAGGTGACGGCCAGCGGCACGGTGGCCGCGACACCGGCGGTGTGGACGACGCCGGTGACCGGGTGCTCGGCGAGCAGCGCGGCCAGGGCCTCGCGGTCGGCGACGTCGCAGGCGACGACGGTCGCCGTCGCCCCGAGCTCGCCCAGCTCGGCGACCAGTTCGGCGACGCCGGGCGCCTGGGGACCGGAGCGGCTCACGAGGAGCAGCTCGGTGACCCCGCGTCCGGCGAGCCAGCGGGCGACCTCGCGGCCGAGCGCACCGGTCCCGCCGGTGACGAGCACCGGACCGCCGGGGGTCCACGCCTCGGTGACCGGGTGCGGTTCCGGGGCGGCACGCCGTACCCGACGGGCGAAGACTCCGGACGGCCGTACCGCCAGCTGGTCCTCGCTCTCGGCGACGCCGGCCAGGAGCGCGCCGAGCCGGGTCGCGGACCGGGCGTCGGTGGCGGACAGGTCGATCACTCCGCCCCATCGCTCGGGGTGCTCCAGGGCGGCGCTGCGCCCGAGGCCCCACAGCATGGCCTGGGCGCGGCTCACCTCGCCGTCGGCACGGCCCACGGCGACCGCGCCGCGGGTGACGCACCACAGGGGTGCGCCGGATCCCGCGTCGCCGAGCGCCTGGAGCAGGGTGACGGTGTCGCCGGCCCCGGTGGGCAGAGCAGCGCCCTCGGGGTGCGGGCGCTCGTCGAGCGCCAGCAGGGAGACCACACCCGTCAGGCCGTCCGGATCCGGCAGCGCGGCAGCGAGTTCGGCACGTGTCGCCCCGGCGGGGGCGGTGATCTCGGTGAGGTCCGCCCGAGCGAGCGCGGTTCGCACGGTCGCGCGTTCCGCTTCCGCCCCGGACGACGGGAGGACCAGCAGCCAGCGCCCCGTCGGCGCGGTGGACGGCAGTCCGACCAGCGGGCTCCACGCCACGTCGTAGCGCCAGGAGGCGACGGCGGTCTCCTGGCGGCGGCCCTGCCGCCAGGCGGTGAGGGCGGGCAGCACCTGGGCGAGGTCCGGCGCGTCGATGCCGAGGGCCTTGGCGACGGCCTCGGTGTCGCCGCTCTCGACGCCACCCCAGAACGCCTGCTCCGCCGGATCGGTGCCCGCCTGGGCTTCCGGTCCGGCAGCAGGGCGCTCGACGGGGGTGGGCCAATAGCGGTCACGCGCGAAGGCGTAGGTGGGGAGGTCGACGGGCCGGGCCTCGGGCAGGACGCCGGTCCAGTCGACCGGGACGCCCGCCACGTGAGCTTCGGCCAGGGCGGTCAGCCAGCGTGTCGCGTCCCCACGGTCACGGTGGAGGGTGGCCAGCGTGACGCCCGGCTGCCCGGACGCCTCCAGCGACTGCTCGATGCCGGGGGTCAGGACGGGGTGGGGGCTGCACTCCAGGAAGACCGACCGGCCGTCGGCGAGCAGCGCATTCGTCGCCTCGTCGAACCGGACCAGCGACCGCAGACTCTCGTACCAGTACCCGGCGTCCATCACCGC
>NZ_JBIBEO010000015.1:0-44665 GCF_042902595.1 Streptomyces sp. NPDC012508
CCCATGTGCACACCGCCGGCGCCACGCCCGACTGGGCCGCCGTGTACGCACCCTGGGCCCCCCGACGCATCGACCTGCCCACCTACGCCTTCCAGGGCGATGACTACTGGCTGCATCCCAGCCCCGGCGCCGGTGACCTCGGTGCCGCCGGGATGCGCGCCGGCGGGCACCCCCTGCTGAGGGCCGAGATGTCCCCGGCCGTCGGCGGCGGACTGCTGCTCTCCGGCCGCCTCTCCACCGCCGCCCAGCCCTGGCTGGCCGACCACGTCGTGCACGGCAGCACCGTGCTGCCCGGCACCGCGTTCGTCGAGCTGGCCCTGCACGCGGGCGCGTCCGCCGGGCTCGTACGACTCGACGAACTGACCCTGCACACCCCGCTCGTGCTGCCCGAGCGCGGCGGAGTGCAGGTACAGGTGCGAGTCGCGGCCGACGGCGCGGTCGACGTCCACGCACGGACCGAGTCCGACGAGGACGGCCCCTGGACCCTGCACGCGAGCGGCCTGCTCACCGGCGAGGAGCTCCCGCTCCCGGACGATGCCGCGGCCGAGCCGCCCGCCGACGCGGAGCCGGTCGCCCTCGACGCCCACTACTCCGCCCTGTCGGACGCCGGGCTGTCCTACGGCCCCGCCTTCCAGGGCCTGCGGGCCGCCTGGCGGTCCGGCGAGACGCTGTACGCCGAGGTCGCGCTGCCCGGAAAGGGCGCGGCGGCCGGGTACGGCCTCCACCCGGCCCTGTTCGACGCCGCGCTTCAGGCGCTCGCCGCCGGTCCGCTCGGTGAGGACGGGGCGGCCCGGGTGCCGTTCGCCTTCAGCGGCGTCTCGCTGTACGCCCCGGGCGCCACGGTGTTGCGGGTCCGCCTGGCCCCGGCCGGCGGGGACGCGGTGTCGGTGGCCGCCTTCGACGAGTCGGGCATGCCGGTACTGACGGCCGACGCGCTGACCCTGCGTACCCTCGGCGGACCGACCGCGCCGACCGCCGACCCGCTGTACGAGGTGGCGTGGACGCCGCTCGGCGCGGCGGAGACGCCGGCCGGGAACGCGGGACCCGACTGCTTGGTCGTGGACGACCCGGCGGAGCCGGACGCGGCCGACGCGGCCGGGCCGCTGGTGTGGCGGGCGCCGGCCGACGTGGTGGCGGTCCTTGCGGGTCTCCAGGCCTGGCTGGCCGGTGCACCGGCGGAGGGCACGCCCCTCGTGGTCCTCACCCGTGGCGCCGTCGCGGCCGCCGTCGGGGCCGGGATCACCGACCCGAAGCGGGCGGCGGCCTGGGGGCTGGTCCGCTCGGTCCAGTCCGAACACCCCGACCGGCTGGTCCTGTTGGACGCGGACACCGAGGACGGCCTGACACAGGCCGTCGGGCGGCTGCTCGACTCGGGCGAGCCTCAGGCGGCGCTGCGCGCGGGCCGCCTGCTGGTGCCCCGGCTCACCCGGCTGCGTACCCCGGGCGAGCCGCACGAGGCGCAGCCCATCCCTGCCCTCGACCCCGAGGGCACCGTCCTCATCACCGGCGGCACGGGCGCACTCGGCTCGCTGCTCGCCCGTCACCTGGTGGAGCGGCACGGCGCCCGGCACCTGCTGCTGACCGGCAGGCGCGGCGCCGACGCCCCGGGCGCCGCCGAACTGGCCGCCGAGCTGGCGGCCCTGGGGGCCTCGGTGCGGTTCGCGGTGTGCGACACCGGAGACCGGGACGCCCTCACGGCCCTGCTGGCCGGCGTCCCCGCGGAGCACCCGCTCACGGGTGTCGTGCACGCGGCAGGCGTGGTCGACGACGGAATGGCCGACACTCTGACGCCCGAGCGCCTGCGCTCGGTCCTCGCGCCCAAGGCGGACGCGGCGGTCGTGCTCGACGAGGCGACTCGCGACCTGGACCTGTCGTTCTTCGTCCTCTACTCGTCCGTGGCCGCCACCCTGGGCACCCCGGGGCAGGCCAACTACGCGGCGGCCAACGCCGTACTCGACGCGGTGGCGCAGCGCAGGGCGGCGCTGGGCCTGCCGGCCGTGTCGGTGGCCTGGGGCCTGTGGGCCCGTTCGAGCGCCATCAGCGGCCACCTCGACGCGACCGCCCTCGCCCGCGCGAGCCGGCTCGGCGCGCCCCTGTCCGACGCGCAGGGGTGTGCCCTCTTCGACGCGGCGCTCGACGCCGCCCGCCCGCACCTGGTGGCGGCGGTCGTGGACCGGGCCCGGCTGCGTGCGGCCACGGAAGTCCCCGCGATCCTGCGGGGGCTTGCCGGCACCGCCCGGAGCACGGCCGGACGGGCCGGAGGCAGGCGGGGCCGGGAAGGCCTCGCGGCAGCCCTGGCCACCGCGGCCGACCCGGCGCGCCGGCTCCTCGATCTGGTCCGGGCCGAGAGCGCGGCCGTGCTCGGTTTCGCGTCCGGTGACGAGGTGACGGCGGACCGTGCCTTCCGTGAACTGGGCTTCGACTCGCTCACCTCGGTCGAGCTGCGCAACCGCCTCAACACGGTCACCGGCCTCAGGCTCCCCGCCACCCTCGTCTTCGACTACGCCAACCCCACCGCCCTCGCGGAGCACCTTCTGGTCGAACTGGTCGGCGCCCGGGAGACCGCCGCGAAGCCCCGTGCGACGACCGCCCGCGGCGACGAGCCGATCGCCATCATCGGCATGGCCTGCCGGTACCCCGGCGGTATCGCCTCCCCCGAGGACCTGTGGCGGCTCGTCATGGCCGGCGACAGCGTCGCGATGCCCTTCCCCGAGGACCGGGGCTGGGACCTCGACGCGCTGTACGACCCCGACCCGACCCGCCGCGGCAGCTCCGACGTCCGGCTGGGCGGATTCCTCGACGGCGCGGGCGACTTCGACGCCGACCTGTTCGGCATCTCGCCGCGCGAGGCGCTCGCCATGGACCCGCAGCAGCGGCTGCTCCTGGAGACCTCCTGGGAGGCGTTCGAGCGGGCCGGCATGAATCCCGCCGGGCTGCGCGGCACCCAGGCGGGCGTCTTCGTCGGAGCCACCAACGTCGGCTACGCCAGCGGCGCGAACCTCCCCGAGGAGGTCGACGGACACCTGCTCACCGGTATGTCCGGCAGTGTCGTCTGCGGCCGGATCGCCTACACCTTCGGTCTCGAAGGTCCCGCCGTCACCGTGGACACCGCCTGCTCGGCCTCGCTGGTCGCCCTGCACCTGGCGGTGCAGTCGCTGCGCAACGGCGAGTGCGACCTCGCCCTGGCGGGCGGCGCCACCGTGCTGGGCGCCCCGGACGTCTTCACCGAGCTGAGCAAGCAGAAGGGGCTCGCGCCCGACGGGCGCTGCAAGTCCTTCTCGGCGGACGCGGACGGCACCGGCTGGTCCGAAGGCGCCGGCATGATCATCGTCGAGCGCCTCTCCGACGCGCGGCGCAACGGCCGCCGCATCCTGGCCGTGGTCCGCGGCTCCGCCGTCAACCAGGACGGCGCATCCAACGGTCTCACCGCGCCCAGCGGCCCCGCCCAGCAGCGGGTCATCCGGGCCGCGCTGGACGCGGCGGGCCTCGCGCCCTCGGGCGTCGACGCGGTCGAGGCGCACGGCACCGGTACGCGGCTCGGCGACCCGATCGAGGCCCAGGCGCTGCTGGCGACGTACGGGCAGGAGCGCGAGGACGACCAGCCGCTCTGGCTCGGCTCGCTGAAGTCGAACATCGGCCACACGCAGTGCGCGGCGGGTGTCGGCGGCGTCATCAAGATGGTGGAGGCGATGCGGCACGGCGTCCTGCCGCAGACCGTCAACGTCTCCGAGCCGACCGGGCAGGTGGACTGGTCCGCCGGCGCCGTCGCGCTGCTCACCGAGGCGCGGCCGTGGCACCGCGGGGACCGGCCGCGCAGGTCCGCGGTCTCGTCCTTCGGGATCGGCGGGACCAACGCGCACGTCATCCTCGAAGAGGCACCGGCCCCTCGCGCGCTGCCGTCCGCCCACAAGCCGGAGGCCGCACCGGACGCCGACGCGCCGGCGCGCCCCGTCGCCTGGCCGGTCTCGGCCCGCACCGACGAGGGCCTGCGCGCCCAGGCCGCCCGCCTGCGCGCGTTCGCGGCCGAACGCCCCGGTCCGGACGCGGCGCAGATCGCCCGGACCCTGGTCACCGGCAGGGCCGCGCTGGACCGTCGGGCCGTGGTGGTCGGGCACGACGACGACCTCGGCGGCCTGCTCGCCGGGCTCGACGCGCTCGTGTCGGAGACCTCGTCGGCCTCCGTGGTCCGTGGCACGGCGGTGCAGGGGCGCACCGCCTTCGTGTTCACGGGCCAGGGCTCCCAGTACGCCGGTATGGGGCGCGAACTCTATGCAGCGCACCCGGCGTTCGCCGAGGCGTTCGACGCGGTGGCGGCCCGGATCGACATGGGGACGCCGCTCACCGAACTGCTCTTCGGGGACGGGGCCCACCTCGAGCGGGCCGGCAACGCCCACGCCGGCACGTTCGCTCTCCAGGTGTCCCTCGCCCGGCTGCTGGAGTCCTGGGGCGTCACCCCCGACGTGGTGCTCGGCCACTCCACCGGCGAGCTGGCCGCCGCGCACATCGCCGGCATCCTCTCGCTCGACGACGCCTGCACCCTGGTGGAGGCACGCGCCCGGCTGCTTCTCGGCCTGCGCGAGGACGGGAAGATGCTCGCCGTGGAGGCGCGCGAGGACGACGTACTGCCCCTGCCCGACGGCGCCGACCTCGCCGCGGTCAACGGGCCCGAGTCGCTGGTCGTCTCCGGTGACGCGGACGTGCTCGACGCGCTCAGGGACCGCTGGCGGGCAGAGGGCCGGCGCGTGAAGGACATCTCGGTCTCCCTCGCCGCCCACTCCCACCACGTGGACCCGGCCCTCGGCGAACTCGCCGCCGTCGCGGCCGGCCTCACCCACCACGAGCCCGCCGTTCCCATGGCGGCCACCGGCCCCGGGCAGCTCGACACACCGGAGTACTGGGTCGAGCAGATGCGGCGCACCGTCCGCTTCGCCGACGCCGTGCGCGGTCTGCGCGGGGTGCGGCGGTTCGTCGAGATCGGGCCCAAGGGCGGGCTGTCGGCCATGGCCCAGCAGCTGGTGGACGACGCGGTCGCCGTGCCGACGCTGCGCTCCGGCGTCCCCGAGCCCGAGGCCCTGCTGCAGACGCTGGCCGGGCTGCACGTGTCGGGCGCGACGGTGGACTGGCCGCTGGACGCGGTCGAGGGCGCCGACCTGCCCACGTACGCCTTCGAACACCGCCGGTACTGGGCGCTGTCCGAATCCGGCCCCGCCGACGTGGAGGGCGCCGGTCTCGCCGGCGTGGACCACCCGCTGCTGGGCGCGGCGGTGGCGTCGGTGACCGACGACGGCCTGGTGCTCACCGGGCGCCTGTCCACCTCGGTCCACCCCTGGCTCGCGGACCACCGGCTCCGCGGCACGGTCCTGGTCCCGGGCACCGCGCTGCTCGAACTCGCGCTGCAGGCGGCCCAGATGACCGGAGGCCGACTCGTCGAGGAACTGACCCTGCACGCGCCGCTGGTCCTGCCGGAGCGGACGGCCGTGCGGTTCCAGGTCGTGGTCGGAGCCGAGGACGGCGCGTCCGGCGGCGGACGCGAGGTGGCGGTCTACGCCCGCCCCGAGTCCGGCACCGACGGACCGTGGGTCCGGCACGCCGCGGGCGTGCTCGCACCGGCCCTGCCGCCGGAGCCGGCGCCGCAGCCGGAGTGGCCCCCGGCGGGCGCGGAGCCCGTGGACCTGGAGGGGCACTACGCGCTGCTGGACGCGGCAGGCCTGGAGTACGGGCCGGCGTTCCAGGGCCTGCGGGCCGCCTGGCGGTCCGGCGATGTGCTCCACGCCGAGGTCGCGCTGCCGGACCCGCAGCGTGGCGACGCCTACGCGGCGCACCCCGCGCTGCTGGACGCCGCGCTGCACGCCCTTGCCCTGGCGGGCCCCGCGGAGGCGGGGCCGCCGGCACCACGGCTGCCGTTCTCGTGGTCGGGCGTCGCGCTGCACGCGGTCGGCGCACGGACGCTGCGGGTACGCATCACGCCCGTCGGCCCGGACGCCGTGACGCTCGACGCCTTCGACGACGCGGGCCTGCCCGTGCTGTCCGTCGCGTCGCTGACGCTGCGGGAAGCGGCCGCGCTGACGGCCCCGGAGCCGGCGGCCGACTCCCTGTTCGAAGTGGTGTGGACCGAGCTGGACGAGGCGGCCGGGAGCGCCGCCGGCGAGGCGTGCGTGACCGTGGACGATCCGGACGGCCTCGCCGAGGTGCCGCCGGTGGCCCTGTGGCGGGCACCCGCCGACCCGGCCGCGGCGCTCGCCGGGGTACGGGCCTGGCTCGCCGACGAGCGCACGGCCGACGCGCGGCTGGTGGTCCGCACCCGCGGCGCCGTCGCCGCCGTCACCGGAGACGACGTCGCCGATCCGCTCACCGCCGCCGCGTGGGGCCTGGTGCGAACGGCGCAGACCGAGCACCCCGGACGCTTCGTGCTGATCGACGCGGACACCGACGAAGAGGCGGCGGCCGTCCTCGGCCTGCTGTCCGGGGCGGACGAGCCGCAGGCAGCGGTGCGCGACGGCCGGGTCCTGGTGCCCAGGCTGAGGCGTTACCGGTCCGAGGGCACGGACACCGCCGTACGGCTCGACCCCGACGGGACCGTGCTCATCACCGGCGGCACCGGTGCGCTGGGCGCGATGCTGGCCCGGCACCTGGTGACACGGCACGGCGTCAGGAACCTGCTGCTGACCGGCCGCCGCGGCCCCGACGCCCCCGGCGCGCGGGACCTGGTCCGGGAACTGGCCGAACAGGGCGCGGACGCCCGCGTCGTCGCCTGCGACGCGGCCGACCGCGAGGCGCTGGCCGCGCTGCTCGCGGAGATACCGGCCGAACACCCGCTGACGGGGATCGTCCACACCGCCGGCGTCCTCGACGACGGGGTCCTGGAGGCACAGACCCCCGAGCGGCTGGCCGCGGTGTTCGCGCCGAAGGCCGAGGCCGCCCTCCATCTGCACGAGCTGACAGCCGGCCAGGACCTGGCCATGTTCGTCCTGTACTCCTCGCTCGCCGCGACCATCGGTGCCGCCGGACAGGCCAACTACGCGGCGGCCAACGCCGTGCTCGACGGCCTCGCCGCACACCGCAGGCACCGGAGCCTGCCCGCCGTCTCGCTCGGCTGGGGCCTGTGGGCGCAGCCGGGCGCGATGTCCGAGCACCTCGACGGCACGGCCGTCGCCCGGCTCACCCGCCTCGGAGACGCCCTCGGCGCCGAGGAGGGCCTCGCCCTCTTCGACGCGTCGCTCGCCTCCGACCGGGCCCACCTGGTGCCGACCCGCTTCTCCCCGGCACCCGTGCGCGCGGCGCACGAAGTGCCGCCGCTGCTGCGCGCGCTGGTGCGCGTCCCCGCCCAGCTCCGCAAGGCCGGCGCGTCCGGCGCGGACCGGGGCAACGGCCTGGCGGCGAAGCTGGCGGTGGCCGCCGACCCGGCCGGGCTGCTGCTCGACCTGGTACGCGACGAGGTCGCCGCGGTGCTGATCCACGCGCCGGGCGAGCGGGTCTCCCCGGACCGGGCCTTCCGCGAGATGGGCTTCGACTCGCTCACCTCGGTGGAACTGCGCAACCGGCTCTCGGCCGTCACCGGTCTCAAGCTGCCCGCGACCGTGGTCTTCGACCATCCGGCCCCCAGAGCCCTGGCGGGCCACCTGCACGAGCGGCTCGCCGGCACGGTCCGTGCCACGCGGACCACCGCGCCCGAGACCGCCCCCGCCCTGGCGGACCACCCGCACGAGCGGCCCACCGGCACGGTCCGCGCCACGCGGAGCACCGCGCCCGTGGCCGCACCGGCCCCGCCGGCGCAGCCGCCGGCCGGTGAGCCGATCGCCATCGTCGCGATGGCCTGCCGCTACCCGGGCGGGGTGGACTCGCCCGAGGACCTGTGGCGGCTGATGGCCGAGGAACGCGACGTGGTCGGCCCGTTCCCCGCCGACCGTGGCTGGAACCTCGGTTCCCGGGGCCGCGGCGACGCCATCCGGGCCGGAGGCGGCGCGTTCGTCGACACCGCCGGTGACTTCGACGCGGCGCTCTTCAACATCTCGCCGCGCGAAGCCCTCACCATGGACCCGCAGCAGCGGCTCCTGCTGGAGACCGCCTGGGAGACCTTCGAGCGCGCCGGCATCGACCCCGCGACCCTGCGCGGCAGCAGGACCGGCGTCTTCGCCGGCGCGATGGGATCCGGCTACGGCGTGGGGCTGCAGATGCCCGAGGACGCCGAGGGCCACCTGGTCACCGGCAGCGCGGGCAGCGTCGCCTCCGGCCGGGTCTCCTACACCTTCGGCCTGGAGGGCCCGGCCGTCACCGTGGACACCGCCTGTTCGGCGTCGCTGGTCGCGCTCCACCTGGCCGCGCAGGCGTTGCGGTCCGGCGAGTGCACCATGGCGCTCGCCGGCGGCGTCACCGTCGTCGCGACCCCGGACGTGCTGATCGGCTTCAGCCGGCAGAACGGCCTGGCCGCCGACGGCCGTTGCAAGGCGTTCGCCGCCTCGGCCGACGGCACCGGTTGGGGCGAGGGCGTGGGCCTGCTGCTCCTGGAGCGGCTCTCCGACGCCCGCCGCAACGGCCACCCGGTGCTCGCGGTGGTCCGTGGCTCCGCCGTCAACCAGGACGGTGCGTCCAACGGGCTCACCGCGCCCAACGGCCCCGCGCAGCAGCGCGTCATACGCGCCGCGCTGACCGCGGCCGGCCTGGAGCCGTCCGAGGTCGACGCGGTGGAGGCGCACGGCACGGGCACGAGGCTCGGCGACCCGATCGAGGCACAGGCCCTGCTGGAGGTCTACGGCCAGGACCGCGACGAGCCGCTGCACCTGGGGTCGGTCAAGTCGAACCTCGGCCACACCCAGGCCGCCGCCGGCGTCGCCGGCGTCATCAAGACGGTCGAGTCGATACGGCGCGGCACACTGCCGAAGACGCTGCACGTGGACGAGCCGACCACGGAGGTGGACTGGTCGGCGGGCGCGGTGGAACTGCTCACCGAGGCCCGTCCCTGGCCGCGGACCGGTCGCCCCCGCCGGGCGGGTGTGTCCTCGTTCGGGATCAGCGGCACCAACGCCCACGTCCTCATCGAGGAGGCCCCGCACGAGCGGCAGGCGGAGCAGGCCGCACCGCCGGAGCCGGGCACGGCGCCCGCCGTACTGCCCTGGCTGCTCTCGGCCGGCTCACCCGCCGCCCTGCGCGGCCAGGCCGCGCGGCTGCTCGCTTTCGCCGACGCGCACCCGGAGACCCCGGCCGAGGACATCGCCCGCGCCCTCACCGGCTCGCGGGCCCAGCTCGCACACCGCGCGGCGCTGCTCGGCGCCGACCGCGAGGCGCTGCTCGCCGCCCTGCGCGCCTTCACCGAGGGCGCCCCGGGCGCCCCCACCGGCAGGGCGGACGAGTCCCGCACCGCGTTCCTCTTCGCCGGCCAGGGCGCGCAGCGCGCCGGAATGGGCCGTGAACTGTACGACGCGCACCCGGTGTTCGCCGGGGCCTTCGACGCCGTCTGCGCCCGGCTGGAGCTCGGCCGGCCCCTGCGGGACGTGGTGTTCGGCACCGACGACGACATCCTGGCCCGGACCGAGTACACCCAGCCCGCGCTGTTCGCACTGGAAGTGGCGCTCTTCCGGCTCGTGGAGTCGTGGGGCGTACGACCGGACGTGCTGGTCGGCCACTCGATCGGCGAGCTGGCCGCCGCGCACGTCGCCGGTGTGCTGTCACTGGACGACGCGTGCACGCTGGTGGCGGCCCGGTCCCGGCTGATGCAGGCGCTGCCCGAAGGGGGCGCCATGCTCGCGGTCGAGGCCGCCGAGGACGAGATCACGCTGCCCGACGGCGTGGACCTCGCGGCGGTCAACGGCCCGAAGGCGCTGACCGTATCGGGCGACGAGGAAGCGATCGCAGGCTGCGAGGAGGGCTGGCGGGCGGAGGGCCGCAAGGTCCGGCGGCTCGTCGTCTCGCACGCCTTCCACTCGCACCGCATGCAGCCGATGCTCGACGCCTTCCGCGAGATCGCCGAGCAGCTGACGTACCACGCACCGGCCGTCCCGCTGGTCTGCACGGCACCGGGCGACCCGGCGACCCCCGAGTACTGGGTGCGCCAGGTCCGCGAGCCGGTCCGGTTCGCCGACGCCGTCGCCGAACTGTGGCGCCGGGACGTCGGCGCCTGCGTCGAGCTCGGCCCGGACGGCGTGCTCACCGCGCTGGCCCGCGCCACCGCCGGCCAGGACGTCGTCGCCGTACCCGCGCTGCGGCCCGGCCGCGCCGAGCCGGTCACGCTGCTGACCGCCGTGGCCGCCGCCCACACCCGCGGTACCCGCGTGGACTGGCAGGCCGTCCTGGGCGCCGGCCCCCGGGCCGCACTGCCCACCTACGCGTTCGACCGGACCCGCTACTGGCCGGAGTCCCGCGCAGCGGAATCCGGCCCGGCCGACACCGAGTTCTGGGACGCCGTCGACTCCGGCGACCTCGGCGCCCTGGCCGGAATGGATCCTGGCACGGCCGCCGCGCTGGCCGAGGCACTGCCCGCGCTCGCCGCCTGGCGCCGGACCCGGATGCTGCGCGAGGCCGCGGCCGACTGGCGGTACCGCGTCGAGTGGACGGACGTCCTCCCGACGACCAGGCCCGCCGGCGGACACTGGCTGGTCGCCGCCGCACGCGAGGACAGCGACCGGGCCGCGGCCGTGGCCGCCGCGCTGCGGGACAGCGGCGCCGGGGCGACCGTCTGCACGCCGGACGAGCTGCCCGCGGCCGACCCCGCCGACGGGGTGCTGCTGCTCTCCGACGACCCGGAAACCGTTCTGACCGTGGTGCGCACCGGACTCGGCTCGCCCCTGTGGTGCGTGACGACGTCGGCGGTCGGTGCCGGCGGCACCGTGGCCGACGCCCGCGCGGCCCAGGTGTGGGGTCTGGGCCGGGTCGCGGCCCTCGAACTCCCGCGCCGCTGGGGCGGTCTCATCGACCTGCCCGAGCAGCCCGGCGCGGACACCCTGGCCCTGGTCCCCGCCGTCCTCGGCGGCACGGAGGACCAGGTGGCACTCCGCGGCGGCCGGGTCCTGGCCCGCCGCCTGGGCCGCGCACCGCTGGCGCACGGCGGGGCGTGGAGCCCGGCGGACACCACGCTCATCACCGGCGGCACGGGCGCCCTCGGCGGGCACGTCGCCCGCCTGCTCGCCCGGCAGGGGGCCGAGAAGCTGGTCCTCACCAGCCGGTCGGGGCCCCGGGCGCCGGGTGCCGCGGCCCTCGTCGCGGAACTCGCGGACCTGGGCTGCACGGCCGTCGTGGAGGCGTGCGACGTCGCCGACCGCGACGACCTCGCAGCCCTGCTGGCCGCACACCCGGTCCGGGCCGTGGTGCACACCGCAGGCACCGACACCGCCCGTCCCCTCCGGGACCTCGATGCGGACACCTTCCGCGAGGTCCTCCGGGCCAAGGTCGACGGCGCCCGCAACCTCGACGAACTCCTTCCCGACGCCGAGCAGTTCGTCCTGTTCTCGTCCATCGCCGGGGTGTGGGGGAGCGGGGAGCAGGCGGCGTACGCGGCCGGCAACGCCTCCCTGGACGCGCTCGCCGAACGCCGCCGCGCCCAGGGCCGCGCAGCCCTCTCCCTCGCCTGGGGACCCTGGGCCGGGGAGGGCATGGCCGCGGCCGGACTCGGCGGAGCCGACGGCGATGCCGCCGCCTACCTCGCCCGGCGCGGTCTGACCGCGATGGCGCCCGAGACGGCGCTGCGGGCCCTGTCCGACGCGCTCGGCGCGCAGGACACCTGCGTGACCGTCGCCGACGTGGACTGGAGCCGCTTCCTGCCCGCCTTCACGGCCGGCCGGCCCGCCCCGCTGTTCGCCCCGCTCACCGACGGCGAGGGGGAGGAGCAGGCGGCGGAGGAAGGACTCACCGCGTACGCCGTCGGACTGGCCGGCTTCTCCCCGGCCCGGCGCGAACGCGCCCTGCTCGACCTGGTGCGCCGTCAGGTCGCCGACGTACTCGGCCACCAGGGAGTGGACGGCATCGCCGCGAGGAGCGGCTTCGCCGACCTCGGGTTCGACTCGCTGACCGCCGTCGAGATCCGGGGGAGGATCGCCGCAGCCACCGGACTGGGGCTCCCCAACTCGATGATCTTCGACTACCCGACCCCCGCCGCACTCGCCGCCCACCTGTCGGAAGAGATCGCGGCAGAGGCCGCTCCCACCGCGGACCAGGCCCCGGCCCCCGCCGGCGCGGATATCCCGGCGGACAGCACCGAAGAGGGTCCGTCGGAGGGCGACATCGACCTGATGGACCTCGACGCGCTCATCCAGACCGCGTTCGAGAATCCGGAGGAGTGAACCCCCTTCCCGCCTGCTCGAACACCATCGCAAATGCCACCCGTCGGCCCGGCCCCCTAAGGGGTCGGGCTAGGGGTTGTCCACGCCTCGGCGCCGTTCGTAGGCTCAGCGAGAGTTTCCGCACGGAATTTCCCCTGCCGAAATTACCCATTCGGTGTCGGAGAAATCCCAGGCGAAATTGCGTTGTCGCGCGGGCAGGGTAATTCAGCGAAATTCCGCCGCGAAAGTGTGCTGCGGGTCCGGAGAAGGTGGCATCGAGTGGCCGACGACCAGAAGTATCTCGACTATCTCAGGCGGCTCACCGCGGACCTGCGGCAGACCCGGCGCCGCCTGCGGATCGCCGAGGCGCGCGGGAGCGAGCCCGTGGCGGTCGTCGGCATGGCATGCCGCTACCCCGGGGAGGTCCGCTCCCCGGAAGACCTCTGGGACCTCGTCTCCTCGGGCCGCGACGGCATCTCCGCCTTCCCCGTGGACCGCGGCTGGGACACCGCCGCCATCTACGACGAAGCCCCGGACGCCGCCGGCACCACCTATGTGCGCGAGGGCGGATTCGTCCACGAGGCAGGCGACTTCGACGCCGCCCTGTTCAACATCTCGCCGCGCGAGGCGCTCGCCATGGACCCGCAGCAGCGGCTGTTCCTGGAGACCTCCTGGGAGGCCCTGGAGCGCGCGGGCGTCGACCCGCTGTCCCTGCGCGGCAGCCGCACCGGCGTCTTCGTCGGCTCCTCCTCGTCCGCCTACGGTGCCGGGCTGCGCGCCCTGCCCGAGGGAGTGGAAGGGCACCTGCTGACCGGCAGCGCGCCCAGCGTCGTCTCCGGACGGGTCGCCTACGCCCTGGGCCTGGAAGGGCCCGCCGTCACCGTGGACACCGCCTGCTCGTCGTCCCTGGTGGCGACCCACCTCGCCGTGCAGGCACTGCGGTCGGGCGAGTGCGACGCGGCCCTCGCGGGCGGCGTGACCGTGATGACCAGCCCGGGCATCTTCACCGAGTTCAGCCGGCAGCGGGGCCTCGCCGCCGACGGCCGCTGCAAGCCGTTCTCCGCGGACGCCGACGGCACCGGATGGGCCGAAGGCTCAGGTGTGATCGTCCTCCGCCGCCTCGCCGACGCGAAGCGGCGCGGCGACCGCATCCTGGCGGTCATCCGCGGCTCCGCCGTCAACCAGGACGGTGCGTCGAACGGCCTTACGGCTCCGAACGGCCCCTCCCAGGAACGGGTCATCCTGGCGGCCCTGGAGAACGCCAGGCTCGACCCCGCCGATGTGGACGTGGTGGAGGCGCACGGCACCGGCACGACCCTGGGCGACCCGATCGAAGCGCAGGCACTGCTCGCCACGTACGGCCAGGGAGCCCGCCGCGAGCCCCTGCTGCTGGGCTCCGTCAAGTCGAACATCGGTCACGCGCAGGCCGCTTCGGGCGTCGCCGGGCTCATCAAGATGGTGCTGGCCCTGGGCAACGAAGAGCTGCCGCCGACCCTCCACGTCAGCGAACCCACCCCGCACGTCGACTGGTCGCAGGGCCAGGTGCGGCTGCTCACCGACCCGGTGGACTGGCCCCAGGACCCGGAGCGACCGCGCCGGGCGGGCGTCTCCTCCTTCAGCATCAGCGGAACCAACGTCCACATCATCCTGGAGGGCCCCGACGCGACGGCCGAACGGGCCGACGACGAGACCGGAGAGACCGGAGAGACCGGAGAGAGCGGCGCGAGCGGCGAGACCGGCGGGGAGAGCGGTGAGACCGGCGGCGAGTCGGCGAAGACCGCCGACGCCGACCGTCCGGTGCTCCCGGTGCTCCCGGTCGTCCCGTGGGTGTTGTCGGGGCACACGGCGGAGGCCCTCGCGGCGCAGGCCGGCCGCCTCGCCGCCATGGCCGAGGCCGACCCGGCGGGCGTGGGCCGCTCCCTGCTCTCGCGTGCGGTGCTGGAGCACCGGGCGGTGGTGCTGGGGGAGGACCGTGCCGGGGCTCTGCGGGCGTTGGCGCGTGATGTGTCGCATCCGGGTGTGGTGCGGGGTGTGGCGCGTTCCGGTGGCGCTCCGGTGCTGGTGTTCCCGGGGCAGGGGTCGCAGTGGTTGGGGATGGGCCGGGAGCTGGCGGGTTGGTCGCCGGTGTTCCGCGAAGGCCTTGAGGAGTGCGCGGCGGCGATGGAGCCGCACGTGGACTGGTCGCTGTGGGACGTCCTGGACAGCGAGGATGAGGTTCTTTGGGGTCGGGTGGATGTGGTCCAGCCCGTTCTGTGGGCGTTGATGGTGTCGTTGGCCCGGCTGTGGAAGTCGTGTGGTGTGGTCCCGTCGGCGGTGGTGGGTCATTCGCAGGGTGAGATCGCGGCCGCGGTGGTGGCCGGTGGTCTGTCGGTGGTGGACGGGGCGCGTGTCGTGGCGCTTCGTTCGCGTGCGCTGCGTGCGCTGGCGGGCCGGGGCGGGATGGTCTCGCTGGTCGCCGGCCCGGAGGTGGCCGCCGAGCTGGTGGCCGGCTTCGAGGGCCGGGCGTCGGTCGCAGCCGTCAACGGTCCCGGTTCGACGGTCGTGTCCGGTGAGCCGGACGCACTCGACGCTCTGATGGCGCTGTGTGAGACGCGTGGGATACGGGCGCGCCGCGTGCCGGTGGACTACGCCTCGCACTCCGTACAGGTGGAGGAACTGCGCGAGCAGATCCTTACCGACCTTGCTCCGATAGTTCCCAAGTCGTCCACTGTTCCGCTGTATTCGTCGGTGACCGGTGGCCGGATCGATACCGCGGTGATGGACGCGGCGTACTGGTACGAGAGTCTGCGGTCGTTGGTCCGGTTCGACGAGGCGACGAATGCGCTGCTGGCCGACGGCCGGTCGGTGTTCCTGGAGTCCAGCCCGCATCCGGTACTGACCCCTGGCATCGAGCAGTCGCTGGAAGCTGCCGGCCATCCGGGCGTCACGCTGGCCACCCTTCACCGTGACCGCGGGGACGCGACGCGCTGGCTGACCGCCCTAGCCGAGGCCCACGTGGCCGGTGTCCCGGTCGACTGGACCGGCGTCCTGCCCGACGCCCGGCCCGTCGACCTCCCCACCTACGCCTTCCAGCACACCCACTACTGGATGACCGAACCCCCCGAGGTGGCCCGCGCCCTGGACGCGGCCGCCGGCGGCGATCCGGACGAGTCGGAGTTCTGGGACGCCGTCGACCGGCTCGACTACGACCAGGTCGCCGGCACCCTGCACCTGGAATCCGGCGACGGCCTGGAGACCGTACTGCCCGCCCTCTCGGTGTGGCGCCGAAGCCGCGCCGAACGCTCCACCGTCGACGCCTGGCGCTACCGCGTCGCCTGGCAGCCCGCCGACCGCGCTCCCGCCACCGCACTCGACGGGCGCTGGCTGCTGCTGCGCACGGAGGGGACGGACGCGGACCACGCCGCACGCTGCGCCCAGGCGCTGCGCGAGGCGGGCGCCGACGTGACCGAGCTGACGGTGCCCGACGCCGGACTCGACCGGTGGGGCCTCAGCCAACTCCTGCGCGAGACGGCCGAGTCCGCCGAGTCGCCGATCACCGGGATCCTGTCGCTGCTCGCCGACGACCGCCGGGCGCACCCCGAGGACCCGGCGGTCTCCGTCGGGCTCGGCGCCACCCTCACCGTCGTACAGGCACTGGCCGACGCAGAGATCACGGCGCCGCTGTGGTGCGCCACCACCGGCGCCGTCGCCGCGCACCGCGCCGACCGGATCACCGACCCCGCCGCCGCCCGCATCTGGGGACTCGGCCGGGTCGCCGCCCTGGAACACCCCGAGCGCTGGGGCGGGCTGGTCGACCTGCCCGCCGACCCCGAGCCCCGCGCCCTGGCCCGCCTCGCCGCCGTGCTCACCGGAGCCGAGGACCAGGTCGCCGTGCGGGCCGAAGGCGTCTACGTACGCCGCCTGCTCCACGCGGCCTCCACCGCTGCCGGTGATCCCGCCCCGGCCTCTGACGCGCCCGAGGCGGTCCTGATCACGGGCGGCACTGGGGCCCTGGGCGCGGAGACCGCCCGGATGCTCGCGCGCCGGGGCACCCGGAAGCTGGTGCTGAGCAGCAGACGGGGCATGGAGGCCCCGGGGGCCGCCGAACTGGTCGCCGAGCTGGGCGAGCTCGGGGCGACGGCGACCGTCGTCGCCTGCGACGTCGCCGACCGCGAGGCACTCGCCGCGCTGCTCGCCGAGCACCCCGTCACCGGCGTCGTCCACGCCGCGGGGCTCGACCCGGTCCTCCCGATCGACGCGACGTCGGTGCCCGAGCTCGCCGACGGACTCCGGGCCAAGGCCTGCGGTGCCGAACACCTCGACGCGCTCCTCCCCGACGCCGAACTGTTCGTGCTGTTCTCATCCATCGCCGGGATCTGGGGCAGCGGCGGACAGGGCGCCTACGCCGCCGCCAACGCCCACCTCGACGCCCTCGCCACCGCCCGGCGGGCGGCCGGCCGTGCCGGAACCGCCGTCTCCTGGGGCTCCTGGGCAGAGGTCGGCATGGCCGCGCGGGACGGCGCCGACGAGTACCTGAGACGCCGTGGGCTGCGCCCCATGGCGGCGGCTCTGTGCATCGCCGCGCTGGAGCGCGCGATCGACTCCGACGACGCGTGCGTGACCGTCGCGGACGTGGACTGGACACGCTTCACACCTGCCTTCACCAGCCGCCGGCCCAGCCCGCTGCTGGCTGAGCTGCCCGAGGCGGCCGACGCCCTCGCGGAGGGCGCGGACGGCGACGAGGGCCGTTCGGGCACCTCTGCCGCCTCCGCCGTGCGGACCCTGCTGGCCGGGGTGCCTGAGTCGGAATGGGGCCGTACGGTCGTCGACCTGGTCCGCCGGGAGACCGCGGCGGTCCTCGGCTACCCCGAACCCGTCGAGGCCGAGCGCCCGTTCAAGGACCTGGGCGTGGACTCCCTCACCGCGCTCCAGGTCCGTAAGCGCGTGGCCGACGCCGTCGGTCTGCAACTGCCCGCGACGCTCGTCTTCGACCACCCCACGCCGTCTGCGGTCGCGCGTCACCTGCTGTCGCTGATCAGCGCCGACGAGCGCACGGCGGCCGTCGCGGTGACGGCGGCGTCCGACGAGCCGCTCGCCATCGTCTCCATGGCCTGCCGCTACCCCGGCGGGGTGGACTCCCCCGAGGCGCTGTGGGACCTGGTCGCCGAGGGCCGCGACGGGGTCGGCGCCTTCCCCACCGACCGCGGCTGGCGGGCGGCCCCGGGCGCGAGCGTCGACTTCGCCCTGGAGGGGGGCTTCGTCCACGACGCCACGGACTTCGACGCGGGGCTGTTCGGGATCTCGCCGCGTGAGGCGCTGGCGATGGATCCGCAGCAGCGACTGCTGCTCGAGACGGCCTGGGAGGCGCTGGAGCGGGCGGGCATGAACCCGCGCACGCTCCAGGGGACGGCGACCGGCGTGTTCGTCGGCGCCTCTCCCTCGGGGTACGGCGTCGGTGCCACCGACTCCGGCTCCGAGGGGCACTTCCTGACCGGCATGTCGGGGAGCGTGCTGTCCGGCCGCGTCGCGTACTCGTTCGGGCTCGAGGGCCCGGCGGTGACCGTCGACACTGCGTGTTCGTCGTCGTTGGTGGCACTGCACCTGGCAGCGCAGTCGCTGCGTGCCGGCGAGTGCTCCATGGCGGTCGTGGGCGGCGTCGCGGTGATGAGCACCCCAGGCGTCTTCGCCGAGTTCGACCGTCAGGACGGTCTGGCCGGGGACGGCCGGTGCAAGGCGTTCGCGGCTGCCGCGGACGGCACGGGATGGGGCGAGGGCGTCGGCGTGCTGCTCGTGGAGCGGCTCTCGGACGCCGAGCGCCTCGGCCATCAGGTCCTGGCGGTGGTGCGAGGTTCGGCGGTCAACCAGGATGGTGCGTCGAACGGTTTGACGGCGCCGAACGGTCCTGCGCAGCAGCGGGTCGTACGGGCGGCGCTGGCCGCGGCCGGGTTGGAGACGTCCGAGGTCGACGCCGTCGAAGCACACGGCACGGGCACGAGGCTCGGCGACCCGATCGAGGCGCAGGCCCTGCTGGCGACCTACGGACAGGACCGTGACGAACCCCTTTACCTGGGTTCGGTGAAGTCCAACATCGGTCACACCCAGGCGGCCTCGGGTGTCGCGGGTGTGATCAAGATGGTGGAGGCTCTGCGCCACGGCGTGCTGCCCAGGACCCTGCACGTGGACGAGCCGACGCCGCACGTGGACTGGTCGGCCGGCGCGGTGGAGCTGCTGTCGGAGGCGCGGGATTGGCCGGAGGCGGGGCGTCCGCGTCGCGCGGGTGTGTCGTCGTTCGGTGTGAGTGGTACGAACGCGCACGTCATCCTGGAGCAGGCCGCTGATGTGGCCGAAGCGGCTCCCGTTGAGGTGGGGGCTGCGGGGCCGTGGGTGTTGTCCGCGCGGTCGCAGGGTGCGCTGGTGGCCCAGGCCGAGCGGCTGGGCTCGTTCCTGGCCGAGCGTCCTGAGGTGGCTGCGTCGGCTGTGGCGCACACGCTGGCGACGGCGCGTGCGGCGCTGGAGCACCGGGCTGTCGTGCTCGGTGACGACCGCGACGAACTGCTGACCGGACTGCGGGCACTGGCCGGGGGAGAGCCCTCGCAGCGGGTCGTCACCGGCACGGTGCGGAACGGGCGTACGGGCTTCCTGTTCTCGGGTCAGGGTGCGCAGCGGGTCGGTATGGGCCGTGAACTGTATGACGCCTTCCCGGTGTTCGCGGACGCGTTCGACGCGGTGTGCGCGCGGGTGGATGTGGACCGGCCGCTGCGGGACGTCGTGTTCGGCGAGGACGCGGAGCTGCTGGCCCGTACGGCGTACACGCAGCCTGCTCTGTTCGCGGTCGAGGTGGCGCTGTTCCGGCTGGTGGAGTCCTGGGGTGTCACCCCGGACGTCCTCGTCGGGCATTCGATCGGTGAGCTGGCCGCCGCGCATGTGGCCGGGGTGCTGTCCCTGGACGACGCGTGTGCTCTCGTCTCGGCGCGTGGTCGGTTGATGGATGCGCTGCCGTCGGGCGGCGCGATGCTCGCCGTGGAGGCGGCCGAGGGTGAGCTTGAGCTGCCCGAGGGTGTGGACCTTGCGGCGGTGAACGGCCCCACCTCCCTGACCGTTTCCGGTGACGCCGATGCGATCTGTGCCCTGGAGGAGCGGCTCCGGGCAGAGAACGTACGGGTGAAGCGGCTGACCGTTTCCCACGCGTTCCATTCGCGTCTGATGGAGCCGATGCTCGACGAGTTCGCGTCCGTCGCGAAGTCGTTGACGTACAACGCTCCGACCATCCCGGTCGTCACCACGGCGCCGGGCGATCTGGCGACGCCGGACTACTGGGTCGGTCAGATCCGTGAGCCTGTCCGCTTCGCCGACGCGATCGCCTCGCTCACCGACGTGCGGGTCTTCCTCGAGCTCGGGCCTGACGGGGTGCTCTCCGCCCTCGTCCCGAACATCGCCGAGGACGTCACCGCCGTCCCGGCCCTGCGTGCGGGGACAGGGGAGACGACCGCCTTCGGGCGGGCCCTGGCCGGCCTGTATGTCCTGGGTGCTGTCGTGGACTGGGACCGGTATGTGTCGGGGCCTGGTGTGGGTCTGCCGACGTATGCGTTCCAGCGTGAGCGGTACTGGCTGGGGTCGGCAGAGGTCGCGGAGGTGGCGGCTTCCGGCGCTGAGGATGAGGCGTTCTGGTCGGCGGTTGAGGCTGGTGACAGTGGGGCGCTGGCCGAGGTGCTGCGTGTGGGTGCTGGTGAGGTGGAGGCGGTGTTGCCGGCTCTGGCGGGCTGGCGGCGTGAGCGGGTGGAGCGTTCGCGTGCTGACGTGATGCGGTATCGCGTTGCGTGGCGTGTGACCGACGAGGAGACCGTCGGTGTGTCGGGTCGTTGGCTCGTGGTGGGTACGGAGGGTGTGCCTGAGGAGCGGGTCGAGGCGTGTGTGGGGGCTTTGGCGGGCGGTGGTGCGGAG
This sequence comes from Streptomyces sp. NPDC012508, assembly GCF_042902595.1. Lineage (NCBI taxonomy): Bacteria > Bacillati > Actinomycetota > Actinomycetes > Kitasatosporales > Streptomycetaceae > Streptomyces > Streptomyces sp. NPDC012508. The sequence continues at coordinate 20,169 of NZ_JBIBEO010000015.1, forward strand.
CCGTTCGTGGTGGTGCTGGACGATGGTGAGCTTGATCGTTGGGAGTTGGCTGCCCGGCTGACGGAGGAGGACGCGTTCGGGGGTGGTGTCGCTGGTGTGTTGTCGCTGGCGGCGCTGGACTCGCGTGTGGGTGTGGCGGGTGTGCCGGAGGGTCTTCCGGTGTCGGTGGCGTGGTCGCTGGCGCTGGTGCAGGCGTTGGGTGATGCGGAGATCGACGCGCCGTTGTGGTGTGTGACGTCGGGTGCCGTGTCGACGGGGCGTGCCGATGGTGTGGTGGATCCGGTTCAGGCTCAGGTGTGGGGGCTGGGGCGGGTTGCCGCGTTGGAGTTCCCGCAGCGTTGGGGCGGGTTGGTGGATCTTCCGGTGGTGCTGGACGAGCGTGCGGGCTCGCGTCTGGCACGGGTACTGGCCGGATCCGAGGACCAGGTCGCAGTCCGCGCCTCCGGCACCTTCGCGCGCCGTGTTGCCCGTGTGGAGCCGCATGCTGACGCTCCTGGGGAGTTCGCTTCCGCCGGAGCGGTTCTCGTCACCGGGGGTACCGGGGCCCTCGGTGCGGCTGTCGCCCGTCGCCTTGCCCGGCGCGGGGTCACCGAGCTGGTGCTGACCAGCAGGCGGGGCATCGAGGCCCCGGGGGCCGCCGAACTGGTCGCCGAGCTGGGCGAGCTCGGGGCGACGGCGACCGTCGTCGCCTGCGACGTCGCCGACCGCGGGGCACTCGCCGCCCTGCTCGCCGAGCACCCGGTCACGGGTGTGTTCCACGCGGCTGGTGTCGTGGACACCGTGCCGCTGGTCGGTGTGGGTCCGGAGCAGTTCGCGGAGGTTCTGCGGGCCAAGACGCTGGGCGCCCGGCACCTGGACGAACTGGTGCCCGAGGCTGACATGTTCGTACTGTTCTCGTCGATCGCGGGTGTATGGGGCAGCGGAGGGCAGTCCGCGTATGCGGCGGCCAACGCCTACCTGGACGGTCTGGCCGAGCAGCGCCGCGCCCGCGGCCTGACCGCCACCTCGGTGGCCTGGGGACCCTGGGCCGAAGCCGGAATGCTCGTGGAGGAGAACGCCGAGGACTACCTGCGCCGCCGCGGCCTGACGCCGCTGCCGCCCGAGCTCGGAGTGACCGTCCTGGAGGACGCGGTCGCCCGCGACCTCGGCTGTCTCGTCGCCGTCGACGCGGACTGGACTCGCTTCGCACCCGCCTTCGGATCGGGCCGCGCCACCCACCTCTTCGACGACGTTCCCGAGGCCGTGGCCCCGTCCGCCGCCGCACCCGTGCCGGAGGCGGACTCCGACACCACGCCCCTCGTCTCCGCGCTCGCCGGAAAGGGACCCGCCGAGCGTCGTGCGCTGCTGCTGGACGCCGTCCGGACCGGTGCCGCCGCCGTCCTGGGCCATGCGAGCGCGGACAGCATCCCCGTCGAACTCCCCTTCTCCGACCTGGGCTTCGACTCGCTCACCGCCGTCGACCTCCGCGACCGGCTGATGGCCGCGACCGGCCTCTCGCTCTCCGCGACACTCGTCTTCGACCACCCCACCGCCCAGGCCCTGGCCGGCCACCTCGCCGAGCTGCTGCCGTCCTCCGCTCCCGGCGACACGTCGGCGGCGATCGCACCCCGCGTCGCAGCCGACCCGGACGAGCCGATCGCGATCGTCTCCATGGCATGCCGCTTCCCCGGCGGAGTCCGGTCCCCGGAGGACCTGTGGGACCTGGTCGCCTCGGGAGCCGAGGGCATCACCGACTTCCCCGCCGACCGCGGCTGGGACCTCTCCGCACTCCGGGAGACGGGAGCCTTCGCGGCCGAGGGCGGCTTCGTCCACGACGCCACCGAGTTCGACGCGGGGCTGTTCGGCATATCGCCGCGTGAGGCGATCGCGATGGATCCGCAGCAGCGACTGCTGCTCGAGACGGCCTGGGAGACGCTGGAGCGGGCGGGCATGAACCCGCGCACGCTCCAGGGCACGTCGACCGGCGTGTTCGTCGGCGCCTCGACGTCCGGCTACGGCACCGGCGGGCGCACCGAAGGCGCGGACGGCCACCTGATGACCGGCATGGCCGGGAGCGTGCTGTCCGGTCGGGTCGCGTACTCGTTCGGCCTCGAGGGCCCGGCGGTGACCGTCGACACGGCGTGTTCGTCGTCGTTGGTGGCGCTGCACCTGGCGGCGCAGTCGCTGCGCACCGGCGAGTGCTCCATGGCGCTCGCCGGCGGTGTGACCGTGATCGTCGGTCCCGACATCTTCGCCGAGTTCGACCGTCAGGACGGTCTGGCCGGGGACGGTCGGTGCAAGGCGTTCGCGGCCGGCGCGGACGGCACGGGCTGGGGTGAGGGTGTGGGTCTGCTGCTGCTGGAGCGGCTGTCGGACGCGCGCCGCAACGGGCACGAGGTGCTCGGGGTGGTGCGGGGTTCGGCGGTCAATCAGGACGGTGCGTCGAACGGTTTGACGGCGCCCAACGGTCCTGCGCAGCAGCGGGTGGTGCGGGCGGCGCTGGCCGCGGCGGGTCTGGAGACGTCCGAGGTCGACGCAGTAGAGGCGCACGGTACGGGTACGCGGCTCGGTGACCCGATCGAGGCGCAGGCATTGCTGGCAACGTACGGCCAGGACCGCGAGGAGCCGCTGTATCTGGGGTCGGTGAAGTCGAACATCGGTCACACTCAGGCTGCTTCGGGTGTCGCGGGTGTGATCAAGATGGTGGAGGCGATCCGTCGGGGTGTGCTGCCCCGGACGCTGCATGTCGACGAGCCGACGCCGCATGTGGACTGGTCGGCCGGCGCGGTGGAGCTGCTGTCGGAGGCGCGGGATTGGCCGGAGGCAGGTCGTCCGCGTCGCGCGGGCGTGTCGTCGTTCGGTGTGAGTGGTACGAACGCGCACGTCATCCTGGAGCAGGCCGCTGAGGTTCTTGATGTGGCTGAGCCGGCTCCGGTGGGGGCTGTGGGGCCGTGGGTGTTGTCCGCGCGGTCGCGGGATGCGCTGGTGGCCCAGGCGGGTCGGTTGGGCTCATTCCTGGCCGAGCGTCCTGAGGTGGCTGCGTCCGCCGTGGCGCACACGCTGGCGACGGCGCGTGCGGCGCTGGAGCACCGGGCGGTCGTGCTCGGTGACGACCGCGACGAACTGCTGACCGGACTGCGCGCACTGGCAGAGGACCAGGCCGTTCCTTCCGTGGTCCGTGATGAGGCCGCGCACGGCGGGCTGGCGCTGCTGTTCACCGGCCAGGGCGCGCAGCGGGCCGGTATGGGGCGTGAGCTGTACGAGGCGTTCCCGGTGTTCGCGGACGCGTTCGACGCGGTCTGTGCGCGGGTGGACCTCGAACGGCCGCTGCGTGAGGTCGTGTTCGAGGACGGTGAGGCCCTGGACCGGACCGTCTACGCGCAGCCTGCTCTGTTCGCGGTCGAGGTGGCGTTGTTCCGATTGGTCGAGTCCTGGGGTGTCACCCCGGACGTGATGGTGGGCCACTCGATCGGTGAGCTGGCCGCCGCGCACGTGGCCGGAGTGCTGTCCCTGGACGACGCGTGCCGTCTGGTGTCGGCGCGTGGCCGTTTGATGGATGCGCTGCCGTCGGGCGGCGCGATGCTGGCCGTGGAGGCTGCTGAGGGTGAGCTTGAGCTGCCCGAGGGTGTGGACCTTGCGGCGGTCAACGGGCCGACTTCGGTGACGGTGTCCGGTGACGCGGACGCGATCGGTGCGCTGGAGGAGCGGCTCCGGGCGGAGAACGTACGGGTGAAGCGGCTGGCCGTTTCCCACGCGTTCCATTCGCGTCTGATGGAGCCGATGCTCGACGAGTTCGCGTCCGTCGCGAAGTCGTTGACGTACCACTCGCCGACGATTCCCGTCGTTGCCACTGCTTCCGGGGACATTGCGACGCCGGACTACTGGGTCGGTCAGATCCGTGAGCCCGTCCGGTTCGCCGAGGCGATCGCCTCCCTCAGCGGTGTTCGTACGGCACTGGAGCTGGGTCCTGCCGGTGTGCTCTCCGCCTTCGTACCGGAGCAGGTCGACACCCTGGCCGCCGTACCCGCGCTGCGCCCCGACCGCCCCGAGGCCACCACCCTCGTCGCCGCCCTGGCCCGCCTGCACACACGTGGCGTCCTGGTCGAGTGGGACCGGTATGTGTCGGGGCCTGGTGTGGGTCTGCCGACGTATGCGTTCCAGCGTGAGCGGTACTGGCTGGGGACGGCAGAGGTCGCGGAGGTCGCGGTTACTGGCGCTGAGGATGAGGCGTTCTGGTCGGCGGTTGAGGCTGGTGATAGTGGGGCGCTGGCCGAGGTGCTGCGTGTGGGTGCTGGTGAGGTGGAGGCGGTGTTGCCGGCTCTGGCGGGCTGGCGGCGTGAGCGGGTGGAGCGTTCGCGTGCTGACGGGATGCGGTATCGCGTTGCGTGGCGTGTGACCGGTGAGGATTCCGTCGGTGTGTCGGGTCGTTGGCTCGTGGTGGGTACGGAGGGTGTGCCTGAGGAGCGGGTCGAGGCGTGTGTGGGGGCTTTGGCGGGCGGTGGTGCGGAGCCGTTCGTGGTGGTGCTGGACGATGGTGAGCTTGATCGTTGGGAGTTGGCTGCCCGGCTGACGGAGGAGGACGCGTTCGGGGGTGGTGTCGCGGGTGTGTTGTCGCTGGTGGCGCTGGACTCGCGTGCGGGTGTGGCGGGTGTGCCGGAGGGTCTTCCGGTGTCGGTGGCGTGGTCGCTGGCGCTGGTGCAGGCGTTGGGTGATGCGGAGATCGACGCGCCGTTGTGGTGTGTGACGTCGGGTGCTGTGTCGACGGGGCGTGCCGATGGTGTGGTGGATCCGGTTCAGGCTCAGGTGTGGGGGCTGGGGCGGGTTGCCGCGTTGGAGTTCCCGCAGCGTTGGGGCGGGTTGGTGGATCTTCCGGTGGTGCTGGACGAGCGTGCGGGCTCGCGTCTGGCACGGGTACTGGCCGGATCCGAGGACCAGGTCGCCGTCCGCGCCTCCGGCACCTTCGCGCGCAGGCTCGTCCGTTCCGCAGCCCCCGCCGGGGCGGCCGCCCGCTCCTGGCGGCCGCGCGGAACCGTACTCGTCACCGGCGGCACCGGCGGGCTCGGCTCGCGTGTGGCCACCTCGCTCGCCGAGGCCGGCGCCGAGCACCTGCTGCTCACCAGCAGGCGCGGCCCCGAGGCGCCGGGCGCGGACGAACTCGCCGCGTCCCTGGAGGCCCTGGGCTGCCGGGTCACCATCGCGGCCTGTGACGCCGCCGACCGTGATGCGCTGGCCGCGCTGCTCGCGGAGCACCCGGTCACCGGCGTTTTCCACGCGGCTGGTGTCGTGGACACCGTGCCGCTGGTCGGTGTGGGTCCGGAGCAGTTCGCGGAGGTTCTGCGGGCCAAGACGCTGGGTGCCCGGCACCTGGACGAACTGGTGCCCGAGGCTGACATGTTCGTTCTGTTCTCGTCGATCGCGGGCGTGTGGGGCAGTGGCGGGCAGTCCGCGTACGCGGCGGCCAACGCCTACCTCGACGGTCTGGCCGAGCAGCGGCGCGCCCGCGGCCTGACCGCCACCTCGGTGGCCTGGGGACCCTGGGCCGAAGCCGGCATGCTGGTCGACGGTGAGGCGGAGGAGCACCTGCGCCGCCGCGGCCTCATCCCGCTCGACCCCGGTCTCGCCGTGACCGCGCTGGAGCAGGTGGTCACCCACGATCTCGGCTGCCTCACCTTCGCCGACCTCGACTGGCACCGCTTCTCCGCCAGCTTCACCGCCGTCCGTCCCGCGCCGCTCTTCGGCGAACTCCCCGAGGCCGCCAGGCGCGAGGCCGAAGGGGCGACCACCGCCCAGGGCACGCCGCTGCGCCGCCGCATCGCGGAACTCGGCGCGCAGCAGCGGGAGCGGGTCCTGCTGGCACTCGTACGTGACGAGGCGGCCGCCACGCTGGGCCACAGCGGCAGCGACGCCGTCGCACCGCTGCGAGCCTTCTCCGACCTCGGGTTCGACTCGCTGATGGCGGTGGAACTGCGGGGGCGGCTGAGCGACGCCACCGGCCTGGACCTGCCCGCCACCCTGGTCTTCGACCACCCCACCGCCCAGGACCTCACCACCCACCTCGCCGCCCTGCTCGTCGCGGACCTCCCGCTGGCGGCCGGGAACGAGGAGGGCACCCTCGACGCCGGGGCCGTCCCCGCGGTCCCGGACGCCGGCGGCTCCCACGACGAGCCGCTGGCCGTCATCGGCATGAGCTGCCGATTCCCCGGCGGAGTCCACTCGCCCGAGGACCTGTGGGACCTCGTCGCCGAAGGTGTCGACGCGGTCGGCGACTGCCCCGCGGAGCGCGGCTGGCCGCTGCAGCCCGCCGACGGCACCGGCGTGCCCCGCCCCCTCCAGGGCGGATTCCTGGCCGACATCGCCTCCTTCGACGCCGGCCTGTTCAACATCTCGCCCCGCGAGGCCGTGATGATGGATCCGCAGCAGCGACTGCTGCTCGAGACGGCCTGGGAGGTCTTCGAGCGCGCCGGCATCGACCCGCTCTCGCTGCGCGGCTCCCGTACCGGCGTCTTCGCGGGCGCCAACAACCACGACTACACCTCTCTGCCCGGCGAGACCCCGGAGGGCGGCGAGGGCTACCTGGCCACCGGGGGTTCTGCCAGCGTTCTCTCCGGCCGGATCTCCTACACGTTCGGCCTGGAGGGCCCGGCCGTCACCGTCGACACCGCCTGCTCGTCCGGCCTGGTCGCCCTGCATCTCGCGGGGCAGGCCCTGCGCCGCGGTGAATGCTCCCTGGCCCTGGCCGGCGGCGTGGTCACCATGTCCACCCCCGGCGTCTTCGCCGAGTTCGGCAAGCAGGACGCGATGGCGGCCGACGGCCGCTGCAAGGCGTTCTCCGACGAGGCCGACGGCACCGGCTGGGCGGAGGGCGCCGGCATCCTGCTGCTGGAACGGCTCTCGGACGCCCGCCGCAACGGCCACCGGATCCTCGCGGTCGTCCGCGGCTCCGCCGTCAACCAGGACGGCGCATCCAACGGCCTCACCGCCCCCAACGGCCCCTCCCAGCAGCGCGTCATCCGCGCCGCCCTCGCCGACGCGGGGCTGTCCCCGTCCGACGTGGACATGGTCGAGGCCCACGGCACCGGCACCCGGCTCGGCGACCCGATCGAGGCCCAGGCGCTGCTGGCGACCTACGGCCAGGGCCGGACGGACGACGAGCCGCTCTGGCTCGGCTCCATCAAGTCCAACATCGGTCACACACAGGCCGCTTCGGGCATCGCGGGCGTCATCAAGGGAGCCATGGCGATGCGGGCCGGCCGGCTGCCGCGCACGCTCTTCGCCGACCGGCCCACCACCCAGGTCGACTGGACGGCCGGAAACGTCAGGCTGCTCGCCGAGGAGCGGGCCTGGCCCGAGAAGTCCGGGCCGCGCCGCGTGGGCGTCTCGTCGTTCGGCATGAGCGGCACCAACGCCCACGTGATCCTGGAGCAGGCGCCCGCCGACGAGGCCGTACGCGAAACCGCCGCGCCCGCGCCCTCGGCCCGGCCGGTGCCGTGGCTGCTCTCCGCCGACACCCCCGACGGGCTGCGCGACCAGGCCCGTCGACTCGCCGGCTCCGTACCGGCCACCAGTGCGTCGGACGACCCGCTCGACCTGGCATGGACGCTGGCCACCGCCCGCGCCACCCTCGCCGAGCGCGCCGTCGTCCTCGGACCCGAAGGGCTGACCGCCCTCGCCGAAGACGGCGATTCGCCGGAACTGCGCCGCGGCACCGCCCGCCAGACCGGCGCGCCCGTCTTCGTCTTCCCCGGGCAGGGCGCCCAGTGGACCGGCATGGCCGCCCGGCTCATCGACACCGAGCCGGTGTTCCGGACACGGCTGGAGGAGTGCGAGCGCGCGCTCGCTCCGTACCTCGACTTCTCGCTCATCGCCGTGATCCGCGGCGAGGACCCGGTGCACGCCGGCGTGGACCGCGCCGACGTCGTACAGCCGCTGCTGTGGGCGGTGATGGTGTCGCTGGCCGAGCTGTGGCGCGCGTCGGGCGTCGAGCCCGCCGCCGTGATCGGCGCCTCCCAGGGCGAACTGGCCGCCGCCGTCGTGGCGGGTGCCATGGAGCTGACGGACGCCGCGCGCGTCGTCGCCGCCCGCAGCCGGGCCATCGCCGACCAGCTGTCGGGCCGCAGCGGCCTGGTGTCCCTGCCGCTGACCGAGGCCGAGGCCGCGGAGATGCTCGCCACGCTGGCCCAGCCGCTGTGGATCGCCGCGCTCAACGGTCCGCGGGCCACCGTGGTCGGCGGCGAGAACGCCGCACTGGACCGCCTGACCGCCGAGTGCGAGCGGCGCGGCGTGCGCGCGCGCCGCGTCGGCATCGACTACGCCTCGCACACGGTGCTGGTCGAACCGCTCCGCCCGGTCTTCGAGGCGCTGCCCGAGACGCCCGCCGCCTCCGGCGACGTGCCGTTCTACTCGACGGTCACCGGTGCGGCACTGGACACCGCGGACCTGGGCTCCGGCTACTGGTACCGCAACCTCCGCGACACCGTACGGCTGGACCAGGCCGTCCGCGCCGCCGGGGCCGACGGCCACACCACCTTCCTGGAGATCAGCCCGCACCCCGTGCTCACCCCGGGCATCACCGAGACTCTCGACGACACCGACACCACGGGTGCGGTGCTCACGACCCTGCGCAGGGGCGAGGACGACGTCCGCCGCTGGGCGCTGGCGCTCGCCGAGGCGCACTGCGCGGGCGTCGACGTGGACTGGCGCGGCGTGCTGGGCGGTCCGGTCGGCCGGAGCGTTCTCGACCTGCCCACCTACCCCTTCCAGCAACGGCGTTACTGGCCGGACATCCGCCCCGCCGCCGATGTCGCCGCCGCCGGGCTGTCCGGCGTACGGCACCCGCTGCTCGGCGCGGCGGCACCGCTGGCCGGTGGTGGCACGCTGTGGACGGGCAGGCTGTCGACGGCCACCCACCCCTGGCTCGCCGACCACACCATCGGTGACGCGGTGCTGCTGCCCGGCACCGCCTTCGTGGAACTCGCCCTGCACGCCGGCCTCGACGGCCTGGACGAACTCACCCTCCAGGCACCCCTGGTGATACCCGCCGGCGCGGGCGTGACGCTCCAGATGCTCGTGGGGGAGTCCGCCGAGGACGGCCGCCGGCCCGTCACCGTCTCCGCCCGCCCCGAGGCGGCGGGCGACGCGGGCGAAGCGGGCGCGCCCTGGACCACTCACGCCACCGGCTTCCTCGCCGGTACCGGCTCCGCGGACCGGGCGCCCGAAACCAGCACGCCGGCCCCGTGGCCGCCCGCCGGAGCCGTACCGGTTCCCGTCGACGGCTGCTACGAAGCCCTCGCCGACGCCGGCTACACCTACGGCCCGGTCTTCCAGGGGCTGAAGACGCTCTGGCGCGCCGGGGACGACCTCTGCGCGGAGGTCGCGCTCCCCGACACGGCACGTGCCGACGCCGAGCGCTTCGGACTGCACCCCGCGCTCTTCGACGCCGCCCTGCACGCGGCGGGCGTGGGCGGACTGCTCGCCCGGACCGGGCTGCTCCCGTTCGCCTGGGAGGGCGTCCGGCTGCACGCGACGGGCGCCGACACCCTGCGGGTACGGCTCTCGCCGGCGGGCCGGGACGCCATCTCGCTCGTGGCCACCGACGCCGCCGGGACCCCCGTCGCCGAGGTCGCCTCCCTCACCCTGCGGCCGGTCGGCGCCGACGCGCTGCGCCGGGCGGCCCGCGCCGCGGAACTCGACGTACTCCACCGCGTGGACTGGGCGCCCGCCGCCGAAGGACCGGCCCTCCCGCTGGTCCTCGTCGGCCCGCCGCCCGCCGCCCTCGCGTCGCTCGCGGCCACCCGGTACGACGACCTGGACGCGCTCGGCGCCGCGGTCGAGGCGGGCGAGCTGCTGCCGGAGGCCGTCCTGTGGTGCGGCTCCCGGCCCGGCGGCGAGGAAACCGGCCACGCGGCCGACATCGGGGGCCACGCGGCAGACCCCAGCGCCGCGCACGCGGCCGACACCGCCTCCCTGCACGCCGCCGTCCACGAGGCGCTGCACGCCGCCCAGACCTGGCTGGCCGACGCGCGCTTCGCCGGCTCCCGGCTCACCGTGCTGACGGCACGCGCGGTCGCCGTCGGTGCGGGCGAGGGCGTCCCCGACCTCGCGGGCGCCGCCGTGCACGGCCTGCTGCGCTCGGCGCAGAGCGAGCACCCGGACCACTTCGCCCTGATCGACGTGGACGGCCACCCCGACTCGGCCGCCGCCCTGCCCACCGCGCTCGGCTCCACGGAGCCACAGCTCGCGATCCGCGCGGGCGCCCTGCTCGCGCCCCGGCTGGCCCGCGGCACCGGACCGGCCCCTGCCGGGGATCCGGTGCCCGGCACCCGCCTCGACACCACCGGCGAAGGCACCCTGGAGAACCTGGCGTTCGTCCCCGCCCCCGAGGCACTCGCCGACCTCGGCCCCACCCAGGTCCGGGTCGCGATGCGCGCCGCGGGCGTCAACTTCCGTGACGTGGTGATGGCCCTGGGCATGGTCCCCGGCCAGCGCGGCATGGGCACCGAGGGCGCCGGCGTGGTCCTTGAGACGGGCGCCGAGGTCACCGACCTCGCCCCCGGCGACCGCGTCTTCGGCCTGTTCGCCGGGGCCTTCGGGCCCACCGCCGTCACCGACCGGCGGGTGCTGGCGCGCATGCGGCCGGAGTGGACCTACGCCGAGGCGGCCTCCGTACCCACCCCGTTCCTGACGGCCTACTACGGGCTGGTGGACGTCGCCGGCGTCACCGCGGGCGAGACCGTCCTCGTCCACGCGGCGGCGGGCGGCGTCGGCATGGCCGCCGTGCAGCTCGCCCGTCACCTCGGCCTGGAGATCCACGGCACCGCCTCGCCCGGCAAGTGGCGGGCCACCGGCCTGCCCGACGAGCGGCTGTCCTCCTCCCGGACCACGGACTTCGAGGACCGGGTGCGCGAAGCCACCCGCGGACGAGGCGTGGACGTGGTGCTGAACTCGCTGGAGGGCCCCTTCATCGACGCCTCGCTGCGTCTGCTGGCCCCCGGCGGCCGGTTCGTCGAAATGGGCAAGACGGACATCCGCGACGGTGAGCAGGTCAGGGCCGCCCACCCGGGCACGCACTACGACGTCTTCGACCTCATGAGCACCGACCGGGGCCGGATCGCGGAGATCTTCACCGAGATCATCGACCTGTTCGATCAGGGCGTTCTGGAACTCCTGCCGCTCACCGCCTGGGACCTGCGGGACGCCGCCGAGGCGTTCCGGTTCATGGGCCGCGGCCGGCACATCGGCAAGAACGTCCTCACCCTGCCCGCCGCCCCCGACCCCGACGGCACGGTCCTCATCACCGGCGGCACCGGAGCGCTGGCTGGCCTGCTCGCCCGCCACCTGGTCGCCGAGCACGGCGTACGGCACCTGGTGCTGGCCAGCCGAAGCGGCCCGGCCGCCCCGGGCGCGGACCGGCTCGCCGCCGACCTCGCCGCGGTCGGGACCGACGTACGGATCGAGGCCTGCGACGTCGCCGACAGCGACGCGCTCACCGCCCTGCTGGCCGGCCTCGACCGCCCGCTCACCGGCGTCGTCCACGCCGCCGGGATCCTCGACGACGGAGTGCTCGACGCGCTCACCCCGGAGCGCGCCGACCGGGTCCTGGCCCCCAAGGCGGACGCTGCCCTGCTCCTCGACGAACTGACGGCCCACCAGGACCTGGCGTTCTTCGTCCTGTTCTCCTCGGCCGCCGCGACCTTCGGGTCCGCCGGGCAGGCGAGCTACGCCGGCGCCAACGCCGTCCTCGACGCCCTGGCCCACCGCCGCCGGGTCCGCGGACTGGCCGGCCAGTCCCTGGCCTGGGGCCTCTGGGACACCGAGGACGGCATGGCGGGCGGCCTCGGCCGACGTGAGCGCGACCGGGCGGCGACTGCCGGCGTGATCGGCGCGGAACAGGGCATGGCGCTCTTCGACGCCGCCCGCACCCTGCCGCACGCCCACCTCGTGCCCGTCGCCCTCGACCTCGCACGGCTGCGCGAAGAAGCGAAGGGGCAGCCGGTGCCCGCGCTGCTGCGCGGCCTGGTCCGCGCCCCCGTCGAGCGCACCCGGGCCGGCGCCGCGGCCCCCCGCGACCTGGCCGCCGACCTCGCCCGGCTCCCGGAGCCCGAACAGCGGCGCACCGTCCTCGACCTCGTACGCGCACACGCCGCCGCCGTCCTCGGCTACGACGGCCCCGACGCGGTCGCCGCCGAACACGCCTTCACCAAGCTCGGCTTCGACTCGCTCACCGCGGTGGAACTGCGCAACCGGCTCACCAAGGCGACCACGCTGCGGCTGCCCGCCGGCCTGGTCTTCGACCACCCCACACCGGCCGCGCTCGCCGCGCACCTGTGGACCGAACTGGCCGGGTCCACCGACCCGGCGCAGGCGGACACGGCGGACGTACTGGCCGGCCTCGACCGACTGGAAGCCGCCGTCGGCCGGCTCACCGCGGCCGGGGCCGACAGCCCGGCCGTCGCCGACCGGCTGCGCGCGCTGCTGGCCCGGGTGACCGAGGGCGAGCCGGATGCGGCAGGCGTGAAGACCGCCGTCGCCGACCGGCTCGAGGACGCCTCGGCATCCGACGTCTTCGACTTCATCGACAAGGAGCTGGGACTGTCGTGACCTCCCGCCGGACGGCCGACCGCACCGAACCCGCGCAGGGACCGGGCATGGCAGACGATCAGAAACTCCTCCAGTACCTCAAGCGCGTCACGGCCGACCTCGCCGAGACGCGGCAGCGGCTGGCCGAGGCCGAAGGCCGGGAGCGCGAGCCGCTCGCCGTCGTCGGCATGGCCTGCCGCTACCCGGGCGGCGCCGACGACCCCGAAGGACTGTGGGAACTCGTCCGCGAGGGCCGGGACGCCATCGGCGACCTGCCCGCCGCCCGCGGCTGGGGCGTGCCCGGCGGAACCGACGCGCTGCCCGCCCTCAAGGGCGGCTTCATCGACGACGCCGACCGCTTCGACGCCGCACTGTTCGGGATCAGCCCCCGCGAGGCGCTCACCATGGACCCCCAGCAGCGTGTGCTGCTGGAGACCGTGTGGCAGGCGCTGGAGCGGGCGGGCATCCCGCCGCTCTCCCTGCGGGCCACCCGGACCGGGGTGTTCGTCGGCGCCGGGTCCTCCGGCTACGGCGGGGGAGCACGGCCGCCCGAGGGCTCCGAGGGCCACCTGATGACCGGCATGGCGGGCAGCGTCCTGTCCGGCCGGATCTCGTACACCTTCGGGTTCGAGGGCCCGGCCTTCACCGTGGACACCGCCTGCTCGTCGTCCCTCGTCGCCGTGCACCAGGCCGCCCGCGCCCTGCACAGCGGTGAGTGCGACCTCGCCGTCACCGCAGGCGTCGCGGTCCTCGCCGACCTCGGCATGTTCGGCGAGTTCGGGCGCCACGGCGGCCTCGCGCCCGACGGCCGCTGCAAGTCGTTCGGGGCGGGCGCCGACGGCACCGGCTGGTCCGAGGGAGCGGGCGTGGTCCTGCTGGAGCGGCTCTCCGACGCGCGCGCCAACGGCCACCACGTCCACGCCGTCCTGTGCGGGTCCGCCGTCAACTCCGACGGCTCCACCAACGGGCTGACCGCCCCCAACGGCCGCGCCCAGCGCGCCGTGATCCGCGCCGCGCTCGCCGACGCCCGGCTCCTGCCCTCCGAGGTGGACGCCGTCGAGGCGCACGGCACCGGCACCCGGCTCGGCGACCCGATCGAGGCGGAGGCGCTGCTCGGCACGTACGGCCAGGGCCGGGAGGAACCGCTCTGGCTCGGCTCGGTGAAGTCGAACATCGGTCATGCGCAGGCCGCCGCGGGCATGGCGGGGCTGATCAAGATGGTCGAGGCGCTGCGCCACGGCGTGCTGCCCCGCACCCTTCACGCCGGAGAACCCTCACCGCACATCGACTGGTCGACGGGCGCCGTACGCCTGCTGGACGAGGAACGACCGTGGGCCCCGGCCGGGCGGCCGCGGCGCGCCGGCATCTCGTCGTTCGGGCTGAGCGGCACCAACGCCCACATCATCCTCGGCGAGGCCCCCGACCCCGGCGCCGCCGTCCCCGCCGCTTCTCTCGACGCTGCTTCCCCCGACGCCGCCCCGGCCGTGGCCGCCGCTTCCCCTGCCGCCGTTGCCCCCGCCGTGGTGCCCTGCCCGGTCTCCGGCCGCACGGCCGAGGCGCTCGCCGAGCAGGCGCGGCGTCTCGGCGCCGGCCTCGACGCGCAGCCGGACCTGGATCTGCTGGACATCGGGCGTACGCTCGCCACCACCCGTTCGCCGCTGGAGCACCGCGCCGTCGTGCTGGCCGGCGACCGCGCGGAGCTTGCTGCCGGCCTTTCCGCGCTGGCCGCGGGCCGCAGCCCGGCGGGCCTCGTCCGCGGCGAGGCCACCGGGGACGCCCGCCTGGTGTACCTCTTCACGGGCCAGGGCTCCCAGCGCACCGGAATGGGCCGCGAACTCCACTCCGCCTTCCCGGTGTTCGCCGAAGCCTTCGACGCTGTCTGCGCCCGCCTGGACACCGCCACGGGCCCCGGCCTGCGGGAACTCGTCTTCGGCGACGGCGACGGCGACGGCGAGGACGGTGGCGCGCTCGACCGCACGGTCCACGCCCAGGCCGGGCTCTTCGCGCTCGAGGTGGCGCTCTTCCGTCTCCTCGAGTCCTGGGGGATGGCCCCCGACCACCTCGTCGGCCACTCCGTCGGGGAACTGGCCGCCGCCCACGTCGCCGGAGTGCTCTCCCTCGACGACGCCTGCACGCTCGTCGCTGCCCGCGGCCGGCTCATGCAGGCACTGCCGGGCGGCGGCGCGATGCTTGCGGTACAGACCTCCGAGGGCGCGCTGGAGCTGCCCGACGGGGTGGACGTCGCGGCGGTGAACGGACCCGCCTCGGTGACGGTCTCGGGCGACGCGGACGCGATCGCCGCACTGGAGGAGCGGCTGCGGTCGCAGGGCGTACGGGCCAAGCGGCTCACCGTCTCCCACGCGTTCCACTCCCACCTGATGGAGCCGATGCTCGACGACTTCGCGGCCGTCGCCCGGTCGTTGACGTACCACTCGCCGACGCTGCCGGTCGTCTCCACCCTGACCGGCGGTCCGGTGAACGCGGACGGCCTGTGCGACCCGCGCTACTGGGTCCGGCAGGTCCGCGAGACCGTACGGTTCGCCGACGCGGTGTCCTGGACCCATGACCACGGCGCCGGCGTCTTCCTGGAGCTGGGCCCCGGCGGAACCCTCGCCGCCGCCGCCCGCGACAGCCTGCCCGCACCGGGAGCGATGCCGGGCGGCCCGACGGTAGCGGCCACGCTCCGCGCCGGACGCCCCGAACCGGAGACCCTGCTCACCGCCCTCGCCGCCGCCCACACGGCGGGCGCGGCCGTCGACTGGCGGGCCGTCTTCGACTGCTGGGGCGGGCGGCCGGTGCCGCTCCCCACCTACGCCTTCCACCGCGACCGTTACTGGGTCGAGCCCGGCACCGCCGCCCCCGCCGACCCGGTCGGCGCCACCGCCGATCCCGCGGCGGAGCGGTTCTGGAACGCCGTCGAGCGGTCCGACGCCGGCCTGCTCGCCGAGACGGTGGGCCTGTCCGACCCGGCCGCCGTCGAACCGCTGCTGCCCGCCCTCACCCGCTGGCGGCAGGACAACCGGAACCGCGTCCGCGCCGACTCGCTGCGCTACCGGGTGACCTGGCGGCCGCTCACCGGCCTCACCCCCGTCACGGCCGGCGGCCACTGGCTTGCCGTGCTGCCCGCGGAGCGCGGCCACGACCCCCTGGTGTCCGCGGTACCGGCCGCGCTGCGCGACGCCGGCGCCCAGGTCACCGAACTTCCCGTCGGCCTCCTCACACACACCGACCGCGGGGAACTCGCCGAGCTCCTGATCAAGCCCGCCGCCGACGGCCCGTACACCGGCGTGGTGTCGCTGCTCGGCCTCGAGGACATCCCGTCCGCCACCCACCCCGCGCTGTCCGCGGGCCTGGCCGGGACCGTACTGCTCACCCAGGCCGCCGGCGACGCCGGGATCGACGCGCCGCTGTGGGCACTGACCCGCGGCGCCGTCGCCATCGGCTCCGCCGAGCACGTCGGCAGCCCCCGCCAGGCCGCGCTGTGGGGCTTCGGACGGGTCGCGGCCCTCGAACACCCCGGCCGCTGGGGCGGACTGATCGACCTGCCCGACGCCCTCGACGAGACATCGGCCGCCCTGCTGGTGACCCTCCTCACCGGCTCGACGGGCGAGGACCAGACCGCCCTGCGCCCCTCGGGCGCCTTCGCCCGGCGCGTCGCGCCCGCCCCGGCCGCCGACCCGGCCGGCACCGGCCCCGCCGGCCCCTGGCACCCGGCCGGCACCGTTCTCATCACCGGCGGCACCGGCGCACTCGGCGTCCGCACCGCACGGCTCCTCGCCGAACGGGGCGCCGCCCACGTGGTGCTGGCCGGACGCCGCGGCCCGGAAGCGCCGGGCATGGCCGACCTCGCCGCCGAACTCGCGCCCGCCACCCGGGTCACCGCCGTCGCCTGCGACGTCACCGACCGTACGGCGATGGCGGCCATCCTCGCCGAGCACGACGTGCGCGCGGTCGTGCACGCCGCAGGCGTGACCGGCACCGAGGCGCTGGAGAGCACCGATCTCGACACGTTCGCCGGCGTGCTCGACGCCAAGGTGCGCGGTGCCGAGGTGCTCGACGAACTCCTCTCCGACGCCACCCGCGTCGAACGCCTCGTGCTCTTCTCCTCCGTCGCCGGCGTGTGGGGGAGCGGCGGACAGAGCGCGTACGCCGCCGCCAACGCCCACCTGGACGCCCTGGCCGAGCGCCGGCGCGCCGCCGGGCTGCCCGCCACCTCGGTCGCCTGGGGCCCCTGGGACGAGGCCGGCATGGCCGCGAGCGACGACGTCCGCGCGCACCTCGCCCGGCGCGGCCTTCCGCCCATGGAGCCCGCGCTGGCCACCACCGCGCTGGCAACCGCCCTCGACCACGACGAGACCACCCTGGTCGTCGCCGACGTCGACTGGCAGCGCTTCACCTCCGCCTTCCAGGTCTCCCGGCCCGCCCGCCTCTTCGGCGAGATCCCGGAAGCAGCCGAGACGGCGGCCGTCACCGCCGCCGAACCCGCGGCGGTCCGCGCCGACTGGGCCCGGACACTGGCCGAGCTGCCCGCTCAGGACCGCTCCGCCCCCCTGATCGAGATGGTCCGCGAGGAGACCGCCGCCGTGCTCGGGCACCCCTCCGTGGAACCGGTCGGCGTCCGTGCGGCCTTCCGCGACCTGGGCGTGGACTCGCTCACCGCCGTCGAACTGCGCGACCGGCTGGCCGCCCGCACCGGCCTGGCCCTTCCCGCGGGCCTGGTCTTCGACCACTCCCGGCCCGTCACGCTCGGCGAGCACCTCGCCGCCCGTCTGGGCGACGACACGCCGGCGCCGTCGGCCCACGCGGTACGGGCCCCGGTGGCCGACGACGACCCCGTCGCCGTGGTCGGCATCGGCTGCCGCTTCCCCGGCGGCGTACGGACCCCGGAGGACTTCTGGCAGCTGATCGCCCGGGGCGAGGACGCCGTCACCCCCTTCCCCACCGACCGGGGCTGGGACCTCGGGGCGCTCCTCGACGCGGCAGGCGACACCCCTGCGGCCAGCTTCGGCGGCTTCATCGACGACGTGGCGGGCTTCGACGCCGGCATGTTCGGCATCTCGCCCCGCGAGGCGCTGGCCATGGACCCGCAGCAGCGGCTGCTCCTGGAGACCGCGTGGGAGGCCGCCGAACGGGCCGGGGTCGCCCCCGGGTCGCTGCACGGCAGCGACACCGGCGTCTTCGTCGGCAGCAACGGCCAGGACTACGGCTACCTGCTGCTCGGCTCCGGTGAGAACGTCGAGGGGCACCTGACCGCGGGCGTCACCGGCGCGGTCCTCTCCGGCCGGCTCTCGTACACCCTCGGCCTGGAAGGCCCCGCGGTGACCGTCGACACGGCCTGCTCCTCCGGCCTGGTCGCCGTCCACCTGGCCCTGCGCGCCCTGCGCGACGGCGAATGCTCCCTGGCCCTGGCCGGCGGCGTGTCGGTGATGACCACCCCCGGCCCGTTCACGGAGTTCAGCACCCTCGGGGGCCTCGCCCCCGAAGGCCGCTGCAAGTCGTTCGCCGACAGCGCCGACGGCACCGGATGGGGCGAAGGCGCCGCCATGCTGCTGCTGGAGCGTCTCTCCGACGCCCGCCGCAACGGCCACCCGGTCCTCGCCGTGCTGCGCGGCAGCGCCATCAACCAGGACGGCGCCTCCAACGGGCTGTCCGCGCCCAGCGGCCCCGCCCAGCAGCGGGTGATCCGAGCCGCGCTCGCCGCCGCCCGACTCGCCCCCACCGACGTGGACGCCGTCGAGGCACACGGCACCGGCACCGCGCTCGGCGACCCGATCGAGGCGGAGGCACTGCTCGCCGCCTACGGACAGGACCGCGCCGAGCCACTGTGGACCGGCAGCGTGAAGTCCAACATCGGCCACACCCAGGCCGCCGCCGGAATCGCCGGCATCATCAAGATGACTCTGGCGATGCGCCACGGACTGCTGCCCCGCACCCTGCACGTGGACCGGCCGACCACCAAGGTGGACTGGTCCGCCGGGGACATCGCGCTCCTCACCGAGGCCCGCCCCTGGCCGGCCACCGGCAGGCCGCGGCGCGCGGGCGTCTCATCGTTCGGCGTCAGCGGCACCAACGCACACGTCGTCCTGGAGGCCCCCGCCCTCGAGGACACCGCGCCCAAGGCCACCGACCCCGAGGACACCGGCAACGGCGCCGCCACCAGCCTCGACGCCTCCGCCCCCGACACCGCACTCCCTCTGGTGCTCTCCGCCCGTACCCCCAAGGCCCTGCGAGCCCAGGCCGCCGCCCTGCACGCCCACCTGGCCGGCCGGCCGGAGAGCGGCGCTCCAGGGGCGGCCGAGGACGACGGGACGCGACTCGCCGACACCGCGTTCACCCTGGCGACCGCCCGCACCCCCATGGAGCACCGCGCCGTGGTCGTCGGCACGGACGGACACCAACTCCTCGACGCGCTCGCCGCGATGGCCGCCGACCGGCCCCACCCGGCCGCCGTCACCGGCCGTGACACCACCCCCAAGGTGGCGTTCGTCTTCCCCGGGCAGGGCACCCAGTGGGAGGGCATGGCGGCCGAACTGCTCGACGAGTCACCGGTGTTCGCGGCACGGTTCGAGGAGTGCGCGCACGCCCTCGCGCCGCACGTCGACTTCGTACCCGCCGACGTGCTCCGCCGCCGTCCCGGCGCCCCCGGCCTGGAGCGCGTGGACGTCGTCCAGCCGCTGCTGTGGGCCGTGATGGTGTCGCTCGCCGAGGTGTGGCGGGCGCACGGCATCACCCCGTCCGCGGTCATCGGCCACAGCCAGGGCGAGATCGCCGCCGCCGTCGTCGCCGGTGCGCTGTCCCTGGCCGACGGCGCCGCCGTGGTGGCCCTGCGGGCCAAGGCGCTCACCCAGGTCGCCGGCCAGGGCCGGATGCTGGCGGTGGCGCTGCCCGCCGACCGCGCCGAGGAGCGCCTGACCCCTTACGCCGGGCGGATATCCCTCGCCCTGGTCAACGGCCCCCGCTCGGCCGTGGTCTCCGGCGAGCCGGTCGCCCTGGCTGAGCTGGAGGCCCAGCTCGCCGCCGACGGCGTACGGTGCCAGTGGCTGCCCTTCGACTACGCCGCGCACTCCGCGCAGATGGAGGCCGTCCGCACCGGCGTCACCGGCGCGCTGGCCGCCGTGGCCGGCACCCCGCGCAGCTCCGATGTGCCCTTCTACTCGTCGCTCACCGGCGACCGGTTCGACACCGCGGGCGCCGACGCCGACTACTGGTTCACCGGTCTCCGTGAGACCGCCCGCTTCGACCGCGCCGCCACCGCCGCGCTCCGCGACGGACACACCCTCCTGATCGAGGTCGGCCCGCACCCCGTGCTCACCGCCGCCATCCAGGAGACCGCCGCCGAGGCGGGCCGCACCGTCGCCGCGCTGGGCACCCTGCACCGCGGCCGAGGCGGCCGCGAACGACTGCTGACGAGCCTGGCCGAGGCCCACGTCCTGGGCGCGCCGGTGGACTGGCGCACGGCACTGGAGCCCTGGCCCGGTGCCCACCTCACCGACCTGCCCACCTACCCCTTCCAGCGCACCCGGTACTGGCCCAAGGCGCGCGGCGCCGACCCGGCCACCGCCCCGGCGGCCACCGCCTCACCGGCCGAGTCCCGCTTCTGGGCGGCCGTCGACGACGGGGACGCCAAGGCCGTGGCCACCACGGCGGGCCTGGACGCGGCAGACCTCGCACCCCTGCTGCCCGCACTGTCCGCCTGGCACCGCGACACCCGTGAGCAGGAGACCGTCGCCGCCTGGCGGTACCGCGTCACCTGGAACGCCCTGGAGGAACAGCCCGCGCCCTCCTGCTCCGGGCGCTGGCTGCTGGTGGCCCCCGACTCCGCCGCCGCCACGGCCGAAGCCTGCCGCGCCGCCCTCACCGAACGCCAAGGCGAGACCGACGTCCTCCTCGTCGACCCCGCCGACACCGACGCGGCCGAACTCGCGGACCTGCTCCGCGACCACGTCGCCCCCGGCGAACGGCTGCGCGGCGTGGTCTCCCTGCTCGCCCTGGACGAGGCACCCTGCACCCGCCACCCGGCCCTCACCGCCGGACTGGCCGCGACCCTCCACCTGCTGCACGCCGCCCTCGACACCGATCCCGGCCCGCTGTGGACGCTCACCGCGGGCGCCGTCGGCACCGGCGACGACGAGGCGCCCGTCAGCCCCGACCAGGCCGCCGCCTGGGGCCTCGGCAGGGTCGCCGCCCTGGAACACCCCAGCCACTGGGGCGGCCTGATCGACCTGCCCGCCCACGGCCTGGACGGCGAACCGCGCCTGGCCGCCCGGCTCGCGGCCGCCCTGACCCGCACGGACGGCGAGGACCAGATGGCCCTGCGCGCCCGCGGCACCTACGGACGGCGGCTGCGACACGCCGAGACCACCCCCGTACCGCCCGGCACCGGATGGCGGCCCACCGGCACCGCCCTCATCACCGGCGGCACCGGAGCCATCGGCGGCCACGTCGCCCGCTGGCTTGCCACCGAGGGAGCCGAACACCTCGTCCTGCTCAGCCGGCGCGGACCCGAGGCCCCCGGCGCGAGCGACCTCGCCGCCGAACTCACCGCACTCGGCGCCCGCGTCACCGTCCGTGCCTGCGACCTCCAGGACCGCGCCGAGGTCGCCCGCACCCTCGCGGAGCTGGCCGCCGACGGCGTCACCGTCCGGACCGTCATGCACACCGCCGGCCTGGGGGAGCTCGCACCCCTCGCCGACACCGGCGTCGCGGACCTGGCCCGCCTGATGGGCGGCAAGGCGGCCGGCGCCCGGCACCTCGACGAACTGCTCGACCCGGCGGCCCTCGACGCCGTCGTCCACTTCTCGTCCGTCTCTGCCGTGTGGGGTGTCGGAAGCCACGGTGCGTACGCCGCGGCCAACGCCTACCTCGACACGCTCGCCGAACTCCGCGGCCACGAAGGCGCTCACGTCCGCTCCGTCGCCTGGGGACCGTGGGACGGCGGCGGCATGGTCGAGGCCGGCGCCGCCGAGCTGATGCAGCGCCGCGGCATCCCCCTGCTGCGGCCCGGCCCCGCCATGGTCGCGCTGCGCCAGGCACTGGACGCGCCAGAACCGGCGGTGGCCGCGGCCGACGTGGACTGGGCGGGATTCGTGCCCTCCTTCACCGCGCTGCGCCCCAGCCCGCTCCTCGCCGACCTGCCCGAGGTGCGCGCGCTGACGACGGGCCGGCCGGACGAGGACGCGACGGACGGCACGACCGGCGACGAGGAAGGGCTGCGTGCCCGGCTGGCCACGCTGTCCGCCGTCGAACGCGGGCGCGCCGTGGTGGAGCTGGTACGGACACACGCCGCCGTCGCGCTCGGCCACACCGGAGCCGAGGAGATCGAGCCCGAACGCACCTTCCGCGACCTCGGCATCGACTCGCTCACCGCCGTCGCCCTGCGCGACCGGCTGACCGCCGCGACCGGACTGGCCCTGCCCGCCACCCTCGTCTTCGACCAGCCGACACCCGTCGCGCTGGCGGAGCACCTGGGCGGCCTGCTGCTGCCGGAAGCACCCGAGGACGCCGACGCCCTGCCGTCGGCGGACGAACTCGACCTGCTGGAAGCGGCGCTCGCCCGCCGCGCGGACGACGACCTCGACCGGGTCCGGATCGTGATGCGACTGGAGTCGCTGCTGTCCCGGACCCGCAACGGGCCCGATACCGCCGCGTCCGCCGACGCCACGGCCGACGGCGACGGATCCGTCGACGCGGCCGCACTGGCCGACCGGCTCGGCAATGCCACGAACGACGAACTGTTCGCCCTGGTGGAGAGGGACCTGGGACTCAAGTGAACGCCGCCGCCCCGAGGGCCCTCAGGAGAACACGATGAACGACGAAGCCGCCACGAGCCCCACCGAGCGCAAACTCCGCGACTACCTGGGCCGGGTGATCGCCGAACTGCACGACACCCGCAGGCAACTGCGCGAGGCCGGCGCCCGGGACCCGGAGCCCATGGCCGTCGTCGCGATGGCCTGCACCCTCCCCGGAGGCGTGCGCTCGCCCGACGACCTGTGGCGGCTGCTCGCCGCCGGCGGGGACGGCGTCACGCCCTTTCCCGACGACCGGGGCTGGGACGACACGCCCCTGGCGGCGGCCGACGGCGTCGCCGAGGCCACGGCCTCCCAAGGCGGCTTTCTGCACGAAGCGAGCATGTTCGACCCCGCGTTCTTCGGCATCAACCCGCGCGAGGCGCTGGCCATGGACCCGCAGCAGCGGCTGATCCTGGAGGCGGCCTGGGAGACGATGGAGCGGGCGGGAATCCACCCCGGCACGCTGCGCGGCAGCCGTACCGGCGTCTTCGTCGGCACGAACGGACAGGGCTACGGCAACGGCATGCAGGCCGGCCTGGCCGGCACCGAGGGCTACCAGCTCACCGGCGCCGCCACGTCCGTACTCTCCGGACGCATCGCCTACACGATGGGCCTGGAGGGGCCCGCGGTCAGCGTGGACACCGCGTGCTCCTCGTCGCTGAGCGCCCTGCACCTGGCCATGCAGGCGATCCGCAACGGCGACTGCTCCCTCGCCTTCGTCGGTGGCGTCACGGTCATGCCCCACCCGGTCGGCTTCCACGAGTTCAGCCGCCAGAGCGGCCTCGCCTCCGACGGCCGGTGCAAGGCGTTCTCCGCCGACGCCGACGGCATGGGCATGGCCGAGGGCGTCGCGATGATCCTGGTGGAGAGGCTCGCGGACGCGCGGGCCGCCGGTCACCCGGTGCTCGCCGTGGTCCGCGGCTCCGCCGTCAACCAGGACGGCGCCTCCAACGGCCTCACCGCCCCCAGCGGCCCCGCCCAGGAGCGCGTCATCCGCGCCGCCCTCGCCAACGCGCGCCTCACCCCCGACCAGATAGACGTGGTCGAGGCCCACGGCACCGGCACCGCGCTGGGCGACCCGATCGAGGCACAGGCGCTGCTGGCGACGTACGGCCGCGACCGCGCCCAGCCGCTCTGGCTCGGCTCGCTGAAGTCCAACATCGGGCACACCCAGTCCGCCGCCGGTATCGCCAGCGTCATCAAGATGGTGCTGGCGCTGGGCCACGGCACGCTGCCCCGTACGCTCCACGCCGACGTGCCCACCCCGCACGTGGACTGGTCGGCCGGCAGCATCGAACTGCTCACCGACCAGCGCCCCTGGGAGCCGGGCGAGCGCCCGCGCCGGGCGGCCGTCTCGTCCTTCGGCATCAGCGGCACCAACGCCCACGTGATCCTGGAGGAGGCGCCCCCCGCCGCGACGGCACCGGCCACCCCGCGCCGCACCGGCCCCGGCGTGGTCCCGCTGCCGGTCTCCGGGCGTACCGCGCAGGCCCTGTCCGCGCAAGCGGCGCGGCTGCGCGTCTTCCTGGACGAAGCGCGGGAGAACGCTGCCGCCCCCGCCGAACTCGTCGATCTCGCCTACTCCCTCGGCGCGACCCGCCAGTCCCACGAGCACCGCGCCGTCGTCCTTGCCTCGGACCTGGAAGCCGTCCAGGCGGGCCTGCGCTCCATCGAGGAGGGCACGGCCGGCACCGGTGTGCTCACCGGGGCCGTGCGGCCGGGGCTGACCGCCTTCCTGTTCAGTGGTCAGGGTGCGCAGTACGCCGGTATGGGGCGTGAGCTGTATGAGGCGTTCCCGGTGTTCGCGGACGCGTTCGACGCGGTGTGTACGCGGGTGGACCTCGAACTGCCTCTGCGGGACGTCGTGTTCGGGGAGGATGCGGAGCTGCTGGCGCGTACGGCGTACACGCAGCCTGCTCTGTTCGCGGTCGAGGTGGCGTTGTTCCGGCTGGTGGAGTCCTGGGGCGTGGTCCCGGACGTGCTGGTGGGTCATTCGATCGGTGAGCTTGCTGCCGCGCATGTGGCCGGAGTGCTGTCCCTGGACGACGCATGCCGTCTTGTCTCGGCGCGTGGTCGGCTGATGGATGCGCTGCCGTCGGGCGGCGCGATGCTGGCCGTGGAGGCCGCCGAGGGTGAGCTCGAGCTGCCCGAGGG
>NZ_JBIBEO010000016.1:0-39409 GCF_042902595.1 Streptomyces sp. NPDC012508
CGTGTTTCCAGCTTAGCAGATCCGTTTTCCGTTTCTGCCACCCGCTGGAGCGGGCTGCCGGGCTGTTCTTCGCTTTCGCGTTTCCCTTTCCGGCGATTCCGACTTTATCAGATTCATTTCGGCCGACCTAATCGGTGGCTTCGTGATTCGAATAAGGAATCGGGGTGGCTCCGTGGAAATCAACTTCCCGACCGGAGCGAGAGAGAGTCTAGCTGCTGGCCTTCGGACTTGTCCAGTCCGAGGCAACCGTTTGAATCTACCTCCCCACGCGAGCCGTGTCAACGGTTTTTGTGGGCAAGGAGGAGACTAGCAGGTCAGCGGGGTCGTCCGCACATCAGGCAGCCGTCGGCAGAGCCGCGCTGCGGTCGGTCTCCTCCACGTCGCCCGTGTCGCCCGCTCGTACCGCTCGGGCGCCCAGGACATAGACGTAGACGAGAAATGCCAGCTCGGCGGCTATTCCGATGGCGATGCGAGCCCAGGTCGGGAGCCCCGACGGGGTCACGAAGCCTTCGATGAGGCCCGAGAGGAACAGGACCAGGGCCAGGCCGATCGCCATGCCCACGGCCGCGCGGCCCTCTTCGGCCAACGCGGCGCGGCGGGTCATGGGGCCGGGTTCGATGAGCGTCCAGCCGAGGCGGAGACCGGTGCCGGCGGCGACGAAGACGGCGGTCAGCTCCAGCAGTCCGTGCGGGAGGAGCAGTCCCAGCATGACGTCGAGGCGTCCTGCGGCGGACATCAGACCGATGGCCACGCCGAGGTTCAGCATGTTGAGGAAGAGGATCCAGAGCACCGGGAAGCAGAGGAACGCGCCGAGGACCAGGCACATGGCGGCTGCCTGGGCGTTGTTCGTCCAGACCTGGGCGGCGAAGGAGGCCGCCGGGTGGCTCGAGTAGTACGTCTCGTACTGGCCGCCCGGACGGGTCATCTCGCGCAGCTCGGCCGGGGCGCCGATGGCGGACTGCACTTCCGGGTGCGTACCGATCCACCAGCTGATGAGCACCGCGACAAGGGTGGAGAGGACTGCCGTCGGGACCCACCAGTGGCGTGAGCGGTACACGGCCGCGGGGAAGCCGGCCGTCAGGAAGCGGATCGCGTCGCGCCAGGAGGAGCGGCGGGTGCCGGTGACCGTGGCGCGGGCGCGCGCCACGAGCTGGGTGAGCCGGGCCGTGAGCATGGGGTCCGGGGCGCTGGACTGGATCAGGGAGAGGTGGGTGGCCGTCCGCTGGTACAGGGCGACGAGCTCGTCGGCCTCGGCACCGCTGAGCTTGCCGCCGCGGCGCAGGAGCTGGTCGAGACGGTCCCACTCGGCGCGGTGGGCGGTGACGTAGACGTCGAGGTCCATGATCGGCTGCTGCTCCAGGCACTGGGTGCGGACGGGTCCGTACTACTGCGGCGCGCTGCGGGTCAGCTTGGCAGACTGTCGTACCGCGGGGTCGGGGTAGGTCGGAGAAGGGTGGGTGCCGTGAGCGGGGTTGTGACGGGGGACGCCGTCGTACTGGGGTTGCAGCCGGCGCGGCTGCCGAGTCGGGCCCTGGCGCTGCTCCTCGACGCGCTCGTGGTGTGGGCGGTCTATCTGCTGATCACGTTCGGCCTCGCGTTGGCGACGGCATCGCTCGACGAGGCGGCGCAGACGGCGATGTCGATCGCCTCGTTCCTTCTGGTCCTCGTGGGCGCACCGATCGCGGTGGAGACGTTGTCGCACGGGCGGTCGCTGGGGAAGTTGGCCTGCGGGCTGCGGGTGGTGCGGGACGACGGTGGGCCGATCCGGTTCCGGCACGCGCTCGTGCGAGGGGCGATGGGGGTGGTGGAGATCCTCATGACGTTCGGGACGGTCGCCTGTATCGCCTCCCTCGTGTCCGCGCGCGGGCGGCGGATCGGGGATGTCTTCGCCGGGACGCTCGTCGTACGGGAGCGGGTGCCGGCCGCTCGGACCTCGGTCGTGCCGCCTCCCCCGCCGTGGCTCGTGGGACGGTTCACGGAGCTGGATCTCTCCGCGGTGCCGGACGCGCTGTGGCTGGAGATACGGCAGTACCTGACGCGTATGTGGCAGCTGGACCCGGCCGTGGGACAGCGGATCGCGGAGCGTCTGGCCGACGAGCTGGTCGCTCGGACGGGGACCCCGCCGCCGGCCGGTGTGCCGGCGGCGGCGTATCTGGCGGGGGTCGTCGGCGAGCGGCAGGCACGGGACGCGCGGCGGGCTTTCGCACCCTCCCATGCTTCTGGTGCCTCTCCTGCCTCCTCGGCTACGTCCGCTTCTGCTTCCTCTCCCTCGCCGGGAGCGGCGGGCGTTGTGCCGGGGTACGTGGCGCCGGCCCCGTCGCCCGTGGAGCCCCGGCGTTCTACCGGGTTCGCGCCGCCGGCCTGACCGGCGGCGCCCGTCGTCAGGGGAAGACGGACGGCGGGGTCTCGAGGGATTCGAGTTCGATGCCGGGGGCGGAGAGGACCACGTCTCCGGCGATGTGAACCGTGTGCTGTTCGCCCGTGTCGAGGGCGTTGACCTGGTACTCGTCCACGATCAGACGGTCGTTGTCAGTGGGGTGCGCTTCACTGTTCACCAGGGCCCAGGACTGGTCGATGGTGAGGGGGGCGAGCACGGGATCCGTGAAGGCGACGAGCCTGACGCGGGTCGCGGGGGAAGCGGGGGTGAGTCGCAGGAGTCGCGTGATGGCGACGAGGAACGCCGGGGACGTGCCGGTGAAGGCGTGGGCGCGCACATTGCCTTCGGTGGCATGGGTTCCGGTGGGGTCCGTACGGACCCAGGTGACGCCGTCGAGGGCGGCGCCGCGGACCTGCCAGCTCGCGGCGTGGAGTTCGAGCCGGATGGGGCGGCCGAGTTCGTCGATGGCCAGGTCGACAGAGCCGGCGTGGTCGCCGGAGGGGGTGGTGGTCTGTGAGACGTAGCGCCAGCCGGAGGGGCCGGGCGCGCAGTTGAAGTGCTCTTCACCGAGGGGGGCGTGATCGTGCGGATCATGGAGCGAATAGCGGCCGCGGGGCATGGGTCCTCGGGGTGCTTGCGGGGGTGATAGACGGGGCAGGCCCCCGGCACGGGGGTGCGGGGGCCTGCCTGATTCCTCTACGGGTGCGCAGGACGGGCGTGCGTCAGTGCACGGGCGCCGTCCGGACCGGCATCAGTAGCGGTAGTGGTCCGGCTTGTACGGGCCTTCGACCTCGACGCCGATGTAGGCGGCCTGCTCGGGGCGGAGGGTCGTGAGCTTCACGCCGAGCGAGGCGAGGTGGAGGCGGGCGACCTTCTCGTCCAGGTGCTTCGGCAGCACGTACACGTCGGTCGGGTACTGCTCCGGCTTGGTGAACAGCTCGATCTGGGCCAGGGTCTGGTCCGCGAACGAGTTCGACATCACGAACGACGGGTGACCCGTCGCGTTGCCCAGGTTCAGCAGACGACCCTCGGACAGCACGATGACCACCTTGCCGTCCGGGTAGGTCCACGTGTGGACCTGCGGCTTGACCTCGTCCTTGACGATGCCGGGGGTGGCGGCCAGGCCGGCCATGTCGATCTCGTTGTCGAAGTGGCCGATGTTTCCGACGATGGCCTGGTGCTTCATCCTGGCGATGTCGGACGCCATGATGATGTCCTTGTTGCCCGTGGTGGTGATGAAGATGTCGGCCGTCTCGACGACGTCGTCCAGGGTGGTGACCTGGAAGCCGTCCATCGCCGCCTGGAGCGCGCAGATCGGGTCGATCTCCGTGACGATGACGCGGGCGCCCTGGCCGCGGAGCGACTCCGCGCAGCCCTTGCCGACATCGCCGTAACCGCAGACCACGGCCGTCTTGCCGCCGATGAGGACGTCGGTGGCTCGGTTGATGCCGTCGATGAGGGAGTGGCGGCAGCCGTACTTGTTGTCGAACTTCGACTTCGTCACGGCGTCGTTCACATTGATCGCCGGGAAGAGGAGGGAGCCGGCCTGCTGCATCTCGTACAGGCGGTGGACACCGGTGGTGGTCTCCTCGGTCACGCCGCGGATCTCGGACGCGAGCTGGGTCCACTTCTGCGGGTTCTCGCCGAGGGTGCGGTTGAGGAGTCGGAGGATGTAGCCGTACTCCTCGCTGTCCGCCGTGGACGGGTCCGGGGCGGAGCCGGCCTTCTCGAACTCGACGCCCTTGTGGACGAGGAGGGTGGCGTCACCACCGTCGTCGAGGATCATGTTCGGGCCGCCGGTGGGCGTGTTCGGCCAGGTCAGGGCCTGCTCCGTGCACCACCAGTACTCCTCCAGCGTCTCGCCCTTCCAGGCGAAGACCGGGACGCCCGCCGGGGCCTCGGGGGTGCCGTTCGGGCCGACGGCGATCGCGGCGGCCGCGTGGTCCTGGGTGGAGAAGATGTTGCAGGAGGCCCAGCGGACCTCGGCGCCGAGGGCGACCAGGGTCTCGATGAGGACGGCCGTCTGCACGGTCATGTGCAGGGAGCCGGTGACCCGGGCGCCGGCGAGTGGCTGCTGGTCGGCGTACTCGCGGCGGATAGCCATCAGGCCGGGCATCTCGTGCTCGGCGAGGGTGATCTCCTTGCGGCCGAAGGCGGCCAGAGACAGGTCGGCGACCTTGAAGTCCTGCTGGGTGGCGGCAGTCGTCATGACTGGGCTGCTCCTCGTGGATCGGGTTCGAGGGTCGGTGGGCGCCTGACACCGCGACGTGCGTAGCGCGGGCACACGAATGCCCGGGTACTTCCGCGGTGCAGTCGTCGGAGGCCCTCTCTCCCTCGGCCGGTCCCGCGGACCGCCCGACCGCCATCAGCAGCGACGTCTGGCTGGTCACGAATCTACACCGATCAGTGCGGCGACCTACAGTCCGGCCTGCCCCGGGATTCGGCCGGTTTCGCCGTCTGCATCGAGCCCAGGGACCCGAACAGAAGGGATTTCGCGGGCTTTTGACTACCCGCGCGCCTGAGGCACGATGCTCAGGAATCGGCAGCGAGCGTGAGGAGAACCCTCTGACCAGTCCGGCGAGCGAGGAGCGGCGGGTGAGGCTGCTCGCGGTGACCGCCTGTCCGACCGGGATCGCGCACACCTACATGGCGGCGGAGAAGCTGACGCAGGCCGCGCAGGCGCTCGGCGTCGAGATGAAGGTGGAGGCCCAAGGATCCATCGGGGCCGAGAACGTACTTCTGACAACGATGTCAGGACGCGGACGGCATCATCATCGCGGCCGACAAGGACGTGGACCGCAGTCGGTTCGCGGGCAAGCGGGTCCTGGCGGTCGGCGTGGCGGAGGGGATCCACCATCCCGAGCGGCTGATCGAGCAGGTGCGGAACGCGCCCGTGCAGGAGGCCGGTGGGTCGGCGGGCACCGCGAGCATGGGTGGCAGCGACGGCGGGGGCGGCGGCGGTAAGGAGCGGAGCCTCGCGGACAAGGCGCTGATGAATGGCGTCTCGTACATGATTCCGTTCGTCGTGGTCGGCGGGCTGCTGATCGCGATCTCGCTCGCCATCGGCGGCCACGCGACCCCCGACGGGCTGGTCATCCCGGAGGACTCCTTCTGGATGGACGTCAACAACATCGGGGTCATCGGCTTCAAGCTGATGGTGCCGATCCTGTCCCGGCTACATCGCCTATGCCATCGGCGACCGGCACGCGCTCGTACCGGGCATGATCGGCGGCTGGATCGCC
The DNA here is from genome assembly GCF_042902595.1 of Streptomyces sp. NPDC012508. NCBI lineage: Bacteria > Bacillati > Actinomycetota > Actinomycetes > Kitasatosporales > Streptomycetaceae > Streptomyces > Streptomyces sp. NPDC012508. Next base: position 5,620 of record NZ_JBIBEO010000016.1, read on the forward strand.
GGCGACGGATCGCTCTACAACTCCGAGGCGGGCGCCGGGTTCATCGGCGCCATCGTCACCGGCTTCCTGGCCGGGTATCTGGTGTTGTGGATCAAGAAGGTCCGGGTTCCGAAGTTCGTCCAGCCGATCATGCCGATCATCGTGATCCCGATCGTGGCCACGACGGCGCTGGGTCTGTTCTTCGTCCACGTGATCGGGCAGCCGATCTCCTGGGTCTTCGAGCACCTGACGAGCTGGCTCGGTGGGATGAGCGGCACCAGCGCGATTCTGCTGGGTGCGATTCTCGGTCTGATGATCGCGTTCGACATGGGCGGCCCGGTCAACAAGACCGCGTTCCTCTTCGGCGCGGGGCTCGTCGCCACCGGCAACCAGACCGTCATGGGCATGTGCGCGGCCGCCATCCCCGTGATGCCGCTCGGCCAGGGCCTGGCGACGCTGATACGGCGCAAGCTGTACTCGGAGCAGGAGCGGGAGACCGGAACGGCCTCGCTCTTCATGGGCATGTTCGGCATCTCCGAGGGCGCGATTCCGTTCGCGGCGGCGCGGCCGGCGCAGGTCATCCCCGCGAACATGCTCGGTGGCGCGGTGGCCGGTGCGCTGGCCGGCATGGCCGGGGTGACGGACGCGGTGCCGCACGGCGGGCCGATCGTGGCGGTGCTCGGTGCGGTGGGTGGTGTGCCGATGTTCTTCCTCGCCGTGGCCCTCGGCACGGCGGTCACCGCGCTCACGACGAACGCCCTGATCGACATCAGGGAGCGCAGGAGTCGGGGCGGGGTGCCGATGAGCGTGCCGCCGGTCGGGCCGGTGCCGGTGGGTGCTGTGCCGGTGGGTGCCATGTCGGTGGGTGTGCCGGTGGGTGACGTGCCGGCTGCGGTCGGGGTTTCCGAGGGTGCGGTAGCCGGTGTGGGTGCCGGTGCGGGGAGCGCTGGCGGTACGCGTACAGGTCCTGGCGACTCGACCGGCGCCGTCGGTCCCGCGGACGACGAGGTGCTGTCCGGGTGTCTGACCGCTCAGACCGTGAAGGTCCGGCTGGACGCCGAGGGCAAGGACGCCGCGATCCGCGAGATGGCCGCGATGCTCGCCACCACCGGGAAGGTCGCGGACCTCGACGGGCTGGTGCGGGCCGCGTTCGCGCGGGAGGAGCAGGGCACGACCGCGCTCGGCGAGGAGATCGCCATCCCGCACGCCAAGACCGATTCCGTGACGGCGCCGATCGTCGGCTTCGCGCGGTCGCCGGAGGGTGTGGAGTGGGGCTCCCCGGACAGGACGAAGGCGCGGCTGATCTTCATGATCACCGTGCCGGAGGCGGCCGCGGGGGACGAGCATCTGCGGATCCTGGCGATGCTGTCGCGCAAGCTCATGGATCCCGGGTTCAGGGAGCGGCTGTCGGACGCCGGGGACGAGGTGGGTGTGCTGGGGGTGTTGGGCGAGATCGGGTAGCGGGAGCGCGCGAAGGGGCCCGGGTTGTGGTGCCCCGGAGCGCGAAGGGGCCCGGGGTCCTGGTGACTCGGAGCACGTGAAGAGCCCGGGGTCCTGGTGACCCGGAGCACGCGAAGGGGCCCGGGGTCGTGTGACCCCGGGCCCCTGTGGTGCGGGCGCCGTGTCGTGGCGGCGCCGGGCTCCTGTGCCGCGTGTCAGTGGCTCGGGCCGCCCGGGGACTTGGCCGGGTTGACGCCTGCGGCGGCCGCCGATTCGCTGTAGATGTCCGGCTCCAGGTAGATGACCCGGGCGATCGGGACCGCCGCGCGGATGCGCTCCTCGGCCGCGTTGATCGCGTGGGCCACCTCGGCGGCCGACTCGTCGTGGCGGACGGCGATCTTGGCGGCCACGAGGAGCTCCTCCGGGCCGAGGTGGAGCGTGCGCATGTGGATGAGGCGGGTGACCGACTCGCCGTCGACGACCGCGTCCTCGATCTTCTTCACGTCCTCGACGCCCGCGGACTCACCGAGCAGCAGCGACTTGGTCTCGGCGGCGAGGACGATCGCGATCACGATGAGCAGGACACCGATGCAGAGGGTGCCGATGCCGTCCCAGACGCCGTCGCCCGTGAGGAGCGCGATGCCGACACCGCCGAGGGCGAGGAAGAGACCGACGAGCGCGCCGAGGTCCTCGAGGAGGACGACCGGGAGCTCGGGCGCCTTCGCGCGGCGCACGAACTCCTTCCAGGACTGGCCGCCGCGGATCGCGTTCGACTCCTTGATGGCCGTACGGAAGGAGAAGGTCTCGGCGATGATCGCGAAGACGAGGACGCCGATCGGCCAGTACCAGTCCTCGATCGGGTGCGGGTGCTTGATCTTCTCGTAGCCCTCGTAGACGGCGAACATGCCACCGACCGAGAAGAGCACGATCGAGACGAGGAAGGCGTAGATGTACCGCTCGCGGCCGTAGCCGAAGGGGTGCTGCGGAGTCGCCTCGCGCTTCGCCTTCTTGCCTCCGAGGAGCAGCAGGCCCTGGTTGCCGGAGTCGGCGAGCGAGTGCACGCTCTCGGCCAGCATCGAGGACGAACCACTGAAGAGGAACGCCACGAACTTGGCTACCGCGATCGCGAGGTTCGCGGCGAGTGCCGCCACGATCGCCTTGGTTCCGCCTGACGCGCTCATGGGTGTACGTGTTCCCTTCGTCGGTACTCCGGCACTGTTGCCGCCATACGGCCGGTCATTGTTGCATCAGGCCACGACGGTGGCGCGGAAGACCGTTCCCGTACCGGACAGTTCGGTCGTTTCACCCGCCGGTACGAAGACGGACTCGCCGGCGGCGAGGGTCACCTCGCCCGCCTTCGGCCGGCCCGCGACGGCGAGCAGGATCTGCGGGGTGGTGGCGGTGACGTCGGTGGGCGCCGCGCCCTCGGCCCGTACGAAACGGGAGAGACGGAACTCGTCGATGGGGGTCTCGTAGACCTCCTCGCCCGACGGGGAGGCCTCCGGGCGCAGGACGCCCGGCTCGGTCGGTTCGAAGCGGACGATCCGCAGCAGCTCCGGGACGTCGACGTGTTTGGGCGTCAGACCGCAGCGCAGCACGTTGTCGGAGTTGGCCATGATCTCGATGCCGAGGCCGTCGAGGTAGGCGTGCGGCACGCCGGCGCCGAGAAAGAGGGCTTCGCCGGGCTGGAGTTGGACGGGGTTGAGCAGCATGGCGGCGATGACGCCGGCGTCGCCCGGGTAGTGGTGCGCAAGGGCGGCGTACGGGGCGTGGGCGCCGCCGAGGCGTTCCGCGGCGGCCGCGGCCTCGGCGACGGTGTGCGCCATCTCCTCGCGGTCGGCGGTGAGCAGGGCGGTCATGACCTCGCGCAGCGCGGCCTCTTCGGGGTGGGCGTGCAGCAGATCGACGTACGGCTTGAGGGAGTCGACGCCGAGCGCGGCGATCGTGTCGGCGGCCTCGATCGGGTCGCGGAAGCCGCAGAGCCCGTTGAACGGCGTGAGGGCGCAGATCAGTTCGGGCTTGTGGTTGGCGTCCTTGTAGTTGCGGTGCGGCGCGTCGATCGGGACGCCGGCCGCCTGCTCGGCGGCGAATCCGGCCGTCGCCTGGGCGAGGTCGGGGTGGACCTGGAGGGAGAGCGGGGCTCCGGCGGCGAGCACCTTGAGGAGGAAGGGCAGGTGCGGGCCGAACTTCCCGACGGCCGGGGCGCCCAGCTCGCGTACGGGATCGGCGTCGATGACCTCGTTGAGCGGTCCGCGCTCCGTACGGGAGGGGGCTCCAGGGTGGGCGCCCATCCACATCTCGGCCTGGGGCTCACCGGTGGGGGTGGTCCCGAGCAGGTCGGGGATGGCCGTGGTGGAACCCCAGGCATAGGGGCGGACGGTGTTGACGAGGCGGTCCATGGAGCCTTCCAGCTTTCCTCGGTGCGGTGATGGAGGTGGGGGCGTCGTGGGACGTGGCGGCGTCGTGGGACGGGTGTGGGTCGGGGTGCGTGCTGTGGCTACGCGTGGGGTGGTGCGATCCCGGCCGACGCCAGCGACAGGTAGACGGCGGCGAAGTCGGTGACGGCGAGCAGTTCGGCCAGCGTTTCCAGGAGCTCGCCGCTCTCGCCCGACGCCTCCTCCGACACCAGCGGTTCCAGCTCGCTGATGGCGGTGCCGTGGCTGAGGGCCAGCTCCCGCGCGGCGGGGGCGGCCGTCAGGCCGCCGGCGTCGGCCGGGCGGTCGCGCAGCAGGACGACCCGGGCGCGCAGTGCCTGCTGCTCGTCGACCCGGTCGCGGAAGAAGTCGTCGGGGTCGGCGCCCGCCGCGTAGTCGCCCGCGAGCAGGACACCGTGGGCGGGCAGCGCCTCGGGCAGTTCGGCGGCGAGCGCGGGCAGGCCGGCCAGCTCGGCCAGTACGGCGGCGAAACGGCGGCCTACGGGGCCGGCGGCGTCGCCCTCGGTCCAGATCAGCGGCAGCGTGTCGGCGAGTTCGGCGGCGAGCGTCTTGGCCGGGTTGCTGTAGGTGGCGATGGCCGGGCCGCAGCGCTCGGCCGTGCTGTCGAGGCGGTCGGCGACCTTCTCCAGCGTCTCGGACGGCGCTTCGAGGAGGCCGACGCGGTCCAGCAGCGCGAGGAGGGGCGTGAACAGGGCCCACAGGGCTCCGGGGCCCGCGGCCAGCGTCTCCTCGTACTCCACGGCGCTCTCGTGCGGGGCCATGGCCATCGGTACGAGCAGCCCGCGCGGGGCGCTGACGGTCTCCGCCAGCGGGGAGGTCTTCGGGGCGACGGCGACGACGGTGATGCCGCGGCGGTACGCCTGTTCGGCGAGGAGCGCGAGCCCGGGTTCGGAGCCGTCGGTCGTCGGGATCAGGAGCAGATCCAGGGAGCCTGCCCAGCCGGGCAGGGCCCAGCGCAGGGCGCCGGAGGCGGGGGCGACGCCGGTGGGCTGGAGGCGGATCACGGGGGCCGCGGCTCCCGCGAGCGCACCCACCAGGTCGGCGACGCCCGCGGCCGCGGTGCCGGGTCCCGCGACGAGGAGGGAGCGGGGGCGGCCGTCGGGGCTGAGCTCGGAGATGCCCGCTTCGGCGGCGTGGCGGGCGGCGGTCCGCACCCGTGCGCCGGCCTCGGCGGCGCCGCGGAGGAGACCGCGGCGGTCTGCGAGGGCGAGGGCGTCCGGGGCGTCGAGGAGGGTCTCGTCGAGCATGGGGCGGTGCCTCCGGGTACGGGCGGGGCGGGGCCCTGCGGGCGGGCGCGGATGCGGTGCGGTGCGGTGCGGATCTGGGGCGGGGCACTTGCGCGGTACGGGCCCTCGTGGGGGGCGGTCGGGGCGGACGCACCCGCAGGGGCGCCGTCCCGTGTGCCCGCCCTCCCCCAGACTTCGTCCGGGGCCCCCACCGCCCAGCGGGACGATTGCCCACACGGGGGGGGTGGGGTTGCGGGCAATTGCCCGCACGGGCACGCGCCCCACGCGGGGCTACTGCGGCTTGCGGGCCTCGTCCACCAGGAGGACCGGGATGCCGTCGCGGACCGGGTACGCGAGGCCGCAGTCGGGGCTCGTGCAGATCAGTTCGGGGGTCTCGGCCGTCGTACGGTCGTTCAGCGGCGCGTGGCACGCCGGGCAGGCCAGGATCTCCAGGAGGCCGGCTTCGAGCGGCATGAGGTGTCCCTTCGAACAAACGAAAATGATGGTGCTGCCCTTTGGGCCAGGTCAGCCTACCGCCGGGGAACGGGGCGCGCGGCTCGGCCGTCCGCGCCGTCCCCCGGCGGGCAGAGCGGTGTCAGTCGGTCGCGCGGACGAGGTCCAGGACCTCGTCGCGGATCTTGGCCATGGTGGCCCCGTCACGGGCCTCCACGTTCAGGCGCAGCAGCGGCTCGGTGTTCGACGGGCGCAGGTTGAACCACCAGTCGTCCGCCGCCACCGTCAGACCGTCCAGCTCGTCGATGCCGATGCCGTCCTGCCCGGCGAACGTCGCCTTGACGGCCGCCGTGCGGCCCGCCTGGTCCGAGACCGTGGAGTTGATCTCGCCCGAGCCGACGTAGCGGTCGTACGAGGAGACGAGCTCCGACAGCGGGCCGTCCTGGCCACCGAGCGCGGCGAGGACGTGGAGCGCGGCGAGCATGCCCGTATCGGCGTTCCAGAAGTCCCTGAAGTAGTAGTGCGCGGAGTGCTCGCCGCCGAAGATCGCGCCCGTCTTCGCCATCTCCTCCTTGATGAAGGAGTGGCCGACGCGCGTGCGGACCGGCTTGCCGCCGTTCTCACGCACGACCTCGGGGACCGACCAGGACGTGATCAGGTTGTGGATGATCGTGCCGCCGGGGGTCTTCGCCAGCTCGCGCGCGGCGACGAGGGCCGTGATCGCGGACGGGGAGACCGCCTCGCCGCGCTCGTCGACCACGAAGCAGCGGTCCGCGTCGCCGTCGAAGGCGAGGCCGAGGTCGGCGCCCTCGGCCCGGACGCGGGCCTGGAGGTCGACGATGTTGGCGGGGTCGAGCGGGTTGGCCTCGTGGTTCGGGAAGGTGCCGTCGAGCTCGAAGTACATCGGTACGAGGTCGAGCGGGAGGCCCGCGAAGACGGTGGGGACGGTGTGGCCGCCCATGCCGTTGCCCGCGTCCACGACGACCTTGAGGGGGCGGATCGCGGCCAGGTCCACCAGCGCCTTCAGGTGGGCGGCGTAGTCGGCGAGGGTGTCCCGCTCGGTGATCGTGCCGGCCGTGGCGGCGGCCTCGGGGGCGCCCTCGTCGGACCAGCGCTCGACGAGCGTACGGATCTCGGAGAGGCCGGTGTCCTGGCCGACGGGGGCGGCTCCGGCGCGGCACATCTTGATGCCGTTGTACTGGGCGGGGTTGTGGGAGGCGGTGAACATCGCGCCCGGCAGGTCGAGGCTGCCCGAGGCGAAGTAGAGCTGGTCGGTCGAGCAGAGCCCGATGAGGGTGACGTCGGCGCCGAGGCGGGCCGCGCCGCGGGCGAAGGCGCCCGAGAGGCCCGGCGACGAGGGCCGCATGTCGTGGCCGACCACGATCGCGTCGGCGGCCGTCACCTGGACGAACGCGGCGCCGAACAGTTCGGCGAGCGTCTCGTCCCACTGCTCCGGCACCACCCCGCGGACGTCGTACGCCTTCACGATCTGCGACAGATCAGCAGCCACGGAACAACCCTCCTGAATACGCCATCATCGGCACGCGTGTGCGGCGCGTGTACAGGAGGCCCAACCTACCGGGGGCCGCTCACGGGAGGGCAGAGCGCCTTGACCGGTCGGGGGAGGAATGCCCGGAAATCGGGGGTGGGGCGGGGTGGAGGGAGGTTTCAGCCCGGGGAGGCTCAGGAGTCCGGGGAGCGGAGGACGCGCAGGTGTCCGCGGCGGCCGACCTCCATGGGGTCCCCGCCACGGCCCCCGCCGCCCTTGCCGCCGGCCTCCGCCGCGCGCTGCTGGGGGCGGGCCGCCTCCCGTACCGCGTTGGCGAGGGCCTCCAGGTCGTCCCCGCTCGGGCGGGCCGGGGCGGAGCCGTCGGAGAGCCGCACGACCTCCCAGCCGCGCGGCGCGGTGAGGCGCTCGCTGTGTTCGGCACACAGGTCGTAGCAGTGGGGCTCGGCGTAGGTGGCGAGCGGGCCGAGGACCGCAGTCGAGTCGGCATAGACGTACGTCAGTGTCGCGACGGCAGGGCGGCCGCACGCGGTGCGCGAACAGCGACGTACAGGGCTCACGACGTTGGACGGTACCGCACTCTTGAGCGGGCCGCGACGACTCTCCACCAGGTCACTCCACCGTGTCGCGGTGTGACGTCGGACACGACCCCTCTCGGGACGACTGTCCTGACCTGCGCGTAAGGAAGCGACCAGGGGCGGGGACGGCGGCCGATCCGGACACCGTCCGAGCGGAATCCGGTCAACCACGGCCAGATGGCCGATCGCGGGACCCTACGGAATCGAGCCCGCGCTTGGCCGGAACGTTCAACTATCGACAGCGCGGGTGCGGACGAATCGCGGTGGCACGTGTGCGCCACGGTCGACTGACACCGAGGAGAGTTACGCTGCGTCAGTGATGGACAGTCCTGTGCCGCCGCGCCCCTCGTCCCGTCCGGCCGAGTCCCACGCGGGCGGTCACCCCGCCGGCGAACCCCAGGGGGGTGAGTCCCGCTCCGCCGAGACCCGCCCGGCAGAGGCGCGGCCGGATCCGCTGGAGCCCCGGACGCGTCGCCGCGACCGGCACGGCCGCGGGATGCGGGGGCCCGTAGCACCGCCGCAGGTGCCGCTGTCGGCGAGCCGGGCGGACACGTTCCGCGATCTGGTCCTGGATTCGGTGGAGCGTCTGGAGCGGCGCTGGCCGCAGCTGGCGGACGTCGAGTTCCTGGTGCTCGACGTGCCACCGTCGGTGCCGGGCGAGGCGGTGCCGCTGGGCGGTTCCGTGCCCGCCGCGAAGGACGGGCCGGCCCGGGTGGTCGTCTACCGGCGGCCGGTCGAGATCCGCTCGAAGAGCCGCGACGAGCGGGCGCTGCTCGTCCACGAGGTCGTGGTCGAGCAGGTGGCGGAGCTGCTGGGCCTCTCCCCCGAGTCGGTCGATCCCCGGTACGGGCAGGACTGACCCCCGGCCCCTCGCATGGGGTACCGGGGGCCGCCGGGGTGTCCGGGGTCGGTTCCGGCTACCGAGCGGCGGGTGTTCAGTCGTCCAGGACCGACAGGTCCTGCTTCGCCGTCGGCACCTCGACCGTGCCCCGGTCGTCGAGCAGGGTCTGGACCGTGAACATGGGGATGCCGTCGTCGGGGAGGGCCAGCATGCGGGCCGCGTGGACCGGGCCGCCCGAGACCGGTTCGACCGTCACGGCGTAGGAGCCCTTGAGCCCGGCCGGGACCAGTTCGGTCACCTTCACCGTCGTCCCCTCCTTGACCGTGACGGTCTTGGAGACCGGCGTGCCGCCCCCCGTACCGGCCGAGGCGGTGACCTTGACCTGGGCCGTGGAGCCCGGCGCCGTCAGCGTGAGCGTCGAGCCGGCGGCGCGGTTGTCGGCGACGGTGGCGCGGGAGCCGATCGCCGCGGTGGCCGGGATGTACGCGACCTCCTGCTTGTCGCCCTTGCCGCGCACGACGCGCAGGGCGGCGACGAAGGGGGCGGACTTCTTGGCGTCCGAGGGCGTGAGGAGCAGCGCGCCGACTTCGCCGCGGGTGAGGTCCGGCAGGTCGACGGCCGCGGTCATGCCCGACTTCACGTGCAGGGCCTCCGCGCTCGCCGGGACGATCGTGCCCGCCTCGCCGACCAGCTGGATCTTCAGCTCGGCGTCGTCCTCGCCAGGTGCGTACGCCACCAGGCGCACCGAGGTCGCGTCGGACGGGATGCCGGGCAGGACGGCGGTGCCGGCCGGGTCGGCGGAGGCGGGGAGCCAGTCGCTGCCGAGCTTGTCGTCGGCCGAGCCGATGACCGCGCCGACCCGGCCGCTGCGGGTGGTGACGTGGACGGTCACGTCGGCCGCCGGGGCCGCGCCGGTGAGCGTGGAGAGCAGCACGGGGACGGTGGAGTGGGCCGGGACGGGGATGCCGTCGGGCAGCTGTGACGCGAGTTCGCCCTCGGCGCCGTAGAGCTGGATGTCGGCGACGGCGGCGGTGTCGTCGGGGTTGGTGAGGTGGACGTAGTCCTGGCGCTGCTTGGCCGTGGAGGCGGCCGGGAACCAGAAGTCAGTGTCGGGGGCGGTGCAGGTGACGCCGAGCAGGCCGCGCGCGCCGCCCGCCGGGACGACGGTGGTCTGCTGGACCGTCCAGCCTGGGGCGAGGCTGCCGGTGGCCGAACCGGCCAGGGCGGGGGCCGTGCCGCCGTTCGCCTCGGCGGCGACGGGCTTGCCGGGCTCGGTGACGGTGGCCGGAGCCTTCGCGGCCGCGGGCTTCTTCGCCGTGCTTCCCCCGGGGGTGGCGGCGGTCGCGGCGGCCTTCAGTTCGGCCTTGGCGGCGGTCCCGGCCTTGGCGGAACCGCTGCCGGTGGCACCCGGGGTGTACGAGGTGTAGTCCGTCTCGGCCACCTCGGACGTGGTGGGCGCCGGGCACAGCAGGCTGGAGCGTTCCACGGGCAGCTTCGCGGGGGCCTTGGCCCCCGCGGTCGCGGTGCCGTCGGGCGCGGTCAGTGCGGCGAAGCCGGTGACGGCGGCGAGGGCGGTGGCGACCGCGATCAGGGAGAGGGTGGGGCGCTTCACTGGTTGCTGCTCCCGTCGGGACGCTGCTCGGTCTCGTAGCCGTAGGTGTACGGGTCGTACGTCTGCTGCTGGTCGTAGCCCTGCTGCTGGTCCTGCTGCTGGTACTGCTCGTACTGCTGCGGGTCGTAGCCCTGCTGGGGGTCGTAGCCCTGCTGGGGGTACTGCTCGTACTGCTGCTGGTACGGGTCGGTGCCGTACTCGGCGTACTGCTGGGGCTGGGCGTAGTAGCCCTGCTGGGCGTACTGGTCCTGCTGCTGGTGCTGGTCCGGCTGCTGGTGGTCCTGGTGCTGCTCCGGCCAGTCCGCAGCGGCGTACGTCTGCTCCTGCGGTACGGGGTGGGGAACGGGCTCGGGGTCCTCGTAGCCGTGCCCCTGCCCCTGCTCCTGGTCCTGGTATCCCTGCTCCTGCTCCTGTGCGGCGTCGGCGGCGGCCTCGGCCTCCGCCGCTGCGCGCAGGCGGCGGGCACGGCGGCCGTCGCCCTCCATGGCCTGGGCGGGGATGGCGACTTCCTCCTCGGGCAGGTCGTCGTCGATCTCGCGGCGCCGCCCCGGCAGGGCGAGGACGAGCAGGACGACGGCGAGGCCGACCTGGGCCCAGATCCACAGGGTGTGGGCGAGCGGCTGGTCGTACGTGAGGTCGAGCCTGCCGCCGTCTGCGGGGAGTTCGAAGCCCTGCGCCCAGCCGTCGACGGTGGTCTTCGTCAGCTCCTTGCCGTCGAGGGTGGCGGTCCAGCCCTCGTCGGCGCGGTCGGCGATGCGCAGGACGCGGCCCGCGGGGCCGGCCGGGATCTTCGTGTGCGCCTCGACGGGGCCGGCGGCGACGGCGACCGGCGTGGCCGCCGCGTCGGCGGCCTTCGCCGCGTCGGCGGTCGCGTCGGCCGTCTTGCCCGCGTCCGTGGTCTTCGCCGCAGGGACGATGGTGGCGCGGGCGACGACACGCTCGCGGTCGACGGTCCACAGGGCGCTGCCGTCGAGCTGGCTGAGCCGGCTGAGGCCGGGGGTGGCGTCGAGGACGCGGCTCATCTGGCGCGGCGCCCCGTCCCGTACGAGGACGTACCGGATCGCGAAGCCGCTGAGCTCCTCGGTCTGGTCGGCGCCCGAGCCGGCCACCAGGTGTGCGACGACCTTGTCCAGGCGGGCGTCGCTGCCGCCCGCGGCGGCCAGTTCGGCGTCGCCGAGACGGCCGCCGGAGCCGCGGACCAGGGTGTACGAGACCTCGCCGGGCGAAGTGCCGCCCAGGACGAGGGTGCGGGGCTGGTCGTCGGTGTCGCTCTCCTCGGCGACGAACGCCGGGACCTGGACCGGGTCGCGCCGGGTCAGCGGGCCGTCGGCGCCGCCGATCATCCATCCCGTGGCGGCCACGACCGGGCCGAGGGCGGCGGCGAGCGCGATGAGCGCGGCGACCGGCTGGCGCCAGCCGAAGCCGTGCGCGGCGACGCGGGTACGTCCGTACTCGGCGCCGATCATGCCGGCGGCGAGCAGCGCCGCGCCGTAGACGAGGGTGGCGGGACCCGCCCAGCCGGTGCCGCCCGCTCCGTTGGAGAGCGCGGCGAAGAGGAGGCCGACGAGGGCGACGGTCCAGGCGGCGCCGACGGCGAACCGGCGCTCTTCACGCAGCAGTCCGGCCAGTGCGGCGAGCACGATGCCGATGAGGAGGAGGCCGCCGGTGGTGCCCGGGCCGCCGGGGCTGATCCCGAGCAGGTCGAGGGCGGAGGCCGTGCCCGTACGGATGTCGAGTCCGGCCTCGCGCAGGAAGGCGGAGGGGCTGGTCAGCAGGGAGAGCGACCAGGGGGCGAGGACGAGGACCGGGGTGCCGACGGTGGCGAGGAAGCGCAGACCGTAGGCGGTGATGTCGTCGCGGCGCAGGACGAGCACGGCGATGCCGAGGACGACGGCGAGCGGCCACACGATCGGCGTGAACGCCATCGTGAAGGTGAGCAGGAAGGTGTACGCCCAGGTGGCGCGCCAGCTGCCGCGGGCGCCGCCGGGGCCGCCGGTGAGGCCGTGGGCGGCGACGGCGGCGCGGGCGATGAGCGGCAGCAGGATCGCGAGGACGGCGGTGCCGAGGCGGCCGGCGGCGAGCGCGCCGGTGGCGGCGGGCAGGAAGGCGTACGCGATCGCGCCCCAGGCGCGCAGCAGCGGGGACTCGACGATCGGCCGGGCGGCGAAGTAGGCGGTGAAGCCGGCCAGCGGGACCGAGCAGACGAGCAGCACGGTGAGCGCGAAGGAGGTGGAGCCGAGGAAGAGGGCGGAGAGTCCGGCCAGGACGGCGAGGTAGGGCGGTGCGGTCTGGGTGCCGCCGGTACCGAGGGCGTGCCAGCTGTCCGCGTACCGTCCCCAGAGCTCGGAGACGGTGTCGGGGGCGGGCAGCAGGGTGCCGCCGGCGAGCGCGCCGCCGCCGTACAGGCCGCGGCAGGCCACCACGGAGACGATCAGGAGCAGGGCGAAGAGGACGGGCCCGGGCTTGCGGGCGATCTTCTTCAGCCGGGCGAACTGCTCGATCTCCAGGAACTCGGCGTCGTCGCCGCCGGGTCCGGATTCGACCGCGCCGTGGCGCGATCCGCCGGAATCGGCGTCGGAGCCGCCGAAGTTCGCGACGATCTGTTCGGCGGTGGCGCGGACGGTGGCGCCGGGCGGCGGGAAGAGCGCGCGGAGTTCACTCGCGGGCACCGCGGGGTTCTTGCGGCGTCGGCGCGCGGCGAGGATCTTCTCGGGGCGCAGCAGGGTGGCGAAGAGGCCCATGACCTCGTCCACGGCCTGGCCGGGGACCTTGCCGACGAGGTAGGCGAGGGTGCGCAGGAGGGTGCCGAGGATCAGCCGGATCAGGACGTACGGCAGGGCGGCACCGCGGCTGTTGGCGAGGAGGGTGTAGACGGCGCCGGCCTTGTCGACGCGGTGCGGGTTGGCGACGGAGCGGCCCGCGCAGTCGACGGTGCGGCGTTCGCGGGCGGAGGCCTCGGCGTGCCGCAGGACGGCGTCGGGGGCGACGAGGACGCTGTGGCCGGCGGTGTGGGCGCGCCAGCACAGGTCGACGTCGTCGCGCATCAGGGGCAGGCGCCGGTCGAAGCCGCCGAGCTCCTCGAAGACATCGCGGCGGATGAGCATGCCGGCGCTGGAGACGGAGAGCACGGAGCGGACCTGGTCGTGCTGGCCCTGGTCCTGTTCGCGCCGGTCGAGGCCGGTCCAGCGGCGGCCGCTGCGGGCGATGGAGACGCCTGCCTCGAGCAGCTGCCTGCGGTCGTACCAGCCGCGGAGCTTGGGTCCGACGACGGCCGCGTACGCGTCCGAGTCGGCGACGCGCAGGAGTTCGGCGAGGGCGTCGGGCTCGGGGGCGCAGTCGTCGTGGAGCAGCCAGAGCCACTGCACGGGCTCGCCGTGCGGGAGTTCGGGCAGGTCGTAGGCGTCGTCGCTCCAGGTCCTGCTGACCGGGTCCCAGCCGCTGGGCCTCTTGAGATAGGTGAGTTCCTCGGGTCCGAGCACGGGCGCGGTGCGGGCGGCCTCCTCGACGGCGGCACCGAAGCCCGTACGGCGTGCGAGGTGCAGCACGCGGTCGGCGCCGATCGCGTCGGCGAGCAGCTGCGCGGAGTCGTCGGCGCTGCCGGTGTCGGCGGCGACGACGTTCTGCACGGGTCGTTCCTGGGCGAGCAGCCCGGCGAGGGCGTCCGGCAGCCAGCGGGCGCCGTCGTGGGCGACGAGCACGGCGGTGACGACGTGTCGCGGAAACTCAGGAGTTGAGGACATCGAGGTACGGGCCCTCCGGCCGGGGGTCGCCCGCGGGGGGCGTGGGTACGTCTCGGACGGGGCCCCACACTAACGGCTGCCAAGAAAAGGGTCCGCCTCCTGTGGACAGAGCACAGGAGGCGGACCGTTCGATGTGTACGGGTGTGCGTGGTTCGGCGGGTGGGACGCCGGTCAGACGGCCGCCTTCTTCAGGCGACGGCGTTCGCGTTCCGACAGACCGCCCCAGATACCGAATCGTTCGTCGTTCTGCAGGGCGTACTCCAGGCATTCGGAGCGGACCTCACAGGCGAGACAGACCTTCTTGGCCTCGCGGGTCGAGCCGCCCTTCTCGGGGAAGAAGGACTCGGGATCGGTCTGGGCGCACAGCGCGCGCTCCTGCCAGCCGAGTTCCTCGTCCGCGTCCTCGACCAGCAGTTCCTGGAACAACTCGGTCATGTGCGCCCCTCGTCTGTTCTTTGCGTCCCCGTGATGTTGCCGTTACCGATTCCGGCCGAACGACACGAGTGAAATTACAAGTTCGTGCTCTGTGCGAGTCAAGCCGGAATCTGCTATTGGGTCCGGTATTCACTCTGCGGAACCAAGGCTATGCGGAAAGTGTTCAAATCACCAAAAACCTGACACATGCCACTGGCCTGGCCGCACCGTCCTCTCTCACAGAGAGAGACGCCCGAAGCGTGGATCTTGTTGCGACCTCGCCGCGGAAGCGATCCGGATCACAGTCTGATCACGGGACCCCAGCCGCGTTTAGGGCACGGCTGTTGCGCCATGTGTCCCGGTCAGGGGCTGCACAAACCTTTCTCCGGACGCTGTAACCGGATGAGGTGAAACATTACCCCCAAAACGGGCATTGAGTTGACAGTCGGGTGCCCCTCCCGTCACCTTTGATGCCATGCCAGCGACCTCAGCGCCCTCCGCGACCCACGCCCGTGGGTACCGCAGCGCTGTCCAGGCGCGCTGTTGCTGTTGCTGTTCCAGCTGTTGATGCCCCCGAGCTCCAGCGCCTTCTCTCCGCGTAGCCCGCGGTGCCCCGCGTGACCCGCTGCACCGCCCCTCGCACGACCCTCGCACCACCTCCTTGCACGACTTCTGCGTGACCCCCGCCACGACTTCTGTTACTGCCGAGGAACCACCGCACCCATGAACAGCGACAGCGACCTTCAGATCGCCGGCGACATCCTCGAGGTCCAGCACCTCCTGCAGCCCGCCCGCGAGCACCCCGCCACCGTGGCCGACTTCGTCGGCCTCGCGCGCTCCATCGCCGCCGACCGCGCGCAGTGGGCCCCGCACGTCGAGTACGACGCCACCACGCGCTGGTACCACCGGCTGCGCACCGGACCCGGCTACGAGGTCTGGCTGCTCTCCTGGGTACCGGGCCAGGGCAGCGGCCTCCACGACCACGGCCGGTCGTCGGGCGTACTGACCGTCCTGGAGGGCGAACTGACGGAGCGTACGGAGCGGGGTGTGCGGAAGCTCGACGGGGGTGCGACACGGGTCTTCGCGCCGGGGTACGTCCACGAGGTCGTCAACGACTCCCTCGAACCGGCGGTCAGCCTGCACGTCTACTACCCCGGCCTCACCGAGATGCCCATGCACGAGTCCCGGCAGGCGCAGTGCGCCCCCGCGCCCCAGGATGTCGTACCGGCCTGACAGGCCGCCCTCCCGTCACGCGACCACCGCCCCTCAAAGGATCAGGCCGCGCCTGACAGACTGTCCGCATGCGCATTGTGGTTCTGGCCGGTGGCATCGGTGGTGCCCGCTTCCTTCGCGGCCTCAAGCAGGCCGCGCCGGACGCGGAGATCACGGTCGTCGGCAACACCGGTGACGACATCCATCTCTTCGGGCTGAAGGTCTGCCCGGACCTCGACACGGTGATGTACACCCTCGGCGGTGGCATCAACGAGGAGCAGGGCTGGGGCCGGGAGGGCGAGTCCTTCACGGTGAAGGAGGAGCTCGCGGCGTACGGGGTGGGGCCCGAGTGGTTCGGCCTCGGCGACCGCGACTTCGCGACGCACATCGTCCGTACGCAGATGCTGGGCGCCGGCTATCCGCTCAGCGCGGTGACCGAGGCGCTGTGCGCACGCTGGCAGCCGGGCGTTCGGCTGCTGCCGATGTCCGACGACCGCGTCGAGACGCACGTCGCCATCGAGGTGGACGGCGAGTCCCGGGCCGTGCACTTCCAGGAGTACTGGGTGAAGCTGCGGGCTTCCGTGGACGCCCGGGCCGTGGTGGCCGTCGGAGCGGAGGCCTCGAAGCCCGCGCCGGGCGTCCTGGAGGCCATCGCCGAGGCGGACGTCATCCTCTTCCCGCCGTCGAACCCGGTCGTGTCGGTCGGCACGATCCTGGCCGTGCCGGGCATCCGCGAGGCGATCGCCGAGGCGGACGTGCCGGTGGTCGGCCTCTCCCCCATCGTCGGCGACGCGCCCGTGCGGGGCATGGCCGACAAGGTCCTCGCGGCGGTGGGCGTGGAGTCCACGGCGGCGGCGGTGGCGCTGCACTACGGCTCGGGGCTGCTCGACGGGTGGCTGGTCGACACGGTCGACGCGGGCGTCGTCGAGGACGTCGAGTCGGCGGGGATCCGCTGCCGGGCGGTGCCGCTGATGATGACGGACCTGGACGCGACGGCGGCGATGGCGCGCGAGGCGCTGGCGCTGGCGGAGGAGGTCCGGGGATGACGGGTCCTGCGGACGGCGGGGCGGACGGCTCCGGCGCGGAGGGCTCGGACGTGGAGGGGTCGGCTACGGGCGGCTCCGGCGCGGAGGGCCACGCCGTGAGCGGCTCCGGTGCGGAGGGCTTGGGCGGGTATCGGGTCTGGGCGCTTCAAGGGGTGCCTGAGGTCCGGGGTGGGGACGATCTCGCCAAGCTGATCGCTTCCACCTCCCCCGGTCTCGAGGACGGAGACGTCCTGCTCGTCACCTCCAAGATCGTGAGCAAGGCCGAGGGCCGGGTGATCGCCGCCGACGACCGGGAGGAGGCGATCGACGCCGAGACGGTACGGGTGGTGGCGCGGCGCGGCGCCCTGCGGATCGTCGAGAACCGGCAGGGTCTCGTCATGGCCGCGGCCGGGGTCGACGCCTCCAACACCCCCGCCGGCACCGTCCTGTTGCTGCCCCTCGACCCGGACGCCTCGGCGCGCGCGATACGGGACGGGCTGCGCGACGCGCTCGGCGTCGACGTCGGTGTCGTCGTCACGGACACCTTCGGGCGGCCGTGGCGCAGCGGTCTCACCGACGTGGCCATCGGCGCCGCGGGCGTGCGCGTCCTCGACGACCTGCGCGGCGGCACGGACGCGTACGGCAATCCGCTCAGCGCGACGGTCGTCGCCACCGCCGACGAGCTCGCCGCCGCGGGCGACCTGGTCAAGGGCAAGGCGAGCGGGCTCCCGGTGGCCGTCGTCCGCGGTCTGCCGCACGTCGTGGACGCATCCGCCGACGAGGGCGCCCGGGCGCTGGTGCGCGGCGCCGCCGACGACATGTTCCGGCTCGGGACCTCCGAGGCGATCCGGGAGGCGGTGACCTTGCGGCGTACCGTCCGGGAGTTCACCGACGAGCCGGTCGACCCGGGCGCGGTACGGCGTGCGGTCGCCGCCGCCGTCACGGCTCCGGCGCCGCACCACACCACGCCGTGGCGGTTCGTGCTCCTGGAGTCGGAGTCCTCACGCACCCGGCTCCTCGACGCGATGCGCGACGCGTGGATCGCGGACCTGCGCCGGGACGGCAGGTCGGAGGAGTCCGTCGCCAAGCGCGTCCGCCGCGGCGACGTGCTGCGGAACGCCCCGTACCTCGTCGTGCCCTGCCTCGTCATGGACGGCTCGCACCACTACGGCGACCCGCGGCGCGACGCCGCCGAACGCGAGATGTTCGTGGTCGCGACGGGCGCGGGCGTCCAGAACTTCCTGGTGGCGCTGGCGGGTGAGCGGCTGGGCTCGGCGTGGGTGTCCTCGACGATGTTCTGCCGCGATGTCGTACGGGACGTCCTCGGGCTTCCCGCGGACTGGGACCCGATGGGCGCGGTGGCCGTGGGTCACGCCGCGGCGCCGCCGAAGGACCGGCCGGCGCGACAGGCGGGGCAGTTCATCGAGGTGCGGTAGCGCGCCGGCCTCAGAGCGCCGCGATGTTCCCCGGGGTCATCCGGGGTGCGCGGCGCGGGGGGACGCGGCCGCTGAGGAGGATGAGGCGGGCCGCGCGGTGGCGTTGGCCCGCGTACGGGGCGAGGAGTTCGAGCATCGCCGCGTCGTCGGTGGTCCGGTCGCCCGCGAGGGCGTACCCGACGATCGACGGCAGGTGGTAGTCGCCGACGGACACCGCGTCCGGGGCGCCGTTGCTGCGCTGGATCGTCTCGGCCGAGGTCCAGGGGCCGATCCCGGGGATCAACTCCAGGCGCTGCTGGGCCAGTTCGGGTTCCATGGCCGCCGCCTCCTCCATGCGGCGGGCGACCTTCACCGCGCGCAGGATCGTGGCGGCGCGCTTGTTGTCGACGCCCGCGCGGTGCCACTCCCAGGACGGGATGAGCGACCAGGTGCGGGCGTCGGGCATCACGTGGAGGCGGTGGCCTTCGGGGCCGGGGGCGGGCTCGCCGTACTTCCGTACGAGCAGGCGCCAGGCGCGGTACGCCTCGTCCGTGGTGACCTTCTGCTCCAGGATCGAGGGGATCAGCGACTCCAGCACCAGGCCGGTGCGGGTCAGCCGGAGGCCGGGGCGGGCGCGGTGCGTGGCGGCGAGGAGGCGGTGGCGGGGGGCGAAGGCTTCCGGGTCGTCGTCGGCGCCGAGCAGTTGCGGGAGGCGGCCGAGGAGCCAGTCCGCGCCGGGGCCCCAGGCCTCGGCCTCCGCCGTGCCCTGGCGGAGGGCGACCCGGAGCGTGCCGGGGCCTTCCGGGGTGCGGGCGGAGCGCCAGACGGAGCCGTCGGGGGTCGTACGGAAGGTGGGGTCGGCGGGGCCGCGGCGGAGGGGGCCGAGGGTGAGGCCGAGGTCGGTGGGGGCGGCGGGGGTCCAGCGGCGGGCCGCCCCGGAGACGGGGCCGGGTGTCCGCGCGGCGGGTACGGGGACGTGGCCGCCGCGCACGGTGGTGCGGGTGGTGGAGGTGGGGGGTGTGAAGCGGCCGGCCATGTGTATGAGCGTATCCGGCCACCGGGCGGGCGGGCCTGACATGCGCACCGCCCCGTGCGCGCCGCCGGGCGGACGGGGCGGACACCCGGGCGCACACGTGCCCCGGGCGCACGGGGCCGACACCCATGGCGCACGGGGCGCCGGGCCGACGGGGCCGAGACCCGGCGCGCACGGAGCGCCGGGCCGACGGGCGGACACTCGGGCGCCGGGGCGGGGGCCGGGCGCGGGGCCGCCGGGGCGGGGGCCGGGCGCCGGGCCGACGGAGCCGACACCCGGCCCCGTGGCAGGCGGACCTGCGGGACGGACACCGCCCCGTGAGCCATGGGCGCACGGGGCGGACGCGCCGCCAGGACGCCGTCACGTGTGACCGCGCGGGGCGGGGTGGGTGGGTAGCGGGGCGGGCCCCGCCCACGCGGCGGCGGGGCCTACTGGTCCGACGAGAAACGGATCGCGCCCGCGGGGAGCGTCGCGTTGCACCAGACACGGACACCTTCGCGGAGTTCGTTGTCCGGGCCCACCTGCGCGCCGTCTCCGATGACCGCGCCCGTCAGGACCGTGCGGGCACCGATGCGGGCGCCCGCGCCGATCAGGGAGTCGGTGATCACCGCACCCGGTTCGACCACCGCGCCGGCGTGGAGCGTCGAGCCCGCGATGCGGGCGCCCTCGCCGACGACCGCGTCCGCGCCCACGACCGTACCGCCCGTGAGCTTGGCGTCCGGGGCCACACGAGCCGTCGGGAGGACCAGGCGGTCGCCGCAGCGGCCCGGGACCGCCGGGGACGGAGCGCGGCCGAGGACCAGGTCCGCGGAGCCCCGCACGAAGGCCTGGGGGGTGCCGAGGTCGAGCCAGTACGTGGAGTCCACCAGGCCCTGGAGATGCGCTCCCGTGGCGAGGAGCTCGGGGAAGGTCTCCCGCTCCACCGAGACCGGGCGGCCGGCCGGGATGGTGTCGATGACCGAGCGGCGGAAGACGTAGGCCCCCGCGTTGATCTGGTCGGTGACGATCTCCTCGGGCGTCTGCGGCTTCTCCAGGAACGCGGTGACCCGTCCGGTCGGGTCCGTCGGGACCAGGCCGAACGCCCTCGGGTCGTCGACCCGGGTCAGGTGGAGCGAGACGTCCGCGCCCGAGGAGTCGTGCGTGGCGACCAGGGCCTGGATGTCCAGGCCGGTCAGGATGTCGCCGTTGAAGACGAGGACCGGGTCGTCCGGGCCGGAGTGCAGGCGCGAGGCGACGTTGCGGATCGCGCCGCCCGTGCCGAGCGGCTCCTCCTCGGTGACGTACTCCAGGCTGAGCCCCAGCGACGAGCCGTCCCCGAAGTACGGCTCGAAGACCTCGGCCAGGTACGAGGTGGCGAGCACCACGTGCTCGACACCCGCGGCCCTGGCCCGTGCCAGCTGGTGCGTCAGGAACGGCACACCCGCCGCGGGGACCATCGGCTTCGGGGTGTTCACCGTCAGTGGGCGTAGCCGTGTGCCCTTGCCACCGACCAGGAGGATCGCTTCTGTCACCTGTCGTCTCTGCTTCCTGTCCGGGGCCGGTCTCATCGCCCGTCACGTGCGTCGTTCGCTCGTCCGGGCGATATGACCGGTCAGTTTATGCAGATGGTCGGACCGGCGACCGCATCACCGCCCCTGGTACTTCGCGGACGCGGTGCGAGCGGTGCCGAGCTTGCCGTAGAGGCGGGCGCCGGGGCAGGCCGTTGAGTAGCCGTCACGGTGTCCCGCGATGGAGTTGAATTTGACCTTCTTGCCCTTTTTGTACTTCCCGCCGGCGGAGACGAGCGTCGTCTTCCCCTTCGGATTCACCCCGTGCAGCCCGAGCTTCCACGCCGTCAGCCTCGCGACGGCGGTGACGACGGCGGCCGGCGGAGTCGTCGAACTGTAGGTGCCGAGGACGGCGATGCCCATGCTGTTGGTGTTGAAACCGAGCGTGTGGGCGCCGTGGACCGGCTTGGCCACGCCCCCGGCGCGGCCTTCGTAGATGTTTCCGCACTTGTCGACGGCGAAGTTGTAGCCGAAGTCACGCCAGCCGCTGCTCTGGGTGTGGTAGCGGTAGATACTGCGGAGGACGGAGGGCGCCTGCCTGCAGGTGTAGTTGTTGCCCGTCGCGCTGTGATGGACGAAGGCCGCCTTGACCGCCTTGGTGTAGACGAAGCCCTTCTCGCGCAGACGCTCGTCGGCGCCCCAGCCCTTGCGCGTGATGATCTTCGGGCGCGGTCCGATGTACGGCTTCGCCGCGGCGGCGGCCGGGATCGCCGCCGTACCGACCGAGGCGAGCTGGGCGTTCACGGAGGCGGCCGCCGCCTCCTCGACGGTCGGCGCCCGGTGCACCGCCCGCGCCCCATGGGCCAGCCCCGCACGGGGCTCGGGCCCCGGGTCCGCGGCCGGTTCAGGGCCGGGGTCGACCAGCTCGATACGGAGCCCTTCCGGAAGGGCTTCCGCCACCGCCGCCGCGATGTCGTCCTGACGGTCCGGCTGTACGCGGACCTCGACGCCGTCCGAGTCGCCCACCCACAGCGGCGCGGTGGCCCCGCGGAGCGCGCCCCGCGCGGCTTCGGGCGTGCCGGGATCGGCTCCGTGATCGTCGTTGTGGATCTCCACGTCCTGCCACGCGGACCACTCCGCACTCCCGGTCGCCCGGGTGCGGACCTGGACCGTGCCGTGGAGGTGGTCCTGGGCGTCGTCCCAGACGACGCCCACGAGGGAGAAGGGTCTGACGTCCCGTCGGGTCAGGCCCTGCGCCCCGCCGGAGGCACCGGCGCCGCCGATGGCCCGGCGGCCGTCGCCGAGGGGAGCGAGCGGCAGGGACTGGGTGGAGCCGGCGACGTCCGCCTCCGAGGTGACGGCCGGTGACGTCGTGTCCCGGGCGCCGGGATCCATGGAGGGTGGCGCCGTCGGCGCGGCGGACGCGCCCGGTGGCAGCGCCGCCGCGGGGGTCGCGAGGGAGATCGGAAGGGCGAGCGCCGTCGCGCACGTGACGGCGATGGAGGTGGCGAGGTAGGCACGCATGAGGCGATCGTCCTTATGCCCGGGGGGTTCCGCTCGGCGGAATCAGGCACGGAAACTGACGGCCCGTCGGTCCGACCGGAGGACGACGTCACCGGTACGGGGGGTCCCCGCGCCCCTCCCCGCGTACCCTTGCCCGCGTGAACGCCAGCGACCGCACCCCCGCCGACCTGCTGCGATCCGCGCTCGCCGCGGATCCCGCCCGCCCCTTGGTCACCTTCTACGACGACGCCACCGGTGAGCGCGTCGAATTGTCCGTGGCCACCTTCGCCAATTGGGTGGCCAAGACGGCCAATCTCCTCCAGGGGGAGCTGTCCGCCTCCCCCGGCGACCGGCTCGCGCTGCTGCTGCCCGCGCACTGGCAGACCGCGGTCTGGCTGCTCGCCTGCTCGTCCGTCGGTGTGACCGCGGAGTTCGGCGGGGACCCGGCCGACGCCGACTACGTGGTCGCGGGACCGGACACGCTCGATGCGGGCCTGGCCTGCTCGGGAGACCGGATCGCGCTCTCCCTCGCACCTTTGGGCCGCCGCTTCCCGGCCGCGCCCGCCGGGTACGCGGACTACGCGGTCGAGGTGCCGAGCCAGGGTGACCGGTTCGCCCCGTTCGTCCCGGTGGACGCCGATGCCCCGGCTCTCCTGGTGGACGGTACGGAACTGACGGGCGCCCAGCTCGTCGAGCGGGCCCGCGCGGACGCCGATGCGCTGGGCCTCGCCCCTGGGTCGCGCCTGCTCTCGGGACGTTCGTACGACACGTGGGACGGGCTCTCCGCCGGGCTGTACGCACCGCTGGCGGCCGGCGGCTCCGTCGTCCTGTGCCGGAACCTGGACCTGCTGGCGCCCGAGGCGCTCGAGAAGCGGGTGGAGAGCGAACGCGTCACGACGACCGCCGCGTGACGGGCGGCGGGTGACCGCCGGACGGCCGCGGCGTGCCTGCCCGCCGCGGTACGACCGCCACGTGACCGGCGACACGTGACCGGGCGTCGAACGACCGCCGGTCGGCCACGGCCACGGACGGCGGCCCGGTCGGCGCCGACCGCCGCGCGGCTCGGTGACTGACCGGGCGTCGAACGACGGCCGCCGCGCGGCAGGCGGCGCGTGAGGGGCAGCCGAACGGCGCCCCCGCGCGACCGGCACGCGGTACGGCCGCCGCGCGGCCCGCGACGCGTAACCGGCGAGCGCCCGGCGGCGCAACGACGACGCCTTGCAGGCCGCAGCCACGGACGCCCGGCGGCGCGGGCCGACGGCCGGGCGGCGAAGCGCCGCATCACGAGCCGCCGCGCAGCGGTCGTCGCTTGACGTCCTCGCCGACGACCGCCCTCAGGCGGCGGCCGGCCGAGGACCCATCGCGCCTGACTCGCCGCCGGGCGGGCGAAGTCGCGCATCACGAGCCGCCGCCCGACCGAACGCCACGCAGCGGCTCGCCGCCTGACACCCCCGGCCGGCGCCCGCCTCACAGGCGGCAAGCCACCGCCGCGCGGGCCGACGGCCGGGCGGCGAAGCGCCGCATCACGAGCCGCCGCGCAGCGGTCGTCGCATGACCGCCCTGGCCGCAGCCACGGACGCGCGGGCCGTGAAGCGGCGCATCGTGGGCCGTCGCGCGGCGGGCGTCGCGTGACGTTTCCGCCGGCGGCCGCCGAGGACCGGTCGCGCGTGGCCCGCCGTCGCGCGGCGGGGTCTCGTGCGGCGAGCCGCCGCGACACCCGCCGCCCCGTGGGGCAAGCCGCTGACGTTCCACCCGTATGGCGCACCGACTCGCCGAGTCCTCGGGTCCGTGCGTCAACTCCGGGCCATGATCGGCGGGTACACACCCCCTCCCGCACAACCAGGCGCCTGGTTCGGCCGTCCTACTCTTCGAGCGGCGGCCCCGGGCGCGCCGACGACGCCGCGAAGGATGGACCCAGACGTGACGGACAGTCCCGGCACGCCCGCCGAACCGGAGGCCCCGCGCAAGCGCCACTGGCTGCGCTGGACGGCACTCGGGGTCTCGGTCGTCGTCCTCGCCGCCGCGGCTGTCGGCTGGTGGCTCTACCGCAAGCTCGACGGCAACATCACCACCGACACCGACGCCGCCGCCGAACTGCGCGAGTACGAGAAGGAGCGGCCCACCGCGGTCGCGATGGGCGCGAAGAACATCCTGCTCATCGGCTCCGACACCCGGACCGGCGCGGGCAACACCAAGTACGGCAGGGACAAGGGCACCCAGCGCTCCGACACCACGATCCTGCTGCACATCGCGGCCAAGCGGTCGAGCGCGACGGCCGTCTCCATCCCGCGCGACCTGATGGTGACCATGCCCAGTTGCCGCACTCCGGACGGAACGCGCACACGGGAACAATTCGCCCAGTTCAACTCGGCTTTCGAGATCGGTGGCACGGCCTGCACGATCCGTACCGTCGAGCGGCTGACCTCGGTCCGGATCGACCACCACATGGTGATCGACTTCCGCGGCTTCAAGAAGATGGTCGACGCCGTCGACGGCGTGGAGATCTGTCTGCGGGAGCCGATCGACGACAAGGACGCCAAGCTGAGGCTGCGCGCCGGTCGCCAGACGCTCAACGGTGAGCAGGCGCTGGGCTTCGTACGGGCCCGCAAGTCGCTGGGCAACGGGAGCGACACGGAACGCATGGACCGCCAGCAGCAGTTCCTGGGCGCCCTGGTCAACAAGGTGCAGAGCAATGGCGTCCTGCTGAATCCGACCCGCCTGTACCCGGTCCTGGACGCGGCGACGAAGTCGATCACGACCGATCCGGGTCTTGACTCGCTGCGGGATCTCTACGACCTGGCGCGGTCGATGCGTTCGGTGCCGACGGAGAAGGTGCAGTTCCTCACGGTGCCGCGACGGCCGTACTCGTACAACGCGAACCGGGACGAACTCGTACAACCTGCTGCGAGTCAGCTCTTCAAGCGGCTGCGCGAGGACAAGCCCGTCACCGTGGAGTCCGGGGAGAGCACCGAGGAGCCGGCCACCGCGAACTCCCCGAATCCCGTGCCGACACCGACCTTCGCGGGGCGCAACGCGGCGGACGGTGCGTGCGCCTAGGGGTGGGTGAGTAAAGGAGCGTCCAAGGAGTTGGAGGGGAAGAGGGTGGCGGAAGAGGTTTGGGCAAATTGCCCAGTTGTAAGGGGCGTGGAATTTGTCACGGACGTCGCCCCACGCTGAACTGGGCGGATAGTGTGACGCGATCCGGTGCTACCGACCTCGTGGTCGCGCACTCAACGGATCGAACGACCGAGCGCCCATCGGGGGAGGCGCCTCGCGTGGCACCGACGGAGGATTCAAGTAACCGTGGACGCGCACAGCCGTGGACAGGCGGATGAGATCGACCCCGCCGACCAGTGGGTCCTCAACCCGCGGACGGGCAACTACGAACTGCGACTGAACCACTCCGCTGGGCAGTCGGCACCGCAGTCCCATCCCCGCGGCGCGACCACTCCGGGCCCGAGATCCGCGGAGGGCTCCCGCTCGGCCGAGGGCTCCCGCACCGACCGGCGTTCCCGTACGACCGGGGCGCCGACCGAGGCGCCCGTCCCCGGCCAGCGCCGCCGTCGTGCCCCCGAGGGCCCCGGCGGGGGGCAGCCGCAGCCGGGCCCGGGCCGCCGTAAGCGCAAGCCCGCGAAGTCCCGCAAGAAGAAGGTCCTGCTGTGGACCGGCGGGACGATGGCGCTCGTGCTCGTGGCCGGCGGTGTGGGCGCCTACGCGTACTACGAACACCTCAACGGGAACATCAACAAGGTCGACGTGGTCGGCGCCGAGAGCACCGGCTTCAAGAAGGACCAGGCCGTCAACATCCTGCTGATCGGCACGGACAAGCGGACCGGTGACGGCAACGAGGGCTACGGCGACAAGAACAGCCCCGGCCACGCCGACACCACGATCCTCTTCCACGTCTCCAAGGACCGGACGAACGCCACGGCGATGTCCATCCCGCGCGACCTGAAGACCGAGATCCCCGAGTGCCAGACGAAGATGCCGGACGGCACCATCAAGACCATCCCCGGCCAGGCCGACGAGCGGTTCAACGTCAGCCTCGGCCAGTCCGACCGTGACCCCGGCTGCACGATGCGTACGGTCAAGAAGCTCACGGGGCTGACCGTCGATCACTTCATGATGGCCGACTTCAACGCCGTCAAGGAGCTGACCACGGCCGTCGGCGGTGTGAAGGTCTGCCTTGTCAAGCCGGTCAAGGACAAGGACTCCAAGCTCGACCTGCCGGCCGGCGAGTCGACGATCGAGGGCGAGCAGGCCCTCGCCTTCGTCCGTACGCGCCACAGCTTCGGCAACGAGAGCGACCTGGACCGGATCAAGGTCCAGCAGCAGTTCCTCAGCTCGATGATCCGTCAGATGAAGTCGGACGAGACCCTGACCAGTCCGGGCAAGCTGCTCGACCTCGCCGAGGCGGCCACCAACGCGCTCACCGTCGACTCCGGCATAGGAAGCATCGGGAAGCTCAAGTCCCTCGGCGAGGAGCTCGCCAAGATCGACGCGAAGAACATCACGTTCACGACCCTCCCGGTCATCGACAACCCGGCCGAGAAGATCAAGGCGACGGTGGTGCCCGACCCGGTCAAGGCGCCGCAGCTCTTCGCGAACCTGAAGTCCGACATCTCGCTCACCGAGGTGAAGAAGAAGCAGCAGGACGCCAAGAACGCCCAGGCCGCCCTGTTGAAGGGCGACCGGTCCACGGCGCGCGAGGTGCGCGTCGACGTCTACAACGGCAGCGGGATCCAGGGCGCCGCCCAGTCGACGATCAACTGGCTGCAGGTCGAGCAGGGCGTCACGAGGTCCACGAACAAGAGCAACGCCCCTGAGAAGGCGGCGAAGACCACGCTCGAGTACGCACCGAACCAGGCCGATCAGGCCCGCAAGCTGGCGGACCTGATGGGTCTGCCCGCCACGGCTCTCAAGCCGGGCACGCAGGACGCCGAGGAGCTCGCACCCATGACGCTCGTCCTCGGCTCCGACTTCAAGGGGGCGGGGGTGCCCCTCACCGGTCCGGCAAAGGCGCCGGAGGGTGCGCAGACCGCAGACAAGAAGGTGTGCGCCCAGTGACCCGGTAACACCGGGGCCGCGGCGCATTCCTGAGACGAGGGGACCAGGGGTGGGACAGAACAGCGTGCGTGGGGAGGGGACGCGGGGACGCGTTCCGCACGCCCGTGATTTGGGCTGGGACGAGACGCTCTACGGTGACGAGGCCGAGGGGACCTCGCACACCGGAGCGACGTCCGAAGGAGCCAGGTCCAAGGGGGCCAGGTCCGAAGGGGCCAGGCGCCGCGGGACCAGGGGCGGCGCGTCGGCGACCGGCGCATCCGCCGCCGGTGGGGACAAGGGCGCCGAGGACCGGGCCGACGGCGCCACGAGCGGCGGTGGCGCCGGCGAAGGCCGCGCGAACCACCGGCGCAAGGGGCCGCGCAGACGGGCCAAGAAGAGCGGTAAACGCAAGGTGCTGCGCTGGGTAGCCGCGACCCTGTCGCTGCTGATACTCGGCACGGCGGCGGCCGGTTACCTGTACTACCAGCACCTCAACGACAACCTCCGCGGCGGCAGCCGCGCCGGCGGCGACAGCGGGGTGAAGAAGGCCGCGCCGAACGCGCTCGGCGACACTCCGCTCAACATCCTGCTGATCGGCTCCGACAGCCGCGCCGACGCCAAGAACGTGGCGCTCGGCGGAGGCAAGAACGAGCGGGACCGCAAGCCGCTCGCCGATGTGCAGATGCTGCTCCACATCTCGGCGGACCGCAAGAACGCCAACATCATCTCGATCCCCCGGGACACGGTCGTCCCGATCCCGGCGTGCAAGGACGAGAACGGCACGCCGTACGCCGCCACGACCAACCGGCCGATCAACGAGACGCTCTCGCGCGGCGGCCCGGGCTGCACCCTCACCACCTGGGAGAGCCTCACCGGCGTCTACATCGACCACTGGATGATGGTCGACTTCGCGGGTGTCGTCGCGATGGCCGACGAGGTCGGCGGCGTTCCGGTCTGTGTGAAGACCGGCGTCCACGACAAGTCGACCAGGCAGCAGAAGGGCGGTTCCGGGCTGAAGCTGAAGGCGGGAACCACCGAGGTCAAGGGCGAGCAGGCCCTCCAGTGGCTGCGCACCCGGCACGCGTTCGGCAGCGACCAGAACCGCGCCAAGGCCCAGCACATGTACATGAACGGCATGATGGAGAAGCTCCAGAGCCAGAACGCCTGGACCGACACCGGACGCCTCATGGGTCTGGCCGAGACCGCCACGCAGGCTCTCCAGGTCTCGGACGAGATCAAATCGGTGTCGAAGCTCTTCGACCTGTCGATGCAGCTCAAGAACGTGAAGCTCGACCGCCTCACGACGGCGACGGTCCCCACGGCCGAGTGGTCGCAGGACCGGAACAAGCTCGTCCTGGTGCAGAGCGCCGCCGACAAGATGTGGTCGATGCTCCGCGACGACGTCGCCTTCGACAAGAACGGCGACCCGGCCGACGCCAAGCCGTCCGCCTCGGCGAAGCCGAAGGGCCCGACCGCGGGCGCGCCCGGGACGCTCGCCGTCACGGTGGTCAACGGCACCGCCGGGGACGGCCTGCCGCCCACGGAGGGACGGGCCCGCACGATGGCCGAGGCCCTGACGGGCAAGGGCTTCACCCAGGCGGAGTCCTCGAAGACCGCCGAGCCCCGCAAGGACACCGTGGTCAAGTACCCGAAGTCGGCCGGAGACCAGGGCAAGGCGGACGCGCTGTCCGTGGCCAAGGCGCTCGGTCTGCCCGACTCGGCCGTCCGGGCGGACGCCAAGGCGGAGAACATCACCCTCGTCGTCGGCGCGGACTGGCGCCAGGGCGCCACGTACAAGCAGCCGAAGCAGGAAGCCGGTGACCTGCCGGAGGGCGCGGACGACAAGGTGGAGTGCATGGACGTCTACAGCGTCTACAAGTGGGACGGCAAGAGCTGACGCTCCCGCGCACTCGGCGTACGAGAACGGCGACGCCGGGCCCCGCAGGGGGACCCGGCCGTCGCCGTGTGCGTGACGGACGCGTCAGACCTTCGTGGCCGGCACCGACGGGCGGCGGCTCGCGATGACCTTCCTCGCGAGGGCGCGCGGGCTCGTCAGGAAGCCGTAGCCCCAGGACATGTGCATCGTCGCGAGGGCCACCGGGATCTGGAGGCGCGCCTTCAGCGGGAGCCCCTTGCCCGCCGGGAGCGAGCCCGCGGTGATCGCGGCCAGGTATCCGGCCGGGACCAGGAAACCGAGCGGGGTGAGGAACGCGCCCACCACCACGCCGGCCGCGATCGCGCAGACGGCGGTCGGCGGGGCGAGGTAGCGGAGGTTGATCGAGCCCTGGTGGTAACGGGCCACGACATGGCGCCAACGGCCGTAGTCCTTGTACTGCTTCGCCAGCGCGCGCACGCTCGGCCGCGGGCGGTACTGGACGCGCAGC
Source organism: Streptomyces sp. NPDC012508 (assembly GCF_042902595.1). Classification (NCBI taxonomy): domain Bacteria; kingdom Bacillati; phylum Actinomycetota; class Actinomycetes; order Kitasatosporales; family Streptomycetaceae; genus Streptomyces; species Streptomyces sp. NPDC012508. Next base: position 34,950 of record NZ_JBIBEO010000016.1, read on the forward strand.
TCGGGCGAGAACCAGATCAGGCCGCCCGCCTCGCGGATCCGGAAGTTCAGCTCCCAGTCCTGGGCGCGGATGAACTCGACGTTGTAGCCGTCCTGCTGCTCCAGCGCCTCGCGGCGGAAGACGCCCAGGTACACGGTCTCGGCCGGTCCCGCCTCGCCGCCGGTGTGGAAGGCCGCGTTGCCGACGCCGATCTTCGAGGTCATCGCGGCGGCGACCGCGTGCTCCCAGTCGTTCTCGCCCTCGGCGTGCATGATGCCGCCGACGTTCTGCGCGCCCGTCTCCTCCAGGAGGCGGACGGCGGTCGCGATGTAGTTGGGCGACAGCATGCCGTGGCCGTCGACCCGCACCACGATCGGGTGGCGGGAGGCCTTGATCGCCGCGTTGAGGGCGGCGGGCGTACGGCCCGTGGGGTTCGGCACGGTGTGAACCCGCGGGTCTTCTCGTACGAGCTCGGCGGCGATCTCGTCGGTGCGGTCCGTGGACGGGCCGAGCGCGATCACCACCTCCATCTCGCCGTCGTACTCCTGCTCGAGGATGTGACGGACCGAGTTGCGCAGGTGCCGTTCCTCGTTGAGGACCGGCATGATCACGGAGACGGGGGGCTGCATGGAATCCTCGGGGGTCCGGGGGTCGCACCCCGGGAGACAGCAGTATCGGCGGCCACGTTACCGCGAATGGGGGACACGAAGCGCGTCACGCGGACCGCCGCACCCTTGCGCTGATCGTATGGGCCTACGGTGCTCACGGCTCCCTTTGTCCTGTCCCACCCGCGGAGGTGTCCCCCGGTGCCCACACCGCCCCGCGCGCCCCGCCGCAGGCCGGCCGCCCGTCCCGTACCGGCGGCCCGCCGCGTCAGACGGGCCGAGCGGCCCCGGTGGGGGATGCGGATGGCGACGACCCTGTCCGTGCTCGTCCTCGGCGCCGGCGGGATCGGCCACGCGCTGGTCACCGGCCTGGACACCGGGATCGACCGGGTCGACCCGTTCAAGGACATGAAGAACCGCCCCCAGGGCGGGCACGGCATGAACGTGCTGGTCGTGGGCACGGACGGGCGGGACAACCTCACCAGGCAGCAGCGCAAGGCGTACCGGCTGGGCGGGGCGCCCTGCCGTTGCACGGACACCGTGATGCTCGTGCACATCAGCGAGGACCGGGAGCGGGCGAGCGTGGTGAGCCTGCCGCGTGACTCGTACGCCGAGATGCCCGCGCATGTCGACACGAACACCGGGAAGCGCCACGAGGCGCACCCGGTGAAGCTGAACGCCGCGTACGCCGAGGGCGGGCCCGGGCTGACGGTCCGGACCGTCGAGAACATGACGGGCATCAAGATCGACCACTATCTGGAGGTCGACTTCACCAGCTTCATGAAGACGGTGGACGCGGTCGGCGGGGTGGAGATCTGTACGGCGCGGCCGATGAAGGACAAGTACACCGGCCTCGACCTGGCCGCCGGGCCGCATCAGCTGAACGGCGGGCAGGCGCTGCAGTACGTGCGCTCGCGCCATGTCGACGGGGCGGCGGACATCGGCCGGATGCAGCGCCAGCAGCGGTTCCTCGCGGCGCTGATCGACCGGGTGACGAGCAGCGGGGTGCTGCTGAACCCGGTGCGGTTCCGGGAGGTGTCCACGACCATGCTCGGCTCGGTGCGGGCGGACCAGGGCTTCGGTACGGAGGAGTTGCTGGACCTCGCCAAGGCGATGCGGGGCTTCAACCCGGCGTCGTCGGAGTTCGTCTCCGTACCGCTCGGGGACGTGAGCTTCCCGGTGAAGGGGATCGGCTCGACGGTGAAGTGGGACGCCCCCAAGGCGCAGAAGCTCTTCCAGGCCCTGCGCGAAGACCGGCCGCTCGCGCCGGCGCGGCCGGCGGGGGCGAAGGCCGAGGCGAAGGACCGGCCGAGGGGGACGGTGGTGGACGTGGCGCCGAGGACGATCCGGGTGCAGGTCTACAACGGGACGCGGACGGACGGCCTGGGCCGCAAGGTGGACGACGCCCTGCGGGCCACCGGGTTCGACACGACGCGGGCGCCGCGCACCGGGGAGGGCCCGGAGGTACGGCGGACGCTGGTGGAGTACGACCCGCGCTGGGACCGCTCGGCGAAGTCGCTGGCGGCGGCGCTGCCGGGCGCGGAGCTGCGGCCGGTGAAGGGTCGCGGCAGGACGCTGCGGGTGGTGGCCGGTCTCGACTACAAGAGCGTCACTCCGGTGCGACCGGAGGAGACGCCCACCGGTGCGTTCGAGGCGGTCACGGGCGACCGGGTGGTCTGCTCGTAAGCCACCCGGCTGCACCGCGGCGCAGGTGCCTCGGGTCAGTCCTCGTAGCCCTCCGCCGCGCGGCGCTCCCGCAGCTCCTTGATCGCGCGGCGGCGGGCCAGTCGGTGGGTGCGGCGGATCTGGGCCTCCTGGTAGCGGCGCTTGTCCTTCTCCGTCTCGGGGACGACCGGCGGCACGCGGCGCGGCTTGCCGTCGGCGTCGACCGCGGCGAAGACCAGATAGGCGGAGCCGACCTGCTGGGCGGGGGTGGACTCGTTCCAGCGCTCGGCCATGACCCGCACGCCGACCTCCATCGAGGACCGGCCGGTCCAGTTGACCTGCGCCTTCACATGCAGCAGGTCGCCGACGCGCACCGGCTCCAGGAAGACCATCTCGTCCATGGACGCGGTCACGGCCGGCCCGCCCGAGTGGCGGCCCGCGACGGCGCCCGCCGCGTCGTCCACCAGCTTCATGATCACGCCACCGTGCACCGTGCCCAGGAGGTTCGTGTCGTGGCTCGTCATGATGTGGCTGAGGGTGGTGCGGGACGCGGAGGTGAGCTTGCCCGGAATGTCTTCCTCCGGGCGGTCCGTGCGCTGGGCCTGGTCTGTCATGCCCTCCACCTTATGCCGGGTCCCGGCCTCGTCCCCTTTGCATCAGCTTGGCAACAGCGCCGCCCCGATTCCCCACCCGCCCTGTCGGGCCCCGGTCGGCGGCCTGCACACTGGTCCGCATGAATGACTGGCCCGATGACAGCGGATACGGCCGCGGCGGCGCGAACTCGCAGCCCGAGGGCGCTCGCCGGATGCGCCATGTACAGCGCCCGCAGGTGCCCCAGCAGCCGCAGTACGACCCGCGGTACGACCAGGGCCAGGGACAGGGCCAGGGTTACAACCCGAACTTCACCCAGCAGCAGGCCACCGGTTACGACAGCGGCTACAGCACCGGCCAGGTCTACGGCGGCGGGCAGCAGGGCGGGGGCCGCGGCACCGTACCGCCGCAGCACGACCCCCGGTACGCGCCGCAGCCGGCCGGCCGCCCCGCCCCGGACTGGCGCCGCCGCATCAAGATCGGCTCCATCGTCCTGGTCGTCGCCCTGCTCGGCTGGAGCGTCGGCACCTACGCCTGGGCCAGCTCCCGGATGCGTAACGAGGTCGATCTCTCCAAGGTCATCGAGCGGCCGGCCGAGGGCGACTGCACGACCTATCTGATCGTCGGCTCCGACAGCCGTGAGGGCATGTCGGCCGAGGAGAAGAAGAAGCTGCACACCGGTTCCGCCGAGGGCAAGCGGACCGACTCGATGATGATCCTCGCGGCCTGCTCCAGCGGGAACACGATGATCTCGCTCCCCCGCGACTCCTGGGTCACCATCCCGTCCTTCGTCGGCTCGGAGTCCGGCAAGAAGTACGGGGCGCGCGGCGGCTCCAAGCTCAACGCGGCGTACGCGATGGACGGGCCGGAGCTCCTGGTCCGCACGGTCGAGTTCAACACCGGGCTGCGCATCGACCACTACGCGGAGATCGGCTTCGCCGGCTTCGCGAACATCGTGGACGCGCTCGGCGGTGTCGAGATGAACATCGAGAAGGGCTTCAAGGACAAGAAGTCCGGCGCCGACTTCCAGGCGGGCGAGCAGACCCTCAACGGCGAGCAGGCCCTCGCCTTCGTCCGTACCCGGTACGCGTTCGCCGAGTCGGACCTCGCGCGGACGAAGAACCAGCAGAAGTTCCTCTCCGCCCTGGCGAACCAGGCGGCGACGCCGGGCACGATCCTCAACCCGTTCACGCTCTACCCGACGCTGGGCGCCGGACTGGACACGCTGATCGTGGACAAGGACATGTCGCTCTACGACCTCGGCAAGATGTTCTTCGCGATGAAGGGCATCAGCGGCGGTGACGGGAAGTCGATGAACATCCCGATCTCGGGCAGCGCCCCGCAGGGCTCGCTGAAGTGGGACATGCCGAAGGTGAAGCAGCTGGTCTCGCAGATCCAGAACGACGAGAAGGTCACGGTCACGTCGGACCGCTGATCCGAGCCGTACGGACACGAGAAGGGCGCCCCTCCCGGACTTCGGAGGGACGCCCTTTCACGTAGTGCGTCCTACGCGAGGCCTGCGTCCTACGGGAGGTTGCGGGCCATGACGATGCGCTGGACCTGGTTGGTGCCTTCGTAGATCTGGGTGATCTTGGCGTCGCGCATCATGCGCTCGACGGG
>NZ_JBIBEO010000017.1:0-38697 GCF_042902595.1 Streptomyces sp. NPDC012508
AAGGTTGTGTTGTCGGTGCCGCGGGAGTGGGATGCGGCGGGCACGGTCCTGGTCACGGGCGGCACGGGGGCACTGGGCGCACTCACCGCCCGCCATCTCGCCGCACGGGGCAGTCGTTCGCTCCTCCTGCTGAGCCGTAGCGGTCCCGGCGCCCCCGGCGCGGCCGAGCTGCTGGCGGACCTGCGGGCGGCCGGAGCCGACGCCGAGATCGTGGCCTGCGACATCACCGACCCCGTGGCCCTGGCCGACGCGGTGCGCGGCCGGCGGATCTCCTCCGTGTTCCACGTCGCGGGGGTCCTGGACGACGGCGTGGCCACCGCCCTCACCCCCGACCGCGTCGCCCCCGTGCTCGCGGCCAAGGTCACCGCGGCCCGCCATCTGCACGAACTGCTCCCCGACGCAGAGGAGTTCGTTCTCTACTCGTCCGTGTCCGCGGCGCTGGGCACTCCCGGGCAGGGCAACTACGCCGCTGCCAACGCCTACCTGGACGCGCTCGCCCGCCACCGGCATGTCCGCGGACTGCCCGCGCTCTCCCTCGCCTGGGGCCCGTGGGACGTGGGCGCCGGCATGACCGGCACCCTCACCGACGGCGACCGGGAGCGCGCCGCTCGCTCCGGTCTCCCCGTGACCACCGCCGAGGACGGGACGGCCCTGCTCGACGCGGCACTGTCCGGGGCCGATCCGGCCGTGCTGCCGGGCGCCGTGGACATCGCCGCGTTCACCGGCCGACCGGAGGTGCCACACCTGCTGCGCGGCCTGGTGCGGGGCCCGCGGCGCACCGCGGCCGCCCCGGCCGGGGAGACCGGCTTCGCCGACCGGCTGCGGGCCCTGCCGGCGGACGAACGCGCACGGGTGGTGCTGGAGCGGGTGCGGGCAGAGGCCGCCGCCGTGCTCGGGTTCGCCACGGCGGAAGCCGTGGAGCGCGACCGCCCCTTCAAGGAGCTCGGTTTCGACTCGCTGACCGCGGTGGAACTGCGCAACCGGCTCGGTGCGGTCACCGGTGTCCGGCTGCCCGCCACCCTCGTCTTCGACCACCCCACCCCCGAGGCACTCGCCGAGCGGCTCGGCACCGAACTGGTGCCGCCCGCGCCCGGAGCGGCAGACGCGCTGATGGCCGGTCTCGACGAGCTGGAGGCGTCACCCCACGCGTTGTCCGCGGGCGACCGGTCCCGGCTGCGGGTCCGGCTGAGCGCCCTCCTCGCGCGGTGGTCGGACGATCAGGCCGGCCAGGATCCGGACGACGACGAGGGCCAGGACGCCGACCTGCGGGACGCCACCGAGGAGGACATCTTCGCCCTCATCGACAACGAACTGGAGAGCCCGTGACAGTTCTGCGAAGAGATCGCACTCGTGAACGAAACGACACCCCTAGAGGGGCGCGTTCGCGTGATTAGGGGGTGTTGACGGCGGACCGGTGCGGGGACCATCGGAGGAGCCGGCCGAGCTGAGCCCCCTCAGCACCCCCCACTCGGTACGCGCGCGGACGCAGAGCGCCGTATTCCGGCCTGTCTGGTGAGCGAACTCGCGAGCACGACAGGAACGTTGGCAGGATGGCCAGCAGGACCGAGAGGCCCGCACTCCGATGGGCCGCCCTGTGTCTCACGTAGAAGGAACGCGGTGGACGACGTAACTCAGCACACGACCATGACGGACACGACCGGCAGGGAATCCCGGAGAGAGGAACCCGCCTTCCGCCTCGAGGGCCTGCACAAGGTGTTCGGGGACTACACGGCCGCGGATCACGTGGAGCTCACCGTGCGGCCCGGCTCCTTCTACGGACTTGTCGGACCGAACGGCGCGGGCAAGACCACCACCCTCTCGATGGCCGTCGGCCTCCTCAGGCCCGACGCGGGCACGGCGAAGGTCCACGGCGTCGACATCTGGGACGAGCCGCTGAAGGCGCGCCGCCTGCTGGGTGTCCTGCCCGACGGGCTCGCCATGCCCGAGCGGCTCACCGGCCGCGAACTGCTCACCTACCTCGGCCAGTTGCACGGTCTCGACGCCGCCGAGGTGGACCGCCGCGCCGACGAGCTGCTCGCCGTCATGGAGCTCGACGGTTCCGCCGAACGCACCCTCGTGGTCGACTACTCCACCGGTATGCGCAAGAAGGTCGGCCTGGCCACGGCCCTGCTGCACGCCCCCAAGATGCTGGTGCTCGACGAGCCCTTCGAGGCCGTCGACCCGGTTTCCGCCGCCACCATCAAGCAGATCCTGCGGCGGTTCGTCGACGGCGGCGGTTCGGTACTGATCTCCAGCCACGTCATGGCACTCGTCGAACAGCTCTGCGACACCGTCGGCGTGATGGCCCGGGGCCGTGTCGTCGCCGAGGGGCCGCTGGACGAGGTGCGCGGCGGCCGCTCGCTGGAGGAGACCTTCGTCGACCTGGTCGGCGTGACGATCGGCGGCGGGGAGGGACTGTCGTGGTTGGCGTCCTGATCCAGATGAAGCTGGCCGTGCTGCGCCACAGCACGTCCGACACCAAGATGGCCCTCAGCGGCCTGGGCTGGGCCGCCGGGATCTGCCTCGCCGTCACCACCGTCATCCTGGCGTTCCTCGACTTCTCCCAGCCGCGGATGCTGATGGACGTGCTCGCGGTCACCTTCGCGCTGTGGGCGCTGGGCTGGATCGTCGGCCCGATCTTCGCCGGCGAACCCGCCCTCAACGGCGAGCACTTCCACCGCCAGCCGATCCCACGCCGCACCCTGACCACGGGGCTGCTCGCCGCCGCGCTGGTCGGCGTCACCACGACGATCACCGTGCTGGCGTTCGGCGCGACGACCGCCTTCGCGGCCCGGCTGAGCTGGCAGGCCGTCGTGGTGTCGGTCCCCGCAGTGGTGCTGCTCCTGCTGCTCGTGGTGATGCTGTCCCGGGTGGTCACGCTGCTGTTCCGCGCCCTGGCCCGGTCCCGTATCGGCGGCGCCATCACCGCGACCGTCACGGCCGCGATCGTCTCGCTGTGCTCCTTCTCCTGGGTGCTGATGATCGGGGTCTACCTGCTCCTCGAGTACGGTTTCCCGCCCACCTTCTCCACCGTGGTGCGGGCGCTGCCCTCCAGCTGGGGACTGCTCGCCGTCGAGGCGGCCGGGCGCGGCGACTGGCTGTGGACGGTGGGTCCGCTGGCCGCGCTGGCCGCGCTGGTGGCGGCCCTGTTCGCCGCGTGGAGCGCGCTCCTCGGACCGCAGCGGCTGGCCCGCCCGGTCGTCCGGGGCTCCTCCGCACGTCAGGCCGTACGGCGTCCCCGGCTGTTCCGCGGCGACGTCGGGATGATCTGCCTCAAGGAGCTGCGCACCTGGTGGCGCGACCCGATGCGCACACAGAGCATCGTGCTCGGCCCGGCCTTCGCGGTCATCACCGCGCTGTTCCCGCTGATCTTCGACTTCACCGCCGCGTTCCCGTTCGTCGGCGCGGCCGGCGCGCTGATGGCCGCGGCGACCTGTGCCAACCTCTACGGCCAGGACGGCACCGCCCTCTGGCTGACCCTGACGGTGCCCGGGAAGGAGAAGGCCGACGTCCGCGCACGCCAGCTCGCCTGGCTGATCGTCTTCGGCCCGCTCACGCTGCTCCTGACGCTCGCCGGCTCGCTCGTGCACGGTGACCCCGCCCTGGTGCCGTGGGCGCTCGCGGGCAACCTGGCCGCGCTCGGCGGCGGTTCCGGCCTGCTGATCTGGGCCTCCGTCGCGGTCCTGGTGCCCGGCCCGGACCCGCACAAGAGCAAGAACTCGCCCATGGACCACGGCGATGTCACGGGCCAGTCGTTCCTGATGTTCTTCCTCGTCGCGCTGGCCATGTGCCCCGCGCTCGGAGTCGCCTGGGCGGGCCACGCGCTGGAGCAGCCCGCGCTGCTGTGGGCGAGCCTCCCGGTCGCCCTGCTCACGGGTGTGCTCAGCCATGTGCTGCTCGGCTCGGTGGCGGCGAAGAAGCTCCGGGACCAGGGCCCGGAACTGCTGCACCTGATGCGCTCGGGCGCCCCGTCGTCGACCGCCACCAGCGAGGAGGAGGCCGGCAAGTCCCCGTTCGAGACGATGTCCGCCAAGCGCCAGACGCTGATGTGGACGGCCATGGCCGTCGGCATCGTCGGCCTGCTCCCGCAGGGCCTGGTGCCGCTGGGGATCAAACTCAGCGGCTCCCCGGACAAGGTCTGGTTCCTCGCGCTGCACGTCTCCGACCCGTGGCAGTGGCCGGTGATCGTCGCCATGGTCCTGATCGGCGTCTCGGGCTTCTGGTCCGCCTACTGGCTCTACCGCGCCGAGAAGAGCCGTACCCAGGCGGTGGCCGCCGCGTGAGCCGCGCCGCCCGGCCCGCGCACCCCTGAGCCGGCCGCGCCGCCGCCCCCTGGCCAGGTGGTTTAGGGGCGGCGGCGTGGCGGCTAGGGGTTGGCCGCCCGTCGGGCCCTGGCTAGCGTCCGGAGTGCTTCAGTCGAGGAAGCAGCCGGACCACACGGCTGGCGCGTACGCGCCCGCCCCGGCCGTCGGCCGGAAGACTTGGTTCCGGTGAAACTCGCGACGTCGAGTGATTCGGGGCATTCATGTCGGATACGTACACCCGTGGTTCCGAGGCCGTGGCGATCATCGGGTACGCGTGCAGGCTGCCCGGCGCGCCCGGACCGGCACCGCTGTGGGACCTGCTCGCCGCGGGCGCTGACGCGATCACGGAGACCCCCGCCGACCGCGCGCGCGTGCCCGGAGTCCCGCGCGGCGGATTCATCGAGCACGTCGCCGACTTCGATGCCGCCTTCTTCGGCATCTCCCCCCGCGAGGCCGCCGCCACCGACCCCCAGCAGCGCCTCGCCCTCGAACTCGCCTGGGAGGCGCTGGAGGACGCCCGGCACATCCCGGCCGGCCTGAGCGGCAGCCGCACCGGAGTCTTCCTCGGCGCGATCTGGGACGACTACGCCACCCTTCTGCACCGCGAGGGCGACGCCGGCATCGACCGGTACTCCATGCCCGGCCTGCAGCGCGGTGTCATCGCCAACCGCGTGTCCTACACGCTCGGCGTGCACGGCCCCAGCCTCACCGTGGACGCCGGCCAGTCCTCCTCCCTTGTCTCCGTCCACCTCGCCTGCGAAAGCCTGGCGCGCGGCGAGTCCGACCTCGCCCTCGCCGGCGGTGTCAGCCTGATCCTGGCCCCCGACAGCACCGTCGCCGCGCTGCGCTTCGGCGGACTCTCCCCGGACGGCCGCTGCTTCACCTTCGACGAGCGCGCCAACGGTTTCGTACGCGGCGAGGGCGGCGCCGTCGTCGTCCTCAAGCCACTGGCCCGGGCCCTCGCCGACGGCGACCGCATCCACGCGGTCATCCACGGCAGCGCCGTCAACAACGACGGCGGCGGCCCCAGCCTCACCGCCCCCAGCGCCGCGGCCCAGGAGGCCGTCCTGCGCACCGCCCACGCCCGCGCGGGGATCGCCCCGGACGCGGTCGGCTACGTCGAACTGCACGGCACCGGCACCCCGGTCGGCGACCCCGTCGAAGCCGCGGCCCTCGGCGCGGCCCTCGGCGCCGCACGCACCGCGCCGCTGCCTGTGGGCTCGGTGAAGACCAACATCGGCCACCTGGAGGGCGCCGCCGGCATCGCGGGCCTCCTGAAGGCCGTGCTCGCGGTCGAGCGGGGCGTCGTGCCGCCGAGCCTCAACTTCCGGTCCGCACCGGCCGGCATCCCCCTGGAGCGGCTGAACCTGCGGGTGCAGACCGACACCGGCGCTCTGGGCGGCGAGGGCTTCGCCGGAGTCAGCTCGTTCGGCATGGGCGGCACCAACTGCCACCTCGTGCTGGGCCCGGCGCCCGCCCCGACGGCCCGTCCGGCCGCCGCTTCCACGGCTCCGGCCGTCCCTTCCCCGGCTCCTGCCGCCGACGGGAACGGGCTGCCCACGCCGGTCGCCGACGGGAACGGGCTGCCCACGCCGGTCGTGGTCTCCGGCCACACCGCGCAGGCACTGCGCGCCCAGGCCGCCCGGCTGCGGGACGCGGTGGAGGAGGCGGACCTGACCGTGGCGGACGTGGCGCACTCGCTGGCCGCCACCCGCACACGCTTCGCCCGCACCGCCGTGCTCCTCGCCGAGGACCGCGAGAAGCTCCTCGCACAGCTCGGTGCGGTCGCCGCGGGACTTCCGGCGCCGGGCGTCAGCGAGGCCACCGCGCGCACCGGACGGCTGGCCATGCTCTTCTCCGGCCAGGGCTCCCAATGGCCCGCCATGGCCGCCGGACTCCTCGACGCCGACGAGGTGTTCACCCGTACCATCCACGCCTGCGAGGAGGCGCTCGCCCCGCACACGGACTTCTCACTGACGGACGTCCTGCGCGGCGCCGAGGGCGCCCCCACGCTGGAGCGGGTCGACGTCGTGCAGCCCGCGCTCTTCGCCGTGATGGTGGCCCTGGCCGAGACCTGGCGGTCGCTGGGCGTCCAGCCCGACGCCGTCGCCGGACACTCCCAGGGCGAGATCGCCGCGGCCTGCGTGGCGGGCGCGCTGTCGCTGGAGGACGCCGCCGCGGTGGTCGCCCTGCGCAGCCGCGCCCTGCGCGCCCTGGCCGGGCAGGGCGGGATGCTGTCCGTGCAGGCCGGGGCGGCCCAGGTCCGCCCGTGGCTCGACGACGACCCCGCGCTCTCGCTCGCCGCCGACAACGGGCCGGCCGCGATCGTGGTGTCGGGGCCGGACGGCGCCCTCGACGACTTCGCGGCACGGTGCGCGTCGCACGGCGTCGGGACCAAGCGGATACCGGTGGACTACGCCTCGCACTCGGCGCACGTCGAACGGATCCACGACGAGCTGATGACGGCACTGGCCGGCATCCGGCCCCGCACGTCCGAGGTGCCGTTCCTGTCCACCGTCACCGGAGAGTGGACGGACACGGCCGGCCTGGACGCCGCCTACTGGTACCGGAACCTGCGCTCCACCGTCGAGTTCTCCGCCGCCGTCCGGCGACTGGCCGAGGAGGACTTCCGCTTCCTCGTCGAGGTCACCCCGCACCCGGTCCTGGTGCCCGCCGTGCGCGACACCCTGGCCGAACTGGACGTACCCGGCACCGCGGTCGTCGGCTCGCTGCGGCGCGGCGAGGGTAACCTGACCCGGCTCCTCGGCTCGGCCGCCGAACTGCTCGCCCACGGCCGCGACGTCCGCCTGCCCGTCCCGCCCGGCGACATCGTGGACCTGCCCACCTACGCCTTCCAGCGCGAACGCCACTGGCGGCCCGGCACGGCCGCCGCGCAGTGGACCGGCTCCGGCGAGCCCGCTCGTGACACCGCCGCACCGGCCACCGCCGGCCAGGAGACCGCCACCGACCGGGACGACCCGCTGCGCCGGCAACTGCGCGCCACCTCACCGCAGTCCGCCCGCGGAACCGTGCTGGAACTGGTCCGGTCCCACGCCGCCGTGGTCGGCGGGTTCACCGCGGCCGCGGACGTGGACCCGGAGCTGACCTTCAAGGCTCTGGGACTCGCCTCCCTGACCCTGGTCGAACTGCGGGACCGGCTCGCCGCCGCCACCGGCCTCACCCTGCCGCCCACCTACCTCTTCGACCGCCCGACCCCGGCCGCGGTCGCCCGTCACCTGTGCGACACGCTGCGCGGCGAGGACACCGACGGCCTGCCGCACGGCACGGCCCCCGCGGAGCACGTGGACCCCGGCGAACCCGTCGCCATCGTCGCCATGGCCTGCCGCTTCCCCGGCGGCATCGACTCGCCCGCGGCGCTGTGGGACGTGCTGAGCGAGGGCCGCGAAGTGCTCGGCGACCTGCCCACCGACCGGGGCTGGCAGCCGTCCCTGGACGCACTGGACACCGAACTTCCCTCCTCCGGCGGGTTCCTGGACGACATCGCGGGCTTCGACGCCGAACTGTTCGGCATCTCACCGCGCGAAGCCCAGGCGATGGACCCGCAGCAGCGGCTGCTCCTGGAGACCTCCTGGGAGGCCCTGGAACGGCTCGGCACCGACCCGGCCGCCCTGCGCGGCAGCCGCACCGGCGTCTTCATCGGCGCCACCGCCCAGGACTACGGCCCCCGGATGCACGAGCCCGCCGAGGGCTCCGAGGGCTACCTGCTGACCGGCTCCACCGCGAGCGTCGCCTCCGGCCGCATCGCCTACACCTTCGGGTTCGACGGCCCGGCGGTGACCGTGGACACGGCCTGTTCGTCGTCCCTGGTGGCGCTGCACCTGGCCGCACAGGCGCTGCGCGCGGGGGAGTGCTCCACGGCTCTCGCCGGCGGTGTCACCCTGATGGCCACGCCCGGCGTCCTCGCCGAGTTCGCGCGGCAGGGCGGGCTCTCTCCCGACGGCCGCTGCAAGGCGTTCGGCGCGGAGGCCGACGGCACCGGCTGGTCCGAGGGCGCGGGCGTGCTGGTCCTGCGCCGCCTGTCCGACGCGCTGGCCGACGGGCAGCGCGTCCTGGCCGTGGTACGGGGCTCCGCAGTCAACTCCGACGGTGCGTCCAACGGTCTGACCGCCCCCAACGGCCTGGCGCAGCAGCGCGTCATCCGGGCGGCGCTGACGGCCGCGGGCCTGGACCCCTCGGGCGTGGACCTGGTCGAGGCGCACGGTACGGGTACGCGCCTGGGTGACCCGATCGAGGCGCAGGCGCTGCTCGCCACGTACGGCCAGAACCGTCTGGCCGACAGCCCGTTGTGGCTGGGGTCGGTGAAGTCCAACATCGGGCACACCCAGGCCGCGGCCGGTGTGGCCGGCGTCATCAAGGCGGTCATGGCGCTGCGGCACGGCGTGCTGCCCCGCACCCTGCACGCCGACGAGCCGTCACCGCACGTCGACTGGGAGTCGGGCGCGGTGCGGCTGCTCACTGAGCACGTCACCCTGCCACCCGCGGACCGGCCGTATCGGGCCGCCGTGTCGTCGTTCGGGATCAGCGGCACCAACGCTCACGCGGTCATCGAGGCGGCACCCGAACCGACCCCCCGGGAAGATGAGGGACCGATATCCGGCCCGGCCCTTCCCGTGCTCCTGACCGGGCGCGGCGATGCGGCGCTGCGCGCCCAGGCAGCCCGGCTGCGGGCCTTCCTGGACGCCGAGCCGACCGTACCGGTGGCCGCTATAGCGCGCTCGTCGGCCACGACCCGCTTCTCCCTGGACCGCCGCGCGGCTGTGTTCGCCGCCGACCGCGAGGAACTGGCGGCCCGCCTCGGCGCGCTGGCGGAGGGCCACGACGCGGCGGGCGTGCTCCGCGGCGTCACGGCGTCCGGACCTACGGGCTTCCTGTTCTCGGGTCAGGGTGCGCAGCGGGTGGGGATGGGGCGTGAGCTGTACGAGGCGTTCCCGGTGTTCGCCGAGGCGTTCGACGCGGTGTGTGCCCGGGTGGACCTCGAACGGCCGCTGCGCGACGTCGTGTTCGAGGACGGCGAGGCGCTGGACCGGACGGTCTATGCCCAGCCGGGGTTGTTTGCGGTCGAGGTGGCGTTGTTCCGGCTGGTGGAGTCCTGGGGTGTCACCCCGGACGTCCTCGTCGGGCACTCGATCGGCGAGCTGGCCGCCGCGCATGTGGCCGGGGTCCTCTCTCTGGACGACGCGTGTGCTCTCGTCTCGGCGCGTGGCCGTTTGATGGATGCGCTGCCGTCGGGCGGCGCGATGCTGGCCGTCGAAGCCGCCGAGGGTGAGCTTGAGCTGCCCGAGGGTGTGGACCTTGCGGCGGTCAACGGGCCGACGTCGGTGACGGTGTCCGGTGACGCGGACGCGATCGGTGCGCTGGAGGAGCGGCTGCGCTCCGAGGGCGTACGGGTGAAACGGCTCACCGTTTCCCACGCGTTCCACTCGCGTCTGATGGAGCCGATGCTCGCCGAGTTCGCGACCATCGCGGAATCGCTGACGTACAACGCTCCGACGATCCCCGTCGTCACCACGGCGCCGGGCGACCTGGCGACCGCGGACTACTGGGTCGGTCAGATCCGTGAGCCCGTCCGCTTCGCCGACGCGGTCGCCTCCCTCACCGACACCCGGACCTTCCTCGAACTCGGCCCCGACGCCACCCTGTCCGCCCTCGTCCCGCACATCGCCGAGGACGCCACCGCCGTCCCCGCGCTGCGCCGCGATCAGGGCGATGTCGGCTCCGCGCTCACCGCCGCCGCCGCGCTGTGGACCCGGGGCGTGGCGCCGGACTGGGCAGCCGTCGCCGGCCCGGGCGGCCCTCGTCCCGTGGAGCTGCCCTCCTACGCTTTCCAGCGGACCCGCTACTGGACGTCCCCCGTGCTCTCCACCACCGCACTGGCCGTCGCCGGTCTGGCCGTGGCCGGCCACCCGTTGCTGGGGGCCGTCGTGCCGCTCGCGGGCGACGGCGGGCAGATCTGGACCGGCGTCATCGGCCCCGCCACCCACCCCTGGCTGGCCGACCACGTCGTCCACGGCCGGATCGTGCTGCCAGGCACCGCCCTCGTCGATCTCGCCCTGCACGCGGGAAGCCGGGCCGGGCTGCCCGGACTCGCCGAGCTGATCGTGAGCGAGCCCCTCGTGCTGCCCGAGCACGGCGGCACCCAGCTCCAGATGACGGTGGCCGGGCAGACCGTCGAGATCCACAGCCGCCCCGACGGCGACACCGGGGCGCCCTGGACCACCCACGCAGTCGGCACCCTGGAGCCCGTCCGCCCGCCCCAGGCGGACCCCGGACCCGGCGACAGCTGGCCATCCACGGGCACGGCCACCCCACCGGAGTACGACACACTCGCGGCGTACGGACTCTCCTACGGCCCCGCCTTCCGGGGCCTGCGCGCAGCCTGGCGCGACGGCGACACCGTGCACGCGGAGGTCGAGCTGCCCGAGGGGCCGCAGGCCGCGCTGTACGACGCCGCGCTGCACGCGCTCGGTGCCGCCGGCCTGCTCCGCGAGGACGGCACCGCCCTGCTGCCGTTCGCCTGGTCCGGTGTGACCCGGCACGCCGACGGCGCCACGGCGCTGCGCGTGACGCTGACCCGGCGCGGTCCCGACGAGTACGCGGTACGCCTCACCGACCCGGCGGGCGCGCCCGTGCTGACGGCGCGGTCACTCGCCTTCCGGCCCGTGACCGCCGACCGGTTGGCCGCCGCGTCCACGGGCGTGCTCTACGACGTCGACTGGACTCCTGCCGGTGACGGGGAGCGCGAAGTGCCCCTCGTGGCCGTGCCCGTGGGCAGCACCGAGCTGCTCGACACGGTCACCGCGGTGACCGGTCTGCGCGGCCTGGGCACCCTGGCGGAGGCGGAGGCCGTGCCCGGCACCGTGCTCGCCTGTGTCGGCGCCGGCCCGGAGCCGCTCGCGGCCGGCGCCGCACTCGCACGGCGCACGCATGACACGGTCACCGCCGTCCTCGGTCTGCTCCGCGACTGGGCGCACGACGAGCGTTCCGCCGCCAGCCGGCTGGTCGTCGTCACACGGAACGCCGTCGCCACGGTCGACGGCGAGACGGTCGATCCGGCCGCCGCCGCGGTCTGGGGCCTGGTGCGGTCCGCACAGACCGAACACCCGGGCCGATTCGGCCTGGTGGACCTGGACGGTACGGCCGCGTCGGCCGCCGCGCTCGCCGCGGGCCTGCCCGGCGACACCCCCCAGACCGCCTTCCGCTCCGGCACCCCGCTGACTCCGCGCGCGGCCCGGTTGCGAGCCGGCACCACCCCGCCGTGGGGCCCGCACGACACCGTGCTGATCACCGGCGGCACCGGGGCGCTCGGCGCCCGCGTCGCCCGCCACCTGGCCGCCGCACACGGGGTCACGGGTGTGGTCCTGCTCAGCAGGCGCGGCCCCGAGGCGCCGGGCGCCACCGAGCTGGCCGCCGAACTGACCGCCCAGGGCGTCACCGTGTCCGTCGTCGCCGGTGACGCCGCCGACCGGCGCGACCTCGACCGGGTGCTCGCCGACCACCCCGTCACCTCCGTCGTCCACACCGCAGGCGTCCTCGACGACGGCCTGCTCACCTCGCTGACCCCCGAACGCGTCGCCGCGGTGCTGCGCCCCAAGGCCGAGACGGCGGCTCTCCTCGACGAGGCGACCCGCGAACTCGGCCTGACCTCCTTCGTGCTGTTCTCGTCCGTGGCCGCTTCCTTCGGCACCGCGGGCCAGGCGTCCTACGCCGCGGCCAACGCCTTCCTCGACGGCCTCGCCGCCCGCCGCCGAGCCGAGGGGCTGCCCGCCGTCGCCGTGGGCTGGGGGCTGTGGGGCGGGGCCGGGGGCATGGCCGACGGCCTCGGGACGGCGGACCGCGCACGCTTCGCCGCACTGGGCGGCGCACTGGACCCCGACCAAGGCGTACGGCTCCTCGACGCGGCCGCGACCGCCGGGCCCGCGCACATCCTGGCCATGGCCGCCGAGCCCGCCCCCGAGGGATCGGTGTCGCCGCTGCTGCGGCACCTGGCGCGCCCCGTGCTCCGCTCGGCCGCCGCGGCCGGCCCGGCGGCGGACGCCGACGGCCTCGCCGCGCTGCCGGAGCCCGAGCGGACGCGTGCCGTCGAGGAGTTGGTACGGACGACAGTCGCGGCCGTGCTGGGTCACTCCTCCGGTACGCGCGTGGATGCCGACCGAACCTTCAAGGACCTCGGGTTCGACTCCCTCACCGGCGTCGAGCTGCGCAACCGCCTGGCCGCCGCCACCGGGCTGAGGCTGGCCGCCACCCTCGTCTTCTCCCACCCCAGCCCCGCCGCGCTCACGGCCCACCTCCGCGAGGAGCTGAGCGGAGCCGCGGCCACCACCACCACGCCGCGCCCCCGGCGTACCGCCGCGACGGACGAGCCGATCGCCATCGTCGCGATGAGCTGCCGCTACCCGGGCGGTGTGGACAGCCCCGAGGAACTCTGGCGCATGGTCAGGGAGGGACGCGACGGCATCTCCGGATTCCCCACCGACCGCGGCTGGGACCTCGCACGTCTCCACGACCCCGACGCGTCCCGCCCCGGCACCACCTACGCGCGGCACGGCGGCTTCCTGCACGACGCCGCCGCCTTCGACGCCGGGCTCTTCGGCGTCTCGCCGCGTGAGGCGCTGGCGATGGACCCGCAGCAGCGGCTGATGCTGGAGCTGTCCTGGGAGACCTTCGAGCGGGCCGGCATCGACCCGGCCGCTCTGCGCGGCAGTGACACCGGTGTCTTCGCCGGCGTCATGTACCACGACTACGCGGCTGCCGCCGAGACCCTTCCGGAGACCGAGGGATACCGGGCCACCGGTGGCGCGGGCAGCGTGGTGTCCGGCCGGATCGCGTACACGTACGGGCTCGAGGGTCCGGCCGTCACCGTGGACACGGCGTGTTCGTCGTCCCTGGTCGCCCTGCACCTGGCCGCCCGGTCCCTGCGGGCGGGCGAGTGCTCGATGGCCCTCGTCGGGGGCGTCACCGTGATGTCCACGCCCAGCGTCTTCGTGGACTTCAGCAAGCAGCGGGGGCTCGCGCCCGACGGTCGCTGCAAGTCCTTCTCGGCGGACGCGGACGGCACCGGCTGGTCCGAGGGCGCCGGTGTGCTGCTGGTGGAGCGGCTCTCCGACGCCCGGCGCAACGGGCACCAGGTGCTGGCCGTGGTGCGCGGGTCGGCCGTCAACCAGGACGGCGCGTCCAACGGCCTCACCGCGCCCCACGGCCCCTCCCAGGAGCGCGTCATCAAGGCGGCTCTCGCCGACGCGGGCCTGAACCCCGACGACGTGGACATGGTGGAGGCGCACGGTACGGGCACCAAGCTCGGCGACCCGGTCGAAGCGGAGGCGCTGCTCGCGACCTACGGACGCGGCCGGGACCCCGAACAGCCCCTGTGGCTTGGATCGTTGAAGTCCAACATCGGACACACGCAGGCGGCGGCAGGCGTCGGCGGCATCATCAAGACGGTCATGGCCATGCGACACGGCGTGCTGCCCCGCACCCTGCACGCGGGCGCGCCCTCGCCGCACGTGGACTGGTCGGCGGGTGCCGTGGAGCTGCTCACCGAAGAGCGGCCCTGGCCGACGACCGGGCGGCCCCGGCGCGCGGCGGTCTCGTCGTTCGGGATCAGCGGCACCAACGCGCACACCATGATCGAGCAGGCACCGGACGAGCCCGTCGTCGGCCACCCGCTGCCCCAGATGCCGGACACGCTCGTGCCCTGGGTGCTCAGCGGCGCCTCACCGGAAGGCCTGCGCGCCCAGGCGGCCCGGCTGCGCGCCACGGCCGAGGCCGAGAAGCCGGCTGACGTCGGTCTTTCGCTGGTGACCCGGCGTACGACGCTGGAGCACCGGGCGGTCGTCCTGGGAACGGGAGGCGAGGAACTCCTGCGTGAACTCGACGCGCTCGCGGTCGGGCGCGGAAACGCGCCGACCGGCGTCGCGTCGTCCGGGCGCACGGGCTTCCTGTTCTCGGGTCAGGGTGCGCAGCGGGTGGGGATGGGGCGTGAGCTGTACGAGGCGTTCCCGGTGTTCGCCGAGGCGTTCGACGCGGTGTGTGCACGGGTGGACCTCGAACTGCCTTTGCGGGACGTCGCGTTCGGCGAGGATGCGGAGCTGCTGGCGCGTACGGCGTACACGCAGCCTGCTTTGTTTGCGGTCGAGGTGGCGTTGTTCCGGCTGGTGGAGTCCTGGGGTGTCGCCCCGGACGTCCTCGTCGGGCACTCGATCGGCGAGCTGGCCGCCGCGCATGTGGCCGGGGTCCTCTCTCTGGACGACGCGTGTGCTCTCGTCTCGGCGCGTGGTCGTTTGATGGACGCGCTTCCCTCGGGCGGTGCGATGCTGGCCGTGGAGGCCGCCGAGGACGGTCTTGAGCTGCCCGAGGGTGTGGACCTCGCGGCGGTCAACGGGCCGACGTCGGTGACGGTTTCCGGTGACGTCGATGCGATCGCGGTACTGGAGGAGCGGCTGCGCTCCGAGGGCGTACGGGTGAAGCGGCTCACCGTTTCGCACGGGTTCCATTCGCGTCTGATGGAGCCGATGCTCGACGAGTTCGCGACCGTCGCGAAGTCGCTGACGTACAACGCTCCTACGATCCCCGTCGTCGCCACGGCGCCGGGCGACCTGGCGACCGCGGACTACTGGGTCGGTCAGATCCGTGAGCCCGTCCGCTTCGCCGACGCGGTCGCCTCCCTCACCGACACCCGGACCTTCCTCGAACTCGGCCCCGACGCCACCCTCGCGGCTCTCGTCCCGCACATCGCCGAGGACGCCACCGCCGTCCCCGCGCTGCGCTCCGGTCAGGGCGAGCACGCTGCGCTGCTGCGAGCCGTCGCCACCCTGTACGTACACGGCACCGACGTCGCCTGGGGGGCGTATTTCGCGCCGCTCGGGGGCCGTCCCGTCGAGCTGCCGACGTACGCCTTCCAGCGTGAGCGCTACTGGCCCGACGCCGTCGCCGACGTAGGCGTCTCGGCCGGCCGCGACCAGGCCGAGGCCGGCTTCTGGACGGCCGTCGCCGGGCGGGACGTCGAGCGGCTCGCCGACACCCTGGGTCTGCCCGACGACGACGCCCGGCGCGGGTTGGCCGGACTGATGCCACACCTCTCGTCCTGGCACGATCGCCGGCGCACCGAGGCGACCGTCGGTTCCTGGTACCACCGGACCGTGTGGCGGCCCGTCGCCGCGGCGCCCGCCGTACTCGACGGCGTCTGGCTCGTCGTCGGCACGGACACCACGGACAGCACGCAGAACACGGACACGACGCGGAGCACGGACAGCACGGGCAGCACGCAGAGCACGGCCAGCACGGACACCCAGCACAGCACGGGCGCGCAGATCGCCGACGCGCTGCGGCGCGGCGGAGCCACCGTCCTCGGCCTGCCGCACCTCGGCGACGACCGGGCCGCTCTCGCCGAGCGACTGCGCTCGTACGGAGAGCTGGCGGGCGTCGTCTCGCTGCTGGGAACGGACACGAGGGCCCTGCACGAGGGCGCCGCCCTCAGCCGCGGCCTCGCCGCCACGCACCTGCTCACCCAGGCCTGCGCCGACGCCGACGTCCCGCTGTGGGCCCTCACCCGAGGCGCGGTCTCGACCGGCCGCGCCGACGGCCCGCCCGACCCCGCCCAGGCCCAGATCTGGGGCTTCGGCCGGGTCGCCGCCCTGGAACTGCCCCACGTGTGGGGCGGGTTGCTCGACCTGCCCGAGACCCTGGACGTCCGCGCCGGGAACCGGCTGTGCGCCGTACTCGCCACTGGCAGGGCGCGCGACGGGGACGGCGACGTCGAGGACCAGGTGGCGGTCCGGGCCGACGGCGTCTACGCGCGCCGTCTCGTCGCCGCCTCGCCCCCTGCGCTCGCCGTCGTCCCCGGGCCCCGCACCGATGGCACCGTACTGGTCACCGGCGGCACCGGCGCGCTCGGCGCCCAGGTGGCCCGTCTGCTCGCCGCGCGGGGCCACACCCGGCTGCTGCTCGTCGGCAGGCGGGGACCGGAGGCGCCCGGCGCCGCCGAGCTGGTCGCCGAACTGGCCGCAGCGGGCACCACCGCGACGGCCGTGGCGTGCGACATCACCGACCGTGACGCGCTCGCCGCGCTGCTCGCCGGCGTACCAGAGCAGTACCCGATCACCGGCATCGTCCACGCCGCCGGTGTGCTCGACGACGGTGTGCTCGACGGCCTGACCCCGGACCGCTTCGAGCAGGTCCTACGGTCCAAGACGCTGGCAGCCGAGAACCTCGACGTCCTCTCGCGGGACCTCCCGCTCGACGCGTTCGTCCTCTTCTCGTCCTTCACCGGTGCCGTGGGCACGGCGGGCCAGGCCAACTACGCCGCCGCCAACGCACACCTCGACGCACTCGCCGAGCGCCGCCGTGCACAGGGACTGCCCGCGACCTCGATCGGCTGGGGGCCGTGGGCCGAGACCGGCATGGCCGAGGACGAGGCCCTGACCCAGCGGCTGCGCCGCTCCGGGCTCACCCCTCTGTCTCCGGACCTCGCCGTCACCGTCCTCGGCCGGACGCTCGACGGCACGGAGGCGGCCGGCGACGGGGCGGCCGGTGCGGCCGTGGTCGTCGCGGACGTCGACTGGGAACGGTTCGCGTCCGGGTTCACCGCGGCGCGTCCGAGCCGGCTGCTCCGCGAACTCGTCGTCGCCGGCCCGCCGGACGGCGCCGAGGACCCGAACGGAGCCACCGGCATTGCCGCACGCCTCGCCGCCGCCGGTGAGGGCGAGCGGCGCCGGATCACCGAGGACCTGGTGCGCACCCTGGCCGCCTTCGTGCTCGGCCACGGCACTGCGGCCACCGTCGCGCCCGACAAGGCGTTCCGCGACCTGGGCTTCGACTCGCTCACCGCCGTCGAACTGCGCAACGCCCTGCGGGCCGCCACCGGACTCCCGCTCCCGGCGGGCCTGATCTTCGACCACCCGACACCGGCCGCCCTCGCCGCCCGGCTGCGCGCCGAACTGACCGGCGCGGCCGAGGCCGCCGCCCCGGCCGCATCCCCCGTCCCCACCGCGGCCGCCGCGGCCGACGACCCGATCGCCATCGTCGCGATGGGCTGCCGGTTCCCCGGCGCCGCCACCCCGGAGGAGTTCTGGGATCTGCTGACCGAGGGACTCGACCTGGTCGGCGACATCCCCGCGGACCGCGGGTGGGACCTGCGCGACGCCCCCGACTTCGCCCGCCGCGGCGCGTTCCTGCCCGACGCCGCCGGCTTCGACGCGGACCTGTTCGGCGTCTCCCCGCGCGAGGCGCTCGCCATGGACCCGCAGCAGCGGCTGATGCTGGAGACCTCCTGGGAGACCTTCGAACGGGCCGGCCTGGACCCCGCCTCCCTCAAGGGCCGGCGGATCGGCGTCTTCGCGGGCACCAACGGACAGGACTACGCCGGTCTGTTCCCGGCCGTTGGGTCGGGCCTGGAGGGCCACGTGGCCACCGGCAGTGCGGCCAGCGTGCTGTCCGGCCGGATCTCCTACACGTACGGGCTCGAGGGTCCGGCGATCACGGTGGACACGGCGTGTTCGTCGTCGCTGGTCGCCCTGCACCTGGCGGCGCAGTCGCTCAGGTCGGGGGAGTGCTCGATGGCGCTCGCGGGCGGTGTGACGGTCATGGCCGGGCCCATCGCGTTCCTCGAGTTCGCCCACCAGCGCGGCCTGGCGGCCGACGGGCGCTGCAAGGCGTTCGCCGCCTCCGCCGACGGCACCGGCTGGGGTGAGGGCGTCGGACTGGTGCTGCTGGAGCGGCTCTCGGACGCACGGGCCAACGGCCGCCGTGTGCTCGGGATCCTGCGGGGCAGCGCGGTCAACCAGGACGGCGCGTCCAACGGCCTCACCGCCCCCAACGGCCCCGCGCAGCAGCGGGTGATCCGCGCCGCGCTGGCCTCGGCCAGACTGTGGCCGTCGGACGTGGACGCGGTCGAGGCGCACGGTACGGGCACGAGACTCGGCGACCCGATCGAGGCGGAGGCCCTGCTCGCCACGTACGGCAAGGACCGCACGGAACCCCTCCACCTGGGCTCGGTGAAGTCCAACATCGGGCACACCCAGGCGGCGGCGGGCATCGCCGGCGTCATCAAGATGCTGCTGGCGATGCACCACGGCGTGCTGCCCCGCACGCTGCACGCCGACGAGCCGTCACCGGCCGTCGACTGGAACGAGGGCAGTCTGCGCCTGCTCACCGAGGCGACCCCGTGGACGCCACGGGCCGGCAGGCCGCGTCGGGCGGCCGTCTCCTCCTTCGGGATCAGCGGCACGAACGCCCACGTCGTCCTGGAGCAGGCCGATGTCGCCGTGCAGTCGGCGCCCGCCCAGCACTCCGTGCTTCCCTGGGCCTTCTCGGCCCACTCCGACGCGGCACTGCGCGCCCGGGCAGAGGCGCTCAGGACGCTGTGCGACGACACCCCTGGCGTCCCCGCCGTCGCGGCGGGCCGGGCGCTCGCCACGACGAGCGTCGGGCAGGCACATCGCGCCGTCGTGCTCGCCGAGGACATCGCCGGCTATTCCGCCGGCCTGACGGCACTGACGGCGGACGAACCGGCCGCCGGGACCATCCTGGGCACGGTGCGCGAGGGCCGGACCGGGTTCCTGTTCTCGGGGCAGGGTGCGCAGCGGGTCGGGATGGGGCGTGAGCTGTACGACGCCTTCCCGGTGTTCGCGGACGCCTTCGACGCGGTGTGTGCGCGGGTGGACCTCGAACGGCCGCTGCGGGACGTGGTGTTCGGAGACGGTGAGGCGCTGGATCGCACCGGCTACGCGCAGCCTGCTCTGTTCGCGGTCGAGGTGGCGTTGTTCCGTCTGGTGGAGTCCTGGGGTGTGACCCCGGACGTGCTGGTGGGGCATTCGATCGGTGAGCTGGCCGCCGCACATGTGGCCGGGGTGCTGTCCCTGGAGGACGCGTGCGTTCTCGTCTCGGCGCGCGGTCGGTTGATGGACGCGCTGCCGTCGGGCGGTGCGATGCTGGCCGTCGAGGCGGCCGAGGACGGGCTTGAGCTGCCCGACGGCGTGGACCTTGCAGCCGTCAACGGGCCCACCTCCCTGACCGTTTCCGGTGACGCGGACGCGATCGACGTACTGGAGGAGCGGCTGCGCTCCGAGGGCGTACGAGTGAAGCGGCTGGCCGTCTCCCACGCGTTCCACTCGCACCTCATGGAGCCGATGCTCGACGAGTTCGCGACGGTCGCGAAGTCGCTGACGTACCACTCCCCGACGATCCCCGTCGTCGCCACGGCGCCCGGCGACCTGGCGATCCCGGACTACTGGGTCGGCCAGATCCGCGAGCCCGTCCGCTTCGCCGACGCGATCGGTTCCCTCACCACCGAGCACACCCGCTACCTCGAACTCGGCCCCGACGGGACCCTGAGCGGGCTCGTCCCCGGTGCGGTACCCGTGATGCGCCGCAACCGTTCGGAGACGGAGTCCCTGTTCACCGCCCTGGCCCGGCTGTGGGTCGAGGGGACGGCGGTGGACCTGGCCGCGGCGTTCCCCGAGGCTCCGCCCATCACCCTGCCGCCCTACCCCTTCCAGCACACCCGCTTCTGGCCCCAGGCCGTGCCGGCGGCACACCGCGCCGCTGCCGGCGAGGGACAGTACGACGTGACCTGGGTTCCGGTGACCGACGGAGCCGCCCGGCCCACCGGGACGTGGCTCCTGGTCACCCCGCCGGGCGGGGACGAGCGCGGAGACGCGGAGGCCGACGAGGTGGGCCGTGCGCTGCACCGTGCCGGCGCCCGTGTCGTCGTCGTTCCCGGCGGCACCGACCGTGTCGACCTCGCGGCCCGGCTGCGCGCCGCGACGGAAGAGACCATGCCGACCGGTGTGCTGGCCCTGCCGCCCGGCGCGGGCGGCCTGCCCTCCGTGGTGGTACTCGTGCAGGCGCTCGACGACGCCGGTGTGGCAGGTCCGCTGTGGTGCGCCACGCGGGGCGCGGTGCAGGTCTCCACGGACGACCCCGGGCCCGACCCGGACCAGGCGGCCGTCTGGGGCTTCGGCAGGGTCGCGGCCCTGGAGATGCCCCGCACCTGGGGCGGGCTGGTCGACCTGCCCGCCGAGTGGGACGACCGGACCGGCGTACGGCTGGCCGCGCTGCTCGGCGCGGACGGGGCCGAGGACCAGGTCGCGATCCGTCGGACGGGTGTGCTCGGACGGCGTCTCGTCCAGGGCGCCCCGCGCCGCGAGGGCCGTACGGCCGACGGATGGCGGCCGACCGGCACGGTGCTGGTCACCGGCGGCACCGGAGCCCTCGGCGCCCACACCGCCCGCCGGCTCGCCCGGCAGGGCGCCCCGCACCTGCTGCTCGTCGGACGCCGGGGCCCGGACGCGCCCGGAGCCGCCGAACTGGCCGCAGAACTGACCGCGCTCGGCAGCCGCGTCACCCTCGCCGCCTGCGATGTCGCCGACCGCGCCGCGCTCGCCGAGCTGCTCGCGGGCATACCGGAGGAACTGCCGCTGACCTGCGTCGTCCACGCGGCCGGAACGGTGGACGACGGCGTGATCGGCTCACTCGGCCCCGACGGGGTCGCGGCTCTGCTGCACACGCGCCTGGCGGCCGTCCGCCACCTCGACGAGCTGACCGCCGATCACCGACTCGACCGGTTCGTGCTGTTCACTTCCTTCGCCGGTGTCGTCGGCAACCTCGGGCAGGCCGCCTACGCCGCGGGCAACGCCGCGCTGGACGCCTTCGCCCAGCGGCGCCGCGCCGCCGGGCGCACCACCACGGCCCTCGCGTGGGGCCCGTGGGCGGGCGCGGGCGTGGGCGCGGGCACGGCGGCGGGCGAGCAGCAGCAGCGCACCGGAGTGACACCGCTGCCGCCGGACGAGGCCCTCCTGGCGTTCGACGAGGCCCTCGCCGAGGACCGGACGACGGTCTGTGTGGCCGGCATCGACTGGAGCCGCTTCGGCCCCGTGCTGGAGGCCGGGCGCGGCGGGCGGCTGCTCGACCTGCTGCCCGCCGCACCCCGGCCCGCGCCGCCCGTCGCCGACGGGCAGGGTAAGGGGGCGGACCTGGCCGAACGGCTCGCCCGGGCGCCGCAGGCGGAACAGGAGCGCATCCTGCTCGACCTGGTCGTCTCCCGGACCGCCGCCGCACTCGGCCACCGCACCCCGGCCGCCATCGACCCGGACCGGCAGTTCCGCGACCTGGGCACCGACTCGGTGATGGCCGTCGAGCTGCGCAACATGCTCGACGCCGCCACCGGACTGACCCTGCCCGCGACCCTGGCCTTCGACCACCCGACCCCCGCCGCTCTCGCCGCGTACCTGCGCGGGCACCTCGTGGTCGGGCCGGACCCGGCCACCGACGCGGTGGGTTCGGAGAGCGCGGTCGCCCGGCTCGAGAAGTTCGAGGCCGGGCTCCTCGAGACCCCACCCGACGCCGAGGAGACGGTGGTCCTGCTCGCCCGGCTGCGCGAACTCGCCGACCGGCTCCGCACCACGACCGCCGCACCCCCTGCTCATTCCGGTCCCGAGGCCGGGGACGGCGAGATCGATCTGGAGTCGGCCAGCGCGTCCGACCTCTTCGACCTGATCCACAAAGAATTCGGCAAGTCCTGATGACACGTACGGTCCCGCCTGCTGGGAGTCACGCTGATGGCGAATGAAGAAAAGCTGCTCGATCACCTGAAGTTCGTCACGGGTGAGCTCCGGCAGGCGCACCAGCGACTGCGCGAACAGGAGGAGCGGGATTCCGAGCCCATCGCCATCGTGGCCATGGCCTGCCGGTTCCCCGGCGGCGTCCGTACCCCGGAACAGCTGTGGGAGCTGGTCACCGAGGGCCGCGACGCGATCGGCCCCTTCCCGGCCGACCGGGGCTGGGACCTCGACGCCCTGCGCGACCCCGACCCCGAGCGGCCCGGCGGCAGCTACGCCCACGAGGGCGGATTCCTGCCCGACGCGGCCGAGTTCGACGCCGGGCTCTTCGAGATCTCGCCGCGCGAGGCCGTCGCCATGGACCCGCAGCAGCGGCTGCTCCTGGAGACCTCCTGGGAGGCGTTCGAGCGCGCGGGCATCGACCCGAAGTCGCTGCGCGGCAGCCGGGTCGGCGTGTTCGCCGCCACCAACGGGCAGGACTACGCCACCGCGCTCGCCGCCGACCCGGCGGCAGCCGAGGGCTACCTCGCCACCGGGGCCGTCGCGAGCGTGCTGTCCGGCCGTCTCTCCTACGTCTTCGGCCTCGAAGGCCCCGCCCTCACCGTGGACACCGCGTGCTCGGCGTCCCTGGTGGCGCTGCACCTCGCGGTGCAGTCGCTGCGCAGGGGCGAGTGCACCATGGCCCTGGCGGGCGGTGTCACGGTGATGGCCACACCTGCCGCCTTCGTCGAGTTCAGCCGCCAGCGAGGGCTGGCGGCCGACGGACGCTGCAAGGCGTTCGGCGACGGTGCCGACGGCACCGGCTGGGGCGAGGGCGTCGGCGTGCTGCTCGTGGAGCGGCTCTCGGACGCCGTGCGCAACGGCCACGACGTGCTGGCCGTGGTACGGGGCTCGGCCGTCAACCAGGACGGCGCGTCCAACGGTCTGACCGCCCCCAACGGCCCCTCCCAGCAGCGGGTCATCCGCGACGCGCTGGCCTCGGCGGGGCTGACACCCTCCGACGTGGACCTGGTCGAGGCGCACGGTACGGGTACACGGCTGGGTGACCCGATCGAGGCGCAGGCGCTGCTCGCCACCTACGGCAGGAACCGTCTGGCGGACAGCCCGCTGTGGCTGGGGTCGGTGAAGTCCAACATCGGGCACACCCAGGCCGCGGCCGGTGTGGCCGGCGTCATCAAGGCGGTCATGGCGCTGCGGCACGGCGTGCTGCCCCGCACCCTGCACGCCGACGAGCCCACCCGGCAGGTGGACTGGTCGGCCGGTGCCGTCCGGCTGCTCGCCGAGAACCGACCCTGGTCCGGCCCCGGCCGGACCCGCCGCGCCGCCGTCTCCTCCTTCGGAGTGAGCGGCACCAACGCGCACACGGTTCTGGAACAGGCCCCCGAACCCGGCCCCGGCTCCGAGGAGGCCCCGGCCGCGCCGTCGCCCACGGCCGCCGAACCGCCTCTGATCCCGCTCCCGCTCTCCGCCCGCACCCCGCACGCCCTGCGCGAGCAGGCGGCCGGTCTCCGCGCGCACCTCACCGAGCAGCCCGAGGCACGTCTGGCCGACCTCGGCTATTCGCTGGCCACGACGCGCGCGTCGCTTGCCTCGCGGGCCGTGGTGCTGGCGGCGGGGCGTGACGACGCGCTGCGTGCCCTCACCGGGCTCGCCGAGGGCACCGTGCCGCCGGAGGCGGAGTCCGGCATGGCGGCCCCTGGCCGTACTGCGTTCCTGTTCTCGGGTCAGGGTGCGCAGCGGGTCGGTATGGGCCGTGAGCTGTACGACGCCTTCCCGGTGTTCGCCGACGCCTTCGACGCCGTCTGTGCGCGGGTGGACCTCGAACGGCCCCTGCGGGACGTCGTGTTCGGTGAGGATGCCGAGCTGCTGGCGCGTACGGCGTACACGCAGCCGGCTCTGTTCGCGGTCGAGGTGGCACTTTTCCGCCTGGTGGAGTCCTGGGGTGTCACCCCGGACGTGCTGGTCGGGCATTCGATCGGTGAGCTTGCTGCCGCGCATGTGGCCGGGGTGCTGTCCCTGGACGACGCGTGCCGTCTTGTCTCGGCGCGTGGTCGGTTGATGGACGCGCTGCCGTCGGGCGGTGCGATGCTCGCCGTGGAGGCGGCCGAGGGTGAGCTTGAGCTGCCCGAGGGCGTAGACCTCGCAGCGGTCAACGGGCCCACCTCCTTGACCGTTTCCGGTGACGCGGACGCGATCGACGCGCTGGAGGAGCGGCTCCGCTCGGAGAGCGTACGGGTGAAGCGGCTGACCGTCTCCCACGCGTTCCACTCGCACCTGATGGAGCCGATGCAGGCCGAGTTCGCGGCCGTCGCGGAATCGCTGACGTACGAGGCGCCGACGATCCCGGTCCTCACCACGGCGCCCGGCGACCTGGCGACCCCGGACTACTGGGTCGCCCAGATCCGCGAGCCCGTCCGCTTCGCCGACGCCGTACGCCGCGCCCACGAGTCCGGTGCCACCCGATTCCTCGAACTCGGCCCCGACGGCACCCTTTCCGCCCTCGTCCCGCACATCGCCGAGGACGCGACCGCCGTCCCCACCCTGCGCTCCGGCCGGGACGAGGCCGCGTCGCTGCTGCACGGCATCGCGCGTGCCCACGTGCACGGCACCCCCGTCGACTGGTCGGCGCCGCTCGCCGCGGCGGGCGCCTGGCGCGTGGAGCTGCCCACGTACCCCTTCGAGCGGCAGGCGTACTGGCCGAGCGCCCGGATCGGTTCCGGGGACCTGACGTCCGTCGGGCTCGGCGCGGCCGGTCCCCCGCTGCTGGGCGCCGCCGTGTCGCTGGCCGCCGGCGGAGGAGTCCTGCTCACCGGGCGGCTCACCGCCGCCACGCACGGCTGGCTCACCGACCACACGATCCACGGCAGTGTGCTCGTCCCGGGCACCGCGCTCGTCGAACTCGCCTGGCAGGCCGGGGAGTACGTCGGCTGCGGGACCGTGGAGGACCTCACCCTCGCCGTACCGCTCGTGCTGCCCGCACAGGGCGGTGTGCAGATCCAGGTCAGTGCCGGGGCGGAGAACGAGGACGGCACCCGCCGCCTGGAGATCCACTCGCGTCTCGACGGCGAGGAGGAGTGGACCGGCAACGCCTTCGGCGTACTCGCCGCCTCCGCCGCCGACCCGGCCGGAGCGACGCAGGTGTGGCCGCCGGAGGCCGAGCCGGTGGACCTCGATGGCTTCTACGGACGGGCCGCCGCGGCCGGTTTCGCCTACGGCCCCGTCTTCCAGGGCCTGAAGGCCGCCTGGCGGGCGGGCGACGAGCTGTACGCCGAGGTGGAGCTGCCCGACATCGCCCACCGCGAGGCGGGCCGCTGCGGACTGCACCCCGCCCTGCTCGACGCGGCACTGCACCTGACCGGCCTCGACCCGGAGCGGGCCGGGCTGCCCTTCGCGTGGGAGGGCGCCACCCTGCACGCGACCGGCGCCACCAGCGCCCGGGTCCACCTGGCACCCGCCGGGGCGGACGCCTGGACGCTGCGGATCAGCGACCCCGCGGGCGGACCCGTCGCCACCGTCGAGTCGCTCACCCTGCGGGCCGCGACCGCCGTCGGCCCGCGCCACGACGACGCGTTGTTCACCCTCGACTGGACGACCGTACCCACGCCGGACCGGCGGGGCTCGCTCGCCACGGCCGCCGACGGACTCGGCATCTTCCTGGCCGGGTTCTCCGGCGCGGCACCCGACGTCGTCGCGTGGCCCCTGGCCGACGCCGACACCGAAACCGCCGTCACCGAGGTCCTGGCCGGCCTCCAGTCGTGGCTGGCCGACGAACGGTTCGCCGCGTCCCGTCTGGTGCTGGTCACACGCTCCGCCGTGGCCGCCGCGACCGGTGACGACGTCACCGGTCTGTCCGGCGCGGCCGCCGGCGGACTCGTTCGCTCCGCGCAGGCCGAGCACCCCGACCGGTTCGTGCTGCTCGACACCGACACCACCCCCGACGACGGCCTGCTCGCCGTGCTCGCGTACGCCGACGAACCCTGGCTCGCGCTGCGCAACGGCACCCTGCTCGCCCCCCGGCTGGCCCGCGCGTCGGCGTCCGGCACCCTCGCCGTGCCCGACACGGACGCGTGGCGGCTCACCGCCGACCGCGCCTCCGGTTCCCTGCGCGACCTGGCCCTCACCCCCGCGCCCGAGACGACCGCGGAACTGGCTCCGGGAGAGGTGCGGATCGCGGTCCGCGCGGCCGGCGTGAACTTCCGCGACGTGCTGATCGCACTCGGGCAGTACCCGGATCCCACGGCGATGATGGGGTCGGAGGGCGCGGGCATCGTGGTCGAGGTCGGCTCCGACGTGACGGACCTCGCGCCGGGTGACCGCGTCTTCGGCCTGTTCGCGGGCGGCTTCGGGCCGCTGGCGGTGGTGGACCGGCGGATGGTGGCGCCGGTGCCGCAGGAGTGGACCTTGACGGACGCGGCCACGGTGCCGATGGCCTTCCTGACGGCGTACTACGCGCTGGTGGACCTGGCGGGACTTGCACCCGGCGAGTCGGTGCTGATCCACGCCGCCGCCGGCGGCGTGGGGATGGCTGCCGTGCAGATCGCGCGGCACCTGGGCGCGGAAGCGTACGGAACGGCCTCGCCCGCGAAGTGGGCGGCGACCGGCCTGGACGCCGCACATCTCGCCTCCTCGCGTGACCTGGGCTTCGAGGCGGCCTTCGCCGAGCGCACCGCAGGGCGCGGTGTCGACGTCGTCCTCAACGCGCTGGCCGCCGAGTTCATCGACGCCTCGGCGCGGCTCCTCGCCCCCGGCGGCCGTTTCGTGGAGATGGGCAAGGCGGACCTGCGCGACCCGGACTCGTTCGGCGACCGCACCTACCGCGCCTTCGACCTCGGCGAGGCGGGACCGGACCGGCTCCAGGAGATGCTGCGGGAGGTCCTGGAGCTGTTCCGCACGGGCCGGCTCACGCTGCTGCCCGCGCGGACCTGGGACGTCCGGCAGGCGGCAGAGGTCTTCCGGTACGTCGGCGCGGGCCGGCACGTCGGCAAGAACGTCCTGACGCTGCCGCGCGCCCTCGACCCGGACGGCACGGTCCTGATCACCGGCGGCACCGGTGTGCTCGGGCAGCGACTGGCCCGCCACCTGGTCGAGCAGCGGGGCGTACGGCACCTGATGCTCGTGAGCCGGAGCGGACCCGCCGCGCCCGGCGCCCAGGAACTCGCCGAGGAACTGGGCGCGCTCGGCGCCCAGATACGGATCGCGGCGTGCGACATCACCGACCGGGAGGCGCTGGCCGCGCTCCTGGCCACCCTCCCCGCCCAGCACCCGCTCACCGGTGTCGTGCATGCGGCCGGAGTCGCCGACGACGGTGTCGTCGAGGCGCTGACGCCCGAGCGAATCACCGGCGTACTGCGCCCCAAGGCCCGCGCCGCGCTCAACCTGCACGAGCTGACCGCCGGCCACGACCTGGCCCTGTTCACCCTCTACGCCTCGGCGTCCTCGGCCTTCGGCTCCCCGGGCCAGGCCAACTACGCCGCCGCCAACGCCTTCCTGGAGGCGCTGGCCCAGCACCGCCGTACCCGTGGACTCGCCGCGACCGCGCTTGGCTGGGGCCTGTGGGCGGAGGAGAGCGCCATCAGCGGCGGCCTCGACACCACCGGTGTCGCCCGCGCGACCCGCGTCGGCGGCGCGCTCGCCACCGACGAGGGGCTCGCCCTCTTCGACGCCGCCCACGACACGGGTCTGCCGTACCTGCTCCCGCTGCGCTTCGACCTGTCCACCGCCCGGACGCTGCGGCCCGTGCCCGCGCTGCTCCGAGGCCTGGTGCGCGCGCCCGCGCGCCGCATCGCCGGTACGGTCACCGGCGGGTCGGGGCTCGCCGAACGACTCGCCGCGCTCCCCGCCGCCGAACAGCACCGCCTGCTCACCGGCCTCGTCCGCGCCGAGGCCGCCGCCGTCCTCGGGCACGCCGGCGTGGACTCGGTCGCCCCGGACCGGGTGTTCAAGGAACTCGGCTTCGACTCACTGACCTCCGTCGAACTGCGCAACCGCGTCAACGCGGCCACCGGACTGCGCCTGCCCGCCGGCCTCGTCTTCGACTTCCCCACCCCGGCCGCCCTCGCCGCCCACCTGCGGGAGCTGCTCGCCGGCGGCGGGACCGCCACCGTCACCACGGCCGCGGCCCCCGCCGACGAGCCCATCGCCGTCGTCGGTATGGCCTGCCGCTTCCCCGGCGGCGTGCGCTCGCCCGAGGACCTGTGGCGGCTGGTCTCCGAAGGCGGCGACGCCACCGGGCCGTTCCCCACCGACCGCGGCTGGGCACTGGAGACGCTGTACGACCCGGACCCCGACCGCGTCGGCACCACCTACGCCCGCGCCGGCGGATTCCTCTCCGACGCCGCCGAGTTCGACGCCGGCCTCTTCGACATCTCGCCGCGCGAGGCGCTGGCGATGGACCCCCAGCAGCGACTCCTCCTGGAGACCTCCTGGGAGACCTTCGAGCACGCGGGCATCGACCCGCACGTGCTGCGCGGCAGCCAGGCAGGCGTCTTCGTCGGCGCCGCCTCGTCCGGCTACGGAGTGGGCGTACGTCTGCCCGAGGGCGTCGAGGGCCACTTCCTCACCGGCAGCTCCACCAGCGTCGCCTCCGGGCGCCTGGCGTACACGTACGGCCTCGAGGGCCCGGCCGTCACCGTCGACACGGCGTGCTCGTCGTCGCTCGTCGCCCTGCACCTCGCCGTGCAGTCGCTGCGCAACGGCGAGTGCACCATGGCGCTGGCCGGCGGCGTGAGCCTGATGGCGACACCGGCGATCTTCACCGAGTTCTCCCGCCAGCGAGGCCTGTCCGCCGACGGACGGTGCAAGTCGTTCTCGGCGGACGCGGACGGCACCGGCTGGTCCGAGGGCGTCGGCATGCTGCTCGTGGAGCGGCTCTCCGACGCCGTGCGCAACGGACACCAGGTGCTGGCCGTGGTGCGCGGCTCGGCCGTCAACCAGGACGGCGCGTCCAACGGGCTCACCGCGCCCAACGGTCCCGCGCAGCAGCGGGTGATCCGGGCCGCGCTTGCATCGGCGGGTCTCGAGCCCACCGACGTGGACGCGGTCGAGGCGCACGGCACGGGCACGAAGCTCGGCGACCCGATCGAGGCCGGGGCGCTGCTGGCGACGTACGGGCAGGACCGCGACGAGCCCCTGTACCTGGGGTCGGTGAAGTCCAACATCGGACACACCCAGGCCGCCGCGGGCGTCGGCGGCATCATCAAGACGATCGAGGCGCTGCGCCACGGCGTGTTGCCCCGGACGCTGCACGTGGACGAGCCGACGCCGCACGTGGACTGGTCGGCCGGGAGCATGGCGCTGCTGACCGAGGCACGCCCCTGGCCGTCGGCCGGGCGGCCCCGGCGCGCGGGAGTCTCCTCGTTCGGCGTGAGCGGCACCAACGCGCACGTCATCATCGAGCAGGCGCCCGACCGGCCTGACTCGTCCGCACCGCCCGCCGTGTCCGGACCCGCGCACCCGGTGCTGGTGAGGGTGTCCGCGCGATCCGTACCCGCACTCAGGGACCAGGCGGCCCGACTGCTCGACCTGCTGGAGCGCGACGAGACCCTGCGCCCCGTCGACCTGGCCCACTCCCTGGCCGTGTCCCGGCCCGCCCTGGAGCACCGCGCCACGCTGGTGGCCGCCGACCGCGCGGAACTCTTCGCGGAGCTGACAGCGCTGTCCGCGGGCGAGGCGCCGACGGGCGCCGTACGCGGTGGCCGTGCGGCCTTCCTCTTCTCGGGTCAGGGTGCGCAGCGGGTCGGTATGGGGCGCGAGCTGTACGAGGCGTTCCCGGTGTTCGCCGAGGCGTTCGACGCCGTCTGTGCGCGGGTGGACCTCGAACAGCCGCTGCGGAACGTTGTGTTCGGCGAGGACGCGGAGCTTCTGGCCCGGACGGTCCATGCGCAGGCGGGGTTGTTCGCGGTCGAGGTGGCGTTGTTCCGGCTGGTGGAGTCCTGGGGTGTGACTCCGGACGTCCTGGTGGGGCATTCGATCGGTGAGCTTGCTGCCGCGCATGTGGCCGGGGTGCTGTCTCTGGACGACGCGTGTGCTCTCGTCTCGGCGCGTGGTCGGTTGATGGATGCGCTGCCGTCGGGCGGCGCGATGCTGGCCGTCGAAGCCGCCGAGGGTGAGCTTGAGCTGCCCGAGGGTGTGGACCTCGCGGCGGTCAACGGGCCGACGTCGGTGACGGTTTCCGGTGACGCCGATGCGATCGCGGTACTGGAGGAGCGGCTGCGCTCCGAGGGCGTACGGGTGAAACGGCTCACCGTTTCCCACGCGTTCCACTCGCGTCTGATGGAGCCGATGCTCGACGAGTTCGCGACCGTCGCGGAATCGCTGACGTACCACTCTCCGACGATCCCCGTCGTCACCACGGCGCCGGGCGACCTGGCGACCGCGGAGTACTGGGTCCGTCAGATCCGTGAGCCCGTCCGCTTCGCCGACGCGGTCGCCTCCCTCACCGACACCCGGACCTTCCTCGAACTCGGCCCCGACGGCATCCTTTCCGCCCTCGTCCCGCACATCGCCGAGGACGCGACCGCCGTCGCCGCGCTGCGCTCCGGGCACGACGAGGCCGCGAGCCTGCTGCGCGCCGTCGCCCGCCTGCACAGCCACGGCGCACCCCTCGAACTCACCCGCCTCACTGCTGGCGGCCGACTGGTCCAGCTGCCCTCGTACGCCTTCCAGCGCGAGCGTTACTGGCTCGACGCCACGCCCGCGCGGGCCACGAGCGAGGCGACCGGCGAGGCCGAGGAGCGGTTCTGGGGCGCCGTCGACGCGGCCGACCGGGGCGCGGTGGCCGCCGCGCTCGACCTGGACGACGACGACACGGGCCTCGACACCGTGCTGCCCGCCCTCACCGCCTGGCGCCGGGAGAGCCGTAAGCGCTCCGTGGTGGACTCCTGGCGGTACCGCACCGCCTGGACGCCGCTGGAGAGCGGGCCCGAGACCGCGCTCACCGGCACCTGGCTGCTCGTCGGCGAACCCCACCCCGACGTCGCCGACGCGCTGCGCGCCGCCGGCGCCGACGTCGCCGAGTGCGCGCCCTCCGACGTCCGTCCCGAGCTGCTCCTCGCCGACGACCTGGCCGGAGTCCTGGCCCTGCGTCCCGACCCGGCCGGCCTGCTCGCCCTCCTCCATGCCCTCGACCGGGCCGGCGGCACCGTGCGCTGCTGGGCCGCCACCCGGGGCGCCGTCACCACCGGGCGACTCGACCCGCTCACCGACCCCGCCGCCGCCCAGACATGGGGTCTTGGCCGGGTCGCCGCGCTGGAACACCCCGACCGCTGGGGCGGACTCCTCGACCTTCCCGAGACGCTGGACCGCCGGACGGGCGCCCGGCTGGCCGCCGTCCTGGCTGGCATCGGCGTCGAGGACCAGCTCGCGATCCGCGACACAGGAGTCTTCGCGCGCCGTCTGCGCCACGCTGCGCCCGAGCCCGCCGCCGCGCCCTGGCGGCCGGACGGCACCGTCCTCATCACCGGTGGCACCGGTGCCCTCGGCTCCCACCTCGCCCGTACGCTCGCCGCGCGCGGCACCCCGCACCTGATCCTGACCAGCCGCCGGGGGCCCGACGCCCCCGGCGCGGCCGAACTCGTGGAGGAGCTGGCCCGGTCCGGCGCGACCGCCTCGGTGGTGGCCTGCGACGCCGCCGACCGTGACGCGCTGGCCGCTGTGCTCGCCGACGTACCCGCGGCCCACCCGCTCACCGCGGTGGTGCACGCGGCGGGCGTCAGCGACGACATCGCCCTCACGGAGCTGACCGAGGAGCGCCTCGGCGCCGTGCTGCGCGCCAAGGCCGACGCCGCGGACGTCCTCGACGAGCTCACCGCCGAACTCGGTTCGCTCACCGCGTTCGTCACCTACGCGTCCATCGCCGGCGTCTGGGGCAGCGGCGGGCAGGCCGCGTACGCCGCGGCCAACGCCCATCTCGACGCGCTGGCCGAGCGCCGGCGCGCCGCCGGGCTGCCCGCCACCTCGGTGGCCTGGGGCCCCTGGGCCGAGGCTGGCATGGCCGCGAGCGACGAGGCGGTCGCCCACCTGCGCCGTCGCGGGCTGCGACCGCTCGACCCCGAGCTGGCCGTCACCGCCCTGGACCGGGCCGTCGCCTCCGGTGACGCGTGCGTGACCGTCGCCGACGTGGAGTGGGAGCGGTTCGCCGCCACCTTCACCGCCACCCGGCCGAGCCCGCTGCTGACGGAGCTTCCCGAGGTGGGGGACACCGCCACCACCCCCGCGCCCGCGGCCGGTGCGGCACTGCGCGACCGGCTCGCCGCGCTGCCCGCCGCCGAGCGCGAGCGGGTCCTGCTCGACCTCGTGACCACGACCGTCGCCGGCGTCCTGGGCCACCGTGACCGCGCCGCCGTCGACCCGTCGGCAGCCTTCCGCGACCTCGGTCTCGACTCGCTGACCGCCGTCGAACTGCGCGACCGGCTCGCCGCGGCCACCGGCCTGCCGCTGCCCGCCGCCCTGGCCTTCGACCACCCCACCGCCCTGCTGATCGCCGCCCATGTCCGTGGCGAGCTCCTCGGCGGCACGGACACGGCACCGGTCCACCGCTCCGGGACCCTCACCACCGACGAGCCCCTCGCCATCGTCGCCATGGGCACCCGGCTGCCCGGCGGCGTGCGCTCGCCCGAGGACCTGTGGCAGCTCGTCGCCCAGGGAGGCGACGGCATCTCCGGCTTCCCGACCGACCGCGGCTGGCAGCTGGACGGCCTCGGCCACACGACCGAGGGCGGGTTCCTGTACGACGCCGCCGAGTTCGACGCCGAACTCTTCGGTATCTCGCCGCGCGAGGCGCTCGCCATGGACCCGCAGCAGCGGCTGCTCCTCGAGACCTCGTGGGAGACGTTCGAACGGGCCGGCATCGACCCGACCTCGCTGCGCGGCAGCAACGCGGGCGTCTTCGTCGGCGCCTCCCACAGCGGATACGGCACCGGCACCACCCCGCCCGAGGAGGTCGGCGGGCACCTGCTCACCGGCACCTCCAACAGCGTGCTGTCCGGACGCCTCGCGTACACGTACGGGCTGGAGGGCCCGGCGCTCACCGTGGACACCGCCTGCTCGTCGTCGCTGGTCGCGCTGCACCTGGCCGCGCGGGCACTGCGCACCGGCGAGTGCGACCTGGCCGTGGTGGGTGGCGTCGCCGTCATGCCCACACAGGCGGGCTTCAGCGAGTTCGCCAAGCAGGACGGCCTCGCGGCCGACGGACGGTGCAAGTCCTTCGCGTCCGCCGCCGACGGCACGGGCTGGTCCGAGGGCGTCGCGGTCCTCCTGGTGGAGCGGCTCTCCGACGCCGAGCGGAACGGCCACGAGGTCCTGGCTCTGGTGCGCGGCTCGGCCGTCAACCAGGACGGCGCGTCCAACGGCCTCACCGCGCCCAACGGCCCCGCGCAGCAGCGGGTGATCCGGGCCGCGCTGGCATCGGCGGGTCTCGAGCCCTCCGACGTGGACGCGGTTGAGGCACACGGTACGGGAACACGGCTGGGCGACCCGATCGAGGCGCAGGCGCTCCTCGCCACGTACGGACAGGACCGGGACTCGGAACGTCCCCTGTGGCTCGGCTCGTTGAAGTCCAACATCGGGCACACCCAGGCCGCCGCCGGCCTGGCCGGCGTCGTCAAGATGGTCATGGCGCTGCGCCACTCCGAACTGCCCCGCACCCTGCACGTGGACGAGCCGACGCCACACGTGGACTGGTCGGCCGGCACGGTCGCCCTGCTCACCGAGCACAGCCCCTGGCCGCGGGCGGACCGGCCGCGCCGGGCGGGTGTGTCGTCGTTCGGGATCAGCGGCACCAACGCACACGTCGTCATCGAACAGGCGCCGGACACGGAGCCCGACACGGAGCCGGACACCGAGCCCGACACGGTGCCGGGCGGGCTGCCCGCGCCGGTCGCCGTCCCGCCGGTGCTCGCCTGGCCCGTGTCCGGCCGGACTGCCGACGCACTGCGCGCTCAGGCGGCCCGGCTGCGTGAGGCACTCGACGAGCGTCCCGAGGCGGACCTCATCGGCCACGCCCGCGCCCTGGCCGCCGGCCGGGCGGCCCTCGACCAGCGTGCCGTCGTGGTCGGCTCCGGCCGGGACGACCTCCTCGCGGGCCTCACCGCCCTCGCCGAGGACCGCACGGCCCCGTCCGTCGTCCGAGGCACGAACGCCTTCGGCCGTGCCGCCTTCCTGTTCTCGGGCCAGGGTGCCCAGCGGGTCGGGATGGGGCGTGAGCTGTACGACGCGTTCCCGGTGTTCGCGGACGCGTTCGACGCGGTGTGTGCGCGGGTGGACCTCGAACGGCCGCTGCGTGAGGTGGTGTTCGAGGACGGCGAGGCGCTGGATCGTACCGTCCACGCCCAGGCCGGTCTGTTCGCCTTCCAGGTGGCGCTGTTCCGTCTGGTGGAGTCCTGGGGTGTGACCCCGGACGTGATGGTGGGCCACTCGATCGGTGAGCTGGCCGCCGCGCACGTGGCCGGAGTGCTGTCCCTGGACGACGCGTGCCGTCTGGTGTCGGCGCGTGGCCGTTTGATGGATGCGCTGCCGTCGGGCGGCGCGATGCTGGCCGTGGAGGCTGCTGAGGGTGAGCTTGAGCTGCCCGAGGGTGTGGACCTTGCGGCGGTCAACGGGCCGACTTCGGTGACGGTGTCCGGTGACGCGGACGCGATCGGTGCGCTGGAGGAGCGGCTCCGGGCGGAGAACGTACGGGTGAAGCGGCTGGCCGTCTCCCACGCGTTCCACTCGCGTCTGATGGAGCCGATGCAGGCCGAGTTCGCGACGGTCGCGGAGTCGTTGACGTACCACGCTCCGACCATTCCGGTCGTCACCACGGCGCCGGGCGACATGGCGACCCCGGACTACTGGGTCGGCCAGATCCGCGAGCCCGTCCGCTTCGCCGACGCCGTACGCCAGGCCCACGACGCCGGCGCCGACGTCTTCCTGGAGCTGGGCCCCGACGGCACCCTCACCGGGGCCACCCTGCGCTGCCTCGACGGGCGTCCCGTCGCGGCCACGCCCGCACAGCGCGCCGAGAGCTCCGAGCCCGAGGCACTGGTGCGCGCCGTGTCGGCGCTGCACGTCCACGGCGTGTCCGTGGACCTGTCCGCCCTCGTACCCGCCGGTGCCGTACGGGCCGACGGCCTGCCCACCTATGCGTTCCAGCGGCGTCGCTTCTGGATCGACCCCGCCCCGCAGCCCGCTGCCGGGGCCGACGCGGTGGAGAGCCGATTCTGGGAGGCCATCGAGCGGCAGGACGCCGCCGAGGTCGCCCGGACCCTCGGCCTCGACGCCGACACCCTCGACGCCGTCCTGCCCGCGATGTCCGCCTGGCGCGGCGGGCGGCGCGAGCGGGCCGTGCTCGACTCGTGGCGCTATCGCGCCGTCTGGCAGCCGCTGCCCGAGCGCACCGCCCTGCCCACCGGCACCTGGCTGATCCTCACCGCCGACGGCGCGGTCCCCGACGACCTCGCCGAAGCGTTCTCAGGCCGTCTCATCGGCGCCCGGTTCGACGCCGTACTCGAGTCCTTCACCGATGTCGCGGGAGTGGTGTGCCTTCCGTCGGCACCGGACGACCTGCTGCCTCTCTTCCGTGCCGAACTTCCCGCCCCGCTGTGGGTACTGACGCGCGGCAGCGTCGCGGTGGGCCGGGCCGACCGGCTCACCGACCCCTCGGGCGCCCTGCTGTGGGGTCTGGGCCGTGTCGCCGCCCTCGAACGTCCCCGCGGCTGGGCCGGGCTGATCGACCTGCCCGCCACGCTGGACCGGCGTGCCGCCGCCCGGCTCCTCGCCGTCCTCACCCACGCATCGGGCGAGGACCAGGTGGCGATACGGGAATCCGGCGTGCTGGCCCGGCGGCTGCGCCGGGCCCCGCTGACCGACTCCGCGTCCGGCTCCGTGTCCGGCTCCGTGTCCGGCTCCGTGTCCGGCGCCACGTCCGGCCCCACGTCCGCCTCGGTGTCCGGCTCCCCGTCCGGCCCCGCGTCCGGTTCCGTGTCCGGCTCCACCGGGCCCTGGCGGCCGTCGGGGACCGTGCTGGTCACCGGCGGTACCGGCGGGCTCGGCGCCCGCGTTGCCCACTGGCTGGCCGACCGCGGGGCCCGCGACCTGGTGCTGATGAGCCGCCGCGGACCCGAGGCGCCGGGCGCGGCCGACCTGGTCGCCGCCCTCGCGGAGCGCGGCGTACGGGCCGAGGTCGTCGCCTGCGACGTCGCCGACCGCGACTCCCTGGCCGCACTGCTGGCCGCGCACCCCGTCACGGCGGTGTTCCACACCGCGGGAGTGAACGGGACGCAGCCGCTGGAGACAGTCACCGGCGAGGAGTTCGCCGAGGTCCTCCGGGCCAAGGTGGCGGGCGCGACCCATCTGCACGAACTGCTCGCCGACACCGACCTGGACGCGTTCGTGCTGTTCTCGTCGATCGCCGGGGTGTGGGGGAGCGGCGGCCAGCCCGCGTACGCGGCGGCCAACGCCTACCTGGACGCCCTGGCCGAACACCGCCACGGCCTGGGACTGCCCGCCACCTCCGTGGCCTGGGGCCCCTGGGCCGACTCCGGCATGCTCGTGGACGCCGAGGCCGAAGAGGCCCTGCGCCGCCGCGGCTTGAACGCCCTGAACCCCGACCGCGCGCTGGCCGCGCTCGGGGACGCCGTCGACGCGGGCGACACCTGCGTCACCGTCGCGGACGTCGACTGGAGCCGCTTCGGCGCCGCCTTCACCAGCGGGCGCCCGAGCCCGCTCCTCGAGGAGTTCGTCGCGGCGGCCGACCAGGAGACCGCCACCGGCGCCGCGACCGAGTTCGCCACCCGGCTGCAGGCCGCGCCGCCCGCCGAACGGATCCGGCAGCTGACCGACCTGGTCCGTGCCGAGGCCGCCGCCGCGCTCGGCCACCGGTCCGCCGAGGACGTCGCCGCGCAGCGGGCGTTCGCCGATCTGGGCTTCGACTCGCTGACCTCCGTCGAGCTCCGTAACCGCGTCAACGCGGCCACCGGACTGCGGCTGCCCGCCGGCATCGCCTTCGACCACCCCACGGCCGCCTCCCTCGCCGCCCGGCTCGCCGAGCTGCTCGGCGAGCCCGCCGACCCGGCACCGTTCGCGCGCGAAGCCCGCGGCATGGTCGCCGCCGGCGACGACCCGGTGGTCATCGTGTCCATGGCCTGCCGCTTCCCCGGCGGGGTGATCGACCCCGAGACCATGTGGAAGCTGGTCACCGAGGAACGCGACGCGGTCCGGGCCTTCCCCACGGACCGGGGCTGGGACCTGGAAGCGCTCGCCGCCGGGGACGGCCCCGGCACTTCGTACGTCGACGAAGGAGCCTTCCTCGACGACGTGGGCCGCTTCGACGCCGCCCTGTTCGGCATCTCGCCCCGCGAGGCGCTGGCGATGGACCCCCAGCAGCGGCTCCTCCTGGAGACCTCCTGGGAGACCCTGGAGCGCGCCGGCATCGACCCGCACGCGCTGCGCGGCAGCCGCACCGGCGTCTTCGCCGGCACCAACGGCCAGGACTACACCCGGCTCACCCTCGCCGACTCCGGCGAACTGGAGGGTCACGTAGCCACCGGCGGCTCCGCGAGCATCCTGTCAGGCCGCGTCGCCTACGCCTTCGGGCTCGAGGGCCCGGCGGTGACCGTGGACACCGCGTGCTCGTCGTCGCTGGTCGCCCTGCACCTGGCCGCGCAGTCGCTGCGCAACGGCGAATGCGACCTCGCGCTGGCCGGCGGTGTGACCGTCATGGCCACCCCCGGCGCCTTCGTGGAGTTCAGCCGGCAGCAGGGGCTGGCCGCCGACGGCCGCTGCAAGCCCTTCTCCGACGCTGCCGACGGCACCGGCTGGGGCGAAGGGATCGGCCTGCTGCTGGTGGAGCGGCTGTCCGACGCACGCCGCCACGGCCACCCGGTACTCGCCGTGGTCGCCGGCTCCGCGACGAACTCGGACGGCGCGTCCAACGGTCTCACCGCCCCGAACGGCCCGTCGCAGCAGCGGGTCATCCGCGCCGCGCTGGCCTCGGCCGGACTGGAGCCGGCGGACGTGGACGCGGTGGAGGCCCACGGCACGGGCACCAGGCTCGGCGACCCGATCGAGGCGGAGGCGCTGCTGGCCACGTACGGCCAGGGCCGGGACGCCGACCGGCCGCTGTACCTGGGGTCGGTGAAGTCCAACATCGGGCACACCCAGGCCGCTTCGGGCGTCGCGGGCGTCATCAAGATGGTCGAGGCGATGCGCCACGACCTGCTGCCCGCGTCCCTGCACGCCGACCGTCCCGCGTCGAGCGTCGACTGGTCGACCGGAGCGGTGGAACTGCTCGACCGCCCCCGGCCGTGGTTCCGGTCCGGACGACCGCGCCGGGCGGGCGTCTCGTCGTTCGGCATCAGCGGCACCAACGCCCACGTCGTCCTGGCAGAGCCGCCCGCCCCGGAGGAGCCGGAGCAGGCCGAGGCCGCCGCGGCCCCGCAGCCGGAGCCGACCGTCGTGCCGTGGCCGTTGTCCGGGCACACCGCCGATGCGCTGGCCGCGCAGGCAGGCCGACTGCTCGGGGCGCCGGACGCACGCCCGGCGGACATCGGCCACACCCTGGCGACCGGCCGGGCCGCGCTCGTCCACCGCGCTGTAGTGCTGGCGCACGACCCGGAACAGGCGGCGCACGCGCTGACCGCCCTCGCCGAGGGCCGCCCGGACCCGGCGGTCGTCCGGGGCACGGCACGCGAGGGCCGGACCGGATTCCTGTTCAGTGGTCAGGGTGCGCAGTACGCCGGTATGGCGAGCGAGCTGTATGAGGCGTTCCCGGTGTTCGCGGACGCGTTCGACGCGGTGTGTACGCGGGTGGACCTCGAACTGCCTCTGCGGGACGTCGTGTTCGG
>NZ_JBIBEO010000018.1:0-28872 GCF_042902595.1 Streptomyces sp. NPDC012508
CGCAGGCATGCATCCGCACGTTTCGGGGGTGTGCGAAACGGTTAAAGGGTTACGTTCGAGGCGAGTTGCTCGGCGCCCCGGAAGTGGCCGGATGCACATCCGGCCGGACCTTGGTGCACAAGGTCCGGCCGGATGCGTGAGGTTGACGGCGCGAGTTGACGCGACGTCCAAGAAGGTCAGCCCAGGAGGCTCGCCAGCTCGACGTGCTCGAGGCCGTGCGCCTCGGCGACCTCCTTGTAAACCACCTTGCCGTCATGGGTGTTGAGGCCCAGACCGAGGGCGGCGTCGCGGCGCAGCGCCTCGACCCAGCCGTTGTTCGCCAGCGACACGATGTACGGCAGCGTGGCGTTGGTCAGGGCGTAGGTGGAGGTGTTCGGAACCGCGCCCGGCATGTTGGCGACGCAGTAGAAGACCGAGTTGTGAACCTGGAAGGTCGGCTCGGCGTGGGTGGTCGGGTGCGAGTCCTCGAAGCAGCCGCCCTGGTCGATCGCAATGTCGACAAGGACACTTCCGGGCTTCATCTTGGCGACGAGCTCGTTGGTGACCAGCTTCGGGGCCTTGGCGCCCGGGATGAGGACGGCGCCGATGACGAGGTCCGCCTCGACGACGGCCTTCTCCAGCTCGAAGGCGTTGGAGACGATCGTCTTCACCTTGGTGCCGAAGATCTTGTCGGCCTCGCGGAGCTTGTTGATGTCACGGTCGAGCAGGGTCACGTGGAAGCCCATGCCGACGGCGATCTGGGTGGCGTTCCAGCCGGAGACGCCGCCGCCGATGACGACGCACTCGCCGGCGTGGGTGCCGGGGACGCCGCCGGGGAGCACGCCACGGCCGCCGACCGAGCGCATCAGGTGGTAGGCGCCGACCTGCGGGGCCAGGCGGCCCGCGACCTCGGACATCGGGGCGAGCAGCGGCAGGGCGCGGTTCGCGGTCTCGACGGTCTCGTAGGCGATGGCGGTGGTGCCGGACTCCAGCAGCGCGTCCGTGCACTCGCGGGAGGCGGCGAGGTGCAGGTACGTGAAGAGGGTCTGGTCCTTGCGGAGGCGGTGGTACTCCTCCGCGATGGGCTCCTTGACCTTCAGCAGCAGGTCGGCCGTGGCCCAGACCTCGTCCGCGGTGGGCAGGATCTGCGCGCCGGCGGAGACGTACTCCTCGTCCGTGATCGAGGAGCCCACACCGGCGTTCTGCTCGACGAAGACC
This sequence comes from Streptomyces sp. NPDC012508, assembly GCF_042902595.1. Lineage (NCBI taxonomy): Bacteria > Bacillati > Actinomycetota > Actinomycetes > Kitasatosporales > Streptomycetaceae > Streptomyces > Streptomyces sp. NPDC012508. Next base: position 1,198 of record NZ_JBIBEO010000018.1, read on the forward strand.
TGGTGGCCGTTGCGGACGAGCTCGTGGACACCGGCGGGGGTGATGGCCACGCGGAACTCGTTGTTCTTGACCTCGCGGGGGATGCCGACCTTCATCGTCGATCACGGTCCTTGAATCAGGGGAAACGGGGGGTGCACTGCGATACATACCCGGATGCACCACGGCACACCGGGACAGACCGCGATCGATCGCGGCGCACCCAGTCTAATGAAGGAGTTCCCCGTGTCTAGCCTTGCAAAGCATTAATCTTCACTGGAAGCACTACGGATTTCGTAGGCGGAAGTCTCGCTTCCGAGGAGTCTTTCGGCCGCGGACCGGTGCAATCGGGCCGCTGCGGGGTCGCCGAGCCGGTCGAGGGTGTCGGCCAGCCGGAGCTGCAGCGCCGCCTGGAGCCGTACGTCCTGGGCCCGTCGTGCCCACTCCACCGCTTCCTCGCAGGTCCGCAGGGACTCCTCGGGTCGTCCCGCGTACTCCTGGACCCGGGCCGCCTCGCTCAACGCCCTCGCGTGACCGGGGAGATCCGCGAGCCGCCGGTAGCCGGCGGCGGCGGCGCGCCAGTTCCGCAGGGCCTCGCCGTAGCGGCCCGCGTAGGTCTGGACGGTGCCGAGCCGTGCGTAGAGCCGGGCCTGGTCGGCCCGCTCGTCGCGGGCGAGGCGCTGGGCGAGGGCCCTGCCGTACCAGTCGCCGGCCCGCTGCCAGTCCCCCAGCTCCTGGTAGGAACCGCCTACGGATTCCATCGCGCGGCCGATCGCGTACGGGTCGTTCGCGGCCCGGCCGGCGTCCAGAGCGGCCCGGTAGCGGGCCAGGGCGTCCTTGGTGCGGCCGGTCCTGGCGTCGAGGTCGGCCATGTTCAGCAGCGCCGCGGCCCGTTCCCGGTGCAGTCCGCGCCGCTCGGCCACGTCCAGGACGAGCCGGTGCAGGCCGTAGAGGACGGGCGCGGCCGCTTCGGCGCCGCGGTGCGCGGTCTCGGCCCTGACCAGGGCGGCGACGAGCCGGCGGGCCAGGGTGTCGAGCTCCCCGTCGGCGACGGCGAGGCGGGCGGAGGCGAGCAGTACGGGCCGGCGGCTCTCCAGCCAGTCCGCGGCGGCGGGCACGTTCGTGAAGCGCAGGGCCCGGGGCAGTCCGGCGAGCTTCTTGCGTGCCGTGGACCCCTCGGGCTCGGTGACCGCGCGGCAGGACTGGAGGAGCCGTACGGTCCGCTCCAGCATCCGGGCCCGGGCGAGCTGGACCTCGGCGGGGCGGTCGCGCTCCTCCATCTGTTCACGGAGCAGGGGCACGAGGTGCCCGGGCACCTCGTACTGGCTGTCCTCCCCCTCGGCGGCGAGACCCAGCGCGACGAAACCGGCCAGAGTGCTCGCGGCCGCCGAGACGGAGCAGCCGGCCAGGGCGGAGGCGGTGTGGGCGTCGGCCCGGCCGAGCGGGGCGAGGGCGAGGTATCGCAGTATCCGGGCGGCCGGTGGGGCCAGGGACTCGTGGACCAGGTGGAACGCCCGGGAGAGCGGGTCGCCGGAGAGGGCGCGCAGCCGCTTGGCGAGGTCGGCGACGGAGGCCTTGGGGCGGGCGCCGAGCCAGCCGCCGGCGAGGACGACGGCGGCGGGCTGGCCGCCGCACTCCTCGACGAGGGTCTCGGCGGCCTGCGGGTCGACCGTCACCCGGACGGAACCGGTGAAGGCGGTGAGCAGCTCGATCGCCGACTTGGGGTCGAGGCCGCCGAGGGTGCAGGGCCGGACGTCGGGGATTCCGGTGAGCGGTCCCTTGGCGACGGCGACGACGAGCGCGTCGGGGTTGTCGGGGATGAGCGGGTCGACCTGTTCGGCGTCGACGGAGTCGTCGAGGAGGAGGACGCAACGGCGTGCGGCGAGGGCCTCGCGGACGAGTTCGGTCAGCTCGTCCTCCCCGGCTCCGGGCGGTTCGGCGACACCCAGGTCCTGGAGCAGCCCCTGCGCGACACGCGCGGTGGGGACCGGGTCGCCGCCGGGTTCGGTGAGCCGGGCGCGGAACACACCGTCGGGGTAGGCCGTACCGAATCCCGCGACGAGTTCCTCGGCGAGCCGCGTCCGTCCTGAGCCAGGGCGCCCGGCGATCAGCAGGACACGCGCGCGGGGTGCCTTGTGGCCGGCGAGGGTGTCGAGTCCGGTCCGTTCGATGTCGGCGCGCAGAGCTTTCAACTCCCGCTGGCGACCGTAGAAGTTCCGCACCCCGCCCGCTGCCACCGCCTGATCCGTCACGGGCCACGCTCCCGTCCACCTGCGCACGACCGATCCCGCGGGGGTCTCCGCACGGGCGATTCCGAGCGTAGTTCAGGGCGTGCACCGGACCCGGCGGAGCAGGGCGGACAGGTCCCCCGATCGGATCAGCAGATGTTCAGACCGGAGTCAGGGTCGTGGGCCTTCCTCCCCGGGGGCGGAAGAAGGCCCACTCGGTCGCGGGGCTACGCCTCGAACGGGCGCGCCGGCCAGGGTGCGTCCGCCGGGCGGAGCGCGTCGAGGCCGTCGCCGGCGCGGGCGGCCGCCAGCGAAAGCGCGCCCACGACCAGGCAGTTGTTGTGCAGCTCGCCCGCGAGCGCGCCGCGCACCACGTCCGCGAGCGGGACCCGGGCCAGCTCCATGTCGGCCTCCTCGTCGGAGACGTCGAAGCGTTCGCCCTGTGCCTCCGACAGGTCCCGCGCCAGGAAGATCCGTACCGCCTCGTCACAGCCGCCGGGCGTCGTGTAGACGTCGGTGAGGACCCGCCAGTCCTCTGCCTTGACGTGCGCCTCCTCGTACAGCTCGCGCTGTGCGGCGTGCAGCGGGTTCTCCCCCGGCACGTCGAGGAGGCCGGCCGGGATCTCCCAGAGCTTCTGCCGTACGGGGTGCCGGTACTGCTTCAGGAGCAGCACCCGGTCCTGGTCGTCGAGGGCCACGACCGCCACCGAGCCGGGGTGGACCTGGTAGTCGCGGCGCGCGACCGTGCCGTCGGGCATGACCACGTCGTCCGTGCGGACACTCGTCTTGTTTCCCTGGAACGGGGTCGTCGTCGCGACGACCCGCCACTCCTCCGGGGTGTCCTGCAACTCCATCTGCGTCCTCCCACACGAACCACACACGAAAGCCGGGGTACGGGCCCTGGTGAAGGACCTGTACCCCGGCAACGTTAACTCCTCGTACTACTTGCCCGTCTTGCGCTCGACGGCCGCCTTGACCAGGCCCGCGAAGAGCGGGTGCGGACGCGTCGGACGCGAGCGCAGCTCCGGGTGGGCCTGGGTCGCGACCAGGTAAGGGTGCACCTCGCGCGGGTACTCGACGTACTCGACGAGCTTGTTGTCAGGGGAGGTGCCGGAGAAGACCAGACCGGCCTTCTTCTCCAGCTCCGCGCGGTAGGCGTTGTTGACCTCGTAGCGGTGGCGGTGGCGCTCGTCCACGTACGGCTGGTCGTCGTAGACCTCGCGCACGATGGAGCCTTCGGCGAGCTTCGCCGGGTAGAGGCCGAGGCGCATCGTTCCGCCCAGGTCGCCCGCGCCCTCGACGTACGCGAGCTGCTCCTCCATGGTCGAGATGACCGGGTGGGCGGTGGCCGCGTCGAACTCGGTGGAGTTGGCGTCCGGGATGTCGGCCAGGTTCCGGGCGGCCTCGATGACGATGCACTGCAGGCCGAGGCAGATGCCGAGCAGCGGCACCTTGTTCTCACGGGCGTACTGGATCGCGCCGATCTTGCCGTTGACACCGCGGTCGCCGAAGCCGCCGGGGATCAGGATCGCGTCGACGTCGCCGAGCTGCTTCTTCGCGCCGGCCGCGGTCTTGCAGTCGTCGGAGGTGACCCACTTGACCTTGACCCGCGCCTTGTTGGCGAAACCGCCGGCGCGCATGGCCTCGGTGATCGAGAGGTACGCGTCGGGCAGGTCGATGTACTTGCCGACGAGCGCGACGGTGACCTCGTGCTCCGGATTGTGGACGCGGTCCAGCAGGTCGTCCCAGGTGGTCCAGTCGACGTCGCGGAACGGCAGGTCGAGCTTGCGCACGACGTAGGCGTCCAGGCCCTCGGTGTGCAGGACCTTCGGGATGTCGTAGATCGACTTGGCGTCGATGGCGGCGACGACGGCGGCCTCGTCCACGTCGCACATCAGCGAGATCTTGCGCTTGATGGCGGTGGGGACGTCGCGGTCGGCGCGCAGCACGATGGCGTCCGGCTGGATACCGATGTTGCGCAGCGCGGCGACGGAGTGCTGGGTCGGCTTGGTCTTCAGCTCGCCGGAGGGGCCGATGTACGGGAGCAGCGAGATGTGCACGACGAAGACGTTGTCGCGGCCGACCTCGTGGCGGACCTGACGGACGGTCTCCAGGAACGGCAGCGACTCGATGTCGCCGACCGTGCCGCCGACCTCGGTGATGACCACGTCGACGTCGTCGGTCGCCATACGGCGGATCCGGGACTTGATCTCGTTGGTGATGTGCGGGATGACCTGGACGGTGTCGCCGAGGTACTCGCCGCGCCGCTCCTTGGCGATCACCTGCGAGTAGACCTGGCCGGTGGTGACGTTGGCCGAGCCGTCGAGGTCGACGTCGAGGAAGCGCTCGTAGTGGCCGATGTCCAGGTCGGTCTCGGCGCCGTCGTTGGTGACGAACACCTCGCCGTGCTGGAACGGGTTCATCGTGCCGGGGTCGACGTTCAGGTACGGGTCGAGCTTCTGCATCGTGACCCGCAGGCCCCGCGCCTTGAGGAGCGCACCCAGGCTGGAGGCGGTCAGGCCCTTGCCGAGGGAGGAGGCGACACCCCCGGTGACGAAGATGTGCTTGGTCGTCGTGGTTTTGGGCGGCATCGCCAAGAGGGGGCTCCCGTGGTCGCGTTCTGGAGGTGCGTTCCGGCGTGCCCTCCGGAAGAATCGGGGGGTGCCGTCGCTGCGGTTGCGGGGGCTCGGCTGTCGCCGTTTCCCACCGGTCCACGGGGTACCAGGGTATCAGCGACATCGGGAGACTGCTTCCGGCCACACGGGGCAGTCGAGTGCACACGGATGGCGACGCGCCCCCCGGGTGCGCGCCCCGGCGCCGGGGGTCCTCGCGGCGTCAAGCCCTGCTCACCCGATCGGAGCCACGACGTGACGAGAACGCAACGCGATGCGTCGTATCCTGCTCGGACACTCGCCGCCGAGCGTCAACGATCAGTTGACCGCCGACCTGACCGCTGACCTGTAGCAAGCGCCCTGCGGGGCGGACGTGGCCGTTCGATCTGGAGAGAGCACGTGGCCGGGCGCATCGAGGATTACGCACTCATCGGAGACATGCAGACCGCCGCCCTGGTCTGCCGGGACGGCAGTGTCGACTGGCTCTGCCTGCCCCGCTTCGACTCGCATGCCGTCTTCGCGGGGCTCCTCGGCACGGAGGAGCACGGATTCTGGCGGGTCGGTCCCGCCGTTCCGAACGGCGCTTCCCCGCCACCCGCAGACCGCCGGCGCTACCGCGGTGACTCGCTCATCCTGGAGTCCGAGTGGGACACCCCGCGCGGCACGGTCCGGGTGACCGATTTCATGCCCCCGCGTGACGGCGCGCCGCAGCTGATCCGGATCGTGGAAGGCGTCTCCGGCCGGGTGCCGATGCACTCCGCGCTGCGGATGCGGTTCAGCTACGGACGGGTCGTGCCGTGGGTGCACAAGGTCGGGGACCGCACGGTGGCCGTCGCCGGACCCGACTCGGTGTGGCTGGACATGGACGCCGAGACGCACGGCAAGGACCTCACGACGTACTCGGACTTCACCGTCACGCCGGGTGACCGGGTCACCTTCACCATCAGCTGGCAGCCCTCGCACAAGGAGGCGCCGGCCCTGCCGGACCCGGAGGGTTCGCTGGAGGCGACCGAGGACTTCTGGCGGGAGTGGGTGGAGCACTGCACCTACCACGGCCCGTACCGGGAGGCCGTGGTCCGCTCGCTGATCACGCTGAAGGCGCTGACGTACGCGCCGACGGGCGGCATCGTCGCCGCGCCGACGACCTCCCTGCCGGAGGAGATCGGCGGCGTACGGAACTGGGACTACCGCTACACCTGGCTGCGCGACGCGGCGATCACGCTGTCGTCGATGCTGCGCACCGGATACCGCGAGGAGGCCCGCGCCTGGCGGGACTGGCTGCTCAGGGCGGTCGCGGGCGACCCGGAGAACCTGCAGATCATGTACGGGATCGCGGGCGAGCGGGAGCTCGGCGAGGCCGAACTGGACTGGCTGCCGGGGTACGAGAACTCCGGCCCGGTCCGGGTCGGCAACGGGGCGGCCAACCAGCTCCAGCTGGACGTGTACGGCGAGGTCACCGAGGCCCTGCACCTGGCGCACATGACGGGACTCTCCCGCAACGACTACGCCTCACTGCTCCAGCTCAAGCTGATCCGCTACCTGGAGACGCACTGGGACCAGCCCGACGAGGGCATCTGGGAGGTGCGCGGGCCGCGCCGCCACTTCGTGCACTCCAAGGTGATGGCCTGGGTGGCGGTCGACCGCACGATCAAGCTCATCGAGTCCGGGGACGCCGACGGCCCGCTGGAGCGCTGGCGCGAGCTGCGCGACGAGATCCACCGGGACGTGTGCGAGAAGGGCTACGACAAGGAGCGGAACACGTTCACGCAGTCGTACGGCTCCAAGGAGCTGGACGCCTCGCTGCTGCTCATTCCGCAGATGGGCTTCCTCCCGCCGGACGACAAGCGGGTCATCGGCACGATCGAGGCGATCCAGCGGGAGCTGTCCACGGAGGACGGCTTCGTGCTGCGCTATCCGACCGCGGGCGAGGAGGCCGGCGTGGACGGCCTGGAGGGCGACGAGGGCGCCTTCCTGGCGTGCTCGTTCTGGCTCGCCGACGACCTGGCGATGATCGGGCGCGTGGACGAGGCCCGCAAGCTCTTCGAGCGGCTGCTCGCGCTCCGCAACGACCTGGGGCTCCTCGCCGAGGAGTGGGACCCGCGGCTGCAGCGGCAGGTGGGGAACTTCCCGCAGGCCTTCAGCCACGTGCCGCTGATCGACACGGCGCTGCGGCTGACGGCGAGCGGGGCGTACGGCGGCTGAGGCGCGGGGCGGGGCCGAGGCGCGCCACGGGGCTGAGGCGCGGGACAGGGCTCCCCGGAATACGCTGAAGGGGACCTGTCCCCCCTCGGAAAGGGGGGCGCCATGGCTCCCCGTACCCACGTCCCGGACAGCGCCCTCGCCGGACTCCGTGAGGATCTGGCGGGCGAGGTGTACGTGCCCGGCGATCCCGGCTACGACGAGGCCCGGAAGATCCACAACGGCATGATCGACCGGCGCCCGGCGGTCATCGCCCAGTGCGCGACTGCGGAGGACGTCTCCAACGCGGTCCTCTTCGGCCGGGAGACCGAGCTGCCCGTCGCCGTGCGCGGCGGCGGTCACAGCGTCGCCGGGAGCTCCGTCGTCGACGACGGGCTCGTGATCGATCTGCGCCGGATGCACGCGGTCGTCGCCGACCCGGAGCACCTGACCGCGCGGGTCGAGGGCGGCGCCACGATGAGCCATCTGGACCGCGCGACCCAGCCGTTCCATCTGGCCACCACCGGCGGCCGGGTCTCCACGACGGGCGTTGGCGGCTTCACGCTGGGCGGCGGATCGGGCTGGCTGGAGCGGAAGTTCGGGCTTGCCTGCGACAACCTCCTCGCCGCCGAGCTGATCACCGCCGAGGGCAAGCACGTGCACACGGACGCGAAGGAGAACCCGGAGCTGTTCTGGGCGCTTCACGGCGGCGGCGGGAACTTCGGCGTCGCGACCTCGCTCACCCTGCGGCTGCACGAGCTGCCGGAGATGAGCATCGCGATGCTCTTCTTCCTGCCGGAGAAGGCCCCCGAGGTGGTGCGTCTCTTCCGGGACCTCGGCGAGTCCGCTCCGGACGAGGTGGGCGGCGGGGTCATCTACTTCCCGGCTCCGCCCGAGCCGTTCGTGCCCGACCATCTCGTCGGGCAGCTGGTCTGCGGCGCGCTGTTCACCTGTGCCGGTCCCGTCGCCGAAGTCCGCGAACTGGCGGCGCCGCTGTTCGCCCTGGGCCCGGTGATCGAGGTCGTCACCGACATCGCGTACGCGGATCTCCAGTGCATGATCGACGACCCGCCAGGGCTGCGGAACTACTGGTCGGCCGAGTATCTGACGGGTTTCCCGGACGAGGCCGTGGACGTCTTCTGCTCCCGCTCGGAGCAGATCCCGATGCCCACGGGCACTCAGAACGTGCTGTTCATGCAGGGCGGCGCGGTCGCGGCCGGCCCGGCCGACCACCCGATCCCGTGGCGTTCGTCGCCCTGGGCCGTCCACCCCTTCGCCACCTGGACGGACCCCGCGGACGACACCCGTACGGTCCAGTGGGTACGGGACGTCCGGGCCGATGTGCGGCCGTGGTCGACCGGAGCCGTGTATCTGAACTTCATCGGCTCCGAGGGCGAGGACCGGGTCGTCTCCGGCTTCGGAGCCGAGAACTACCGCAGGCTCGCCGCCGTCAAGGCCGCGTACGACCCCGACAACGTCTTCCGCTTCAACCACAACATCACTCCGGCCGGCGCCTGAGCCTCACCGAAGCGCGTCGATCACCTCCCGTGCGGCCCGCTCGCCCTCGGTGGCCCCTCCCTCCATGAAGCCCTGGAAGTCGTAACTGCAGTGCTCGCCGCCGATGTGGATGTTGCCCTGGGCGGTTCCCTCGTAGCCCGCGTACCGGTGCAGATATCCGACCGGCCAGCAGGAGTACGCACCGAGCGCCCATGGGTGGCGGTGCCAGGCGGAGAGCTGGGCGCGGCCGGTGTACGCCGTGGAGGTGCCGGGGAAGAAGGCGTCGATGCCGGTCAGGTGACGGCTCACCAGACTCCGTACGTACGGGTCGGACTGGGTGGAGAACGGCCCGGCGGGCGTGAGGGACTTGGCGAGGCTGCCGCCGCCGTACTGGATGAGGATGCCTCCCGTACCGCCCTGGATCTTGGTGGTGTCCCAGGTCTGCTGGACCTCGGCGTCGGTGAAGCAGTCGCCGGCGGAGACACCCGGCCAGGCGCCGGTGCCGCGCCATGGGCGGGTGCCGAACTGCATGTTGAGCTTGGTGCAGTACCCCATCCGGGCATCCCGCAGCAGGTTCTTCATCAGCGGGTCGAACCCCGCCTGGGTGAGGTCGAGCTGCTTGAGGACCGGCAGCGGCAGGCAGAGGACGGTGTGGTCGGCGGTGACGGTGCGGGTGGCACCGGCCTCGCTGAAGGTGAGGGTCTGCGTGCCGTCCACGTTGGCCCGTACCGCGGTCAGCGCCCAGCCGTGGCGCACGGTGCCGGGCGCGAGAGCGGCCGCGATCGCGTTCGGAAGCCGGTCGTTGCCGCCGGTGATGTGGTAGCGCTCGTTGGACAGCCCCCAGATGTTGAAGTTGCCGGGATTGGTCTGGTAGCCCATGAGCAGGACGAGGGCGAGCGAGGACTGTTCGGTGGTGTCGGCGCCGTACTCGACGTTGTAGGCGACGTCGATGAAGCGGCCGAGCGGCGAGGAGTGTCCGCCGGGCACTCTCGACTCGATCCACGCGTGGACGGACATGTTGTCGAGCGCGGTGCCGGTCGGGGTGGTGCGGTTCCAGGTGACCTCGCCGGCCTCCGACAGATCACGGCGCAGCGCCTGATAGACCGCTTTGAAGTCCTCGTCGGCCTGGTGGCGCGGGTAGTACGCGCCGTTGAACCAGAGGACCTCCTCCGCGCCGGTGGGGCCGCCGCCGAGGAAGTCCTCGACGGGGAGGTCGAAGCGACGGCAGAGTTCCAGCATCTTCTTGTGGCTGGTGTCGATGAGCTCGCCGCCGATCTCGGAGGTCTGCCCGTACGCCCAGTGGCTCCGCTGGGTCCACATCCGGCCGCCGACGCGCGAGGGGTCCGCCTCGTAGAGCGTGGGGCTCAGGCCCGCGTCCTGCAAGGTGAGGGCCGCGGTCAGGCCGGAGATACCGGCGCCGACCACCGCGACACGGGCGGGCGTCACCGCGCGCGCCACGGCCGGCCGGGAGACCGCCGTGGCCGCGGTGACGGCCACCCCGGCCGCGGCGGCGTACTTCAGGAGGGAGCGGCGGCCCATCGGGTCGGACCTCATCCCCCTCAACTCGTCGACGGGGAGGTTCAGTCGTCGGGCGTCGGCGTGCTCGGCGGCGAGGCGGTGCAGGAGGTGCATCGGATTCGTGCGTGCCATGAGGCGCTCCTGGAGAGGTGAGGGATCAGCTCTGCGGTACGGCGGTGGGGGCGGGGGCCGGCTGTGTGTCGTCGTCGCGCTCGGTCGCGTCCTCCAGGACGATCCGGCCGATGATCTCGTAGCGCTCGGGCCGCCTGGCCTTGAGGTAGAAGCCCAGGCCGAGGCCGCCGAGGAAGACCGCTCCGACGATCCACGGGATCGCCTTGAAGAGGAGGGAGTCGGCCGCGAGGCCCGCCGCGGTCTTCATGTTCACGATCAGCAGGACGACCACGGCGATCATGCCGATTCCGCCGAGCAGCGGCGCGGTGAGCGTCTTGAACCAGTGCCGGTCCTCGGGGTGATGCGCGCGGAAGTAGCCGATGACGGCGAAGGAGCAGAGGGTCTGGACGATGAGGATGGCCATCGTGCCGAGGATCGCGAGCAGCGTGTAGAGGTGGATGTACGGGTCCTGACCGGTGAGCCAGAAAGCGCCGACGAGGGCGACGGCGATGGCGCTCTGGACGTAGGAGGCGATGTACGGCGAGCCGTGTCGGGGGTGTGTTCGCCCGAGCGCCGGGTGGAGGAACCCCTCGCGACCGATGGCGTACAGGTAGCGGGAGGCGCACTGGTGGAAGGCCATGCCGCAGGCGAAGGAGCCGGTGAGCAGCAGCCACTGGAAGGCGTCGACGGCCCAGGCGCCGATGAAGGCCTGGGTGGGGGCGAAGAAGAGGTCGAGGGGCGCGGCGGAGGAGGACAGCTTCACGGAACCGGAGAGCCCGTTGCCCGCGATGGTCATCCAGGAGACGTAGATGTAGAAGAGGCCGACGCCGATGACGGAGACGAGTGTGGCGCGGGGGATGACCCGCTTGGGGTCGCGGGACTCCTCGCCGTACATCGCCGTCGACTCGAAGCCGACCCACGACCAGAACGCGAAGAAGAGTCCGAGCCCGGCGGACGCACCGGTGAACGCGTTCTTCGGGTTGACCGGCTCGACCGGGATGCCGTCGGGACCGCCGCCGGAGATCAGCACGGCGGTGGCGACGGCGAACAGGACCGCGATCTCGGCGATGAGCATCACGCCGAGCGCCTTGGCGGTGAGGTTGATGTCGAAGTGCGCGAGGACGGCGGTCACGGCGAGCATCGCCGCCGCGTACACGATCCACGGCAGGTCCACGCCGAGCTGGTCGGCCACCGTCGTCCGGGTGAAGTAGGCGAAGACGCCGACGATCGAGGCCTCGAAGACGATGTACGCGAGCACGGCGAGCATGCCGGAGGCCATGCCGGCGATCCGGCCGAGTCCGTGCGAGATGTAGCCGTAGAAGGCCCCCGCGGCGGTGATCCGCTTGGCCATGGCCACATAGCCGACCGAGAAGACGGTCAGGACGAGGGTCGCGAAGAGATAGCCGGCGGGCGCGCCGGTGCCGTTGCCGAAACCCACGGCGATGGGGAGGTTTCCCGTCATCGCCGTGATCGGCGCGGCGGTGGCGACGGCCATGAAGACGACGCCGACCAGACCGACCGAGTTCGCTTTGAGTCGCTGCACCTCAGGGGTGGGGTTCTCTGCCATGGCCGGAGAGGATCCTCTCGCGTGACGTACGCCACAATCGACATGCGGTCGCGCAATTGGCCCAACGGGACGACGAGTTGTCGACGAAATGGACGAAGTGTCGGGCCCGGTGACCCCGCGGTGATGTTGCCGGAACATGTACGGAGGTAGCGTCCGGCTCCATGGACAGTCAGGGCGGGATCACCGTGCAGCGGGCGCTGGAGCTGCCCGGACTCCGCAGCGGCCTCCCGGAGGTGGTCGCGGGTGCGGACCGGCTGAACCGGACCGTGCGCTGGGTGCACGCGGGCGAGGTCCCCAACATCGCGTCGCTGCTCAAGGGCGGCGAGCTGCTGCTCACGACCGGCCTGGGGCTCGGTACCCGCCCGGCAGAGCAGCGCGCCTTCGTACGGCGGCTCGCGGACCGGGGCATCGCGGCGCTGGTGGTGGAGCTGGGGCCGAGGTTCTCGCGGCTTCCGGCGACGATCGTGGAGACGGCGCGGTCGGCCGGCCTGCCGCTGGTGCAGCTGCACCGCGAGGTGCCGTTCGTGGCCGTCACGGAGGAGATCCACACCGAGATCGTCAACGGCCACTACGCGCTGCTGCGGCAGGCCGAGGAGGTCCACCGGCAGTGCACGGAGGCGCTGCTCGGCGGCGGCGGGGTGCCGCAGGTGCTGCGGATCCTCGCCGACTTCGCGGCGAACCCGGTCTTCCTGGAGACGGCGGACGGGCAGCTGCTCTACGCGGCCGGCACGGAGTCGGGGCCGGCGGACCCGCTCCAGGTGTGGGACGGGCTGCGAGGCCAGCGGGCGGCACGCGAGTCGGGGCCGCCGACGGGAGCCGTGCTCGTGGACGTGCCCGGCGGAGGACCCGGTACGGGATCGGTCCGCGCCCGCCTTGTGCTCCTCGCGGTCTCCGGACCGCTCGCCCCGGTGCACCGGATGGCGGCCGAGCGGGCGGCGGGGATCCTGGCGGTCGTGCTGATGCAGGCCCGCCAGGAGGAGGAGCTGGCGGCGCGGGGCAGGGGCGACTTCCTGACGGACCTGGCGGAGGGCCGGATCACTCCCGAGGACGCGCCGGCGCAGGCACGGGTGCTGGGCTTCCGCCCGGGGGACGGCCCGCTGCTGCCCGTGGTCATGCGTCTCGCCTCCGAACTCTCCCCGTCGGGCAACTGGGCGCTGCTCGCCCGGGCGGTCCTGGAGGAGCTGTCGTCGGTGGGCGTTCCGGTCCTGCTCGGCGTACGGCCGGTGGAGGGCCGGGTGCCTCTGCTGCTCGGCCTGCGCTCGGAGTCGGAGCGTACGGCGGTGGCGGACCGGGTCGCGACGGCGCTGCGCGCGGGTGTGGAGCGGGCCGGTCTCGAAAGGCCCGGGGCGCATCCGCCGGTGGTCGTGGTGGGCGTCGCGGGCGGCTGGGCGGCGGCATCGGCGTCCCTGCGGCACGTGGGCGAGACGGCGACGGCCGCGCAGGGCCTCTCCGACCGCCCCTGGTACGACGCGCGGCGCCTCGACATCGACCTGCTGCTGTGGCGCCTGCGCGACCATCCGGACCTCGCGGCCTTCGTGGACCGGGCGATCGGCCCCCTGCGGGATCACGACCGAACCGCCCGCCCGCCGCTGCTCCCGACCCTGGAGACCTACCTCGCCCACGCGGGCCGGAAGGCGGAGACGGCGCGCGAACTCCATCTCAACCGACAGACGCTCTACAACCGCCTGGCCCGTATCTCCGAACTCCTCGGCACCGACCTGGACGACCCGCAGACGGTGCTCGCCCTGTCGCTCGCGCTCCGGGCGCGACGACACACGCCGTAGGGCGGGACGGGCTCAGGGGCGGCCGGACAGCTCGTCGTACACGCTCAGGACGTGCGCGATCGTCTCGTCCTCCGTCGGCCAGGTCCTGGCCTGCATCCGTCCCGCCGCCGCCAGGTCCATGCGGCGGTCGGCGTCCTCCAGCAGCCCGCGTACGGCCTCCGCCAGCGCCGGCGCGTCACCCCACGGCACCAACTCCGCGGCGTGACCGACCAGTTCGGGCACACCGCCGACCGCCGTGGCGACCAGCGGCACACCGAGCCGCAACGCCTCCTGCGCGAGCAGGGCCCGCGCCTCCCAGCGGGACGGCAGGACCGCCACGTCGGCAGCCGCCAGGAGCTCCGCGACGTCCTCGCGGCGGCCGATCAGCCGGACGGCGAGGCCCTCCGCCTCGATCCGACGCTGGAGCGCGGCACGTTCGCGCCCCTCGCCCGCGATCACCAGCAGGGGCTGCGGATCCATGTCCCGCCACTCCCGGGCCGCGTCCAGGAGCAGCCCGTACCCCCGCTCGGGCACCAGCGCGCCGACGGCCATCAGCAACGGCCTGTCCACCGCGCCCAGTTCCGCCCGCGCCTTGCCGTCGTGCAGACAGACGGGTGCCCGTGAGGCGGGCACGGTCACGGGGGCGAGGCGTGCGTCGCGCGCGCCCCGCCGCCGCGCCCGGTCGACCAGCTCCGACGAGGTCCCCAGGACGACGGCCGACGCCCGCACCGTCTTCCGTTCGAGCAGCCGCAGCAGCCCGCCCCGCGCCCCGTCCACGTGGCTGCGGGTGTGCCAGGTCGTCACGAGCGATGGCGCACGGACCGCGCCCGACAGCGCGAGCGTCGCGCGTACGGAGGCGTGCAGGCCGTGCGCGTGCACGACGTCGGCGCCGATGCAGGCGCTACGGAGCTGAGCGACCGTCGCGGGGTCGTTGCGGCGCGGGACGGGCACGAAGTGCGCGCCGGCGCCGATGAAGTCGTAGGCGCGGTCGAGTTCGGCCGGGGCGCACACGGTCACCCGCACGCCCCTCGCCACGAGCCCCGAGGCAAGTGATCGGACGTGCGCGCTGCTGCCCGCGCTGCCGCCGCCCAGCACTTGGACCGTACGGAGCTGTGTCACGCGCCCAAGGATGCCAGCCCGTACGCACGTTCCGGCACCGAAGGCCCGTCGTCGCCGTGTCCAAGGCCCCAACTCGTCACGCGCTATCACTCACACGGGTGAACGCGCGAGGGTGCTGACCTGGTCTCCGTAAGCCGTCGCGGCGATGAGCGCGGCCGCGTGGACCGCGAGTCCGAACCGCCCGTTCCCGGCGGCGATGGCACTGCCGACGGCGGCGCCGAGCGCGTGGGCGCCGGTATCACCGAGCATGGTGCGCTCCCCGAGGTCTTCGGCCAGGACGGCGATCGCGGCGCCCATGGGGGCGGCGGCCAGCGTTCCGCGCAGCAGTCCCGGTGCGGCGAGCCCGAGCACCGTCAACCCGGCACGCCCCGGCGCCACGTCCACGAGGTTGACGAAGTGCGCGGTGCCGGCGATGACGACGCCCGCGAGGACCTTGTCGACGGGGCGCTCCTTGAGCAGTGCCCCGGCCACGAGCCCGGTCGCGCCGATCCCGAGGAGCTTCACGGTCCCGCTGGTGACCTCGCCCTCGCGCAGGGCCCCGAGGTGCGCACGGAAGCCCCGGCGGTGGTCGCCCCTCACGTCGTCGTACGCCCCGCAGGCCCCGGCGGCGAGCACGGCGAAGGCCGCCGGCCCTGCCCCGGTCTCCTGCCGGGTGGACCCCCGTCTCGCCGCGCTCGCGATCCCCACGGCCGCACCGAGGGCGGTGGCGGGACCGGCGTACAGGTCGACGCTCCGCCCCGCGTGGTTCTCCCGCCGCCACCGCGGATCGTCCCGCCGCCGCAACGCCCCGTACGCCGCCCGCGCGACCCCCGCGGCCACGACGAACGCCCCCACCCTGCTCCACGTCCCGATCACGCCCCCACCCTAGGCACACCCCCACCCGCCCCGGAAGCGGCCCCCGGGACCTCAAGGCGACCCCCCGGACTCCTCAGGGCGACGCCTTTGGGGAGCTGGATCAAAGATCTCGCCCGAACGAGCCGCTGATTACGGCTCGATCCGCACCGACGCGTTCGGGAGGGCGTGGGATGCCCTGCCGTATTCCGCGAGCCATGACGCGCTACGTGGCCGATGCCAGGACCTTGCTGCACATCGTGGCGACCGGGGTGCGGATCAGTCCCGATCATTAGCTGGTCGCACCAAAACCGGTGCGCTCGCAGGCAGTGTCGCTGCTGTTTGAACGGGTCGGATGCGGCGAGCTCGACGAGGTCGAGGCGTTGCGAATGCACGAGAGCCTGACCGAGGTGAAGATGCGGCTGCTGGGTGACCGCCGGCCCGGTGGGCGATGGGGCTGGACGGGTGCAGTTCGGCGGCTGCCCTCGGGGTCCTCCGACCGCAACGGCGAGCAGCCGGATTACATGGGCCTGCGCCTCTGCGGCGGGGCGTGCCGGCGGCCTTCCAGAGCCGGGTCCGACGGACGAAAGAGCTCCATGGCAAAGCGCGAACCTCGCAACCGCACGTGTCGCCCCCTGCTCCGCGGCCTCGCCGCCGCCGTGCTCGCGGCTGGCTTGCTGGTGGCCTCGACGGGACCCGGATACGGGACCGACGCGGACGCTCCGGCGGCGTCCGGCGCACAGTTCACACCGTTGACGGCGGCGGTGATGACCGAACCGACGCCGTTCGTCGCCACGGACGGCAAGACCCACCTCTCGTACGAGCTGCTCACCACCAGCTCACTGTCCAGCAGCACGCCGGTGCGGCTCGACCGTGTCGACGTCCGGGACGCCCGCACCCATCGGGTCATCGGCTCGCTGAGCGGGCAGGCGCTGGCCGACGCCGCCAATCCGGTGGGTGACCCCCTGCCGGGTGCGGACGGGTACACCCCGGCGCCGCCGGGGCCGACGCCGACCGTCATCCAGGGCTCCCAGCAGTGGGTCATCTGGATCGACCTGATCCTCGACCGCGGTCAGCCCGCGCCCAGGGCCGTCGAACACCATCTCTCGGGTGCCGTCCTGACCGCCTCCGGCTCCTCCGCCTTCGAGGAGACGGTGCAGCGCACCCGGCTCTCCCGCACCGGGCCGTTGAATCTGGGTGCGCCGGTCCGTCCTGGCACCTGGTACTCCAGCGAGTCGTGCTGCGGCAACACCCACCACCGGCGCGGCCTCGGCCCGATCAACGGTCGCTTCTACGTGCCGCAGCGCTTCGCGATCGACTGGTACCGGGTCGGCGAGCAGGGGCAGACCTGGGAGGGCGACCCCGCGCAGCTCACCAGCTACCTGAGCTACCGTCAGCCGGTCGTGGCCTCGGCCGGCGGCAGAGTGGTGGAGGTCCAGGACGGAATCCGGGACAACACGCCGCCCGTCACGCCGCCCGTCCCGCCGATCGAGGAGACCGTCGGCAACCACGTCACCCTGGAGGTCGCGCCGGGCCGCTATCTGCTCTACGCCCACCTGGCGGCCGGCTCGCTCAAGGTCCGGGAGGGCGACCGGGTCGAACCCGGCCAGGTCCTCGGCCTGATCGGCAACAGCGGCAACTCGACCACGCCCCACCTGCACTTCCAGGTGATGACCACAGCCCAGTTCTTCCCGACCGACAGCCCACCGTTCACCTTCCGGCAGTTCCGCGTCGTCGGACAGGTCGAACCCCGGATCTGGGACGACAACCTGGGCCTGCAGCCGACCGGCGTCCTGCCGATCACACCCTCCCCGTACGACGGCCGTCACCGCGCGCGCTATCCGCTCGACCGCGAGGTCCTGGAGTTCTGACCGGCCTCCGGTCGGGCCGTCGTCCCGGACTCGCGCCCCGGGCAGTCGCTGCCCGGGGCGCACGGCAGGGCGCTCAGCCGCCCACGGCCACCGGCACGCAGGCCCCCGCCGCTCGGGCAGCGCACCGCGCCGTCAGCTACCGGCCCGCGTCGCCTTCGAGGGCCACTCGACCCTCAGCGGCGCCCACCCCTCCAGGCGGCGCTCAGCCGTCCGCCCGGGCCGTCGCCAGGAGTTCCTCCGCGTGGGCGCGGGCCGTCTCCGAGTCCTCCTGGCCCGCCAGCATCCGCGACAGCTCCCGGACCCGGTCCTCGCCCTCCAGGACGGTCACGCCGGAGCGGGTCACCGAGCCGTCGTTCGTCTTCTCCACCAGCAGCTGGCGATCGGCGAACGCCGCGACCTGCGGCAGGTGGGTGACGACCACGACCTGCGCCGTCTTCGCGAGCTTCGCCAGCCGGCGGCCGATCTCCACGGCCGCCTTGCCGCCGACGCCCGCGTCGACCTCGTCGAAGAGATACGTCGGCACCGGGTCCGTCCCCGCGAAGACGACCTCCACCGCAAGCATCACCCGCGACAGCTCACCACCGGACGCGCCCTTGGCGATCGGCCGCGGCGGCGCGCCCGGGTGCGGAGCGAGCAGCAGCTCGACCTCGTCGGCACCGGACGGCGCGTAAGCGACCCGGCGCCCGCCGACCTCGACGCCCTCCGGGTCCTCGGTCTGGCTGATCGCGAACGACACGCGCGCATGGGGCATGGCCAGCGAGGCGAGTTCCGCGGTGACCGCGTCGGCGAACCGCGCCGCCGCCTCGGTCCGCGCGTCGGTGAGCGCCTGCGCGAGGACCGACAGTTCGGCCCGCAGCGCGTCCCGCTCGGCGGTCAGTTCGCCGATCCGGTCGTCGTCGCCCTCCAGCTCCGTGAGCCGGGCCGCGCTCTCCTGCGCCCACGCCAGAACGGCCGCGACGTCCTCGCCGTACTTCCGTGTGAGCTGCGTCAACGCCGCCCGCCGCTCCTCCACGGCCGCGAGGCGGCGCGGGTCGGCGTCCAGGTTGTCGGCGTATCCGGCGAGCTCCCCCGCCACGTCGGCGAGCAGGATGGAGATCTCGCCCATCCGGTCCGCGAGCGCCGCGAGCGCCGGATCGTGCGACCGTACGGCGTCGAGCGCGCGCCCCGCACCCGCGACCAGGGTCGTCGCGTCGACGGCCTCCGGGTCCTCGGGCTGTCCGGCGAGCGCCGCGTGCGCGAGCGCGGCGGCCGAGGCGAGGGCCTCGGCGTGCCCGAGCCGCTCCGCCTCCGCGGCCAGCTCGACGTCCTCCCCGGCCCGCGGTTCCACGGCCTCGATCTCGCCGAGCCCGAAACGCAGCAGATCGGCCTCCTGGGCCCGCTCGCGCGCCCGGGTGGTGATCTCGTCCAGCTCGGCGACGACGGCCCGCAGCCGCCGGTACGCCTCCCCGTACGAGGCGAGCGGTACGGCGACGGCCTCGCCCGCGTACCGGTCGAGCGCGCCGCGCTGCCGGGCCGGCTTGAGCAGACCCTGCTGGTCGGTCTGGCCGTGCACGGCCACGAGCTCGTCCGCGATCTCGGCGAGCAGGCCGACCGGCACGGAACGCCCGCCGAGATGGGCGCGCGAGCGGCCCTCGGCCGAGACCGTCCGGCTGACGAGCAGCGTGCCGTCGTCCAGCTCGGCACCCGCCTCCTCGGCGCGTACGGCGACGCCCGAGCCGACGGGCAGCGCGATCCGCCCCTCGACCACGGCGGAACCCGCGCCGATCCGCACCAGGGCAGGGTCGGCGCGCCCGCCGAGCAGCAGCCCCAGGCTGGTCACGACCATGGTCTTGCCGGCGCCGGTCTCGCCTGTCACCGCGGTGAAACCGGGCGACAGCTCGACAACAGCGTCGTCGATGACCCCGAGCGACCGTATCCGCATCTCCTCCAACACGGGGAAGACCTTACGAGGTCCAGCCCCGCCTGTGCGACGGACCCTGCCGGAACGGGGTGAATCCGCAGGTCGGGAGCGCGGCTGTCACCCGTGGGGGTGGGAAGCCCCGAACCCGGTCGGGGCGTCCCCGGGCCACTGTCGCGGCATCGGGAGTGCCCAGACCATAGACCGTTTCCGCCCTAGTGGGGAGCCCCGCGCCACCCCGAGACCGGCAGGGCGAACTTCGCCACGAGCCGGTCCGTGAAGGAGGCGTGGTGCAGCCGGGCGAGCCGTACCGGCACCGCGCCCCGCCGGACCTCGACCCGTGCGCCGGCCGGGAGTTCGACCGTCCGGCGGCCGTCGCACCACAGCACGCCGTTCGGCGTGTGCGGCTCGACCTCCACCGCGAGGACGGACTCCGGCGTCGTCACGAGCGGCTTGGCGAACAGGGCGTGCGCCCCGATCGGGACCATGAGCAGCGCCTCGACCTCGGGCCAGATCACCGGCCCGCCGGCCGAGAAGGCGTACGCCGTCGAACCCGTCGGAGTCGCGCAGATCACCCCGTCGCAGCCGAAGCCGGTGACCGGCCGGCCGTCGATCGCGAGCACGACCTCCAGCATCCGTTCCGGGGAGACCTTCTGCACGGCCGCCTCGTTCAGCGCCCAGTCCCGGTGCAGCACGTCACCGTTCTCGTACACGACCACGTCGAGGGTCATCCGCTCCTCGACCTCGTACGCGCGCGTGACGACCCGGTCGACGACCTTGTCGAGGTCGTCGCGCTCGGCCTCCGCGAGGAAGCCGACCCGGCCGAGGTTGACGCCGAGCATCGGCACGCCGGACGCCCGCGAGAACTCCGAGCCGCGCAGGAGCGTCCCGTCGCCGCCGAGGACGACGAGCAGCTCGCAGCCCTCCAGCGCGTCGGTGCAGGCCTCCGGCACGGTCTCCACGGACGGCGGCAGCGGCAGGTCGGCCGCCTCCGCCTCCAGGACGCGGACGCCGATGCCGCTCCGCAGGAGTCCGAGTACGACGAGTTCGGCGCTGCGCACGGCGGCCGGCCGGCCGGTGTGCGCGAGCAGGAAGACAGTACGGCTACCAGGTGGTGCGGTCGTTGAGCTCAACGAGGTCCCTCCGCCACGGCGCGGTCGACATCCGCCGGATCCAGCGCGGGCGCCCCTGCCCGCAGCCACAGAAAGTACTCGACGTTGCCTGAGGGGCCGGGCAGCGGGCTCGCCGTCACGCCCAGCACCCCGAGCCCGAGCTCGGCCGCCTGGCGCGCCACGTTCCGTACGGTGTCGGCCCGGAGCTCGGGGCTGCGGACGACGCCGCCCGTGCCGAGCCGCTCCTTGCCCACCTCGAACTGCGGCTTCACCATGAGCACGAGGTCCGCGTCGGGGGCGGTGCAGCGCACGAGGGCGGGCAGCACGAGGCCGAGCGGGATGAAGGAGAGGTCGCCGACGACCAGGTCGACGGGGGTGTCGTCGATGGCGTCGAGGGTCAGTTCGCGGACGTTCGTCCGGTCCTTCACGGTGACCCGCTCGTCGCTCTGCAGCGACCACGCGAGCTGTCCGTAGCCGACGTCGACGGCGACGACGTGCGCGGCGCCCGCCCGCAGCAGGACGTCCGTGAACCCACCGGTCGACGCGCCCGCGTCCAGCGCCCGCCGGCCCTCGATCGTCAGCCCCTGCGGCACGAAGGCGGCGAAGGCACCGGCCAGCTTGTGGCCGCCGCGCGAGACGTAGTCGGGGTCGGCGTCGTCCTGGGCGACGAGGATGGCCGCGGCCGTCTCGACCTGGGTGGCGGGCTTGGTCGCGACCGTCTTGCCGACGGTCACCCGCCCGGCGGCGATCAGCTGGCTGGCGTGCTCGCGCGAGCGGGCGAGCTTGCGGCGTACCAGCTCGGCGTCCAGACGGCGGCGTGCCACTCCTGCCACGTTCGGTTCAGCTCCTGTGGTTGTACGACGGGTTCTTATGACGGGGTTCTACGACTGGTTGTACGGAGATGCCGACGGGACCGTTCACGGTCCGGGGCTCGGTCCGGGGCGTACGGCGTCGAGCGAGGTCAGCTCGTCGCGCAGCCCACGGTGTACATCCTCGTACACCTCCAGGTGTCCGTCCGCCGGGAGGTGGTCCGCGTCGCCGAGCCGCTCCAGGAGGGCGTCCACGGCGGGACGGCCGGTGGGGACGCGCTCCACGCCGAGGGGCGCGGGCGCGGCGGGCTCGAAAGCCGTCTCCCCGCCCGTGCCCGCCGCCTCGCCCGTGCCCGCCGCCTCGCCCGCCGCCTCGCCCCGGCCCGACGCCGCGTCCTGGGCCTGGGGGGCGTCCGGGCCCGGTCCGGCGGCCTGGGCCGGCTCCCGGTCCCCGCCCGGGGCTGCATCCGTCACGTCGCTCATCCCCCGACGCTATCGCGAAGCCCTGAGGTACGGTCGATCACGATGGCCACGATCGAGGAGTGCCGCAGCGCACTCGACAAACTTTCGGACAACCTCTCGCGCGCGGACAGCGAGGTACGCAGCGCTGCCGCGCTCGACCGCAGCCTGAGCTGCCACATCACGGACCTGGACACGACCTTCACCGGCCGCCTCGCGGGCGGCCGGGTCGAGGTCCAGGACACGGTGCCGGGACCACCTCCCGGCAAGGCGCAGATCCGTCTGGCGATGACGGGCGACGACCTCGTGGCGATGGTGGACGGCGAGCTGAACTTCGCGAAGGCCTGGGCCTCCGGCCGGGTCAGGCTGGAGGCCGGCTTCCGCGACCTGCTGAAACTGCGCTCACTTCTGTAGCGCGGGCTCCTGCTTCCTGCCCCGGGCCTTCCGCCCCGCCGGCACCACGAGCGGCGTGCCCGTCTCCGGGTCCTCGATGACCTGGCAGCGGAGCCCGAAGACCCTCTCGACGAGCTCGGCCGTCACCACCTCGGCGGGCGGCCCCTCGGCGACGACCTCGCCACCGCGGACGGCGATGAGGTGGGTGGCGTACCGGGCCGCGTGGTTGAGGTCGTGGAGGACGGCGACGAGCGTCCGTCCCTGGGTCTCGTGCAGCTCGGCGCAGAGGTCGAGGACGTCGATCTGGTGCTGGATGTCCAGGAAGGTCGTGGGCTCGTCGAGGAGCAGCAGCGGGGTCTGCTGGGCGAGCGCCATCGCGATCCACACCCGCTGGCGCTGTCCGCCGGACAGCTCGTCGACGTACCGCTCGGCCAGCTCCGCCACGCCGGTCGCGGCCATCGACTCCTGGACGATCCGCTCGTCCTCCGGCGACCACTGACGCAGCAGCCCCTGGTGGGGGTAGCGCCCGCGGGCCACGAGGTCGGCGACCGTGATGCCGTCGGGGGCGATGGAGGACTGGGGCAGCAGACCGAGGGTCCTGGCGACCTTCTTGGCCGGCAGGGTGTGGATGCTCTGCCCGTCGAGGAGCACCCGGCCCTCCGAGGGCTTGAGCATCCGGGACAGGGCGCGCAGCAGGGTCGACTTGCCGCAGGCGTTGGGCCCGACGATGACCGTGAACGAGTTGTCGGGGATCTCGACGGTCAGGTCGCGGGCGATGACCCGCTGGTCGTAGGCGAGGGTGACCGATTCCGCGCCGAGCCGCTGGGTCTGGCGGTCCATGGAGGTGCTCCTGATGTTCTTCTCGTTCGAATCGGTCATGCCGGCGGCCGTCACCTTCGCGTCCGTCATATCCGTCCCGCCTTGCGTTCGGTGACGAGCAGCCACAGCAGATAGCAGCCGCCGAGCACTCCGGTGACGACACCCACCGGCAGCTGCCGGTCGCCGAAGGCGTTGGTCGCGGTCCAGTCGGCGACGAGCAGCAGGACGGAGCCCATGAGGGCGGAGGCGGCGAGGTTGGGGCCGGGCGATCGGGTCAGCCGGCGCGCGAGCTGCGGGGCGCTGAGCGACACGAAGACGATGGGCCCGGCCGCGGCGGTCGCCACGGCGACGAGCAGCACGGCGGAGCCCATCAGCACGATGCGGGTCCGCTCGACCTTCACACCGAGGGCGTACGCGGCGTCGTCGCCCATCTCCAGCATTCGCAGCGCCCGCCCGTGGCCCAGGACCAGCGGGATCAGGACGCAGCAGACGGCGAACAGCGGCCAGAACTGCTCCCAGTCGCGCCCGTCGAGCGAACCCGTCATCCAGACGGTCGCCCGGGTGGCGTCGACGAGGTTGGCCTTGGTGATGAGGTAGTGGATGACGGCGGTGAGCATGGCGGCCGCGCCGATGCCGACGAGGACGAGCCGGTAGCCGTGGATTCCGCGCTTCCAGGCCAGCAGGTAGATCGCGGTGCCGGTGACCAGCGCTCCGACGACGGCGCCTCCCGCGGCGGCCATGGCACTGCCCTGGAAGAGGACGATGACGGCCAGCGCGCCGACCGTGGCGCCCTGACCGAAGCCGATGACGTCGGGGCTGCCGAGCGGGTTGCGGGAGATGGACTGGAACACCGCGCCGCCGATGCCGAGCGCCGCGCCGACGAAGACGGCGACGAGGACGCGCGGCAGCCGCAGGTCCATGACGGCGAACTCCTGGACGGCGGTGCCGTCGCCGAGGAGGGTGGCCACCACGTCACCGGGGGCGATGGGGAAGTCTCCGCTGCCGATGAGCACGACGGCGGCGGCGAGGGTCAGGGCGAGCAGCCCGACCATGGAAAGGGCGGCGCGGGGCGCGTAGCGCAGGGAGAGCCCGGCGCCGGTCCGTAGCGTCTTGGTGGTCACAGCTGGGCCATCCTCTTGCGGCGGACGAGGCGGATGAAGACGGGTCCGCCGATCAGCGCGGTGACGATGCCGACCTGGAGCTCCGCGGGGCGGGCGACGAGCCGGCCGACCACGTCGGAGCCGAGGAGCAGGACGGGCGAGAGGACGGCCGCGTACGGGAGGATCCAGCGCATGTCGGGGCCGGTGATGGCGCGTACGAGATACGGGACCATCAGGCCGAGGAACACGATCGGCCCGCAGGCAGCGGTCGCGGCGCCGCACATCAGCGTGACGGCGGCCATCGCGATGACGCGGGTGCGGTTGAGGTCGGCGCCGAGCGCGCGGGCGGTGTCGTCGCCCAGCTCCATGGCGTTGAGCGGCCGGGAGATGAGCAGGGCGAGGACGACGCCGACGAGGATGAACGGCGCCACGCGGCGCACGGTCTCCATGTCGGCGGAGGCGAGCGAGCCGACGGTCCAGAAGCGGAGCCGGTCGAGCGCGGCCGAGTTCAGCAGCTGGACGGCGTTGACGTAGCCGTAGAGCGCGGCGGTGGCGGCGGTCCCGGCGAGCGCGAGACGCACGGGCGTGGAGCTGCGGCTGCCACCGAGGACGTACACGACGACGGAGACGACGGCGGCGCCGGCGAACGCGAACCAGATGTAGTCGCTGACGTCCGTGATCCCGAGGAAGGCGATCGCGGAGACGACGGCCGCGGCGGCACCGGCGTTGACACCGAGGAGTCCGGGCTCGGCGAGCGGGTTACGGGTGAGGCCCTGCATCACGGCCCCGGAGAGACCGAGGGCGACACCGACGAGCAGTCCGAGAAGAGTCCGGGGGACGCGTACGTCATGAATGATGACGTCGTTTCCTACGCCGGTGTTCTGGAACAGCCCGTGCCACACGTCGCCGAGCGGCACCGGTTTGGCGCCGATCATGACGCTCAGGACACAGACCAGCAGCAGGACTCCGACGGCCGCGACCAACCCGACGGCGCGCACGGAATGCCGGCGCGTCGGCTTCTGCTCGGGGCCGGTCGAATCCGCGCTCGCTCGGGAGGGACTCTCGACCAACACGGGAGTTAGGTTAGCCTACCCTGCTATCGGTGTTCGATCCCCGTACGCAGGTCAGAACCCCGGTGCGGGCCCCGGGTCGGAACAGCCGCAGAGAGCGAGCCCCGGCCACCGCCCCCGCCCGTCACAGCCCCAGCCGCTCCAGCGCCTTCCCCGCGTCCAACCCGCAGGCCCCCGCCCCGGCTTCCGTCCACGCCGCCGCGCACAGCGCCCGCACCCCGTCCAGAGCGTGCCCCTCGCCGTCGAGGACGAGCTCGCCACCGCGCGCCTCGGCCGACCAGCCACCGCACACGAAGCCACCGTGCACCCCGGCCACGTGCGGCTGCCCGGTCAGCAACCCCCGCAGATCCGCGTCCACATACGTCGGCCGGTGCTCCGGAACCGCGGCGAGCAGCTGCGCCACGTCCGTCACGCCCGTCAGTACGAGCAGCGAGTCCACGCCCCCGTTGAAGGCCCCCTCGATGTCCGTGTCCAGCCGGTCCCCGACCACCAGCGGCCGCTCGGCCCCCGTCCGCAGCACCGTCTCGCGGTGCATCGGCGGCAGCGGCTTACCGGCCACCTTCGGCTCCACTGCACCGCCCGTGGCGATCCGTACGACCTCCACCGCCGCCCCGTTCCCCGGCCCGATCCCCCGCGCCCCCGGAATCGTCAGGTCCGTGTTCGAGGCGTACCACGGCACACCCCGCGCCACCGCGTAGCCCGCCTCCGCGAACCGCCCCCACGGCATATCCGGCCCGCCGTACCCCTGCACCACGGCCGCCAGACCGTCCACGTCCGCCGACTCCACCGGCTCCAGGCCCCGCTCACGCAGCGCGACCCGCAGCCCCTCCCCACCGACCACCAACACCGGCGACCCGGCGGGCACTTCGTCGGCGATCAGCCGCGCCACCGCCTGAGCGGACGTGATGACGTCCGCCGCCTCCGCCGGCACCCCCAGCTCGGTCAGATGCGCGGCCACCGCGTCCGGGGTCCGCAGCGCGTTGTTGGTGACGTACGCGAGGTGCATCCCGCCGTCCCGGGCCACGCCCAGCGCGTCGACGGCATGAGCGATCGCCTCCCCGCCCGCGTACACGACGCCGTCCAGATCGAGCAGCGCCGTGTCGTACGCCTCGCTCAGCGCCCGCTCGCTCCCTGCCGGCCGGTCCCTGACCTCCCGCGAACCGTGCCGCAGGCCCGGGTGCGAGCCCGGCTCCGGAACCCGTTCCGAGCCCTGCCGCACGCTCTGACCGCCCTGGCCGCCGTCACCCATGACCTCGTACTCCTCACGTCTCAGCCGTCCCGACTCCCCCGATCATCGCTCATTGCCACCGCGCACTTACGATTGCGCAATGATGAGCAGAGGTCCTGCGGCCAATGACGGTCTGCACCTGGTCCCGTTCCGGGGACTCCGTTATGTCCCCGATCGGGTCGGAAGCCTGGCCGCCGTGACCTCACCGCCGTACGACGTCGTCGTACGGCCCGACGGACTGCACCACCTCGAGTCCGCCGACCCCCACAACATCGTCCGGCTGATCCTGCCTCAGGCCGTCACCGCCGGCACCCGCCACCGCAAGGCCGCCGTCACCCTCGACCGCTGGCTCGCCGACGGCGTCCTCGCGCCGGACCCCGAGCCCGCGCTGTACGTGTACGAGCAGAGCGGCGACGGCATCCTGCAACGGGGCATCATCGGCGCCCTGGAACTCTCCACCCCGGCCGAGGGCATCGTGCTCCCCCACGAGGACGTCATGCCGCACGTCGTCGAGGACCGCGCCGCCCTGATGCGGACCACCGCGGCCAACCTGGAACCGCTCCTCCTCACCTACCGGGGCAACGGCAACGGGACGGCCGAGGTCATCGAACGCACCGTCCACCGCGAGCCCCTGCTCGCCACCACCACGGAGGACGGCTTCAGCCACCGCCTCTGGGCGGTCACGGACCCTGCCGAACTCGCCGCGATCTCCGCCGGCCTGGCCGAGCACCAGGCGCTGATCGCCGACGGCCACCACCGCTGGGCGACGTACCTCCGCCTCCGCGAGGAGCACGCCCAGCCCAGCCCGTGGAACTACGGCCTGGTGCTGCTCATCGACACCGCCCGCTACCCCCTCCGGGTCCGCGCCATCCACCGGCTGCTCAACCGCCTCCCCGTCTCCGACGCCCTCGCCGCCCTCGGCGACGGCTTCCGCGTGCGCCGCGTCGAGGGCGCGCTGCCGGAGGCCATGGAGGCCCTGGCGTCCGCCGCGTCCGACGGCAACGCCTTCGTCCTCGCCGGAGACGGAACCTTCCACCTCGTGGACCGGCCCGACCCCGGACTCCTCGCGCGTACGGTCCCCGACGACCGCCCGGAGGCATGGCGCACTCTGGACGCCACGGTCCTGCACGCCACGCTGCTCGACCACCTGTGGCACATCCCGGACGCCCCGGAGGAGATCAGCTACATCCACGACACCGAGGCCGCCGTCGCGCAGGCGGAACGCCGCGGCGGTACGGCGGTGCTCATGCATCCGGTACGGGAGGACGTCGTACGGGACCTGGCCCGACAGGGCGTCACCATGCCGCGCAAGTCGACCTCCTTCGGGCCGAAGCCGGCGACGGGCCTGGTGCTCAGAAGCCTGGCGCTGGACTGAGGACATGGAGAAGGGGGGGCCCCCCCCCCGGGGGCCCCCCCCCCCCCGTGCCCATATAACACACCCCCAAGCCCGTGTGGTGCCCGGGGGGGTCGGTCCGAGCGGGGCCCGGGGGGGGAGCGCCGGGGCGGGGGGCCGCGCG
>NZ_JBIBEO010000018.1:28882-31316 GCF_042902595.1 Streptomyces sp. NPDC012508
GGGGCGCGGGGGTTGGTCCTCCCACGCCGGGCGCTGGACTTTGCACTTGGCGCGGGGCGCCCCCCGGGCGGGGGGCCCCCCCTTCTCCGTTCCCTTACGACATCAGCGCCTACGCCTTGTCGTCCAGGTCCTCGTCGTCCTCGTCGTCCTCGTCGTCCTCGTCGTCGGCCTGGTCCGCCTCGTCGACGGCGTCGGTCTCCTCCGACTCCTCGGACTCCTCGGACTCGTCCAGCTCGTCGATGGCGTCCACGAACTCGACACCGTCCAGCTCGGCGAGCCGGTCGGAGGCGTCCGTGGCCCCGTCCTTGTCCGACTCGACCGTCTTGGCGAACCACTCACGGGCCTCGTCCTCACGCCCGGCCGCGAGCAGAGCGTCGGCGTAGGCGTACCGCAGACGCGCGGTCCACGGGTGGACGGCGGTGGACGCGAGCTCGGGGCTCTGGAGGGTCACGATGGCGGCGTCGAGCTGCCCCATGTCCCGACGGGCGCCGGCGGCGACGAGACGCATCTCGACCTGCCCGGCCTTGTCCAGCTTGCCCACCTCGGGCTCACCGGCCATGGCGAGCGCCCGCTCGGGCCGGCCCATGCCGCGCTCGCAGTCGGCCATGACGGGCCAGAGCTCGACACCACCGGTCATCCGCCGCGCGGCCCGGAACTCGGCCAGCGCCTCGGAGTACTTCTGCGTGGCGTACGCGGCGAAGCCGGCGGCCTCACGGACGGCGGCGACACGCGAGGCGAGCCGCAGGGCGATACGGGAGTACGCGTACGCCTGCTCGGGGTCCTCGTCGATCAGGTTGGCGACCATGACGAGGTTACGGGCGACGTCCTCGGCCAGCCCCTTGGGCAGGCTCATGAGCTCCTGGCGTACGTCCGCGTCGATCTCCTCGCCCGTGACGTCGTCCGGGATCGGCAGCCGCTTGATGGGCGCGCGGTCCGGACGGTCCCGGTCACGGTCGTCCCGGCGGCCGTAGCCACCCCGGTCGTCGCGCCCGCGGTAACCGCCACCGCGGCTGTCGTCACGCCGGTCGTCACGGCGGAAGCCACCATCCCGGCTGTCGTCACGACGGGGCCCACGAGGCCGGTCGTCGCGGCGGAAACCGCCCTCACGGCGGTCGTCACGGGGACGGTCGTCACGACGGAACGACGACGGCCGCTCGTCCCGCCGGTCGTCGCGACGGAAGGAGGGACGGTCGTCGCGCGGACGGTCGTCCCGGCGGTCGTCACGCGGCCGGTCGTCGCGGCGGAAACCGCCACCGCGGTTGTCGTCACGGCGGTCATCACGCGGGCGGTCGTCACGACGGAACGACGGACGGTCGTCACGCCGGAAGCCACCGCCACGGTTGTCGTCACGCCGGTCGTCGCGACGGAACGAGGGACGGTCGTCGCGGCGCTCATCCCGGCGGTCGTCACGGGGACGGTCGTCGCGGCGGAAACCGCCGCCACGGTTGTCGTCACGACGGTCATCACGACGGAACGAGGGGCGGTCGTCCCGACGGTCGTCACGGGGACGGTCGTCGCGACGGAACGACGGACGGTCGTCCCGACGGTCGTCACGCGGACGGTCATCGCGACGGAAGCCACCGCCACGGTTGTCATCACGGCGGTCGTCGCGGCGGAAACCGCCACCGCGGTTGTCGTCACGACGGTCATCACGCGGACGGTCGTCACGACGGAACGACGGACGGTCGTCCCGACGGTCGTCACGCGGACGGTCATCGCGACGGAAACCGCCGCCACGGTTGTCACCCCGGTTGTCGTCACGACGGAACGAGGGGCGGTCGTCACGACCGAAGCCGGCACCCCGGTTGTCGTCACGACGGAAACCACCGCCGGAGCCGCCGCCACGGTTGTCGTCACGACGGAAACCACCGCCGGAGCCGCCGCCACGGTTGTCGTCACGACGGAAACCACCGCCGCTGCCGCCGCCACGGTTGTCGTCACGACGGAAACCACCGCCGGAGCCGGCACCCCGGTTGTCGTCACGACGGTCGTCACGACGGAAGCCACCGCCGGAGCCGCCGCCACGGTTGTCATCGCGACGGAAACCACCGCCGCTGCCGCCGCCACGGTTGTCGTCGCGACGGAAACCGCCGCCGCTGCCGCCGCCACGGTTGTCGTCACGACGCGGGCCACGGAAGCCGCCCCGCTCGCCGCCGTCCTTACGACGCGGCTCGCGCTCCGGACGATCGTCGGGAGAGTTGGTGGACATCGACGTGACTCCTGTCTTCGGGTACTGCAGTCATTCTCGCGCAGTCGGCACTCCGACGCGCTTCGGAAATAATCAAGGAAAAACAAAAGGACCCTTGGTCCCAGCGTGAACGCTGGGACCAAGGGTCCTGAAAGATTGTTCGGCGGCGTCCTACTCTCCCACAGGGTCCCCCCTGCAGTACCATCGGCGCTGAAAGGCTTAGCTTCCGGGTTCGGAATGTAACCG
>NZ_JBIBEO010000019.1:0-28658 GCF_042902595.1 Streptomyces sp. NPDC012508
CAACGTAGATCGGCCGGTTCGCGACGGCGCCATCGCGGATCTTCACGTGGATCGCGTCGATGAAGACCACCGGATAAACAGGGCGGTTTCCATCAGTGAGCCTTTTTCATCCTGAATAGTTGCAGGTCGTCAGCAGGGTGTGGACGGCTTGGACGATGGTGCCGATGCGGCGGGTGGAGCATCGGGCCCGGCGGAGGATCCGCCAGGACTTCAGCTGCGCGAAGGCCCGTTCCCCGGGAGCTCTCAGCCGAGCGTGGTCGCGGTTGAACTGCTGGTAGCGCTCGGGCTGTTCCCGGTGGTTCTTGTATGGAGTGCGGACGGTTGCGCCGGCGCCCTGATAGGCGCGGTCCGCGAGAACGAGGATCTGCCGGGTCAGGCAGGCCTGCACGATGCCGTGGGCCCGGGCCGCGGTCAGATCATGGGTATGGCCCGGTGTCGCACGCGAGAACCACAACGGGGTACCGTCGGGACGGGCGATGACCTGCACGTTCATCCCATGCCTGCGGTGCTTCATCGAGTAGTACGGTTCGTCCGCACGGATCCGGTCGATGGGGATCAGGGTGCCGTCAACGATGACGTGGTCGCCTTCACCGAGGCCGGTGAGGGCTTCGTGGAGGCTGGGCGCCCAGCCGGCCAGGATGTCCAAGGTCTCGTCGACGTACCGCCAGGCCGTGGCCTGCGATATCCCGAAACCGGCTCCGAGCTGCGAGAACGTCTCGTTCTTACGCAGATGAACGAGAGTGAGAAGCGCCTGCTGGAAGCAGCCGAGTTTGCGCCAGCGGGTGTTGCGGGCCCGGCGGTGTTCGTGCAGCAGCCAGGCGACATGCTCAACCAGCTCGTGCGGGACATCGAGCATGGCAGGATACGGAACCAACAGGGCCCCTTCGGTCGCCGGTGTGATGAGTGGAATCACCACGCCAACGACGAGGGGCCCTGCCACGTTACCACCCCCGCTGACCTGCCTATTTCACCCCCCAGCACAGGATGAAAGAGGTTCACTGAGCTTCTTCGATGTGGCCACCGACCGGGTGACGGTCCGTGAAGCGCAACGAGCGAGGCCCCCGGGCTGTTGATCGAGATGTCTGACGTCTCAATCACGTTGCTCGGGGGCCTTGTTGGTCATCCATCCTGCCGCGCTTGACTTGCCGCATGCGCTCGTGGAGTGGGTCACCATGCTGGTTGTCACCCGTGAGGGCGACGGGCGCTGGAAGCTCCGTCCGTCTCAGCGGGCGATGGTGGCACTGGTGTACCTGCGCGAGCACATCACTCTGGCGAAGATCGCCGCCGGGTTCGGGATCAGCGAGTCCACCGCGCATGCCTACACCAGCGCGGTCGTCGACCTGCTGGCCGCCCGTGCACCGGGCCTGCTCAAGACGCTGCGCGACCACGAACCCGACTTCGTCCTGCTCGACGGCACCCTCGCCGAGTGCGACCGGGTCGGCGACGGTCGGGCCGACTACTCCCACAAACACCGGCGCCACGGCGTGAACGTGCAGGTCGTCACCGATCCCGGCGGCCGGCTGCTGTGGCTCTCGCCCGCCCTGCCGGGCGCACCCACGATCTGACCGCTGCCCGTACCCACCGGATCATCCGGATCTGCGAGCGCCAGGGCGTTCCGATCGTGGCCGATCTCGCCTACCAGGGCGCCGGTCCGTGGCTGACCACGGGTATCAAGCGCAGGCCCCTGAAGGAACTGACCCCCATCGAGAAGACCCGCAACCGTGCCCTGGCCGCCACACGGGCACCCGTCGAACGTGGAGTCGCCCGCCTGAAGTCCTGGCGGATCTTCCGCAGGTCCCGATGCAGTCCCAACCGCATGACGTCAATCGCCAAGGCCGTCCTCACCCTGGAGTTGCAACGCTGAAGAAGCTCCTTGATCCATCTCAAGTTGGTGGCCACCAACTTGGCCTACAGGCCAGCCGATACCAAGGTACCGATTCCACCCGCCGGAGGGGGGCGCTGAACGGCGACCTGAGGGCCAATCACCACCGCCCCACCCCCAAGCTTGGGATGAGCAGGAAGGCCCGGAGATCGCCGCACAGGCGCCCTGGCGGAGCTATGCGAGCTCGCCCTGGTCCTCGACGAGCGGTGCGAGCCGGGCAAGAGCTTGTCGGCAGTTCGCCGCCGCCCGCGCTGCGGCCTCCTGAGCCCCCATGGCCGCCTGTGCGGGCACCTGCGCCGTCGCGTAGAACGCCAGCTGATTCAACGCGTCGGTACGCGCCTGTGCGGGGAGGTCCAGCAGGTCTCGCTCCTCGACCGTGAACTCCCCGTACTTCCGCTGCGTCAGCTCTCGGGTCATCCTCCAGACCGGACCTTCGCCCTCCATGATGTAGCTGAGCACCACGTTCTTCTTCGTCTCCACAGAGACGTTCAGCATGTCGATGATCCGTGGCGTCTCTCCGTGCTGCTTGCGCGGCTTGTTCGCCTTCTCCCGGCCCGCGGCAACGTCCTCCCTGCTCCGCGGTCCGCTAGACCGCTGCCGTTCCATCCGCGTGTTCAACGACCCGGCCGGTGCGGAGGCTACGACCGCAGGGCGCGGGACGGCAGACGCCAGCAGGTGAGAGGGGTGAGGCGGGAAGCTCGGAGAGCGCTGTACAGCCGGGCCGGCGCCCGCCCGGGGGAGAAAGGGGAAAGACACCTCTCCTTGTCCTACAGGAGAGGTGTCGGCACCGGGAAACGGTGACCCGCCACCCGTGACCAGCGCGGACACAGGACGGTCCCGGAAGGGTCGGCAACCGGCCGGGCAACCAGCCAGGCAACCCTCCGGGCGACCGGACAGGCAACCCGCCGGGCGACTAGTCAGGCAACTTCCGGTACGGGCGCGCCGGGGACTTGGTACGGGTGGTCAAGCGGCCGGGGCCGTGGTGAGTCCGGCCGACCGGACTCACCACGGGGTCAGTTGAGGACCTGGACTTCCACGACGCGGACGGTGAACGTCGTCTCGCGGGTCTCGGTCAGGGTCCCGGCGTCGCCGAGCGCGGGCGCGGACCACTCCACTGTCCACGTCGCGGTGGCGCGGCCCTTGTAGCGCTCGCCGGGCTTCCCGGCCGAGGTGTGCTCGTAGCGGTGGCCGCAGTCCGGGGACATGGTCTTGCCCCGGTCGGGGGTGTAGCGGGTGCCTGGGCCTGCGCACGTGACGGCCTTGCCGTCGCCCATGTCCCAGCGGACCGACGACACGGTCGCGGTGGCGGTGACCGTGACGCCGCCGGCGGTCGCAGAAGCGGTCACCGGGCCGAAGGTGTTCGGGGACGGGGTGACCCACATCCACACCGGCATCCCGATCACGTACGTACCGGCCGAGCGCGGCGAGGCGACCGCCGGGCCGTCCAGGCGCATCGAGTCGACCGCCCGGCGGGCCACGACCTCCGGGTCGATCCGGGGCGCCGGGGCGCCGCCGCCGGACGGGATGAACACGACACCCACACGCCCGGAGTCGGGGCAGTTCACCCGGTAGACCGCGCCGTCCTTGGCCGTCTTGCCCTCCCACGCCAGATTCTCCGCCGGAGGTTGCGGGTCGAGCTTCTCGTACGTGCACGACGGCGCCGAGCCGCCGCCCGAAGAACCCGACCCGGTCCCGGCCCGGGTGGTGCTGGAGCCCGAGGAGCCGGACGAGCCGCCGGAGATCGAACCGTCCTTGGCACACACCGAGACCCACATGTCGCCGCCCTTGCACACCCCGCCCCCGGGGTCCTCGGCATGCGCGACCGGCGCGGCGAGGCCGAGCACCAGGAGCACGCCCGCAGCCGCGGCCGTGCATCGCTGCGTCAGCACGGGCGCGCCCCTTCCTGCTGCATGTCGGTGACGATCCAGCCGCCCGTGGGCCACTTCTCCACGCTGACGGTCATCAGGTAGCGCACTGGCTGGGTCGCGGGCAGTGGGATCACCTTCTTCGCCCGGGTGTCGTACCGCTCGTAGGTGGACAGGTCCACGCAGGTGGTCACCACGGCCTTCGGGGTCTTGGGGGTCAGGTCGAGCATCGTCACCTCGGTGCCGCTGTTCCCCAGCTCGCCCCGGATGACGATCCCGGCCTCACGCATCCTCGCGAGGTTGTTCTCGATCTTCGACAGCGCGTCGAGCGTCGTGTATTTCCGCAGCGCCGTGCCCTTCGAGTCGGCCTTCGCGTTCGCCTTGCCCTGCTCGGCCCACATCCCCTCGAACGACGCCAGGACGGCCTTCTTCTCCGCCGCCTGCGGATCGGCCGACGATGTCGCCGGGGTGGGCGCCGGGGTGGTCGTGTCGGACACGGTGGTGGCCGGCCCCTTCGCGTCGCCGTCCCCGCCGCCGCATCCGGTGAGTGCGAGGGCGAGCGGGAGCGCAGCGCACAGCGCCGCGCGCTTGGATCGAGCGGTCACCATCAGGGGCACCCCCGTGCAGTCGCGAACAGATCGCCGCCACGGTAACGCGCTGAACAGACATGGTCACAGGTGATCCAGAGACTCCGTCAGCGAACGGCGCGCCGCCCAGTCCCGAGAACCCCACCTCTACGTGCGGCTATCGCGCACATAGAGGTGTCGGCGCGAGGATCCGGCTTGCCCACGGGGCCTGACCAGGGCAGACGCCCATGATCGCGAAAGGGGGGTTCACACCTCCGGTAGTACCTCTGGTGCAACTCTGGGTCCCCCTGTGCAGACAACCGTCCAGACAACTGCCGGTGCAACCCGCGGAAGCCCGAACCCGGCTGCGGGGCAGGGGGGCTTGCCCACGTCGGGGCGGTGGGAGACTCGGCCGATGAGCACCATCCGCCGCCTCCTGGGCACCGGCCCCGCACAGCCCCAGTCGGCCGGCGCCCCCGCGCCTCGGGCCCTCCTCGCCGCCGAGCAGCTCCTGCCGCCGAGGCGGACGTCGACGAGCACCAGGAGCACGCCGCCGTGCCCGGCCGCCGCCGTCTCGGCAACGGCCCGGCTGTGTCCGGCGGGTAGGAGCGGTGCCGGTCACCGTCGGCGCACCAGGGCGACGGCGGCGAACACCATGCCGCCAACCCCGCCGACGGCAGCGGCTGTCTCCCTCAGGGCGGGTTGGTCGTAGAGCACCTGGGCGAGAACGGCAGTGCACAGCAGTCCCGTGACGGCCCAGTGGGCGATGGTCGAGATACGGGCTGGCTCCCGGTGCGGGGTCTGGGCCGGCTGGCGGGTCTCGGTCGAGTCGGACATGGTCCGGATCTCCTTGAGGTCGCGTCGCGAGTTGTGCCGTCGGCACGGATGGGCGGGGCGCACTGTCCCGGCCCCTCAGCCCTTGTGTCGCGGGCTGAGGGGCGGACAGCAGACGCAGGCGGACCCGGTTTTGCCTCGTGGCGGTCCTCGGGCGTCGGACGGCACCTTGGACGGGCGGGCGGTTAGCCCCACAACCTCCTTCCGACCAGCACCGGTCCCTCCGCCGCATGGGCACCGCCAGCGTCACCGTGCACGGCAGACGACCGCCAGGCCCTGCGTGTTGTCAGTCCCTGCTGGCCCGAACTGACAACACGCCCTGTCCTTTTGGTTATGTGGGGCGTGTGACGCGGGCCCGCCGCGTGGAACCCGCCCGCAACGGTGTCCGGCTTCGCGCCGTTCCGCGGGTGTCGCGTCTCCTCTGTCGTGTCCGATCCGGTGGCGAGCGCCGCGGCAGAGACTCTGAACGACGGGTGAGTGAGACTTGACCTGCCTCTTTTCCAGGGTGGGCAAGCCTTAGGCCGCCCTGGGCAAGCCTTGAATGCGGGCAGTGGCACAGCTAAGGGCAAGCCCGTCGACGGTGCTGACCCCTTGGTTATGTGGGGGTAGAGGCCACATGTGACGCCGTTCCTGGTGACCGTCACTGGTAGCCAGGAGCGGACGGGGCCGGGGGCGTGTCTGCAATTGCTGACATCAGTGGAGGGCGAGGGGGCGCGCAGTAGGGTGCGCTCATGTTCATCGCTGCTGTGTCGCCCCGGTCTACTGGCAAGACGACGGTCATCTGGTGGCTGCTCCATGCCCTCCGCGCGCGTGGGTATGACGTCAAGGGGTTCGACGCGGACGAGTCGAAGCAGCTCTTTCGGTGGTGGCAGGCGTCGGATCAGCAGTTCGACGTGATGCGTCTGGCGGACACCCGGTTCCACGAGGAGGCTCCGGGTGAGCTGCCCGAGGGGCACATCGGTGCGGTCGACTGCGGTCACCTGGAGAACCACGCCG
Organism: Streptomyces sp. NPDC012508; assembly: GCF_042902595.1. Lineage (NCBI taxonomy): Bacteria > Bacillati > Actinomycetota > Actinomycetes > Kitasatosporales > Streptomycetaceae > Streptomyces > Streptomyces sp. NPDC012508. The sequence goes on from NZ_JBIBEO010000019.1 coordinate 6,144, forward strand.
GTATCGGGTACTCCGTGCTGCGGGTGGCGGACCTGGTCATCGTCGTGTGCGCGGCGACCAACGGCGACGTCGAGCGCATGGAAGAGCTGCCCATGGACGGGTTCCTGGATCTGGCGTGGGCCAAGAAGAAGGATCCGGACGCGCCCCGGCCGAAGGAGTGGGTGCTCCTGGTCCGGGTGCAGCCCGGTACCCGGACGGCTCCGGAGGGCATCCGCAAGACGCTGGTGGACACCGGGTGGAACGTCTTCACGACGATGGTTCCGGCCGTGCAGCGGTACGCGAGCACCGGCGAGGGGCAGCCGATCGACGCGGCTGGCTCCCACTTCGATGAGCTGGTGACGGAGATGGAGCAGCGGGGGCTGATCAGCAAGTGAGCAAGACGAAGCCGCTGACGCCGGAAGAGTTGCGGGCGTTGCGCGCGGAGCGGCGGCGCCGGGAGCAGGAGGCGGCCGGGGGTGGCGCGGTGGCGCTGCGCGAGGAGGATGTGGCGCAGGGGCGGCCGCAGCCGATGCTCCGCTGGGACGAGCTGCCGGCCGCGGTGGACGCGCCGGACGCGCAGGGGCCGCTGACCGCCGAGGAGGCGGAGGCGTGGGAGCTGTGCCGGCGCTCCTTCACCCAGTACAAGGACGCGTGGTTCGTCGCGGCGACCGCGCTGGACATCTCGCTGCGGGGCCGGTTGTGGCGGATGGACTACGAGACCGCCGAGGCGTTCATCCGGGATGTGGCGGACATGTCGACGTCCAACGCGTACCGGCAGATTGCCGGGGCGCGGATCGCGGCGCTGCTGGCCGAGCCGCCGCGCCTCGAACTGGAATCGAACGATCTGTCCCGCGTGCGGGACTCGGATGCGCGGCCCCTGGTGATCAGTCAGCGCGCGGCGGAGAGCCTGTCCCGCATCCGCGAGGACTACGGCACGGAGGGCGCGGCCGACGCGTACCGGACGGTGGCGGAGGCGACCGGCCGGGACACGGTCAGCGGCAAGACTCTTACCGCCATCGTCCGGCAGGTCCCCCGCAGGGCGGCCGAGGAGCTGGACGCCGAGCAGCGGCGGGAGCGTATCCGCGAACTCGCGGTGCGGCAGGCCGCCGAGGAGGCGGCGGCCAAGGTGAAGCCGACCGGACCGGTCGCGGTGTTCGCTGCGTATGTGGCCCAGGCGGAGGCGTTCACGGCGACGACGGCCGGCATGGCGGACGCCTACGCCGCGGCGGCCCTAGAGGACCCTGCGGAGGCAAAGCGTCTGGCGGTACGCCTGCGGGACCACCTGACGGTGCTGGTCGACAACCTGCCGGACGTCTGACACACCAGCATTGTTCGGATTCATTCGAACGATCTGTCCCGCACGCGGGACTCCCGGCAGAGCACCGAGGGGCGGCACCCGTCACGGGTGCCGCCCCTCGCACATGGGGTGACGTCGGGTCAGCCGGTGTAGCCACCCAAGATCAGGTCGTAGGCGGCCTGACGGCGCTCTCCGGCGGCGGTGCGGGCCACGCCGAGGGCCTCGCCCACCTCCTCCAGGGACACGATGTACATGTCCGGCTGCACGGGCCGCTGGTCGGCAGGGAGAGCGGCGTGGGCGGCAAGGATCATGCGGGCCACCCTCCGCTCCGCGCGCTCGCGGGGGGAGAGCCGGGCAGCGTCCTCGGCCTCCTGCGCGGCCAGCTCGTGGCGCGCGGCCTCCTCGCGGGCCTGCGCGGCGGCCTGCGCCAGGAGCGCGGTGTGCCGCTCGGCCTCCGACGTACGGAGCGCGGATTCGGCGCGGTCCGCCTCCAGTCGCTCGGCCTCGGCCCGGCTCCGCAGGGCGGCGGCTTCGTTCCGGGCGGCCTCCGCGGCGGCGGCGGCGGTCGCCTCGCGGTCCTCGGCGGCGCGGCGGTTCGCGGCCTCGGCACGGGCGATTGCCTCGGCCTCGGCGGCGGTCTTCTCCGCCTCCTCCTCCCGCTCGGCGGCGCGCTCCACGGCCTGTGCCGAGCGCTCCGCCTGCCTGCGTGCCGCCTCCGCCGCGAGCTTTGCGGCGTGCGCGGCGGTCTCGGCGTCGGCCGTCGCGGTCGCCTCCGCCGCGCGGGCGGTCGCCTCGGCCGCGGTGGTCTCGGCCGCGATCTGGTGCCCGGCCGTCGTCACCTTCGCGCTGATGGCCATGCGCCGTACCTTCGCGTCCGCCTCGCGCTCCTCGGCGTCCAGGATGCGCTGCGCCTCGCGCTCCTCGGCGTCCGCGATCCGCTGCAGCTCGGCCGCACGCCGCGCGTCCTCGGCCTCCTTCTGCTCCTGGGGCAGAGCGAGTGCCTCCTCGACGCTCAGCCCGTACGGAGCCATCGTGAAGGGGAGGAGAGCCGACGCGCCGGCCTTCTTCTTCCAGGCGCGCCCGTGCTGGTGCTGGAGCCACGCGCGGTAGACGGTGCGCTGCTGCTCCATGGCGACCATGCGGGCGTAGGACGTGATCCCCCACAGCTTCATGCGCCGGTACAGGCTCCAGGTGCGCCACGGGGACAGGATCCAGCGGTGCAGCGGGACCTGGTCCGATTCGGTGCCGAGCGAGAGCTTGTTGGTGCGAATGATCAGGTGCCGTGCCGCCTCGACGACGGCGACGAAGAGCAGCGGGAGCACGCCGTGCATGGCGGCGCCAAGCGGGTCTTCGCGGACCGGCCGCGTACCCGCGTTGGCGTTGAAGACGATGGTCGCCAGGGTCAGGATGTGCGCGATCAGCCGCAGCAGGGGCTTGGGCATCCGGCGCCAGACGAGGACCAGGTCCAAGCCATACATGGCGATGATCCCGGCGTCGATGCCGACTGGGAAGACGAACGAGTAGGCCCCGAAACTCTTCTCCTCGGCGAGCCCGCGCAACGCGTCGTAGGAGCCGACGAAACCGATGGCGGCGACGACGGCGGCGCACAGGCCGGACGCGATGATCAGCCAGCGCATCGCCTTCGCCGACCACGCGCGGGGCGCGGCCTGCGTGGTCGCGGCGCGCGCCGGAGCGTTCTCTCGCGGCGACGGAACGGGCGCGGCGGGCGCCGGAACGGTGCCCTTGGCCGGGGCGGTCTTGGCGGTCGTCAGGACGTCATGCATCCCGGCAGTCTGCCCCGTCGCCGGAGCGGCCGGAGCACCGGCCCGGTCCGGCGGAACGGGAACGTCGGCAGACGGAACGGGCGGGGGCGAGTAGGTTTCCAACTGCGTCACGGGAGTCCTCCGTGGTCGTAGGGGCGGGGCCGGGAGGTGCAATCCCTGGCCCCGCCCGCATGTCTGGGGGTAGGTCAGCCAGCAGGGTCGAACAGTGCGAGCTGCGCGCCGGCCAGGGCGATCCGCCGAGCCTCGGCGGCCCGCTCACACTCGAGCCTGTGGGCCCGGGACCAGCAGGCGGAGCACCACGGCCGCAGTTCGGCGGCCGAGGCGGCGGCGTTCTCGACGTCGGTGACGCGGGGCGGGTAGGGCGCCGCATGGAGCGCCGAGAGGCGGCCCTTGCCGTACGCGCACACACCGCCCTTGTGGGTCCGGCCGCATGCGCCCTCGCAGCCACACCACGCTCCGCAGGCCTCCAGGACGGCGCCGAGCACGGTGTTTTTCGGGGTGGGCATCGCGGCGGTCACGGCGCCTCCAGGCCGAGCAGTTCATAAGGGAAGGGCCGCCGCTCGATGTGCACCCCGACGGACCGGATCCAGTACCAGTGGAACGGAAAACGCGGCGCGCGCAGGGTCATCAGGGCCACGGCACGGTGGTGCCCGTCGGCCACGTACACGTCGCTGTACCGGTCGCTGATACCCAGGACGATGGGGACCTTCAGGCCTTCGCGGGGGATGGACGCCATCAGGCTGTCCATGAGAGCCGCGTCCTGCTGGCGGCGGGCGAACCGGGCGCGGGCGTCGGCCCAGCGGGTGTATTCGGTGGGGCGGATCGCGCCGTCACGCAGCATCCGCACCGGCATCACTCCTCGGTATGGCACCCGCCTCACCCGTCCGTCTTCATGGTCGTGCGGGCGATGACACCGCGGGTGGTCGTGGCGCTCGTGCGGTGCTCCTGACGGACCGGGCCGCTGTAGTGGTGGTGGTGTATGACCGGGGCGGCCTCCTGAGCAGCCTGCCCGGCCCGGCGGACCAGACGGGTCAGGGCGGCGAGGACGGCGACGGGGGCGCCGACAGCGAGCGCCAGGGCGAGCGGGTCGACGCCTCCCAGTGCCCACAAGGCCGCGCCGGCGCCGGTGCCGGCCATCAGGGTCCCGGCGCCGCCCGCGAGCATCAGGGCGGAGGCGTCCGTGGCGCGCTGCGACATCGGCGGGCGGCCGGGCTGGGCGACCGGGAGCGCATCCCCGACGACCGGCAGGGGCGTCTCGTCGCGGAAGGTGAGCGGGACGTTGGGGACGGGCGTCCGCGCGTCCTGTACGGCCCGCTGAGCGCCTTCCACGGCCTCCTCCACGGCCTTGATGAGGTCATCGGCGATGGCGGGGACGTCGGGGCGGTGCGGGGCGTCCATGGGGGTCTCCTCGCGGGTCATGACCGGGCGGTCCAGCCGGTGGGCGTGCGGCGGATGTCGAAGCCGGGACCGGCGATCCGCCCGGCGGAGGGAAGGACGCGACCGGCGCCCAGCGTCTCGATGCGGGTCAGGAGGTCGGCGACCTGCGCGGCAAGCTCGGCGGCCTTCGCCTCGGCCTGTCGCAGGTCTTCGGGACGTCCTCGGTACATGGAAATCTCCATCATGCTGAGTAATCGTCAGATGGGCGTCAGGGGGAGGGGCTTCTGACAGTCAGGGCGCACTGTCAGGGTTTCTCACCAGCGAAATCCGTGACTCTTCCTTAGGCCCCGGGCAGGCCTGACTGTCGGGAGTCAGCCCCACCCGTGACTGTCAGATCGTCACTTTCCGTGACAGCTATGCGGGCTGGAGCGGGGAGTGCAGGATCGTGTAGGAGCCGTGGCCGTCCCGCTGGATCACGCCCATCTCGGTGAGGCGCTTCAGCTCGCCCTGCATCCACGGCCGCTTGCGCCCGGCGGCGACGGTCGCGGGGATGAGGTCGGACGGCTCGAACTCCAGACGGCCGGCCCCCACCCATCCGTCCAGCTCGGCGTAGAGGGTGCGGCGGGCGTCCTCGGTCGACAGTCGCTCGGACGTCCGGAACTCGATGCCGGACTCGTCGTCCAGCTCGGGCACGTCGTCGTCGAGGGTGAGACCGGCGTAGTCGGCGTCCGGCTCGGGGTCTCCGGGGATGGCGCCCATGATCTCGTCGTAGGCGTCCTGGATCTCCACGGCGGCGGCCCCCTCGATGGCGTCGATGTCGTCGTGCACGTCGTCCTCCACGTCGTGACCGGAGCGGCCAAGGGCCGGGGGCGGAACGGCTGCCCGGGTGGCCGGAGTGGACGGCCCGGTGGCCGGAGCGACGACGGCCGGGCTCATCCCGGCGGCGGAGAGCAGCGCCATGGCGAGCGCCGCTTTGTGCTCGATACCCGGCGTGGTCCTGTTGGTGCCCTGGTGTCCGCGCTGGGCGTAGGCCTGCCCGAGCGCGGCGGCCGTGGCCGCGTCGAGCGGATCCCGGTACGGGGCGGAGGCCTGAACCAGGGCGGCGAGCGTCTGCCGGTGGGTGAGGGAGGAGCGGGCCTCCATCGTCCAGCGGTCCTCCGGAATGCCCATGCCGGTCGCGAAGCCGTAACCGGGCCGGGCGGAGCCCCAGTCGGGGACGGCGCCGGCCGCGGTGACCCGGTCCGGCAGGCAGAAACCCGCGTCGCCCGCGTCGTCCACGCCCATGCAGATCGAACCCTGGAGGTTCGCCCGGACGTCGGTGGAGATGTTGGTCCAGGTGGCGCGCTGGAGGCTGATCCCGAGCCAGATCCCGACCGACCGGGCGGCCCGCGCGATCTTCTCCAGCTCGTCGAAGTCCGCGACGTCGGCCGCCTCCTCGACCCACACCATCATGGCGTTGAGCGACGATGCCGGGGTCCACTGGTCCAGGCCCTCGCTCGCGAGGACGTCGCCGCGCGCCTTGATCGCGGCGGGCAGCGACTTCAGCAGCCGCTTGGCCTCCTTGGCGTCCTGCACCAGCCAGTCGATGCCCTCGGCCATGTGACCGACCGTCTGACGGCCCTTGGACAGGTCGATCAGGAAGACGGTCATCTTCGCCCGGGTGGCCAGATGGGCCAGGAGCGTACGCAGGAGTTCGGACTTGCCCGCGCCGGTCACGCCCATCACGAGAACGTGCTGAAGGACCGCGGCGCTGAACGGGTCGATCCACCACACCTCGCCATCGGCGTACAGGCCGAGCGGAATCGGGTGCGTCGGCATCAGCCCGAACGCCTCCGGCATCATGAACGGCACGCCGTCCTTCAGCAGATCGGCCACCCGCATCGAGATCCTGCCAAGCGCAGCGTTCTCCGGGTCCGGCGTGACGACCACACCGGACGGCGGCATCTGGAGCGCCGAGGCGACCTTGGCGGCGGTCGACTGGACCTCACCGATCGTCCCGCCGGGCGCCACCTCCACGGCCGCGCTCACGGTGCCCTTCCCCGTGCCCTTCGCGTCCTTGACGGTGACCTTCTCCCAGCCGATCGCGGCCGCGAGCTTGCCCAGGCCGCCGCCGTTCGTCTCCTCCTCCGGGTCCGCGCCCTGGCCGTTGGCCATGATCTGACGGACGTTCCACGACGCGGCGAACAGCGCACCGCCGATCAGCCACAGGTCCAGCAGCGGCGACCCGAACGGCCCGGCCGCCGTGGCACAGGTCAGCCAGCCCATCCCGGCCGCGACGGACGCGGTCGCCTGCGCCCGCCTCGCCCGGCGGAACTTGGTGTTGCTGCCCGACGCTTTCCACGTCACCGCCGACAGGGCGGCGCCGCCGATCGCGATCCCGGCCGTCGCGAGGCCGGCCGACGTCGCCGTGTCGCCCCACATCGTGTTCGTGGCCCAACCGACCAGCGGCGGCAGCGTCGCCGCGCCGATCCACGGCGGGGTGTACGGCGCCGCCTTACCCAGCACGAAACCGCCCAGCCCCTTGCCGACCGCGACCAGCTCGGCGCCGACGCCCGAGCCAGCCGCCGCAGCGGCCTTCCTGCGGGGCGCCATCACGACTCTCCGATCGTGAACGTCTTCTTGGGGGCCGCCTTGCCGAAGCGCTTCTGCTTGGCCTCCTGCTCGGGCTTCACGAAGTGCCGGTCGAAGGCGTGCGCCATCTTCAGCGCGCCAACACCGAGCGCTTTCGCCGCCTCGGCGGACACCTTCAGGTGCGCGGAGACGAGACGGGCCTTGACCCGGGAGGAGGCGCCGAAGGTGTACCACTTGCCCTTGTACGTGCTGAGCACCCCGTTGATCTCCTCGGCGCGCATCCCCAGGATCAGGTGCAGCTCGCGGCCCAAGTGGTTGATGGCGCGGGCCATCGCGATGATGTCGCGATCGCTGCGAATCTCGATCTTCGCGACGGCGTGGATCAGCCGGTCGCCCTGGTGCCGGTCACCGGACGTCCCGGACGCGGACGCGCCGCCCCTCCCGCCGCCGCCGTTGCCGTTGCTCCCACCGCCGATGTGGACGTTGATGGGCGGGACAAAGCTGGAGCCGAGGCCGCCGACGAAGCCGCCGGCCGCCGTGCCGACCGTCCCGGCTGCGTCCGCCGCGCGGGACGGGCGCCGCTGCGACGCGAAGGCGTTCTCGTCGGTCCGGTGGGCGCTGGCCCGCGTGGCCTGCCGGGGCGTACGGGCTACCGGCTCCTCGAAGTCGCCGTTGTCCTCTTCCCAGTTGTACGGGCTGCTCATCGCTGCGTCTCCTCGTGGATCGTGATGCCGCCGAACCAGAGCGGCGTACGAAGGTCGGTCACCTCGATGTCCGGGTTGCCGGACTCCTCGGCCGCGTCGGCGGCCCTCTCGATCAGCTCGTGCGCCGCCATGAACCGGGCGGTCGCGACGGCGGCGTACAGGTCCGTGGGGCCCATCCGGGTCCGGGTCGCCAGCCGGACGGCGAGCCGGGCGACCCGGGCCGCCGACGCCACAGCGGCGACGGCCCGGTCGACCAGGAGCACGCGCCCTTGCCCGTACATCAGTGCCGCCCGACAAGGGCGACGGCGCTGATCACGCCGAGGCACCCGGCGAGGGTCACCACCACCAGCGGCGCGCCGTCCGGCGTCGTCAACTGGCGGTCCGCCGCGTCGTGCGTGAACACGGTCGCCTCGAAGCCGGCGACGGTGTTCGCGCCGATCAGCCGGTACGCGTCCTCCGCCGTCGTTGCCTCGGAGTACCGCGTCTGCGGGGTCGAGCCGAAGTAGAAGTACGTCACCATCACTGGGCACCGCCCGACTGCTGCGCCTGCTGGCCCAGCACCTCAGCCAGCCGCCCCGCCGCCTCCTGCGCCGCCGCCAAGGCTTCCCGCGCCTGCTCCAGCGCCGCCTCCATCGCGGCCGCGGCCTGCTCCCTACCCTGGTCGCTCGTCGCCCTCGCCGGGCGGTCAGACACAATCGACATGTCGGTCCTCCACTTACCTGGATCCGGTCCGACAGCAGCCGCAGGGAACTGCGGCTCCCTGGCTCGGTGTTCCCGCACCGTCCAGGCCTGCCGGGCGCAAGCGCCCGACACGAAGCGGCTCCCGGTTCCCGCCGGGGGCCGCTTTCGCTGCCGTGAGATAACGTATACGTCAGATATGGCGAACGCAAGGCTTGGCGTATACGCTAGATGTGTCAGGTGATCGATTGGGAAGGTGAGAGGGATGGCGGCTCAGTACGAGCAAATCGCCCGCGACCTGCGAGACCGGATCGCGTCCGGCGTGTACGCCCCGGGCACCGCGCTGCCTCTCATGCGGGACATCGCAGCGGAGTACGGCGTCAGCGACATCACGGTGCGCAAGGCCTATGGGCTACTCACCCGTGAAGGCCTGATCGAAAGCCGTCGGCGGACCGGGGTGTTCGTTCGGGAACTCCCGGACCGTGTCCGACTCACGGTGCGCAATCGCCAGATCGAACGGGACGAGCTGGGGTACTACTCCGGGCCGGAGGTACAGCACTGGCGGGCGCTCCCGCACCCGGATGGCGAGCAGACACGCATCACCAACGCACCAGCACCGGCCGACGTCGCAGACATCCTCGGGGTCGATACCGGCACGGAAATGACCGTGCGGCGCCGGATCATTGGCGACCCCAACATCGAGACACATCGTCAGCTCGCCGACTCCTGGATCCCCGCGTGGGTGACCGAGGAAGTGCCTGCACTCTCGGGCAACACCGGCGCTGGCGGCATGTACGACCGCGTGGAGGAATGGGCGGAGCGCCCGCTGGATTGGCGGGAGGAAGTCTCCGCCCGCATGCCGACGCCGGAAGAAGCGACGGCCTTGCTGATGCCCGAGACCGGCGTGCCGCTACTGCGGGCAGTGCGAGTGACTGTGCTCCCAGCCCGACGACGCCAACCGGAACGAGTGGTTGAAGTGCAGGACATCCGGATGAGCGCCGAGCTGTTCGCGGTCGGCTACCCCGTCCCACGGGGCGCGTCCGCAAAATGGCCCGTCCGCCCAGCCACCAGCGACTACTACCAAGCCGGTGACTCCGCCGACTGACCGCTTGTCCGCAGCCTGCACGCACCACCGGCCTGCCGTGCGCAAGCATGGGGCCGCATAGCACAACGGACCCCGCCAGAAGGCGGGGCCCGAAGGGCCGGTCCGGGGTGGAGCCCGGGGTGCCGGCCAGCACCTAGCCATAGGAGGTGCGCTCGCACATGAGCGTACGTGTATCTGCCGCCGACACGCCACACCGCCCGGCCCGCGTCTGGACGCGCACGGGTGACCCACAGCCGTTGTCCCTCACCGCGCGGCAGCCGACGGCCGTGGACAAGCGGCTGCCGCTGACCGTGCCCGCGCTCTACCCGCACCTCGTGGGGGTGGCTCGGTGAGTCTGGAGGCGATGGTCTGGGTCCTGAGCGGTGACGCCCCGGTGGCGGACGTCAACGAGTACGCCGTCCTCGGCGCGATGGCGGACAAGGCCGACCCTGACGGGTGCGGCAGCTGGCTCTCGAAGGAGACGATCTCCTCCCGCGTCCACGTGAGTGAGGAGACGGTCAAGCGCTGCTGGCGGAACATGCAGCGGCGGGGGCTGATCGCCCGGGGTGATCAGTCCTTGGTGAGGCACTACCGCGCCGACCGGCGTCCGGTCGTTTACGACCTGCTCATCCCTTTCACCTGGTTCAGCAACGTCGACCGCGTGAACGCTGAACGCGCGCGAATGGGGCGTGACCCTCTGACGCCGGAGAGCCGCCCGCCCCTGGCACCCGCCCCCGTGAAGCCCGGCCGGGCCGATAAGGGGAAGCCCCGTCCGAAGAAGGCGACCGAGGAACGGGGGAACTCTGAGACCCCCCGTGAAGAGACCTCCGATCCGACCCACGGGGGCACTACAAGTCGTCGACGGGGGCACTACAAGTCGTCGACGGGGGAACTTGTAGTGCCCCAAAACAGTCCTGTAACCCAGTCCCCTACAGGAACAACAGAACCCGTCCTTCCGTCCGTGTTTGACGTACAGGTCTCTGACGCGATCGGTTCGAACCAGGACGGAGGGACGGACGGGGGCGGCGGCGAGATCGAGGACCAGGAGCACGGGCCGGTGTCCGCGGGTGGGGAGCCAGCGGCGGCTCGCGCCGCGCCGGGGAACGACGGCAGCAACGGGGGGCGGGGTGCCCCGCTCGGTTCGGGGCCCGCTGTACAGCCGGTGGATCTGACGCCGGGGGTGGAGGTGCTGCGGGCGGTTGCGGCGGAGGCTCCGGAGTGGGCGATCACGCACGCGGACTCGTTGCGGGACCAGGGGCTGGTGGTCACGGGGATGCTGGAGATCGGGTTCACCGCGCAGGAGGTCCGGCACGCGTTGGTGTCCAAGCCGCTGCCCCGGCCGCTGCGGGCCACGGTCGGCGCGGTCGTTGCTCGGCGGCTGCGGGACCTGATCGCGATCGGCCCAGCCATGGGCGTCCGGCCGATCCCCGCCCAGTCGACCGGTGGCAGTACCCCGGCGGGGCACGAACTCAAGGACCGGGACGAGACCCCGGCTCCGGCTTCGTGGGCGGAGCAGCGTGCGCGGCTGGAGGCGGAGGTCTCGGGTGTCGGGCGGCACCGTCCCTGCGCCGGGGATGAGGGCATGTGTCCCCGCCTGGCCCTGCCCGGCATGGACCTGTGTTCGGTCTGCCTCGGCGGCGAGCAGCCGACCTGCGCCGTCGGCTGCGGTCGCGGGGTCGTCGCGCACACCATGAGCTGCATCGCGTGCACCGAACCGGCGGAGGACCCGGGGGTGTGCCCCGGGCACGGCGGTCAGCCGTGCGGACGACCGGTTCTGACGGAGGGTCTGTGCCGCCGGTGCAAGTTCCAGGCAGAGGAGGCCAGGCGGGCCGCGGAAGCCGAGTGTGAAGCCGCCCGGGACGCGGCCGTAGCCGCTGCGACGGCGGCCGAGGCCCAACCCGCACCCGCCTAGGCCCCTGTACGGCCGCCTCCCGCCCTCCCCACCCCGCCCAAGTCTCCTTGGGTGGGGCGGGTGGTGATCGGCCCTCAGATCGCCGTACAGCGCCCCGGCTTCAAGTCGGGCGCATCGTGACCTCACTGGAGACCCGGACATGACCATCAGCGGCAGCCTCGACAAAGCACTCGCGGGCGCGTTCACCCGCCCGATCCCGAAATCCGCCGGTGCCCAGGTGCGTTACCTCGTCAAGCAGCACCACGGCAGCACCCGCGACGTTGCCGAGCTGCTCGGCGTCTCCCAGCGCACTGTCGAGCGGTACGTGAAGGACCAGATCAAAAAGCCCCGTGCCGACCTGGCCGCCCGCATGGCGCGCGAGGTCACCAAGCGCTGGCAGCCCCAGGTCCGGGCGAAGGCGAAGAAGGCCGCGGCGACCACGGACGGCATCATCATCGCCACCCGCGCCCGGTTCGGCTTCACCGCCGCGGCCGGCACCACCGACGACGCACGCATGCGCCACCTCACCCTCGCCCTCCCACCCGCGCACGCGGCCCGGCTGTTCGACGCCCAGGAGCAAGGCGCCGGCGAACAGCAGTTGCAGCAGATCACCGCCGACGCACTCGGAGAGGTCTACTTCCGCGACAGCGGCCGCCGCGCCCACGGCCTGGACGTCGAGTACACCGACATCGAGCACATCGCCTTCGAGCTGTAGCCCCCGGCCACGCGCCCTTGACGGGCTTCCCTCGGGGTGCTTTGAGGGGCTTTGCGCATTTTGGTGTCGGGGAGATCATTTGGTCGGCGGGATTCGCCGCCGTGCACGGGGCCTCTCGACGGCGCATGCAGGTTCCGGAGCTGTGGTGGTCGACCGCTTCACATTAGCTCTCGCAGTTGTCCTTTCACGTTGACCTGTCACCTTGAGCTTTCACTTGGCACTCACATGTACCCGCTCACACGTCCAGTTTTGTGGACAGTGAACTGTTTGAGTCCACCAGGCTGTGCCCGCTACCTTCAGGGCCATGAAGACGACATCACACACCGAGCAGGACATGCAGAAGGCCAAGGCGACCGGGCGGGACACCCGCACGGTGGTGCTGGAGCGCTCGATCCGGGCGAACGTGCCCCTGCGCAAGACGTTCGTACAGGCGCCCCCGGGGGCGACGAGCAGGCACGGCCCGCTCAAGCAGTTCGTGACCGGGCGCGACCTTCGGGGTCTGAAGGCGTACCTGATGATCGTGGCCGCGTGCAGCAACGGCGAGAACGGCTGGTCGACCAGGCACGACAGCGCGGTGTGGGCGCGGATGATGGACATCCAGACCACGGCGACCGACCAGTCCGCCCGTACCGGCGCCTGGCGGACCCTGCGCCGCCTGGAGAGCCGCAAGCTGATCACCTGCAGTCGCAGCGGTACCTGGATCACGGTCACGCTCCTGCGGGAGGACGGCAGCGGCCAGCCCTACGACCGCCCCGCCGGCAAGACCGGCGAGGACCTCTTCCTGCAGATCCCGGCCACCTTCTGGACCAAGGGCTACGACGAGCACCTCGACCTGCCGGCCCTCGCCCTCCTTCTGGTCATCGCCCGCGAGAAGCCCTGGTCGGCCTTCCCGGCAGAACCGGCACCCCGGTGGTACGGCTGGTCCGCCGACACCCACGAGCGCGGGCTGAAGAAGCTCCTCGACCTCGGCTACATCGAGCGGATGAAGACCTTCACCAAGGCCCCGCTCGCGCCCGCCGGCTACACCGAGGTCTACCGGTACCAGCGGACTGCGATTACGCGTCCTCGCAAGCCCCGCAAGGCCGCGCAGACCACGAGCAAGCCCACGACCACGAAGAAGAGCGCTGCGCGTCCTTCCCGAACCAAGGGGTGAACAGATCAGCAAGAGCCAGGGGGGCCACCACGCCGCAGGCGGGCAGAAGCCGGCGTGGCTGGACGAGTCCTTCCACGAGAACAACGAGAGCGGCTTCTACATCGTCGCCGCGTCCATCATCGAGCCCACGACGATCGACGATGCTCGCACAGCGATCCGAGGCCTCAAAGGGCGCCGTGACACCAGCAAGTCGCACTGGACCGAGATGGACCACAAGCAGCGGCGAGACGCAGCCCAGCTCGTAGCTGCCCAGAACGGGCTTCACGTCGTGGTCATCGGCACCCCGGTACCCAAGCGCAAGCAGGAACGCGCCCGGAACAAGTCCCTGACCTCGCTCATCGTCGAACTGCACGGTTTCGGCGTCGACCAGCTCTACATCGAGGCTCGCGAGCCCGCACTCAACGACCGCGACATCAGAACGGTCGCCCAGGCCAGACAGACGCGACTGCCCAAAGGCACCCGGGTCCACGCGGACCACGTACCGGGCAGCACCGAGCCTCTGCTGTGGATCTCCGACATCGTCGCCGGCGCTGTCCGTGCCGACCGCACGGGAGACAGGCAGTACACCGCACTACTGGACAACGTGATCGACTTCGAGATCTCCACCGACTGCTGAAAGACCCCGGAAAAGCGCCGAGCCAGGCTCCCGGTCTGCCCCAGGTCACCTGGCTCCACTTCCGGCAACCCGCGGTCACCGGCTTGTTCAACACACTACAGGCCACTTTGCAAAGTGCCAACGCTGCCGCGTCTCGTGAAAAGTAGGGGGACCGGGCCACGTTGCCGTAAAGGCGGCAGGTCGCCAAGCCCTGAGTGCGCATAGCTTCCGTGAGTACCCGAGTCTCGAGTGTCGGACCCTTGCGGCAGGCTGCCGGAGTGCCCTCGCTTGACGATTTCCCGGAGAACCGGCGCTTCGCGCTGATGTGGGAGTACGCCCTCTTCCCCGGCCTCGACGCGCTGTACGACGAGATGCACCGCTCAGGTCGGTCGAGCCCATGCCTGCCGCCCCGGAGCTCGCTACCCGTTCTCACCGCCAGGCGCGACGACGACGGAATGCTCCATCTCCTACGCGGCGAACACCTTCTCTGCTCCGACGCACCCCCGCCTTGGACGTCAAAGCTGGATCGCCCGTACACCCTCGGACACCGGCCCGGTCAACTGCGCCTGCTGCCTGAGCTGATCACTGACCCTGGACATGTAGCACTCCACCTCCGGTGCACGATCGGGATGGGCTACACCGACGGGATGCACAACTGGCCCCCGCTCACTAGCGCGATCGCTCGGGGGCCGGGTCATCGAGGCCGGCTCTTTCACTCTCAACCCGTGCAGCACGCTGCTGCCGCCTCCGGTGCGCGAGCAGCTCATCCGGTCGCTGATCGTCGCCGCCGAACCGGATGCCCTCACCAGGCAGTCCACCCACGCTCTCCAGCACGCGCTCAACCATCCGAAATCAACCGCACTGGGCGGACTGGTCGATGCGCTGGTGAGTCCGGAAGACGGGCGCTGGCCCGCCGCCCGCCTCGCCACGTGGGGCGAGGACGTCGCCATAGCGCTCTCCCGCTACACCGAGGGCTCGCTGACCGGTCTGTTCGATGGCCGTGACTCGGGGATGCCCGAGACGGACCAGCCCATCATCGTCTTCGACTTCTCCCGCCTCGACCGCAACTCGCCCGCGATCCCTTCGCTGATGGCGGCCATCTCGTGCTGGGCGGAGAATGTGTGGCTGCCTCAGTCGACCGCCGTACACAGGCATCTGGTCCTGGAGGAGGCGTGGCAGATCCTCCTCTCGCCTGCCACCAGCGAACTGATCCAACGCCTGCTCAAGAACTCGCGCAAAGCGGCGATGAGCCTCGACGTCGTCATGCACACCCTCTCCGACCTCGGCGACGGCCCCGCCCGCGACCTCGCCCGGCTCTGTGAGGTCGCCCACGTCGGACGCCTCGGACCCGAGGAAGCCGCAGCGGTTGGCGCGCTGCTCGGACTGCCTGACTGGGCTGTGTCGGAGATCCCGACGCTGGCCCCGGGACAGGCCGTGTGGAAGGTCGGCCCCCATTACGTCGACATCATCGAAACCGTCCTCGACGCGGAAGAGGCCGCCCTCACCGACACCTCATCCCGCCGCCGCGCCGCGCAGCAGGCCCACACCACCGAGCAGGACCCGGCTGTGCCTGCCTGGACGGACAAGGACGACGAGGACGACTACGAGGACCAGGAGCACGACCAGGACCACGGCCTGGACCTCGTCGTGCAGGATCCGGAGGAGGACGGCTGGGACTGGGAGATGCCGCCCACCGTCATCGACCGTCGGCACCACGACGTCCTCCAGGCGGCGCAGCAAGGCCGGTGCAACGAAGCCGCTCAACTCGCGGCGATAGGAGAGCGCGAGGACATCACGGCCCACGGGATCATGTCGGATCAGGCCGTGTCCTGGCTGGCGACCCGCGCCCGGGTGGCCGATCTGTGCGGAAGCCCCGCACAGGCGCAGCAGCTCCGCGCTACCGTCACCGGTATGGGCAAGGATCCCGAATGGCTCAGCGCGACCGCCGAGCAGACAGACCCGGCCTGGTACAGCGGCGTCGACCCGGCCGTACCGGCTAGCGACGAGCTGCTCCCGCACCCGCCCACGGAACGGCGGCAGCGCCGAGTCTGGCCCTACGTCGCCGCAGTGGCCGCCGCGTCGGTGGCCACCGCCGTCATCTGGCAAGGAGCCGAAGCCGAACAACGGCAGGAGGACCGTAAGGAGGTCGCGCAGGCCTCTCCGGCGCGGAGCTCCACCTCGACGGAGTCAAGGCAGACCTCGTCGCACAGTGGACCAGCGACAGGGAGCGCGTCGTCATCGAACTGCGCTCGTTCTTCGACGCGAACGCGCGATACCTGCGGATCGATGCTGGCGGCAAGAGCGTGCACAGCGCTCTGACGGCTGACCTCAAATACCCCAGGGACCCTCGGATCGAGGTCCCGGTGACGGATCCTCTGGCTGATGTGACGGTCCGAGTAGCGGTCGGCGGAAGGAGCTGGAAGGAGGGCGATCGAGCGGCGTCCCGGGAGATCCGCCTTTCCCCCACCGGTATCGCCTATGACGCCGAGACTGGAGAGCGTCTGCCCTCCGATCTCTGATCACGCAGCAGTACGCGCGCGAAGCGGCCCCCGTCGCCCGGACCTCGATCCGGGTGGCGGGGGCCGCTTTGTGTTTCAGGCGTCGGTTTCCTGGGCGGGAAGGTCGCGTTCGATCGCGTCCAGTTCCTCACGTAGGCCCCTGCACAGGTCGCGTGCCTGAGCTGGGTCGGCCGCTGCCAGCCGCTTGAGTTTCGCCACGTTCAGTAGCGTGGAGGGAGCCAACGCGTGCGTTGCGGGCGTAGGGGCGGCAGGCTCCGGGGCCACGCTGTAGCCGCGCTCGACGGCGGCACGGCGAAGGCCGCGTTCGGTGAGGTCGCCGGCGGCCTCTGCCGTGCGCCAGCAGGCGCGGACGGCGTCGTCTCCGTGGCTGCGCTGTACGGAGATCAGCGGGCGTAGCGGCTGTTCCTTGAGCTGGCGCCGGGTGATCGTTGAGAGAGCCCGGACGACCGGGCCGACACGGATGACCTTGTTCATGTAGTCGCCGCTGCGCCCATGGAGAGCGCGGCCCCAGGCGTCGAAGGTCTCGTAGCCGGCCTGCCGGAACAGGTCCTCGTCTCGGACGATCTGGTAGGGCTCGGCGACCCACAGAAGGTACTGCTGGGTGATTCGCTCGGTCGCCAGCTCGGTTACGCGCTCCGCATGCAGGATCGCGTTCTCGCAGTACGACAGCCGCTCGGCCGGACTCGTCGCGCCCGGCGGGACGAAGACTGAGACCGCAGGAAGACTATTAGTCTTTTCGTCACCTCGACGATAAGGCTTGGTCTGTGGAGACTGGCCCTGGATGGTCTGCTTCCTGGGATCGACCTCGGTGCCGACCGTGGTCGACCGCAGCTGATCGGCGATGCTCGTGCGGGTGCCGGCCATCACGCGCCCACCGCCTCGGCGCCCGCGGCGGCCTGCGACGGGAGACCGCTCTCAGCCCCCCGCAGCCCGTGCTCCAGGGCGAAGCGATAGAAGTCCTCACGGGCCTGGAGTTCCACACGGTTGGCGTTGTACTGCGTCACCACCTTGGTCGCATTCGTATGCACGCGATACCGGCGGATCACGGTCTGCGCGACCGGATAGCCGTGGTCCTCGCACCAGCCACGGGTCCCGTCGACGTACGCCTGGCCCTCCGCCGGCGGCCAGTTGTTGATGACGACCTGGAACGGCACATTGAGCGGCTTGAGTACCCACTCGATCGTCTGCCACGTCGGCTCGTAGCAGTCCATCTCGGTGATCATCGGAACGATCACGTCGTCCGCCTGGCTCAGCAGCGCCCGCAGGATCCGCCCATACGTGTCCGTCCCCAGCGGATCAATACCGGTCTCCGGGTTGATCTCCGCCCAGCCGGGAGTGTCCACGAAGATGTGCGCATAAGGCAGCGCCTTCAGATGCGCGATGTTCTCGATGTCCCCGGAGATGTCCAGGATGTCGAAAGGCAGTTCAGCAAGTCGCGCCGCCCTCCACAGGGACGTGCCCTGAGGGTCAGCGGAAGCCACCGCCACGAAAGGACTTCCGTCCGGTCGCGTGCCTCGCACATCGGCGCAGACCGCGCCCATGTTCAGCGAGATCAGGCTCTTGCCGACGCCACCCTTGCGGTTCATGACGACATGGACTCTGGCCATGGGTTCTCCGTTCGCTTCACCGCCGGGGGCGGCTACTTCGGTTACGGCGCTCAGTCTGCCAGGCCGGAGCGCCCCGGACTGCGCTCCGACAGGCCGACATGGGAACCGTGGTCCTGCGGCTATCCTCGCCGGAGCCCGCGCCAGAATGGAGTGCACGGGTCAGGCCCGGTGCCCGTAGCTCTGGGGGCAGTACCACCGGGCCGCCCCAACTCCCCACATCGGCAAGCTGCCGCACTCGACGGTGCGCACCGTCGTCCGTTGTGCCGAAGGGCACATGTTCAGCACCAAGTTGTTCTTCGCTGAGTACAAGTCCGTCTACGAGGATGACTTCGGTCAGCGGCCCGACCATTCCACCCAGGGCATGTGAAGAGGTCGACGTCCGCGCCCCCGCTGACCACTGGATACCCCCGGAATGTCGCCTTCAAAGTGGTGCTCGACGGGCCGCCCTGCCATGAAAAGTGATGTCATCGCGCGGCCAATATCTGACACAGCAGCAGTGAACCCGCAGGTCAAAGGAGTTCAGGCACATCCGACGACATGAGGTGTGGGATTCCCGATTGGGGCAGGTCCACGCCCTCTGCGTATCGTGGCTGTCAGGCGTTCCCGGTACGACGAACGGGGAGTCCCTGCTGCACCGAGCTTTGGCCGGCGTGGTGCAGCGGCGGGACTCCCCGATCAGGCCGTAGCGGGCGCTCGTGACCACCGTTGAGAGACCGCGAGAAGGGCTTTACCACCTATGTCGCCCCCTACTGCATCCGACGGTACCCCAAATATGGGGTACGACAATTCTGGGCCTGGGCAGCCGCCGATGATCAGCATGCACTCGGCGGTCGTGCTCGTGATTGCGATCATGATTGGCGGAGTCGTCGGACTGCTGACCTACCTCGGTGCCGGTGTCCTGCCAGCCGCGTTCCTGGCAGGCCTGTTCGCGGCAGGAGTGAGTACCCCGGTACTACGCCGCGAGATCGGCAACTGAAGCACGTAGCTGGTCCGCGAGAAGCTGAGCGGGCCCGGGTAGTCCGGGCCCGCTCAGCGTCTCGGCCATGTGTGTGGAGGCACCGCGGCGAAGAAGACCGCTCGGAAGCGGGCGCCCTAGGGCGGGTTGCCGCCGTACGCCCGGCGCCCCGGCGGCGGGGGTCTGTCGATTTCGAGGCTCCCCCACGGCTGGCAGATGTCGCAGAACTCCAGGTCGGGGAACTGCCGCATGGTGGTGAATGCCTCTTCGCGGGACAGGAGGCCGGTCTGCCGCGGGTCAATGTGGCAGCCGCCGCGGTGCAGCACCGGCTGCCCCTCGGCCGCCCGCGCGGGCAACATCTTCCACCGCAGCTCGGCGTGCGCGACCTCCCGCCGGCGCTTCTCCTCCCGCTCCTCGGCCTCCAACTGCCGGATGGTCCGCTCCGTGACGTCGATCTGCCAGCGCAGGTACTCCAGTACGGCTCGGTGCTTGGCCAGCCGCTCGGACATCGACAGCCCGATCATGGCGCCCGCCTACGCGGCCTGGGCCGGGGCGAGTTGGGTGTCGGGGTGTTGCTTGAGCGCCATGCGTGCCGTCACCACCGCATCGCCCTGCTCCCGCGACCGCCAGTAGGAGTGAGTGGTCACGTCGGCCGCCAGGTCGCGCAGCCGGCCGAGGAGCCGGGCGTGCTCGGTCTTCTGCTCGTCGGTCCAGCCGGGGCTGTCCTCCCGGCCGCCGGTCACGACGCCGGTATGAGGGTGCACGTCGCCGGGCCATCCCGGCATCGGGACCACCGACCACGGCAGGGTCCGGCACAGCGCGGCAAAGTCCGCTCGGGCCTGGTGGAGAGCGAGCTGCGCGCTCAGGAGGTCACTCGGGAAGGGGGTATCGGCCACGGCTGAAATGATACGCCTGTTCGATTATGGGGGCTGTCGACACCCAGGCACACGGACCACGATCACCTGATCGGACCTCTCGCCGACGGACGCCTTGATCGGCGAAGCGACGCTCGGTCCGGTCGCCCGGGGTGGCGACGCGTTCACGGGGGCACCGGAGCGTCCGCGGTACGGAGCGAAGAAGCCCGCTTCCGCGCGGCCTTCTTCGCCGTGGTCTTCTTGGCGGCCGTCTTCTTCGCGGGCGCCTTCTTCTTGGCCGAGGTCTTCTTCTTCGGCTTCGGCATCTCGTGGACGGTGGCGTGCCCGCCGTCGTCACCGGTCTCGCCGCGGGACGCTTTGGCCTTGGCCACGGATTCCTCCAGCGCGGCCATGAGGTCGACGACCTGACCGGCCGGCGCGCCTTCCGCGCCTTCGGGGGCGGCCGGTGCGCGGTGCTCGGCTTTCGCCTCGATCACCTCGACCAGGGCGTCGCGGTACTGGTCGGTCAGCTCCAGCTCGTCGAGCCGGTCCACGGACAGGGCCTCCAGGAGGGCCATGGCCTCGGCGAGTTCCTGGTCGGTCAGCTCAACGGTGTCCGGCGCGAGCTCGCTGGGGTCTCTGACTTCGTCGTCCCAGCGCATGGCGTGGAGGAGCAGTGCGTCGCCGTAGGGGCGCAGGAGGCCGAGTCGCTCGCGGCCGCGGAGTGCGAACTTCGCGACGGCCACCTTCTCGTTCCGTCCCAAGGCCTGGCGCAGGAGGGTGTACGGGTGGCCGCAATCTGGCCATCTGCGGTGACGTAGTACGACGACTCTCCGATGTGGCGGGGGTCGATCGACTCCCACGGCACGAAGGAGACGATCTCGATGGCCTTCGCCGTGGGCAGCGGCATATCGGCGAGGTCCTGGTCGGTGATCGGGATGACCTGGTCCTCGCCGTTCTCGTAGCCACGCCGACAGACGCCACGGCTTCTCCCACCGGCGCACCCGTTTCAGCCCCTGCGTCAGAAGCCGGGCCACTTCCTCACACCCCTGCCCCGCAAACAGGCACATCGCGAGCACGAAATACGCGACCACCCGAGCCGGCAACAGCCCCGAGCGCTGCTCGACCCGCCCGCACTCCGCCACCACCTCATCCACCAACTTAGGCGGAAACACTCGCGTCAACACACCCAGAGCGATCCGGTCCGACAACCGGCCCCCCGACGACTTCACCTGTCCAGGCCTCGGCACACCACACTCACCGGCCAACACCCATCAAAGTCACCGGTATTGGATCTAAGGGGTATCCCCCATGTTTGGCGAGCGTCCACTTGATTACCTTGCTACCAGCATCTATAACCTGTAGACACTTAATGCACGCATATCACCTTAGTGGAATATTTTCCGTTAATGTGGACAGAGGGGATTTTCTGTGAAAGCTAAACTTGCTTTGCGAGGTAGAATTTTAGCGCTCCTCACCTCGGCAGTTAGCATCGGCGCGTTGATGGCCATGCCTCAATCTGCTTATGCTGCCGACCCGGAAGTAGATCCGACGAAAGTTCCCCTCCAGACGCTTAGCAAGGAGCCCCTTCCGGATAGCGGCGTACTTGATGGCTACATCATGAAGATAAAAACCATGTGGGGTGGAAACACTATAGAAGAGGGCGGATATGCTCTCAATATAGGCTACGATCAGGGTGATACCGCAAACGGTGCCCTGGCTCGCGTTTGGAACAATCGGCACTGGGATAATAACAATCGATGGGTGTTCGAAAATGGAGACCCGTACGGCTACTACATGTACCGCAACAAGTACACAAATCAATGCCTGACCGCTACGAGCACCCTGGAAGGGGCACCCGTAGTGCAACAACCTTGCGACTTTTATAACAAGGCTCAGCGGTGGGCCCTTAATAATGGCAACTTGCCGCGGTACTTCTATATTCGCAACAAGATGCTTGATGAACAGTCCGGAAGAACCATGGTTCTAAGCCAGCTCGAGGCTGTGCGTGGATCGATGGTTGTAACGCAGTCTCTCTCCGCGGCACTCAATACGCAACCCTGGAATGTCCGTTACTGTGGCGATACTCAAGACTGCTTTGTGCCACTTGGATAGGACTATTCCAAATGCGCTACAGCTGTGGATACTTCTTAATGCGATCACGATCGAGCGCTATTAAGGCGTCTCTCGCGTATAGGCTGCAACGCTATGGAAAGGGCAGCACCACCTCACATGTCGTGGATCAGTGAACCTGGGCTTTCCTGGCTGGAGTGGCGGGCTGTGCAGGTTGGTTGAGCACTGTGCAGGTTCACTGGTCCCCGGTATGAGCCCTCCACCCTGTGCCGGGGGTGGGGCTTGGGTCCAGAGTCGATCCGTATCTCATTTTGATGCACACTCGGGTTGGCGGGTGTAGTGTCATCCCTGATGGCGCATCAGGTTGTAGGTCTCCCGCGCCACCGACCACCCCCTCTTGCTGCTCGGGCCGAAGGCCCGTGGCCGCCCCGCGTAGCGGGGCCGGCCTCCCGGGGGCTCCGCCCCCTTCAGCCTGGGGCGTAGCCCCAGGCTTGGCCGCGTAGCGGCTTCGCTCCCGGAGCGCAGCGCAGGGAGCGCCAACCCGAGCGCGGAGCGCTCGGGTTGGGTGGGGAGCGGTAGCGACCCACCCACGCTCACGCGGAGCGGGAGCGCAACACCCCCGCGAAGCGGGGGTGTTCGCTTGCACATCGCGCAGCGATGTGGTACCCGCTCCGCGGGG
>NZ_JBIBEO010000020.1:0-20408 GCF_042902595.1 Streptomyces sp. NPDC012508
TCACGAGACCCGCGAAAGCGCCGATCCCCGCGCCCAGCACGGCGAGCGGCAGGGAGACCACGACGACGGCGAGCGCCAGGACGCCCAAGCCGACGAAAGCGATCGCCGTTCCCGTCCAGCCCGCCACCGGCGCGAGCCGATCCCCGGCGCGAGGCGGCGTCAGCGGCGGCAGAGGGCCGTATCCACGACGGTCTCGACGCGCCTCGTGCCCGAGATGTCGGCCGGGATGCTCGTCACCGCGATGTTCGCGGCGTAGCCGTCGTCGGTCGCTCCGCCGCGGGTCTCGTATCCCACGATGTCGCCGCCGTGGCCCCAGTAGACGCCGCCGCACGACAGCTTCCTGCTCATGAGGCCCAGGCCGTAGCGGGCACCGGTGTCGCCGACCGGGACAGTGGTGCGCATCTGGGCGAGCTGGGCGGCCGGGAGGAGGCCGCCGTCGAGGAGCGCGGTGAAGAAGCGGTTGAGGTCAGAGTTGGTGGAGATCATCTGGCCCGCCGCCCAGCCTGCCGAGGGGTCGATCTCGGTGTACTCGCGCAGCGGCTCGCCCGCCGGCATCACGCGGTAGCCCTTCGGGTGGGGTTCCCTGATGGTCCTGTCGCCGGGGGCGGGGAAGTAGGTGTGGCGCAGGCCGAGCGGCTGGACGACGCGCCGGTCGATTTCCTCGGCAAGGGGGCGGCCGGTGACCTTCTGGACGAGGAGGCCGGCCAGGACGTAGTTCGTGTTGCTGTAGCTCCACTTCCTCCCGGGCCGGAACTCGGCCTTGTACTTGAGGGCGATGTCGACGAGGTCGCGAGGCTCGAAGTACCGGTACGCAATCTCGTCGTCGCTGATGTGCGCCCCGTACTCGGGAAGCCCGCTGGTGTGCTGCAGGAGTTGACGGACGGTGATGCGGCGGCCGTCGTTGCCCTTCCCGCGTACGAGGCCCGGGAGGTAGGTGTCGACGGAGGCGTCGAGGTCGATCTTCCCCTCGCCGGCCAGTTGCAGAACGACGACCGCGACGAACGTCTTGGTGTTGCTGCCCATCCGCACCTGGCCGTCCCTCGGCACCTTCGCACCGGTGGCCAGGTCACCAACGCCCGCGGTGTACGTACGGGTGCGGCCGTCAGGGCCCTGGACGGTCGCCAGCGCGGCGGGTTGGCCGTCGCGCACCAGTCCATTCAGGCCCTGCTGGACAGTGTCCGGCCGGGCGGCGGCAGATGCCGTGGGCGGAGCCAGGGCGCCCGTGGTCATGACGGCGACGGCCACCGCGGCCGCGGTCGCCAGCATTCCGCGGCGCCGCGTCGTGGAGGTACGGGGCCCGTGCCAGGTCTGCTCACGCATGAGTCAACTCCAGGGAAATCGTGGGGTGCTGTCGGCTGAACCGCCCGTCAACCGGGCAGGGCACGATCATGGATTCCCGGGCTCCGGCGCGCATCGCGGGAAAGCGGGAGACCGTACTCCCCCGATCGGGGGAGGCCGCGCGTGTGCCGCCCGTACATACTGGCCGATCATGATCAAGGGACTTCGGCCGCTGCTGCGCCGCTCCACGTACTCGGGTGCGCTGTTCGCCTACGGCGCCGTCCTGGCGAGTCTTCCCCTGCTGTCCTTCGCGCTGCTGCCGGCGCTGGCGTGGCGCTCCGCTCCCGAGGGAGTGCAGATCGTCGTGGTCTTGCTCGGCTGGGCGGCACTGATCGGCCTGGTCGGTCTCGCGCGCACCACGCGGCGGGTGCTGGTCGTGTCCGCCCGCCGGCTGCTGAGGGTGTCGTTGCCCGAGCCTGTCGCCGTACGTACGCCCCCGAGCCGGCCCGGTGACGGGTCGGCTGCCGCTGTGCCGTCCCGCGGCGACCGCTGGCGGACTCCTCTCTGGCTGCTGCTGCACGTGACGCTCGGATGGACGGGAGCACTGGCGAGCGGCGTGCTGCTCTTCGCGGGCCTGACCCTTCCGGGGGGTTGGCTCGACGCCGAGGTGGGGCTGAGCCTGTTCGGCCGGACGGTACGGGTGGAGGGCGGCTGGCAGAGCTGGGCGGTCGCGCTCGGCTGCCTGCTGCTCGCGGCGAGCGTGTGCGTGGTGGTGACGAAGGCCCTGCGCTGGTCGGCGCCCCGGCTGCTCGGGCCGTCCTCGGCCGAGCGGCTCGTGCTGGCGGCCGAGCGGGAACTGCGGCTGGCCGAACGGAACCGGCTGGCCCACGAACTGCACGACTCGATCGGGCACACGCTCACGACGACCACGATCCAGGCGGCGGTGGCGGGCGAGGTGCTCTCCTCCGACCCGGTTGCGGCGCGGGCCGCCCTGCGCAGCATCGAGGAGTCGTCCCGGGCCGCGCTGGAGGACCTGGACTACGTGCTCGGCGCCCTGCGCGAACGAGAGGCCGAGACGGCGCCGGCCCGCACCCTGGCCGATCTGCCCGAGCTGCTCGACCGGTTGCGGCACGCGGGCGCGGTGGTGGAGCTGGGGCTGTCGGGGGACCCGGCGAAGGTGCGGGGGACGCTCTCCCGCGCGGCCTACCGGATCCTCCAGGAGGGGCTGACGAACGCGATGCGGCACGGAGCGGGCGGTCCGATCGAGGTCCGCGTGGCGGCCATGCCGGACCGGCTGGAGCTCGGTGTGGTCAACCGGACCGGGGACGGGCCGCGTACGAGCACGGGGCCGGGCGCCTTCCCCACGTCCGGGCACGGCCTGCCCGGCCTCGCCGAGCGCGTGCGGCTGCTGCACGGCGAGATCGATGCGGGCCCGGACGGGCCGCGGCACTGGCGGCTGGCCGTCCGGCTCCCCGTACGGTTGTCGCCATGACCGGCACCGGCAGCACACCCGTCACCCTCCTGATCGCGGACGACGACGAGGTGACCCGAAGCGGTCTGCGCACCTTGCTCGCGGCCCAGCCGGGGCTCGCGGTGGTCGGCGAGGCCGCCGACGGCGTCGAGGCGGTCGAACAGGCACGGCGGCTGCGTCCGGACGTCGTCCTGATGGACGTCCGGATGCCGCGCCGCAACGGGATCGAGGCCACCCGGCACCTCCTCGCCGGGTCGGCCGAACCGCCGAAGGTCGTGGTGATCACCACCTTCGAGAACGACGACTACGTCACCGCCGCGCTCAGCGCGGGCGCCAGCGGGTTCGTGCTGAAGCGGCTTCCGGTCCGGCAGATCGCTGAGGCGGTGCGGGTGGTGGCGGCGGGTGAGGCGATCCTCTTTCCGACAACCCTGCGCCGGATGGTCGCACCCCGGCCGCTGCACTCCGCCGAGGCCCTGCCGAGGGCGGCGCTGACGGGGCGGGAGGAGGAGGTGCTGCGGCTGATGGCCACCGGCCTGTCCAACCCGGAGATCGCGGAGTCGCTCACGGTGAGCCTGGAGACGGTGAAAACGCACGTCGGGAACGTGCTGACCAAGCTCGGCGCACAGAACCGGACCCACGCGGTGGTAATCGCGTACGAATCCGGCCTGGTGGTCCCGGGGTTCGCCGGCTGAGCCCCGGAACGCCGTCGGAACCCGCACCGAAGCCGCCCCTCTGATCCCCCAACCCGCCGGACCGGAGGGCCGGCTCTCGTGCACTCCAGGGCCGGGCCGTTTCGTGTGTCTCCCGTGAGGGACCCTCCTCCGGTCCACGCCCCGGCACGCTTCAGAAGTACTCCAGCGGCGCGCTAGCGCACGGCGACCTGCGCGTGCCGTTCACCTACCGCTTCCCGAAAGGAGAGGGGGCCGAGGGCGTGGGGTGGCCAGCTCGCTCGCCAACTTCCCGCTGGGCCAGCGGACCGCCGACGCACGCCGCTTCTACGCCCGCGGTGACATGGACGAGGAACGTGTCGCGCAGCTGGAGAAGCTCGGCATGGTCTGGTCCCACTTCGACGTCGCGTGGGAGGAGGGCCTGTCGGCGGCGCGCGGGTGGGCGGCCGAACACGGGCACCTCCTGGCGCCGCTCGATGCCGCCCATCAGGGGTACAAGCTGGGGATCTGGCTGAAGAACGCCGCCGCCCGGCGCGCCCAGGACACACCAGACGTCACCATCGCCTGATCACTGATAGCCCGGCGCGGCCTCTGTCCATCCTGGTCACCTCCGGCCAGGCTGATGATGCGCCGGCATTCGAGGCGGTCATGGCCGGAATCCACGTCCCCGCGAAGAGGACTCGGCAGGCCATGAACCCGTCCTGCCGTCGTCCTCGCTGATCGCGCTTACTCATCCCGCGCGATCCGTGGGCACCTCCGTCGATGCGGTATCCGTGCCGTCATCCCGCAGCGCGCCTACCAGATCAGCCACCGCCCGCGGCGAGGGCGCGCCGGAAGCCGCCCGCCCAGCTTCGTCGCTGGACATACGAGGAGCGCAATGCCGTTGGGCGGTGCATCACTCGGATCAACAGTGGCGGGGCCTTGCAATGCGGACGGACAAGCTTTGCCGTCGCCTACCAGGACGCACTGCACCTGGCCGCCGTCCTCATCTGGACCCGCAGGTGAGAGGACGCCGACGTGAGCCCGTCTACTGAAGGTCCGTGCTTGGTTGGCGACGCCAGTCCCACCCGGGGTGTCGGTCCATCAGCGTGAGGAAGTCCCTCGCCTGCAGGATCTCGTGATGGTTGGTGTCGACAAGACCGTCCAAACCAGGCAGGACGTCACTGAGGAAGGTCCGGGCCGCGTCCATGGACTGGCACGACACGTAGACCGCGTACGGTTCGCCGATCCGGATCCCCACCTGCTCGAGTTCCTCCGGTTCGTAGTCCGCGAGGATCCCGCCAGAGAGGTCGATGTAGTACGAGTACCCGTGCTGGTGCAGTCTTTCGTCGCCCGTCACGGGGTCATGCACGAGCTCAAGTGAACGGATTCGCCTTTCAAGCGACGGGCGTCTCTCAGCGGAGACAAGGATGATCACAGATGGCCAGGACACGCGTTTACCTCCCCGCGCGACGGTAGTCGAGCGGGCCCCTCGGGTCGCCAGATATTTCCCCCTTTCGTCGGGGTCAAGGAGACAGGCTCCAGCCGCGTCCTGCGTGGGGTGCCCGGCTCCTCCGATGGAGCCAGACACCGTCACCGAGAAGAGTGCAGCTCCAAGGCGCCCCTGGCCTGATGCGATCACGGGCCGTCTGCTCCCGATGGAGCAGGCGGGACCAGGCACCTCGAGCGAGCTCGGGCTGGGCGCGGTCAGTACCGGACCGTCAGGGCGGTTACCGAGAAGCGGTATCCGGTCGCGCCTCCGTTGATGAGCTCCAGTCGGAAGTAGTAGTCGCCCGAGGCAAGGTCTCCCCAGGAAGAGGTGCCGCATTTGTTGGTTTTCGCGCCCTTGTTCTCGTCGGGTCCGAACACGTCCTTGTAGACGGCGGGTGAAACCGAGTAGAACGAGCCTGGATCCGTAGAGCAGCCGCTGAACGCGACTGCCGTGCTGCTGGCATCCGTGTTCTTGTCGGTCCACCTGCGGGACTCGTTGGACCCGGCTATCCAGCTGCTGATGTGGGAGCTGAAGCTTCCTTCGGCCTGAGCCGGGGCGGCGACTCCGGCGAGGGCCAGGACGCCGGCGGCGACGATCGCGGACCTGAGGCCACGCTTGGTCACAGATATCATCGTTGCTTCTTCCATGAGTGAGGGGCCGCCTGGTGGCGACCCTGGTCAGAGGTGCGCGGTGAAATGGAGTGCTGGCCGAGACCACAGAGCGGCCGTCGCGGCTCCGGCGCACTCAACCCCGGCGGCAGTAATCCCGGCGATCGTTGAGTCGGCAGGATGCAGGAGCCACGCCCAGGGTTCGGGCGACCCTCCCGGCCTCCAGCCGCTGGCTGCGAGAACGAGGGGGATGGCGGCTAGCGCTCCGCCAGTCAGCTGAGGTCCCAGCAGGGGGTGCAGCAGTAGTGCGAGACCGACGTACCCGGCCAGATTCCGCCCCAGAACCACAGCAAGTTCCGTGTCCAATGCCACGTAGCTGGCGAGTGCGGCAAGAAACCCGGTTGCGGCAACGCATACGCCCAGGACGGCGTCCCAGGACCGGACAAGCCGAAGTGCGACTTGCTCGGTCTGACTGGCCCCTCGTCCAAAGCCGTAGAGCAGAGTGACGGCCGGGATCAACGTCATGAGGTGGGCCAGGAGGAACTGCCCTGACTGTCCTGTCAGTACGGGAACGGGAAGCTCGACGTTACCCACTGCCAGGCCGATTGCCACAGTGCCGAGGGTCGCTGCTGCCATGACCGGTACAGCCCGTGCCTTGCACCACCAGCCCAGTCGGCAAGCTGTGCCGACATCACCCACGCCCGGAAGTTGGGCCTGGTCAAGCACCTGGCTGACGGCCCGCCCGTGGAGATCCTCGCCGATGCGGGCTATCAGGAATGGGCGCCCAGACCGGCGGCCGCGTGGTGACACCACCACACCGCAAGTTCAAGAAGAACCCGTCAGAGTGGTACGAGGAGATCTACGAACGCCAGCGCAAGGCGCACCCCTCACGCCGCATCCGGGTCGAGCACGGCATCGCACACCTGAAGAACTGGCGGGCACTCGCCCGCCACCACGGCCGACGCGAGCACATGAGCGACACGATCCAAGCCATCGCCAGCCTGCTCTCACACCAACAGACCGCCACCCGCACGGACCGTCAGGCACAGTGATCACCGGACCGACCTGCACCTTTCGGCGTCACACCGCTAATCGTGCACGAGCTCGTTAGCAAATGAAGGCACCCCCGCCGAGCCGGGGCACGTCCTCGGTGGATGCATCCAGGCGCAGGCGCACGTACCTGATCGGGTGCCGGTGGACGCCGCGGTCGACTGAGGTGTCGGTGCTGATCTCCGCGACGAGATTCGGGCTGAGTAAGGGTGGCTTCCAGGACGTCGCGGGTGCCCCATGCCGACGAGAACCTCGCGCCGGTCCAGGGGTGGCCGGTGCCGGCGGGCGTCAGGTGCTCGGCGAGCTGGCGGGCGGCATCGGGGCGCAGCGGGACCGTGCGGCCGATGGGGCGGAGGCGTCCGGTGGGGTCGTGGCGGCCGAGGATGAGGAGTTGGGGGTGGGTGAGGGTGCCGGTGATGCCGGTGACGTCTGTCCAGTCCTCCAGCCACTCCCTGGCCTTGTCCGGGTCGGTGGTCATCGGGCACAGGGTCCACGGGGCGTTCAGTGCGCGGGCCGCAAAGAGGACCTCCAGGCGTCGGCGGCGTTCTGCGTAGGCCAGCGCCAGCAGCTCGGTGCCGTCGATCTGCAAGGCGTCGAAGGCGATGAAGAACGCCGGGGACTTCGCGGCGAGCACGGTGGCGGTGCGGCCTCGGGCGGCGGCCCGGCGCTGGAGGGATTCGAAGGACAGCCGACCGGCTTCGGTGTCCCAGACGATGAGCTCGCCGTCGAGGACCAGGCCGTCCGGTAGCTGCTCGGCAGCCGCGACCATGTCGGGGAGCCGGTCCTGGATGAGCGAGCCGCGCCGGGTCTGCAGGAGCAGCCGGCCGCCGGGGCCGGTGGGGGTGAAGAGGATCGCGCGGTGGCCGTCGAACTTCTGCTCCGCCGCGAAGCCGCTCGCCAGAACGCCGGAGCCGGGAAGGTACTCTGCGGCCTGCGCGAGCATCGGCTCGAAGGGCGGGGTGAGAACCACTCGGGATGGTCTCCTTCACCGCCCTCCGAGCCTGGCATCCCACAGCCTCCCCCGGTCAGGTGCGTACGGCTTGCCGATGCGGCCAGAGGGCTCTGCCACATCAGGCTCCAGGGTGGCCAGCTGCTTCCAGCACCCGCCGCCGCGCCAACCACTACGTAGAACCTCTCCCCGGCTATCGCGGGGAAAGAGGTGTCGTTTTCCGAAGGGGCTTGCCCACGGCTTCTGACCTGCACGAATGCAAGATCACCAGCTTCGGGGGGTCCCACTCCCGGTCACACCTGCGGTCCCCCGCCTCGTACGACCGTGCAGACAACCCTCCAGCCACCCTCCGGTGCAACCCCCGTGGAGGATCAGCGGGAGGGCTCCCAGGCTTCTGTGCCTCGCAGCGATAGTCGGCGCTTCGCAGAGGTAGTTGTCACCGAGTGGCTCTTCACACCACCCGAGAACCTCACGGCCACCGCCGGGGTCCTCAAGATGGCGGACCTACTCGCGCGCCTCCGTCCTCGGCCAAGGACTGCAGGAGCGGGCGGCCGCGCACGAGCCGGTCCGGGTGGAAGTTGAGCGTCACCCCCAGCTGCGGATCCAGGGCGGACCACGAGGCCCGGCGACATGGCGCAGGGCCCGAATCTGAGGTGCGCGCACCACGTCCGCCAGTCTCCCCAGGCCGAGCAGGCGCGGGATGTGCACCCGGCGCAGGGGCTCGCTGCGCCCGGGGGGCTCAGTCCCACCAGAGCGACCACACCGTCGACCGGACCCAGGTATCGCCGTCGTGCTGGGGCCGCTGCACCGTGTCGCTGCAGTAGCCCTGCAACTCCGATGTGGCTCGCGCGGCGTCCCAGGGATCCAGGGGTGGTCTGTCGACGACCAGTTCCAGGTAGGGGCCCTGGGCGAGGAAGAGCTCGGCGCCCCACTGCTCGTGCCAGCGCCGGAGCAGGGCCGCATCGTCGGCGGGAGTGAGGACACGGTCGCCGTACCCGAACCAGTTGCACGTCCCGAATAGGTAGGGCAGGACCGCAGGTACCTCATAACCGCCTCTGACGGGAACAAAGTTGATCCACCGCCGGCTCTGGCCCCAGAAGATGTCCCGATCGCCGGTCCCCCAGCGCGACACCCCCGGCAGCGGCTCGACCCGCGCAGGCGCCAACTGCGATGCGAGCCGGTCCGGGTCGTAGTCGTCGCGCCAGCCTTCCAGGTCCTCCTCGTCGCCGGCGGCGCAGTCCATCGACCACCGGAAGCTCGACACCACTACGGACGCCGCACGGGCGTCGTGGTCCTGGCACGCCACTTCGGCCACCCAGCCCTCAACAACCACGCCGACGTCCTTTTGTCGGCGGGACCGGGCCAGGCCGTCCGGCGACTGCAGCGTGACGTACGGCCACCAGCCGGTCTCCCCGTGCCTCTTGCGCCACTCGTCCCACACGGCGAACACCTCGCCGCGCGCCACGGACACACCGATCACCTCGACGCCACCGGGCATGACGGCCCGCTCCACGGCCTCGTGGGGCAGGCGGGCGCGCAGGGCACGGAGGAACTCGTCGGCGGGGAGTTCCGGCTGGCGGAGGAAGCTGCTGTTCACAAGCCCAGGACGCTACGCCACGACCGCACGCCGCACACTTCGATATCCCCCGCGCTACCGGGGCTGTGGGCTGACCTTCCACTGCGGAGCTGGCGCTGGCGAGGGGGCCGGTGCGGGCGCAGGAGCTGGAGCAGGCGCGGCGCAGGCACGAGGCGCTGGAGCCGTCCGGGCTGATCCTGCCCGGTCCGGACGCGACCTGGACGAGGTCAGGGAGATGCCCAGCGGCGACGTCTGATCCCGGGCTTACGCCTGTCCGCCAGGTCAGTAGCAGCATCGCGGTCGTTGGCAACGACGGTTCTCCGGAGCTGGTGACAACACGATTGAGAACACCCCAGAAGTGATAATTACCGCGCGCATCCAGCGACAGAAAGCGCTGCGATCTCGGGAGAGCGCACCTGATTGGCGGCCATCACCGGTGACAACTATCGCTGCGAGTCACATCGGAAAGGCGTGGCTGGTGACTGCGTTGCGCCGGTAGGGTCGCCCGGCACAAAGGGGGTTGCTGATGGGCAACAAGGTCGTGACTCTGCCGGAGATCCCGAAGGCCGGCGAGGACCTCGAGGACTATATCGCCGCGCTTTTCCAGGCGTCCGGTCACTTCGTGGAGAAACAGATCATCGAGAGGGATCCGGCAGACATCCTCGAGCTCGACATCTTCGCGACCTACTACGGACCGGACGAGGCTCTGCGGCGGTGACGGTACCGAGGAAGACATAGCCGCGCGCGTCATACCGGGTGGCCACCGTCCGGGAGTTCTTGAGTCTGTTGATGGCCCGCTCCACGGTGTTGCGCTTCTTGTACCGCTCCTCGTCGAAGCCCGGCGGGCGCCCGCATCCCCCGTCTTTCTTCGATCACCGCATGCCCCACGTCAGAAGCCGTAGGTTTCCCGCAGCTCGCGGCCGATTCCCTCGGAAATGAAGTCCGTCAGGTCGAAGGAGGAGAGGTGCATAATTCCGGGACTCTGCGCCCGGGTGGATCCTCGCGGCGTACTCGTCGAGGATCTCCGCCAGGATTCCCGCACGAACGGCGGAGATGACGACGTGATCCGGGTCGCCCTTCTCGCGGAAGATGCGTACCTCTCCGGGGTGCGGCGGCCTCGGCTTCCGTCCGAGCTCCGCACTGCGCGCGAAAAATTTCACGTCGTCTCCGACCGGGCCGGGAACCGGCCGGCCCTCGGGCCAGTCCACTCCCGCGGTCGAGTGCACGCTCGGGTCGATCAGCTCGTGCCGCTCCCGCCAGAACACCCTCGACCTCCCCGCCAGCAGCTCTCGAACGTCCTGCGCCGCCTTCACCGTGAGGGGGCTTACTGAGAAATCCGAGTTCTCCCGCATGTATTGCAGGGTGGGCATGTTCTCCGACGCGCGCGAGGCCGCTCGGAACAGTGCGTCGTACCGAGGCCGCAGGTCGTCCACGTCGGACGGGCGGTGGGACACCGACGCCACGGGGACCCTCCCGACCGGGTGCGGGGTCGGGGCGTGCGCACCCATCGCCGCGCGCAGTTCGTCGGCCGCGACGTGCACCAGCCTGCTCAGTTCCGCCGTGTCCCCGGCGATCTTCAGCGCGGGCCGGCCCGGTGCCAGCCGGTTGACCATGTCCTCGAACGGGCCGGTCAGCGTCATCATGTGGCCCTCAGGGATGACCACCGCCCGCCCCGGCACCAGGTAATCGTTCAGAAACGGCTCACGCCGGGTCTCCCACGGCCCCGCGTCCGCAGCCATCCGGGCTTCCCACTCCGCCACCGCCTCCGCGAAGTTGATCGGCCGGTCGACAGGTCCGGCCGCACGCCGGGAGATCAGATGACGCGTCGGATCCGAGGGCTCTCCCTCCTGCGGCGCAGGACCCTCGGAGGCGGACAGCGCCGCCTCCAACTCCCGCCAGGCCGCCCGGCGCTCCTCCGACCACCCCCCGCCCGGACTGTCCAGGCGCCACACACGGTTCCGCTGTACCCACATCATCCGCGACGCCGCCGAATAGATCAGTTCGTACGCGTCGGCAAGTTCCAGTTGGCCGCTCATCCCGACTCTCCCTCACGATCGATCAACTCACCCACATCCTCACATCGCGCATGCGGTCCGATCATCATCGCGGGTGGATCGGGATTCATTACACATCGTCAGAACGGCGCCGGCTGCCCAGAGCATCGATGGCGATGCGGGCCGTGTCCTCATCCCCATGTGCGATCCGGGACAGCAGAGGGGGAACACCGCCAGCCGCAGCCCCCGTTGCATCGCGCAACTCTCCCCAGCGGGCCGGCCCCAGCAGCGGCCGGTGCGGGGCCGTGACCGGCGGACTTCTGGCCAGCCGGGCTACTCGCCGGGCTGAACCAACACGATCTCGACGTCGGTGACCCCTTCGCGGGCCTCGTATGACGCCTTGTAGGCGCGGGCGGCGCCCTCGCTGAAGGAGACCGCAGAGGTCTGCCGCTCGCCGTTCATCGTCCAGGCCAGCCGGAAGCACTGCATGACACATCTCCGCTCTCATCGGTGGGAGTGCCCGGCGGCAGCATCGGCATGGGCACCGCCGGACACTCGAACACACTCGCACGCAGCACTGACAACAGGTCCGAGCGCCCGGGCGCCAGCCCCGCAGCAACTACCGGCCGGTGACGACGACCCGCAACGTGTACGGCGTGCCAGCGGAGATCGCGGCGGCCTGCTCACGCAGATCGGCTGGCGTGAAGCCGAGCAGCGCCCGGTCCGCCGCCGCCAGCAGCAACGGCACGACCTCCCCCACCGGCCGGCCCCGGTGGGAGAGGGCGAGCCGGGCGAACGCCTCCTGATACGACATGCCGGACCCGCCAGCACTGTCGGTCAACAGTTGATCCAGGTGTCCCCTGTCGACCTTGATCTCGCCCACGGCCCGCTCCCGCCATCCAGTGGCCGGCATCGTCCGGCCCCACGCTTCCGACGGTAGGAGCCAGGTCTGACACCCGGCCCTGGCCACTCTGGGAGTAGGGCGCGGCCGGGGCTGGCCCGTCGACGGCTGAGGCCGCGCCGGTACGCGTCATGGGCACCCACGCGGAGTCACGGGCACGGCAAGACAGCGCGCGTCACTTCACGACGACCGCGCCCTGCTCCATCACGTGGTGGCCGGGGAAGGTGCAGGAGAACGCGTAGCGGGCCCCGGCCTCCAGCTTCGAGGTGTCGAAGGTGACCTGGTCCTTCTCCTTGGCTCCGTTCACGCGAAGATCAAGATCAAGGAGCCCATCACGCTCGCCGACGAGCGAGCGGGGAGGAAGGCCCGGCGCTGTCGGTTCTCGGGTTCTGGCTCAGGTTCTGTGGAGTGGTCACGCCGAGTGAGCGAGCCGCTGCCGAATCGGATGCGCTCGGAGCTGGGGTGAGGTGAGCTCCAGAGCCCGGTTGTCCTGTCCGGCAGCCATGTGGTCGAGCCATCGTTCATACCAGGTGAGAAAGTCCGGGGCTGAGGAGACGTTCGGGCCCCAGAAGCCGTCTGCGTTGCCGGTGAGCATGCGCCCGGTGAGAGGGCCGGTTATGCCTATGAGGACGAGATCGCTGCAGCCGCGTTCGATGACGTGCAGGAACAGGTCACCTCGGCGGGTGGGGCGATAGGCCCGGCTGAATCCTCTTGAGCCCGTGCTGGCGTCTTGGGAGTTCATCGTGAAGAGCGTGCAGTCCTCCAGCGGGATCAGTCCGTAGTACGGAGACGCACCACTGCCGCCCATGCTGGTGAGGAAGTCTCGATAGGGCTGCGGGAGTTCCACGTCATGCTCGGCCTGAAATGCATCTGCCTGACGTTTGGTGAGGCGGGGGCCGAGACGAAATTCGTGCCGCTCCTCCCCAAAGGAGTGGCTTCGGTTGGGCGCGTAGAGGATGCGTGCCAGCTTGCGTCGCAACCGCGGGATGCGGGAGTCCATGCGAGCTCTTCTCTCGTGTCGCCCGCAATCTATCGCACGGCACCACAGCTCAACCTGCGAGCAGGACTCGCTTCCTCAGCAGCTGGAAGCCGGCCCGGCTGAGCATCTGGCGCCTGAGCATCTTGATCCCGACCGAAAGTGGCGGCCTCGGCCGCCAGGGGCCGGTCGACGGCTGCGAAGCGACCGGTGAAGGAGCCTGCTCCCGCCAGTACCGAGCAAGCAGAGCACCTGCGGCGCGGAGGCCCCGAACAGCCCTCGGCCCGCAAGCCTCACCAGCGTTAGCGACCGGTGACCATCCCGCCGGGGCGGCAGCATCACGGCGAGGAGTAGTCAACGAAAGGCAGCTCGACTGCTTCATCGCCCGCGACGGACCCGCCCAGCCCGGAGCGCACCCAGGAGCACCGTGTGTTCTGGCGAGGCCCCTACATCAAGGGCGCGTTCAGCGTCGGGGGGAAGGCGTGCGCCCTCGACTGAGGCGCCTCGAACCGAGCTAGCATCCGGCCAGTGGTTCGCTCCCGGGAGGAGTTCGTCGCGGCTGCGGCGCCTTCGGCAACGCTGGCGCTGGCGCACGTGTCGGCGTGGTTCGGTTTATGGGGATGCTCAGGTGAGGATCTGAGCCAGTGCTCCGGCGATGACGGCGGCAAGGGTGAGAGCGGCAGCGAATGCGGTGGCGGCGCGCATGAGCGCGGCCGGGTAGGTGGCCCCGTCGAGGCGGGCGAGCGTGCCCGCACCGACAGCGGCCAGGATCGCGGACAAGACGACCAGTGCGAAGGCGAGCAGGACGATGGCGAGACGAGTCACGGCAATCTCCTAGGTAGGCCATGGATGTTGACGTGGCCAAGGTCGCCGAAGGAATGTTCACCAGGGTGCGGGCGGACGAAAATGAACACTGTTGAACGCGTGGGGCGGGGGTGCTTGTGGACAGCAGACATGACAGCCGCGAGGAAGCGCTCACGGAGCTGCGTGAGCGGCTGGAGGACAAGCTGGCCCACGAGCGGTTGACGAAGACGGTTCTCGCTGTCCGCGCGAGCTTGAGTCGGACCGTCGTCTCCGAGGCGTTCCAGGTTGGTGGGCCGGTTCCGTCCGCGAGAACGGTCGCCGGACTGGCCCGCGCCTTGCGCTTGCGTGCCGAAGAAGTGCAGGAGCTGCTCGAGCTGCGCCGGGCAGCGGCTGGCGAGAACGGTCGGTCGGCCCCGGGGATTGCGGGTCTGGGCAAGCCGATCTCAGAGTGGGATCCGCACGATTTGGAGATCCACCCTGCGGCCTTAGCTCCAGGCGAACCGTCGAATGGCTGGTTGCAGCGTGCGCTGCCCGGCTATGTGCGTCGCACTCACGATCAGGTCCTGGCCGAGGCCGTGAGCGAGGCCGTGAGCGAGGCCGCGGAGGGCCACAGCCGCATGCTGGTCCTGGTCGGATCGTCCTCAGTTGGGAAGACGCGGGCGTGCTGGGAGGCGGTACAGCCGCTCGCAGCCCGTGGGTGGCGCTTGTGGCATCCCTACGATCCGACCCGAGCGGAAGCCGCACTCCTCGACCTCAACCGAGTTCAGCCCCACACCGTGGTGTGGCTTAACGAGGCGCAGCACTACCTCGGCCACGGTCAAGACGATGAGCGCATCGCGGCCGCCCTGCACACGCTCCTCACCGACCGCGACCGCCGCCCTCTCCTGGTCCTGGGCACCCTGTGGCCCGAGCATGCCGACGCCTTCACCGCCCTACCCCGCCCCAACGAAGACGATCTTCACAGTCGTGCCCGCGAGCTTCTGTCCGGACGCACTCTGACCGTGCCCGATGCCTTCGACCAGGATGCGCTCGGTGCCGCCACGATGCTTGCGCAAGACGGCGACAAGCTGCTCTCAGATGCCCTCACCCGCGCTCACGCCCACGGCCAGGTCACTCAGGACCTCGCGGGCGCCCCCGAGCTCCTGCGCCGCTACGAACACGGAACTGCGCCGGTCAGAGCCCTGCTGGAGGCAGCGATGGACGCTCGCCGACTCGGCGTCGGACTGCACCTGCCCCAAGAATTCCTCATCGACGCCGCCACGGACTACCTCTCCGACTACGACTACGACCAACTCACCGAGGACTGGGCCGAAGCCTCTTTCGCCGATCTAGCCCGCCCTGTCCACGGCAGACAGGCCCCGCTGCGCCGCACGAGATTTCGCCGCCTTCAGCACCGTCCGCCCGGCCTCGCAGCACAAGATCCGGTGCCGGTGACGGGGCCTGTCTTCCGCCTGGCCGACTACCTTGAACAGCACGGCCGCACCATTCGTCGCAGATGCTGCCCGCCCGCTTCGTTCTGGCAAGCTGCCCACATTCATCTCACCCAGCCTGACGACGTCGTCAACCTCTACCGCGCAGCCAAGGACAGGCACCGCCGGCTATGGACCGATCACCTCGTCCGCCGGGGAGCCGAGATCTATCGATCTGTCACTGTGCCCACTACAGTGCGGGCGCGGAAGGAGACCGAGGGTCAGGAGGCGGCCGAAGCTCTCGACCGGCAAGCCGTGGACGCTCGCCACGTCGATGTCTTCACCCACCTGGCACGACTACGGGAAGGGATCGGGGACCGAGAAGGCGCCGCAGCCCTCTGCCGAGAAGCCGAAGAACTCCGAAGCCGGCCAGGGCGAGAGGTGAGGGGGATCCTCGGAGCTGCACATATGCGGCGGCCCGATGATTTCGGCAATCCTTCCGTATTGATGATGCTGGCCCAGGAACGCGTGGAGGCTCGGGATTGGGAAAGCACCGAAGCCTTCGTCTGGCAGCTCGCTCACACCAGACGAACGGAGGCGCTGACGGCTCTGGTGCTTGCTCGGGAGAAGGCCGGGAACGACGAAGCGGCCGAGGCCCTCGCCTGGCAGGCGGCGGACGCCGGCCACCCAGAGGTCCTTACAGAACTGGTTTGGGAGCGAAAGAAGACCCTGGGCTGGGAGAGCACGGAAGTCCTTGCCATTCGGGCCGCTGACGCCGGCTACCTGCATTCCATCCCCTATCAGGAGGAATGGTGGCCGTACGGACTGGACCCGGATGGTTCACCAACGCCCCCATGGTCCCGACCACGAAGATGAACACGGGGACGGCCGAGACCGGTGACGTTCCGATGGACACGGCCACCGCCTGACGAGAGCGGCCTCGTGGTGAGAGCGACGGCTGAAGCTCTCGCTCTCACCGCTATCCGAGGCATCACCGCAGGTCAAAGTGCGGATGCGCGGTGGTATTTGCACTGGACGTGTCGCCCTGGCCGCTTTCGACGCTGCGGCCGCTCTGTGACGTGAGGCCCTCGAGGACCTGGACGAAGACGTCCTCGCCGAGGCCGCCGCCGACGAGCTGGTGCGCGGCCTGCTCGGGCAGTTGGCCGACTGGCAGCAATCGATCGGCGAGCTGGGCCGCGCGCTCACCACGGCAACTGAAGGCCGACCGCTACCCGGCTGGTCCACCGACGCCGGCCGCACCGAGGACATCGGGTGGCGCCAGGCCCCGCACCACGCTGCTCGGGGCCGTCGCACGCCACCACCACGCTCACCTGCTCGCCGCCATCGTCGAGCTCGGCGGTGAGCTGGAGCTCCCAGCTACCCGTAACGGGCGCTTCAGGGGCGCGGTCATCCCAGAAGGCTGCGCGGTCAGCGACGCCGGCCGCCGCCGATGCGGCGGTCATCGGCCAGTGCGGTAAGCGGGCCGAACTCGCAGGCAAGCTCGTTCCACGTCAGAACCTCGCCACAGCGGGGCGGGAACTCCTTCGGGTTGAACTCGGGCATGGTCCAGGTGCCAGTGCCCCGGTCCCGCAGCCACAGGTCCCCCTCACCGTCGACCACAGTCGGCGGGACCGGAACGGGCTCGGCCTGATCGGCGGGCTCCCAGGTGACCCGGCCCGGGTGGGAAACGCGGCGCAGCTCGGTGGTGGCCAGCCGCGCGGCCAAGTCACGGGTGGACTCTTCGGCGTCCTTGACCGACTCGAGTCGGAATGCGTCGTCAAGTACGGGCAGGGCTGGATTCTTGCTGCGCTTTGAACTCATACGCTGACTACCTCCGGTGGGGGGCGTCACATCCGTTATGGCACCCCGTAGAGCAACACAGTATCCGAGGCGGGAGCCCGGCCAGGCCTCCTCCGCTGGAACGGTCAGCAAGCCCGCCGACGCCCAGGAACATGCTCTGCGCCAGGTCAGCGACTTGTTGGGTGAGGCGAGGAAGGCACTCGACACGCTGACGCGGTAGCTGGGAGCAACCGTCCAGCCCACGGTTCAGCCCCCGCTCGGTACAACCCTCTCCGGGGCGAGCGCGGCCTCCAGGCAGTCCAGCCGTTCGTAGAGAGCGCGAACGAGGCGGGCGCGGTTCTGGACGCAGCGCACGGTGCCCTCGATTGTCACGGACAGCCGGCCTTCTGCCTCGCGCAGGACGACGTCGGCGAGCGCCTTGGGTCCGCTGTCCTTGGGCAGCTGGTCGGCGCGGCGGCGGACGTCGGTGGCGACGGCGCGGGCGTGGCCGGTGAGCTGGAGGGCGATCTGCTCCAGGTCGCGGGTGGTGAGGGTGTCCTGGTCGGTCCACGCGAGGACGGCCGTGACGAGGCACTCGTACGGTTCGCGATCGAGCGGGAGCCCGGCTTCGATCAGGCCGTCGGGGTCGTACAGGACCGTGTGTGGCTGCTGGTGTGCATGGCGGGCCTCGATGCCGGAAGCGTCGTGTGCGGGTGGCCGGCGGTCACCGCTGGGTGTCCTCGCTGCCGTCGGCGACGTCGTCCTGGTCCCCGTCGTGCTGACCGAGGAACCAGGTGAAGCCACGGTCCGCGCGGGCGAGCAGGGCCGGGAGGGGGCGCCGTAGGCGGGCGACTGGAGGCCGCGGCCCTCCGGGGCCGGGGCGGTGCTGTCGGTGTGTGCGCGCATGAGGCCCCGCCTTTCCGGCTGGTGGTCCGTGGGTGCCGTCGACGCTACGCACCTGTGGTCCGCGCTCTCAACGAAGTTGCGGAGAATTGCGGGACTTCACTCCAGGGCGTCGATCGCGGCCTGGATGAGCGCTCGGGCGGCGTCGCCGTACACGGCCATCTCCGCGAGGCCGGCGAACGCCTTCGCGTAGTCGGCGAGCTCGCGCGGCTGCTTCACCTTGATCTCCGCCGTCAGCGTCTCCACCACGGCCTGGACGTCGTCGTGGAGGTAGAACGCCTCCAGCGGCCACACGGTGCGCTGCGCGGTGAACGGGATGATCCCGAGCGAGACGGAGGCGAGCGGCATCACGGCCAGGAGGTGGCGCAACTGCCCGCGCATGGCGTCCGGGTCGGCGGTGCGGTAGCGCAGGACGGATTCCTCCATGAGGACGACGTAGCGGTGGCCGCCTTCGTAGAGGAACCGGGAGCGGGCGATGCGGGCGGCGACCGCTTCGGCGACGTAGTTGGGGGTGCCCTGGAAGCGGGTGATCTGCTCCATGAGGGCGGTGGCGAAGCCGGGGGTCTGGAAGAACCCGGGCGGGACGTTGGAGACGTAGACCCGGCAGACCCGGGTGCGCTCGTGCAGGGTGTTCCAGTCCTGTTGGACCTTGCGCATGCCGCCCTGGTGCAGGCGGCGCCACTCCAGGTACATCGAGTCGACGGCACGGGCGGTGGCGATGAGGTCGTCGGCCTGGTCGTCCGCGTCGCAGGCCGTGCACCAGGTGCGGATGTCGGTGTCGGAGGGCGGGGCGTCGCCCTTCTGGATGCGGGTGGTCTTCGCGGGGTGCCAGCCGCACCGGGCGGAGAGTTCCTTCCCGGTGAGGCCGGCGTCCTTGCGCAGGTGCTGCAAGCGCACGGCGAGCGCCTCGCGGGCCGCTTGTGCGCTGGACGATGGGGAGGCGGGCACAGGGCTGCTCAGGGGGCCTGGACGGTGTACTTCTCGTGCGGGATGCCGCGTTCCCAGACCGTCTCGAACGCCGTGGCGCACAGCGCGGCCGCGGCTGGATCGTCGGTGCGTTCCTTTCCGTCCGGCGCCCAGTCGCCGGTGCCGGTGAAGTGGTGGAACTGCACGACGCGCCCATCCAGGAGCCAGAAGTCGTTGCCGGGCAGCGGGATGTCGCTGGCGTGGCGACGGGGCAGCCAGCGCACGTCCTCTCCGGCCTGGAGGTTGAGCGGGGTGATGGCGTGCTCGTAGCGGATGTAGTCGGTGACCGGCTCGGAGACGATCCGCGCGCGGCGCATCACCACGCCACGGGCGACCGCGTCCTGAACGAGCGGCATCCACTGCGGCCAGAACGAGCGCGCCGGATCGAGGTTCGGGACGCCGGTGCGCAGGAAGGACTCGAAGTCGTCCCATTCGTCGCCCACCGCGTAGACGTCGCGCATCTCCAGGTGGACCGCCGTACGGTGGGTGTCGGCAAGCAGCTCAGCGAACGTCGTGGTGTTCAGCTGCTGCGCGTTCAGCGGCATCGCACGCCTCCCTCAGAATCGACACCATGCGGGCCGGAATCCGGATCACCCGCTCGTGCGGGGGAATCCCGGCCCTGTGGCCGGCTACCCACTCGGTGGAGCCGACCAGGGACTTGAGGAGTTCGTCGGCTTCCTCGCCCTGGAGGACCAGGTCCGCGCTCTCCTCTTCCACCCACACCGTGGGCGATCCCTCGCCTCCGGTGTTCGGGTCGATCCCGACGAACCGTAACGTCATGGCGCTCTCCCCTGCGACGTGGTTGCGCATAGTTGCGCGCACCGACCGTCCCGCAGCCCGGAGAGCCGGTCAAGAGGACCGAGAATGGCAGAGGCTGACCCACGGGTCGCGGCGCGGGCCAGCCCTCGCAGGGCAGTTCGTGCCGACGGGGCGAGCGTCCAGCGCCATGCGCAGGCGCTCCGCGACGGGCTGATGCCGCTGGACGAAGCCGGGGTCCTTCAGCTGGTCGGGCGCGGGCAGTTGCCTGTGCTGGTCGGGCCACCGCTCGCACAGCGTCCAGCCCAGAGGCTACACGCACGCCCCTACACCCTGTCACCACAGGAAACGCCTGTTCGTGTGCGCGGGCCCGCCGGTATCCGGCGGGCGCACAACGGTGTCAGGCCGCGGCCGTGGGGTTCGCCGATTCGGCGGTGCGGCGGTATTCGGCGTTGATGCGCTGGGCTTCCTCGAGCTGATCCTCGAGGACGATGATGCGGCAGGCGGCCTCGATGGGGGTGCCCTGGTCGACGAGTTCCCGGGCGCGGGCGGCGATGCGCAGCTGATAGCGGGAGTAGCGGCGGTGACCGCCCTCGGAGCGCAGCGGAGTGATGAGGCGGGCGTCCCCGAGGGCGCGGAGGAAGTTCGGTGTGGTGCCGAGCATTTCGGCGGCCCGGCCCATGGTGTAGGCCGGGTAGTCGTCGTCGTCGAGACGGCCGTACGAGTCATCTGCTGTCATTTGCACCTCTCTCATGGAACTTCATGGAACGCGTGGAGGGGCGGGGGGGGGGGGCCGGCCCCCCCCCCCCCACCCACAAAAACCAAACGCCCCCCCGAAAAGGGGCCCGC
>NZ_JBIBEO010000021.1:0-14160 GCF_042902595.1 Streptomyces sp. NPDC012508
GCGGTGATGGACGCCGGGTACTGGTACGAGAGTCTGCGGTCGCTGGTCCGGTTCGACGAGGCGACGAATGCGCTGCTCGCCGACGGCCGGTCGGTGTTCCTGGAGTGCAGCCCCCACCCCGTGCTGACCCCTGGCATCGAGCAGACGCTGGAAGCTGCCGGTCACCCGGGCGTCACGCTGGCCACCCTCCACCGCGACCGCGGCGACGCGACACGCTGGCTGACCGCCCTCGCCGAAGCCCACGTGGCCGGCGTCCCGGTCGACTGGAGCAGCGTCCTGGAGGACCGCACGGGCCGTGTGGTCGACCTGCCCACCTACCCCTTCCAGCGGGAACGTTTCTGGCCCGAGAAGCGGGTGCTGCCCACCGACGTCTCCGCCGTGGGCCTCGGCCGCGCCGATCACCCGATGCTCGGCGCGTCGGTGCCCATGGCCGGCAGCGACGGGG
Organism: Streptomyces sp. NPDC012508; assembly: GCF_042902595.1. NCBI lineage: Bacteria > Bacillati > Actinomycetota > Actinomycetes > Kitasatosporales > Streptomycetaceae > Streptomyces > Streptomyces sp. NPDC012508. The sequence goes on from NZ_JBIBEO010000021.1 coordinate 446, forward strand.
TACTGCTCACCGGTCGGATCGCCGCCGGCACCCACCCGTGGATCGCCGACCACGTCCTGCTCGGCACGGTCCTGTTGCCCGGCACCGCCCTCGTAGAACTGGCCCTCCGGGCCGGGGAGTCGGCGGGCTACCCGCACCTGGACGAACTGACCCTGGAGGTACCGCTCACCCTGCCCGGGGACGGGGCGGTCGTCGTCCAGGTCGCCGTCGGCGACGGCACGTCCGCGGACGACGGCCGTGCCGTCACCGTCTACTCCCGCGCCGAGGGCGACGAGGGCGCCTGGACCCGGCACGCCACCGGCACCCTGCGGACCACTCCCGCCGGGCCCGCCGCGGAGCCGGTCCCGTGGCCGCCCCGGGACGCCGAACCGGTCGACCCGGCCGGTTTCTACGCGGCCGTGGCCGAAGGCGGCTACGGATACGGGCCGGCCTTCCAGGGCCTGCGTGCCGTCTGGCGGCGGGCCGACGAGGTCTTCGCCGAGATCGTGCTTCCCCAGGAAGCCCGCACCGACAGCGCCGGCTTCGGCCTGCACCCCGCGCTGTTCGACGCGGCCCTGCACGCCGCCGGAGCCGGCCGCCTGTTCCCCGACACCGGCGAGGTGCGGGTGCCGTTCGCATGGCAGGGCGTCACCGTGCACGCCGCGGGCGCCACCGAACTGCGGGTCCGGATCAGCCGCTCCGCCGCGCGCGATGCCCTTCGGCTGGAGGCCGTGGACACCTCGGGCGCACCCGTCGTCCAGGTGGAGACGCTGGAGTTCCGTCCGGTCTCCGCCGCACAGCTGGCCTCCGCGCAAGGACCCCGCGAGGCGCTGTTCGCCGTCGAATGGACGCCGGCCGCCGCAGGTCCGGCCCCCGTCTCGTGGGCCGTGGTCGGCGCCGACGCACTCGGCGCCGCCGACCAGTTGGCGGAAGAGACCTACGCCGTCGAGTGGCACTCCGACACGGCCGCACTGACCGAGTCCATCGACGCGGGCATGACCGTGCCCGAGGTCGTCCTGCTCTCCGGGCCGGCCGGGACCGCCACCACGCCCGAGGACGTGCACCACCGGGTCGCCGAGGTGCTCGCCGCCGCACAGACCCTCCTCGCGGACCAGCGTTTCGACGGATCGCGCATCGTCCTGCTCACCTCAGGAGCCGTCGCCGTCCACCCCGGTGAGGACATCACCGACCTGCCCGGCGCCGCCGCCAGGGGACTGCTGCGCACGGCACACTCCGAGCACCCCGGCCGCTTCGCGACGATCGACTCCGACGGCAGCCTCGGCGGACTGACCGAGGCGCTCCTCCCCGGCGAGCCGGAGACCGCCGTCCGTAAGGGCACCCCGCACGTGCCGCGCCTCGTGCGCGCCCGGTCCGCCGACGCGCCCACGTCGCCCGCAATGCCGTCCGGGACCGTGCTGATCACCGGCGGAACCGGCGGTCTCGGCGCCCTGGTGGCCCGGCACCTCGCGGCCACGCACGGTGTCACCGAACTGCTCCTGCTCAGCCGCTCCGGCCCGCAGGCACCCGGGGCCGCCGCCCTCACCGACGACCTCGCCGCTCTCGGAGCCCGGGCGGAGATCGTGGCCTGCGACGCCGCCGACCGGGACCGGCTCGCGCAGGTGCTCGCCGGCCGCCGGATCGGGACCGTCGTGCACGCGGCGGGCGTCCTCGACGACGGTGTCCTCACCTCGATGACGCCCGAGCGCCTCGCGACGGTGCTCCGCCCCAAGGCGGACGCGGCGCTCCACCTGGCCGAACTGGCAGAGGCCGAGACGTTCGTGTTCTTCTCCTCCGCCTCCGGCACCTTCGGCGGCGCAGGCCAGGCCAACTACGCCGCCGCCAACGCGGTGCTGGACGCCCTCGCCGCCCGCCTCCACGCACAGGGCCGCACCGCGCTCTCCATCGGCTGGGGCATGTGGGCCACGGCCACCGGCATGACCGGTCACCTCTCGGAGGACGTGCGCGGGCGCGCGACCGGCGACGGCACGGCCCTCTCCGACGTGGACGGTCTCGCCCTGCTCGACGCCGCCCTCACCTCCGGCCGGTCCCACCTCCTGGCGGCCCGCCTGGATCTGGCGACCCTGCGGGCACGTGCGGGCAGCGTCCCGGTGCCGCCACTGCTGCACGCCCTCGTCCCGCAGCCCGCGCGGCGGGCGGCCGAGGCGGGGGAGGACGCAGCGTCGTTCACCACCCGACTCGCGGCCCTCGACCCGTCCGAGCGTCGGCAGGCCGTGCTCGACCTCGTACGCGGCCATGCCGCCACGGTGCTCGGGCACACCTCGGCCGAGGCCGTGGAACCCGAACAGGGCTTCACCGACCTGGGGTTCAGCTCCCTCACCGCGGTCGAGATCCGCAACCGGCTCAACACGGCCACCGGGCTGCGGCTGCCCACCACGCTGATCTTCGACCACCCGAACGCCGCGCGCCTCGCCGACCACCTGCTGGAGAACCTGGTCGTCGAGGACACCAGAACCGGCCCCGCCGCGCTTCTGGCCGAACTGGACCGGCTCGACACCGCCCTCTCCGCCACCGGCCCGGAGGACGAGACACGCGCACGCGTGGTCGCGCGGCTGCACGCGCTGCTCGCCCGGTACGACGCCGGGGACGACACGGGTGCGGTCGGCACCGCCGCGGACTTCGACGCGGCAGGAGACGAGGAACTCTTCGCCTTCATCGACAACGAAAGAGGAGTCTGAGGCGGTGCAGGACAACACAGCCGGCGCACGTGCCGTATCCACCGAGGACAAGCTCCGGGACTACCTGAAGCGCGCCACCGCGGACCTCGCCGCGGTGCGCCAGCGGCTCCGTGCCGCGGATTCGGCCGAGCGCGAGCCGATCGCCATCATCGGCATGGCCTGCCGCTACCCCGGGGGCGTCGACTCGCCCGAGGCGCTGTGGCGCGTGGTGCGGGACGGCGTCGACGCCGTCTCCGGCTTCCCCGTGGACCGAGGCTGGGACATGGCACCCTTCGACGCCGGAGCCGCCGCCGGCGTCGAGTTCACCCGCGAGGGCGGGTTCATCGACGCGGTCGCCGACTTCGACCCCTCGCTCTTCAACATCTCGCCGCGCGAGGCCCTCGCCATGGACCCGCAGCAGCGCCTGGTGCTCGAGACCTCCTGGGAGGCTGTGGAACGCGCCGGCATCGACCCGCTCTCCCTGCGCGGCAGCCGTACGGGTGTCTTCACCGGTGTCATGTACAACGAGTACGCCTCCCGTGCCCTGTCCGTCCCCGAGGAGGTCGCCGGACACCTGGGCACCGGCAGCAGCGGCAGCGTCGTCTCCGGCCGCGTGTCCTACACCCTCGGTCTTGAAGGCCCCGCACTGACGGTGGACACGGCGTGTTCGTCGTCGCTGGTGGCGCTGCACCTGGCGGTGCGGTCGCTGCGCAGCGGGGAGTGCTCGATGGCGCTGGCGGGCGGCGTCACCGTGATGATCACCCCCAACACCTTCATCGACTTCGGCATGTCCGGCGCTCTCTCCGCCGACGGCCGGTGCAGGGCCTTCTCGGCGGACTCCGACGGCACGGGCTGGGGCGAGGGCGTCGGTGTGCTGCTCGTGGAGCGGCTCTCGGACGCGGTGCGCAACGGACACCGCGTGCTGGCGGTCGTGCGCGGTTCGGCAGTCAACCAGGACGGCGCCTCCAGCGGCCTGACGGCTCCCAACGGCCCCTCGCAGCAGCGGGTCATCCGTGCCGCGCTGGACGCCGCACGGCTCACGGCGGCCGACGTGGACGCGGTGGAGGCGCACGGTACCGGTACGACGCTTGGTGACCCGATCGAGGCGCAGGCGCTGCTCGCCACGTACGGACAGGGCCGGCCGGCCGGTCGGCCGGCGTACCTCGGGTCGTTGAAGTCGAACATCGGGCACACGCAGGCGGCCGCGGGTGTCGGCGGTGTGATCAAGATGGTGGAGGCGATGCGCCATGGCGTGCTGCCGGCCACCCTGCACGTGGCCGAGCCGACACCGCACGTCGACTGGTCGGCGGGGGCCGTCGAGCTGCTGACGGAGGCGCGCCAGTGGCCCGAGGGCGAGGAGCCGCGGCGGGCGGGTGTGTCGTCGTTCGGTGTGAGCGGCACGAACGCGCACGTGATCCTGGAGGAGTACCGGCCCGCCGAGCCCGACGCCGCCGAGGCGCCCGCTGCTCCGGCGGAGGCCGGCGGTGTCGTGCCGTGGGTGCTGTCGGGGCGGACCGAGCAGGCGCTGCAAGGCCAGGCCGCGCGTCTGCTCGACCACGTCCGGGAGTTGGACGCGGACGACCGCGGCCCCACGGTCGGTCGGATCGGCTTCTCGCTTGCGGTGACGCGTGCCGCTCTGGGGCATCGTGCGGTCGTTCTGGGCTCGGATCTGGCGGACTTCCGGCGGGGTCTTGAGGCGCTCGCGGAGGGCCGTGAGGTTCCGGGCGTCGTCACGAGTGTGCGTGGCTCGGGTCAGGGTGCTCCGGTGTTGGTGTTCCCGGGGCAGGGGTCGCAGTGGCTGGGTATGGGCCGGGAGCTGGCGGGTTGGTCGCCGGTGTTCCGGGAGGGCCTGGAGGAGTGCGCGGCGGCGTTGGAGCCGCATGTGGACTGGTCGCTGTGGGATGTGCTCGACAGCGACGATGAGGCGCTTTGGGGTCGGGTGGATGTGGTCCAGCCGGTTCTGTGGGCACTGATGGTTTCGCTGGCCAAGCTGTGGCGCTCGTGCGGTGTGGTGCCGTCCGCCGTGGTGGGTCATTCGCAGGGTGAGATCGCGGCCGCGGTGGTGGCCGGCGGTCTGTCGGTGGAGGACGGCGCACGTGTGGTGGCGCTGCGTTCACGTACCCTGCGGGCACTGGCCGGACGGGGCGGAATGGTCTCGCTGGTCGCCGGCGCGAAGGTGGCCGCCGAGCTGGTGGCCGGCTTCGAGGGCCGGGTGTCCGTGGCTGCGGTCAACGGTCCCGGTTCGACGGTGGTGTCCGGTGAGCCGGACGCACTCGACGAGCTGATGGCCGCGTGCGTGGAGCGTGGGATTCGGGCACGCCGGGTCCCCGTGGATTACGCCTCGCACTCCGTACAGGTGGAGGAGCTGCGCGAGCAGATCCTTACCGACCTGGCTCCGATAGAACCCAAGTCGTCGGCTATTCCGCTGTATTCGTCGGTGACCGGTGGCCGGATCGACACGGCGGTGATGGACGCGGGCTACTGGTACGAGAGTCTGCGGTCGTTGGTCCGGTTCGACGAGGCGACGAATGCGCTGCTGGCCGACGGCCGGTCGGTGTTCCTGGAGTCCAGCCCGCATCCGGTACTGACTCCTGGCATCGAGCAGTCGTTGGAGGCGTCCGGGCAGCCGGGCGTCACGCTGGCCACCCTTCACCGTGACCGTGGGGACGCGACGCGCTGGCTGACCGCCCTCGCCGAGGCCCACGTGGCCGGTGTCCCGGTCGACTGGACCGGCGTCCTGCCCGACGCCCGGCCCGTCGACCTCCCCACTTACGCCTTCCAGCGACGCCGCTACTGGCTCGACACCGCCGAGCCCGAACTGCCCGCCACCGATCGCGCACAGGACTGGTTCTGGTCCGCCGTCGAGAACGAGGACCTCCCGGCGCTCCAGGCCATGCTCGACGTCAGCGGCCGGACCCCACTGGCCGAAGCGCTGTCCGCGCTCTCCTCCTGGCACCGGCGCGACCGCGAACGCAGCCGGGCCGAGAGCTGGTGCTACCGGACCGCGTGGACGCCCGCGCAGCTCCCCGCCGGGCGGCTCGACGGCCGCTGGATGGTGGCCGTACACCCGGACCACCACGAACATGCGCTGGTCACCGCGGTTCTCTCGGCCCTCGATGCGGCCGGCGCCGCCCCCGAACTGCTGCCCGTGGCCCCCGAGGACGAGCGCGGCACCCTCGCCGAGCGGTTGCGCGGCGCCGACGGCGTGCTGTCGCTGCTCTCCCTCGCCGAGGACCCCGCCCCCGGACACCCCGCCACCCCGACCGGCTTCGCCGCCGGCATCACCCTGCTCCACGCCGTGCACGACACCGGCGAACCGATGCGTCTGTGGTGCGCCACCTCCGGCGCCGTCGCCGCCGGGCCGGGCGACACCGTCACCGCCCCGGTACAGGCCCTGACCTGGGGTCTTGGCCGGGTCGCCGCCCACGAGTACACCCAGTGGGGCGGCCTGATCGACCTGCCCGCCGACCCCGAGCCGCGCGCGATGTCCCGGCTGGCGGCGGTCCTCGCCGGCACGGGCGAGGACCAGGCGGCGATACGCGCCACCGGGGTCTTCGTGCCCCGCCTGCGCCGAGCCGAGCCGGCCCCGCCCGGCCGCACATGGCAGTCGTCCGGCACCGTGCTGGTGACCGGCGGCACCGGTGGTGTCGGTGCGCACGTCGCCCGCTGGCTCGCCGCCTCGGGCGCCGAACACCTGCTCCTGCTCAGCCGGCGCGGCCCGGAGGCCCCCGGCGCGGCGGAACTCGCCGCCGAACTGCGGCAATCGGGAGCCGAGGTCACGGTCGCCGCGGTGGACGCGGCCGACCACGACGCGCTGGCGGCCGTCCTCGCCGAGCTGCCCGCCGCACAGCCGCTGACCGCCGTTTTTCACGCCGCCGGCGTCGTCGACTCCAGCATCGTGGACTCCCTCACACCGGACCGTGTGGAGACCGCGCTGCGCGCCAAGGTCGCCAGCGCCCTCAACCTGCACCGGCTCACCGCGCACCTGGACCTCTCGGCCTTCGTGCTCTTCTCGTCGCTGGCCGGCGTCTTCGGCTCGGCCGGCGAGGGCAACTACGCCCCCGGCAACGCCTTCCTGGACGCCTTCGCACAGTACCGCCGTTCCCAGGGCCTGGCCGCGACCTCCGTGGCCTGGGGATCATGGGCGGGCGCCGGCATGGCCGAGGGAGGCTTCGGCGACGTACTCGAACGCCACGGCATCCTCCGTATGGAGCCCGCACACGCCCTCGCGGGACTGCGTACGGCGCTGGAGCGGGACGAGACCACGCTTGCCCTCGCCGACATCCGCTGGGAGGTCTTCTCCTGGTTCTTCACCGCCACCCGCCCCAGCCGCCTGCTCGACGAGCTCGCCGACGTCCGCAGCCTCCGGCAGACAGCCGAACAGAGCGCGGCCCAGGGCCCCGCCGCCGACCAGGAGAACCTGCCGCCGGCCCAACGGCTGGCCGGAGCCTCGGAGGCGGAGCGTAACCGGTTCCTGCTCGACCTGGTCCGTGACCAGGTGGCGCTGGTACTCGGCCACGAGTCCGCCTCCGAGGTGGAGCCCGGCCGGGCCTTCGGCGAGCTGGGCCTCACCTCGGCGGGCGCCGTCGAACTGCGCAACCGCCTGACCTTCACCACGGGTCTGCGCATGTCCGCCACCCTCGTCTTCGACCACCCCAGCCCGCTGGCCCTCTCCCGTTTCCTGGCCGCCGAGATCACCGGCGGGAGTGCCGGACCGGTTCCCGACACCGCGGCCCCGGCCGTGCCCGTACACGGCGACGCCGCCGCGGCGGACGACGACCCGATCGTCCTCGTCGGCATGGCCTGCCGCTTCCCGGGCGGCGTCCGCTCCCCGGAGGACCTGTGGGAACTGGTCCGGTCCGGCACCGACGCGATGGGCCCCTTCCCCGCCGACCGCGGCTGGGACCTCGACGCGCCCGGCGGCGACTACCCGCGGACGGGCGGCTTCCTCCCCGACGCGACCGCCTTCGACGCCGACCTGTTCGGCATCTCGCCGCGCGAGGCGCTGGCGATGGACCCGCAGCAGCGATTGCTCCTCGAAGCGTCCTGGGAGGTACTGGAGCGGGCGGGCATCCACCCCCGGTCGCTGGCCGGGTCGCGTACGGCGGTGTACGCCGGCGCCGGCGGCCAGGACTACCTGACCGTCCTTGCGGCGGACCCCCAGGCCGGCGACGGCTATCTGGTCACCGGCGGATCCCCCAGCGTGCTCTCGGGCCGTGTCGCCTACGCCTTCGGTCTCGAGGGCCCGGCGGTCACCGTGGACACCGCGTGCTCCTCCTCCCTGGTGGCCCTCCATCTGGCCTGCCAGTCCCTGCGCCACCGGGAGTCCGACCTGGCCCTGGTCGGCGGCGTCAACGTGCTCTCCCTGCCGTCCGTCTTCGCCGAGTTCAGCAAGCAGCGCGGCCAGGCCGCCGACGGCCGGTGCAAGGCCTTCGCCGCGGGCGCGGACGGCACCGGCTGGGGCGAGGGCGTGGGTGTCCTGCTCGTCGAGCGGCTCTCGGACGCGCGCCGCAACGGGCACGAGGTCCTCGCGGTGGTCCGCGGCAGCGCGGTCAACTCCGACGGCGCGTCGAACGGGCTGACGGCGCCGAACGGTCCAGCGCAGCAGCGGGTGATCCGGGCCGCGCTGGCGTCGGCGGGACTTGAGGCGTCCGATGTGGACGCGGTGGAGGCGCACGGCACGGGCACGAGGCTCGGCGACCCGATCGAGGCGCAGGCCCTGCTCGCGACGTACGGCCAGGACCGCGACGAACCCCTGTACCTGGGCTCGGTGAAGTCCAACATCGGACACACCCAGGCCGCCGCAGGCGTCGTGGGCGTGATCAAGGCCGTCATGGCGCTCCGGCACGGGGTGCTGCCCCGGACGCTGCACGTGGACGAGCCGACCCCGGAAGTGGACTGGTCGGCCGGCGCGGTGGAACTGCTCACCGAGAACCGCCCGTGGCCGCAGGCGAACCGGCCCCGGAGGGCGGCCGTGTCGTCGTTCGGCATCAGCGGCACCAACGCGCACACCATTCTGGAGCAGGCCCCCGACCCGGCCGAGGTACCCTCCGACACCCCGCAGCAGCACGAGCACCCGGACCTCCCGCTGCCCGTCCCGCTGTCCGGCGCCACGCCGGACGCCCTCGCCGAGCAGGCCGGCCGGCTCGCCGGCGTGGACGCGGACCCGGCCGACCTGGCGCTCACCCTGGTCACCACTCGCGCCGACCTGGACCACCGCGCGGTGGTCTTCGGCGACCACACCGCCGTACTGACGGCACTGGCCGCGGGTGAGCAGCCGCAGGACGCGGTACGTGACCAGGTCGTGCACGGCGGGCTGGCGCTGCTGTTCACCGGCCAGGGTGCGCAGCGGGTCGGTATGGGGCGTGAGCTGTACGAGGCGTTCCCGGTGTTCGCGGACGCGTTCGACGACGTCTGTGCGCGGGTGGACCTCGAACGGCCGCTGCGTGAGGTCGTGTTCGAGGACGGTGAGGCCCTGGACCGGACCGTCTACGCGCAGCCTGGTCTGTTCGCAGTCGAGGTGGCGCTGTTCCGGCTGGTGGAGTCCTGGGGTGTCACCCCGGACGTCCTGGTGGGCCACTCGATCGGTGAGCTGGCCGCCGCGCACGTGGCCGGAGTGCTGTCCCTGGACGATGCCTGCGTTCTCGTCTCAGCACGCGGGCGCTTGATGGACGCGCTGCCGTCGGGCGGCGCGATGCTGGCCGTCGAAGCAGCAGAAGAGGGGCTTGAGCTGCCCGAGGGCGTGGACCTTGCGGCCGTGAACGGCCCCACCTCCCTGACGGTCTCGGGCGACGCCGACGCGATAGCTGTACTGGAGGAGCGCCTCCGAGCAGAGAACGTACGGGTCAAGCGCCTGACTGTCTCCCACGCGTTCCATTCGCATCTGATGGAGCCGATGCTCGACGAGTTCGCGTCCGTCGCGAAGTCGTTGACGTACCACGCGCCGACGATTCCGGTCGTCACTACGGCGCCCGGGGACATCGCGACGCCGGACTACTGGGTCGGTCAGATCCGTGAGCCCGTTCGCTTCGCCGACGCGATCGCCTCCCTCAACGGTGTACGTACGGCACTGGAGCTGGGCCCTGCCGGCGTGCTCTCCGCCTTCGTACCGGAGCAGGTCGACACCCTGGCCGCCGTACCCGCGCTGCGCCCCGACCGCCCCGAGGCCACCACCCTCGTCCGCGCGCTGGCCCGTCTGCACACCCGTGGCGTCCCGGTGGACTGGTCCGCCTACCTCGCCCCGTTCGGAGGCGCCCGGATCGCTCTGCCCACGTACCCCTTCGCCCGCCGACGGTACTGGCCGACTCCCGTCGTCCCCCGACCCGTCGCGGCGGAGAACCCGGTCGAGCGGGAGTTCTGGGCGGCCGTGGACTCGGCCGACGCCGACGCCGTGGCCGGCGCGCTGCGACTCGACGAGGACCAGCGGGACGGCCTGGGCGCCGTCCTGCCCGCCCTCGCCGCCTGGCGGGAGCGGGGCCGGCACAAGGCCACCACCGACGCCTGGCGCTACCGCGTCGGCTGGACCCAGCTCACCGACCGGCCGGTGCGGCTGAGCGGCACCTGGCTCCTGGTCACGGGCGGCGAGGCCCCCGACGGGCTCGCCGACGGCCTGCGTGCCGCGGGCGCCGATGTCGCCGTGATGACGGAACTCGGCGCGGACCGTACGGAGTGCGCTGCCGGGATGGCCGGCCTGGCGTCGGTCGCCGCCGACGGCGGCCGGCCCGTCGCCGGGGTGCTCGTGTGCGTGGACACCGCCGCCGAGCTGCTGCTGGTCATCCAGGCTCAGGGCGACGCCGGACTCGCCGCACCGCTGTGGTGCCTCACCTCCGGCGCAGTCGTGGCCGTGCCCGGCGACGAGTGCCGTCCCGCCGCGGCCCAGCTGTGGGGACTCGGCCGGGTCGCCGCCCTCGAACACCCCGACCGCTGGGGCGGCCTGGTCGACGTGCCGGAGCGACTCGACCGACGGGCGGTCGAGCGGCTGGCCCAGCTGCTGGCCGGGGACGCGGGCGAGGACCAGGCGGCCGTCCGGCCGACCGGCATCCACGTCCGCCGGCTGCGGCGTGCCCCCACCGCTGCGGCCGGGCAGACTCAGCCGGCCGAGTGGCGCACCGACGGGCCCGTCCTGGTCACCGGTGGCACCGGTGCGCTGGGCGCCAACGTCGCCCGTCTGCTGGCCGAGCGTGGCGCCACCCGCCTCGTCGTGGCGAGCCGGCGCGGCCCCGCCGCACCGGGCGCGTCCGAGCTGGTCGCGGAGCTCGCGGAGCGCGGCTGCGACGCCGTCGTCGTCTCCTGCGACCTGAGCGACCGGGACTCGGTGGCCGAACTTCTTGAACGCCACCCGGTGACCGCGGTCGTGCACGCGGCGGGGATCGTCGACGACGGTGTGCTCGACGCGCTGACGCCCGAACGGCTCGCCGCCGTACTCGACGCCAAGGCCCACTCCGCCGACCTGCTGGACGAACTCACTGGCGAACTTACCGACTTCGTCGTCTTCTCCTCCGTCGCGGGCGTGCTCGGCAGCGCCGGGCAGGGTTCCTACGCCGCCGCCAACGCGCACCTCGACGCCCTGGTGGAACGCCGCCGCTCCCGGGGCCTGCCCGGCACCGCCCTCGCCTGGGGCGCCTGGGCCGGAGCCGGGATGGCCGCCGATCCGGCGGCCGCGGCCCGGCTGGCGCGCGGCGGGCTGCCCGCCATGGCGGAGGACCGGGCGCTGGGAGCCATGGCCACCGCCCTGGCCGAAGGAGACGGCACGCTGGTCGTCGCGGACATCGACTGGGAACGGTTCGCCCCGGGCTTCACGGCGGTACGGCCCAGCAGGCTGTTCGCCGAACTCCCCGAGGCCGCCCCGGTCGTACGCGGAGTCGAGGCCGCCGGTCCTGCCGCGCTCGCCGCGCCGGACGCGGACGCCGCCGAGCAGGCGCGCGGCGCCGAGACCCTCGTCCTGGAGGCCGTCGCGGCCGTCCTCGGCCACGGCTCGCCCGCGGCCGTGGACCGCGAACGCGCCTTCCACGACCTGGGTTTCGACTCCCTCACCGCCCTGGAGCTGCGCAACCTCCTGGCCTCCCGGACGGGCCTGTCCCTGCCGGCCGGCCTGGTCTTCGACTTCCCGACCCCCGCAGCCCTCGCCGCGCACCTGCTCACCCTGCTGTCCGGCCAGACGTCGGCCTCCGCCGCCCGCCCGGCCGCAGGCGGCGGCCGGGCGGCGACGGACGAGCCCATCGCCATCATCGGGATGGCCTGCCGATTCCCCGGCGGTGTGGACTCGCCCGAGGCGCTGTGGGGCCTGGTGGCCTCCGGTACCGACGCGATGGGCGACTTCCCGGCGGACCGCGGATGGGACCTCGACACCCTGCTCGGCCCCGACGGACTCTCGTCCAGTCGCGCGGGCGGCTTCCTCGACGACGTCGCCGCCTTCGACGCGGGCCTGTTCAACATCTCGCCGCGCGAGGCGCTCGCGATGGACCCGCAGCAGCGGCTGCTCCTCGAGGCGTCCTGGGAGGCGTTCGAACGGGCCGGCATCGACCCGACCTCGGTCGGCGGCAGCGACACCGGGGTGTTCGCCGGCACCAACGGCCAGGACTACGCGGCCCTGCTGCTCGGCTCCGAGACCGCTACCGAGGGCCACCTCGGCACCGGCAACACCGCCAGTGTGCTGTCCGGCCGCATCTCCTACACCTTCGGCCTGCGGGGACCGGCGCTCAGCGTGGACACGGCGTGCTCGTCGTCGCTGGTCGCGCTGCACCTGGCGGCGCAGTCGCTGCGCAACGGCGAGTGCTCCATGGCGCTGGCGGGCGGCGTCACCGTGATGCCGCTGCCCGGTACCTTCATCGAGTTCAGCACGCAGGGCGCACTCTCCGCCGACGGCCGTTGCAAGGCCTTCTCGGCGGATGCCGACGGTACGGGCTGGGGCGAGGGTGTGGGTGTGCTGCTGGTGGAGCGGCTCTCGGATGCTCTGGAGCGTGGCCATGAGGTGTTGGCTGTGGTGCGGGGTTCGGCGGTGAATCAGGATGGTGCGTCGAATGGTTTGACGGCGCCGAATGGTCCGTCGCAGGAGCGGGTGATCCGTGCGGCGCTGGATGCGGCGCGGCTCGACCCTGCCGATGTGGATGTGGTGGAGGCGCATGGCACGGGGACGACGTTGGGTGACCCGATCGAGGCGCAGGCGTTGCTTGCGACGTACGGGCAGGATCGTGAAGAGCCCCTGTATCTGGGGTCGTTGAAGTCGAACATCGGTCATACGCAGGCGGCTGCGGGTGTCGGTGGTGTGATCAAGATGGTGGAGGCGATGCGCCATGGTGTGCTGCCGGCCACGCTGCATGTGGGGGAGCCGTCGTCGCATGTGGACTGGGAGGCGGGGGCTGTCGAGCTGCTGACGGAGGCGCGTCAGTGGCCGGAGACGGATCGTCCGCGCCGGGCCGGTGTGTCGTCGTTCGGTGTGAGCGGTACGAACGCGCACGTGATCCTGGAGGCCGCGCCCGAGCACGCCGACGAGGTGTCCGCCGACCCGGCGGTGAAGACCGAGGGTGTGGTGCCGTGGGTGCTGTCGGGCCGAACGCAGCAGGCGCTGCGCGGGCAGGCCGCCCGACTGCTCGCGCATGTGCAGGAGCTGGACGTGGACGGCGGCCCCACGGCCGGTCGGATCGCTTCCTCCCTCTCGACGACGCGTGCTGCTCTCGGCCATCGCGCGGTCGTTCTGGGCTCGGACCTGGCGGACTTCCGGCGGGGTCTTGAGGCGCTTGCGGACGGCCGTGAGGTTCCGGGCGTCGTCACGAGTGTGCGTGGCATGGGTCAAGGCGCTCCGGTGCTGGTGTTCCCGGGTCAGGGCACTCAGTGGCTGGGTATGGGCCGGGAGCTGGCGGGCTGGTCGCCGGAGTTCCGCGAGGGCCTTGAGGAGTGCGCGGCGGCGTTGGAGCCGCACGTGGACTGGTCGCTGTGGGACGTCCTGGACAGCGAGGACGAGGCGCTGTGGGGTCGGGTGGATGTGGTCCAGCCGGTCTTGTGGGCGTTGATGGTGTCGCTGGCCCGGCTGTGGCGCTCGTGCGGTGTGGTCCCGTCGGCGGT
>NZ_JBIBEO010000022.1:0-9063 GCF_042902595.1 Streptomyces sp. NPDC012508
CCGGCACAGGGTGGAGGGCTCATACCGGGGACCAGTGAACCTGCACAGTGCTCAACCAACCTGCACAGCCCGCCACTCCAGCCAGGAAAGCCCAGATCACCCGGCTCACCCGTCCCCATCCTGCGCAGATTAGGTGAGCGACGCCAGCCCAAACTCAACCAGTCAACCTGCGAAGCTCCAGGTCAGACACATGACGACTGCGCAGGTTCACTGATCCACGACAGAAACGCTTGACGTCGACCGATGAAGTCGGCCCGGTTGGATGAGCGCCGGATCAGGTGCTCCCCACCGAGGTAAACGGCACGGACGTCGCCGGCCGCTTGAGTAGCAATCACCCTCGCGGAATGAGGGATTCCATGATCATCTGAGGTGTCGACACGATAGGTATCCCCCGACGTGTCGCACGCAGGGCCTGTCACGGCTGGGGCCGGAACAGGCCCTGCAACCAACAGCGGAAACAGAGCCAACCGCCGCCTGCGGTTCAGTGAACGCGGCCCCGCCCGGCCCCCGCGCCAGAAAGCCCCTCCCGTGGCCTGCAACCGCATGACAAACGGTGTCCACGCTCCCGGGGAAAGGCCCCTCACCCACACCCACGGCCACCACATCCACACCAACGGCCACACCACCCACTGGGCCCACCTCACCACCCCCCAATGCGCCTGACTTCTCCAGCCCCCGCCCTGGACCCACCTCATATCCAGGGCCGGCCAGGCTCCCGCCCTCCTCTCGCCTGCGGGCAGGAGCGGCGCAGAGGGGGGTAGGGGGAGCGCTCGCATTCCGCTCCCCCTGCCTTCACCGGGCCTTCCTGCCCGTGTGGACAACGACGGAAGGTCGTGTGCACCCCTCCGGCTTCAGCAGTTCCGCCAACCCGAAAGAGAGACACTATGAACCACTCTCTGACCGCTCAAGATCGCTGTGACCGCTGCGGAGCCCAGGCCTACATCCGCGCCCACTTCAGCCAGCAGCACGAACTCCTCTTCTGCGCCCACCACGGCCGACGCTACCAAGCAGCACTAGAACAACAGATCGCCAAACTCCACAACGAAACCCACCGCCTCACCACCCCCACACCACACTGACCCCCCTTCCCCCTCCCCCGCCCCGGAGAAAGAACTCAAAGCTAGCCGCCGACGCCAGCCAGACCTCTCACCGACCTGTCGGCACTGCTCGGGGCGGGACGGGAACCGGGCGCCGCTCCCGCCATGAGCGTGGCGGTGTCGGCAAGGGTGAGGGCATAGCTTTGTTCCACGGCGCACGCCGGGCTGTGATAGTCGTGAACTGCACGACGTTCAACGGCCCCGTCGTCCGCGAGGGGCGGACGACGGGGCCGGATGCGAGCCCGAAACGCGGACCCGCTTCGACAGACCCTGCCCTCGGGGGATTAGTGGCAAGGGCCCTGTCGCAGTGCACCACACCGTGCACTAGCAACTAGTACGAACCAAGCGACCAGGCCGGTTCACACCCATGCGCATATCAGGCAGGAACGGGAGCGAGGGGACTGAACTCCCGTCCCTGCCACAGACCCGCCGTCTATCCTCCCCAGGCGACAGCGGGCCCCACCGGCCCCACTGTCAGGCAACGGGAGGCCGGAATCCGGGAAAAGGAGGAACACAAACCGACAAGTCCGGGTCAGGACATACGCGGCACGAATGGTTTGCCCGGGGCGCGCACTGCCCCAGGCAAACTCAAAGATCGATACGCGTCCAGGAGCCGTTCCGGTTCACCATCAACTGCGATCTCTCGCGCTCGTGTCAGCGCGTGACTGCACGTCTCTCGCTCACGACAGTGGATAAAGCTCGATCTCTCACACCCATAACAGTGGCCCAACCCCCTGAATGAGCCCCTTACCAGCAGTAACACGCCAAAGCTCACTGTCACCCGAATCGAGAGATCGCACGACGGTTCTCGGCTGACCGGTACCCGTGCCACCCGCTTCGGCGGCCAAGGGCGCCGGCCTTCTTGCCGTTCAGGAGGGACTGGCAGCCGGGGAGCGTGGAAGTTCACCGACTGGCTTGTGTGACACCGCTCGTGAGCTGTCCCAGGATGCCCATGACTCCCTGGCCCACGGGGGTCGGTGCCAGAACGATTCCGAGCGCCAGCACAATGACGACGGTCATCTTCTCGTCAAGGCGGCTGCGGGCCTCCGTGCGCCGACGCAGCCGGAAAAAGACGATGACTGCGAGCAGCACGCCCACGTTGATGGTCAGCAACCGCCCAGACCTCCCCAGCGAACGGCCATCACCACTCGGGGGTTGAAGTACCCCAACCTCTTTGTGTAGCCGGAAGTCGACGAGGGCAAGGGCGCATCGTCAACGAATGGCACAAAGCCATCCGGACCTGGCCGAATACAGCAGCAGCACTCGTTTTCCGCCGCTGCGCCCCCGCTTTCTCACGGGCCGCTCTAGTGCCAGGCAGGGCTCAAGGGCGCCCTGGAGGGCCCATGGGGGGCATCTACGGTAGGCGGGTGGCCCGACTGTCCCCTGACCCTGTGCCCGTCCCTGTGACGCTCGTTCTGCCGGACGGACAGACGCTGCGGGCGCGGCTGTACGTGCGTCAGCAAACGCGGACGACGTGGATGCACTGGGTCGGGATGCCTGCCTGGGAACTCGCGGACGACGACCACGTGCGGGCGGCGGAGTACCGGACATGGGTCACGAGTGATCAGGTGCATCCCATCGAGGGTGTGTCGTACGACGGGGTGGAGACCATCCCCCTGCCCGCGCGGGTGCCCGACCCGGATGTCCGGTGGGCGTGGAAGGTCGAACAGGTCAAGGGCGCGGCCGGGCGGATCGCCGGCACCGTGGTGCACGTGTGGGACTGCCCGCTCGCCGGGAAGCCACGCGAGGAACTGAACGTGGACCAGGCGCTCGATGCGCTGGAGCGGCCCGGCGCGCGGGCCTGCCAGGAATGCGGCGCCGCGGAGTCCCTGCTGCCGCTCCTGGGCCGCGAGGACGGCTAGAGCCATCGCCCCCCGGGACACGGCGTCGGCCCCGTCAGATGTGGTGGGCTGACGGGGCCGAGACGGACCCGCCGAGCGGGGGTGGCAGACCCGTGAGAGGAAGCGTGCGGACGCTTCACCTGACCAACGAGCGTGCCCGCTGGCGGGCACGCCCGGAACTCCGTAGCTCATATCGATGACCGGCTGTAGTGGAGCTGCGCGGCGGCGGAGAGGATCAGGCACATGACGTTCTACGTGACCCTCGCCGTCCGCTCCCAGACAGACAACGACCAGCCGCGCCGGCTCGCAATGTCCGGCGAGTGGGCAGACCGAAGCACGGCGGAGCGGAAGTACCGCGCGTGGATCGGGGAGTACGGCGGGACCGGCGGGGTCGCGTCGCTCGTCGAGGAGGCGGCGGACGGGACCCGTAGGGTCCTGGACACCTGGACCGGGTAACCACGCCCAAGATGGTCATGCCGGCGGAGGTGGCGGCGGCCTTGCGGGTCTTGGTCCGGAGCTGGGCGGCGGCAGCCGGCCGGGAAGCCGATCGGCCCTCTGGATGTGTCACCGCGCCCGCCAGGGTCCTGGCATGGAACCGTCTCCGCATGACCGAAGGATCGCCACCCCACCTCTCCCCGGCCCGGATCACCGTTCTCGGCGTCCAGCCCGGCAACCCGCCCTTCCGTATCGTCGAGGTCGACGGAGAGTTCGTCGGCAGGGCAGTGTCGATGACGGACGGGCTGCTGATCGCCGCGGAGGCGGGGATCCCGATCCACGACCTCGACGACCCGGACGAGGTGCGATGGGTCGGGGGCGGCAAATACACCTGGACCATCCACTAAAGAGCACCCGGGAGCAGCCCGATCTCCCCACGGCTAAGCCAGCCGACACCACCATCGAGTGGTACGACTCCTTCCTCCACGGCCCCACGGACAGGCGCCGTCGATGCCGACGGGGAGCGACGGGGCCTGTCCGTCGCCTTGCGGCGATCTCAAGTGGAGGCGGGCACGCGGACCCGCTTCACCCTGCACAACGAGCCGCCCCAGGCGGACACCCCGAACCGCAGCACCTCGTGCACCAGGTGCTGCGCGCCGGATCGGGCTACAGCTCGAAGGCGATGTGCTCGACGTCGGTGTACTCGACGTCCAGGCCATGGGCGCGGCGGCCGCTATCGCGGAAGTAGACCCCTCCGGTGCGTCTGCAGCGATCCGCTGCGGCACCACCCCGCGTTCCGCCGCCCTCACCCACAGGAGCGACAAGCCCCCCACTCACCAAACGACACCCGCCTTCACCAGCAAAACGACATCCAGGTCTCGCCACAGCCCAGGTCAACACCAGTGAAAAACCGATGACGCACACCCCATGCACAACACACGACGCCCATCAGGGGTGGTGGACTTCCCAGAGTTGAAGTGGTGCCGCCACGGCCCTGGAATCCTGGCGGGATGAACCCCACGACTGGCCACCGGCCGACCATCGAGCACCGGGCCCGGACATGGTGAGCGCGGGACGTTCCAGGGTCTGGCTGCGCGTCGGCGACATGCGGATCCGGGCCGACAAGGTCACGGCGGTCACCCCCGCAGACGGCGATCTCTATCTCCAGGTGACCGGAATTCCCGAGGGCCTGGTGCTCCGCCTGCCGCCCGGAGCACAACGCACCGACCGCAACGGGCAGCCAACCGAGTGGGCCGATGAACTCCTCCGTGTCATCGAACAAGCCGCCGCACAGCCCACAGGAACCCTCATCACGTTCCAGGCCTCCGACGCCTTCCACGCCGCCGGCTTCACCGCTCACTCCCTGACCACCGACGAACAGCCCCTCATCGAGCCACCACTCCACCCCGCCCCCCGCCTCACCCCCAGGTAGCGGACCTTTCGGCACGGGGCGGGCGAAAATGTATGCCCCGAGCTCTACAGCTCGAACTCGATGTGCTCGACGTCGGTGTACTCGACGTCCAGGCCGTGGGCGCGGCGGCCGCTGTCGCGGAAGTAGACCTCTCCGAGTGCGTCGGCGGTGATCCGCTGCAACTGCTGTTCGCCGGCGCCTTGCTCCTGGGCGTCGAACAGTCGGGCGGCGTGTGTGGGCGGAAGGGCGAGGGTGAGGTGGCGCATGCGTGCGTCGTCGGTGGTGCCGGCCGCGGCGGTGAAGCCGAACCGGGCGCGGGTGGCGATGATGATGCCGTCCGTGGTCGCCGCGGCCTTCTTCGCCTTCGCCCGGACCTGGGGCTGCCACCGTTTCGTGACCTCGGCCGCCATGCGGGCGGCCAGGTCGGCGCGGGGCTTTTTGATCTGGTCCTTCACGTACCGCTCGACAGTGCGCTGGGAGACGCCGAGCAGCTCGGCAACGTCGCGGGTGCTGCCGTGGTGCTGCTTGACGAGGTAACGCACCTGAGCGCCCGCGCTCTTGGGGATCGGGCGGGTGAACGCGCCCGCGAGTGCCTTGTCGAGGCTGCCGCTGATGGTCATGTCCGGATCCGCTACCCCCCGAGAAGCAGGAAGCATCTGCAAAGGCACCCAGGACTGCCTCAGGAGCCTTCGAACGGGGGGTTGCGGCCTGGGCGCAGTACAAAGCCCGTACGGGCTCTGTAGGGCCTGTCAGCCGTGCTCACATCGAGGTTTTGCCTGATGGGAGTGAGGTCCGGCTTGGCGTGTTTCTGTCCAACAGCAAGACCAGGCGCGGCAAACTGAGCACGCAGCGACTCCAAGCGTTGGCCGAACTCGGCGTGGAATGGGCAGGTTAGCGGGGTGGCTGGGCCCGAGGTTCTTTGCCTCTCGGGCCTGGCCGGATGGTGCTGCGGGTCGTTAGGAGGAGGGCAGGCCTGGCAACACAGTCCCGGTGTAGGCGGCGAGCACACTTCCGAGCGCTCCGCTGATGACTGGGGAGTTGAGACTGACGATCATCTGTGGTCGCTCTTCCCGTCGCCCACACCGAGCTTCAGTCAGTACATTTTGAGGGTTGCTTGGAACGCCAGCAGTGAATCTGTGACGCGAGCAAAATAAATGGTGGGAAATCCATATTTTCCAGCAGATGCGCAATATACGCTTCCGGAACCTCCCGAAGTAACGCCCTGCGCAAGGGCGGCAGGTCCGGAACCGTTCGGCCAAGAGTAAGAGAAAATGGGGCCGCCGCTGTCTCCCTTAGCGACCGCGCACCCTCCCTGGGTGTGTTTTGCCCGGATAAGATGCTTCACATACTGGCCGTCAAGGGTCATGCTGACGCCATGGTCGGTTGCTTTGATAGAGCAGTTCTCTCCGGTAGTGGATCCGCTGTTGCATACGTAGTTTCCCGGCCAGGTTTTCCACATGCCGACCACGGGGATGCTGGTCGAAGAGTTCCATGCACCGGTGTACATTCGGCCCCAGGAATTAGCGTGAACGATTGCAATATCGCGATTTTCCAGCTCGGAATCAAACCAACCCATGTGATCGCCGAAAAAGTTAGTTACGTGGGAGCCAACTCCGGGGACTCCGGCCTTTCCGCAGTGAGCGGCGGTCAGCATCCCTCGTTTTCCGTTAACATCCCATACTGAGAACCCTGAGGTGCAGCCGCCCGGGTTGATCTTTCCGCCGGCATAGAAGGGTGACGAGTCTCGCCATCGCCAAGGTGAGGAGGCCGCGGCATCCTCTAGGGGGACGGGATCTGCGACTGCCGTGCTCATTGGCGCGTTGTTCTCGACCGAGATGGGAGCGGTCGCGCCGGCTGGTCTGGGCAGATCTGCCGCTTTCTGGTTGCCTGCCACGGTGAGGCGGATGCCGCTGCCATCAGGTGCGGGCGCTGCGCTCGATACCTTGCCAGTCTGGATCCATTGGTCTACTTCACCGCTGAGCTGCTTAAGGGAGTAGGAGGCTTCGATGACTTCGACAGGAGTCTCGGTGCGGCTCTTTGCCACCGCCTCCTGCACGGCAGCGGGAACCACGCCCTTCCAGTAGACCTGCAATACGTGCTTGTCCGGGTCCGCGATGAAACCGGCAAACCCGTCTTGCTCCTCACCTACCGAAGCGATCCGGGCGGCTGCCGCATTCAGGCGGTCCTGCTCCGCGAACAGTGCCCTCCAGCTCGAGAACCCAGGAGGGGCAGGATCGCTCGGACCTCTCGTATCCTGCACCGGGACCTTATCCTCCGGAAGAGTTTCAGTGTCAGCTGCTTCAGCAGAAAAGACACCCGCAAACACAGCAATACTTGCAGCACACGCAATGATAGCCGTGCGAATTGTCCTCATATTGACTACTCTCTCACCGTCACCGCAGCTGGCACTCCCCCCGAGGAGAGGAGGTACGATTGGACTATCGGAATGGGCGGATAAAACCATTGAGATTCGGTTTCACGAACTCATTCACTGGCATGCCTGATGCTCCCGATTCATTGTGCGGGCTAAGAGTGAGGGAAACATCAGGGAGAACCCTCTTCCTGGCAGCCGGCGTCTGACGTGCTGGCCGTAACGCATTGCAGGGTCCTCTGCGAGATGCCGAGTTACAGGGCCACGGCGGGCACACGTTGTGTCGCCGTAACAGCACCAGGGACGACGCACACAGGAGATGGGCGACAGTGCGACAACAGCGCGCGATCCGCACCCGGCAGGCCATCCTCGAAACAGCCGCGGCCGTCTTCGACGAACGCGGCTAACCTCAGCCAGCATCGCCGAGATCCTCGAACGCTCCGGGATCAGTAAGGGCGCGCTGTACTTTCACTTCCCCACCAGGGAATACCTCGCGGCAGCGATTTTCGCCGAGCAGCTCGCCGTTGCCCTGCCGCCGCAGGAGAGCACCGTGCAAGAGCTGGTCGACGTCGGCCTGGTCCTGGCTTACCGGCTGCAGACCGAGCCGCTGGTGCGGGCCAGCGTCGCCCTCTCGCTCGAGCAGGGCGCCACCGGGCTCGACCGCACTTCCGCCTTCGACCTGTGATCGACCACAACACCCAGCTCCTGGACGAGGCGAAGCGGCGGGGCGAGCTGCTGCCGCACGTCGATGTGCAGGCAGTGGCGGAGCTGCTGGCGGCCAGCTTCACCGGAGTGCAGCTGCTGTCCCAGCTGCACAGCCAGCGGCGTGACCTTCCCGAGCGGGCCGTAGTCCTGCTGGAGAGCTTCCTGCCGGCCATCGCCGTACCCGCAGTCCTGGCCAGGCTCGACATCACACCCGACCGTGCGAGCCGTCTCCTCGCTGAGTGAGCCGTTTTCATCCTGTCTCTGTGGGGTGAAATGGCAGGTCAGTAGGGGTGCGCAACGAGACGAGGCTCCTGGTCGTTGCGGTGGTGTTCTCTACGCACCACGCATCGTCCGAGGAGCCTCGCTTGGTCCCGTATCGTGCCACGGTCGACGTCCCGCATGAGCTGGTTGAGCATGTTTCCTGGCTCATCTACGCACGAAGGTGTGAACGCCGTTCGCGGTGGCGGAAGCTGGGGTGTTTCCAGCAGGCCCTGCTCGCGCTGGTGCACCTGCGCAAGAACGAACCGCTGCCCGCCCTGGCAGCCGGCTTCGGCATCTCGACAGCCACTGCCTGGCGCTACGTCGACGAGACCCTCGACGTCCTCGCGGCATGGGCGCCTGGTCTGCACGAGGCCCTGACCGGCCTGGGCGAGGGCGACCACGTGATCGTCGACGGCACCCTGATTCCCATCGACCGCATCGCCGCCGACGAGCCGTACTACTCGATGAAGCACCGCAAGCACGGCATGAACGTGCAGGTCATCGCCCGGCCTGACGGAACACCGCTGTGGTTCTCCCGCGCGACGCCGGGCCGCACTCATGATCTGACCGCGGCCCGGGCCCATGGCATCGTGCAGGCCTGCCTCACCCGGCAGATCCTCGTTGTCGCGGACCGCGCCTATCAGGGCGCCGGCGCCACCTTCCGCACCCCCTACTACCACTACCGCGAACAACCGCCCCACTACCAGCAGTTCAACCGCGACCACGCCAGACTCAGAGCACCCGGCGAACGCGCCTTCGCGCAGCTGAAGTCCTGGCGAATCCTCCGCCGAGCCAGATGCTCCACCCGCCGCATCGGCACCATCGTCCAAGCCGTCCACACCCTGCTGACCTGCAACTATTCAGGATGAAAAGAGCTCACTGATGGAAACCGCCCTGTTTATCCGGTGGTCTTCATCGACGCGATCCACGTGAAGATCCGCG
>NZ_JBIBEO010000023.1:0-4597 GCF_042902595.1 Streptomyces sp. NPDC012508
ACCGCCGACGGGACCACACCGCACGAGCGCCACAGCCGGGCCAGCGACACCATCAACGCCCACAAGACCGGCTGGACCACATCCACCCGACCCCAAAGAGCCTCATCGTCGCTGTCGAGCACGTCCCACAGCGACCAGTCCACGTGCGGCTCCAACGCCGCCGCGCACTCCTCCAGGCCCTCGCGGAACTCCGGCGACCAGGCCGCCAGCTCCCGGCCCATACCCAGCCACTGCGAACCCTGCCCCGGGAACACCAACACCGGAGCACCACCGGAGCGCGCCGCACCCCGCACCACACCCGGATGCGACACATCCCGCGCCAACGCCCGCAGGGCCCCGGCACGGTCCTCCCCCAGCACCACCGCCCGGTGCTCCAGCACCGCACGACCGGTGAGCAGCCGCCAGGCGACGTCGGCGGGATCCGCCTCGTCCGTCAGCCCGGCGAGCCGTGCCGCGGCGGCCTGGAGCGCACCCGCGCTCTTGCCGGCGAGCAGCCAGGGCGTGGAGGCGGACAAGGGCTCGGCTCCGGCCGGGGCGGCGGGCACCGCGTCCACGGACTGCGGCGCGGCCTCCAGGATCACGTGCGCGTTCGTGCCACTCACACCGAACGACGACACACCGGCCCGGCGCGGACGGTCCGTCTCCGGCCACTGACGCGCCTCCGTCAGGAGCTCGACAGCCCCCGCCTCCCAGTCCACATGCGGCGACGGCTCCCCCACATGCAGCGTGGCCGGCAGCACACCATGGCGCATCGCCTCCACCATTTTGATCACACCACCGACACCCGCAGCCGCCTGCGTATGACCGATGTTCGACTTCAACGACCCCAGATACAGGGGCTCTTCACGATCCTGCCCGTACGTCGCAAGCAACGCCTGCGCCTCGATCGGGTCACCCAACGTCGTCCCCGTGCCATGCGCCTCCACCACATCCACATCGGCAGGGTCGAGCCGCGCCGCATCCAGCGCGGCACGGATCACCCGCTCCTGCGACGGACCGTTCGGCGCCGTCAAACCATTCGACGCACCGTCCTGGTTGACCGCCGAACCCCGCACCACCGCCAACACCTCATGGCCACGCGCGAGAGCATCCGAGAGCCGCTCCACCAGCAGCACACCGACGCCCTCGCCCCAGCCTGTGCCGTCGGCGTCCGCCGAGAAGGTCTTGCAACGGCCGTTGGAGGAGAGTGCGCCCTGCGTGCTGAAGTCGATGAAGACAGCGGGGGTGGAGAGCACGGTGACGCCGCCCGCCAGTGCCATGTCGCACTCCCCCGCGCGCAGCGCCTGGCAGGCCAGGTGCAGCGTGACCAGGGAGGACGAGCACGCGGTGTCCACCGTCATGGCCGGGCCCTCGAGCCCGAAGGTGTAGGAGACACGGCCGGCCAGCACGCTGCCGGAGGTACCGGTGCCGAGGTAGCCCTCGACGCCCTCGGGCAGCACGGTCATGGTCGATCCGTAGTCGTGGTACATGAGTCCGGCGAAGACGCCGGTGCGGCTGCCGCGTTGCGAGGTCGGGTCGATGCCGGCCCGTTCGAACACCTCCCAGGACGCCTCGAGCAGCAACCGCTGCTGCGGGTCCATGGCGAGCGCCTCGCGCGGCGAGATGTTGAAGAGCGCGGGGTCGAAGCGGTCGGCGTCGCGGACGAAGCCGCCTTCGAGGACGTACGACTTGCCCGACGCGTCGGGGGTGGGGTCGTAGAGGTTACCGATGTCCCAGCCGCGGTTGTCGGGGAACGGGCCGATCGCGTCGGAGCCCTCGGCCACCAGCCGCCACAGGTCCTCGGGGCTGTTCACCCCGCCGGGGTAGCGGCAGCTCATCGCGACGATCGCGATGGGTTCGTCGTTCCCGGCGGCCGTTCGGGAGGCGCGGCCGGCCGACGTGGGGGCCTTGCGCTCCTCGCCGATCAGGCGGGAGAGCAGGTGCGCCGTCAGCGCCTGCGGCGACGGGTGGTCGAAGACCAGGGTCGCGGGCAGCCGCAGGCCGGTCACGGCACCGAGGCGGTTGCGCAGTTCGACGGCGGTCAGCGAGTCGAAGCCCAGGTCCTTGAACGTGCTGTGGTCCTGCACCGGGTCGGTGGCGGCGTACCCGAGCACTCCGGCGGCTTCGGACCGCACCAGTTCGGCGAGGAACTCGGTGCGCTCGAGCTCGCCGAGCGCGGCGAGACGCTCGCCCAGCGGGGAGGCGGCGCCGGGTACGGCACGTGTCGCCGCCGCGGGCCGGGGGGAGCGGGTGACCAGGCCGCGCAGCAGCGGGGGCGCCTGGCCGGCGGGGTCGCCGTCCAGGGCCTTCCGGAGTTCGGGGAGGTTCAGGTGGAGGGCGACCAGGTGCGGGGTGTCACCCGTGTGGACGGCGTCCAGGATCGTCAGCGCCTCGGCCGTGGTGAGCGGCCCGCCCGCGCGGTTGATCCGGGCCCGGCCCGTCTCGTCCAGCCCGGCGGAGATCCCGGAGGTCTCCTCCCACAGTCCCCAGCCGACGGAGACAGCGCCCGGCCTGCGCTGCGCGAGGGCGTCGAGCACCGCGTTGGCCGCCGCGTACCCGGCCTGGCCGGCCGAGCCGAACGTCGCCGAGGCGGACGAGAACAGCACGAACAGCGGAACGTCTCCGACCAGCGCGTCCAAGTGCAGCGCGGAGGCCGCCTTGGCGTCCAGCACCGCGTCGATCCGCTCCGGGGTCAGGCCGGTGACCACGCCGTCGTCGACGATCCCGGCGGCGTGCACCACTCCGGTCAGCGGGCGGTCCTCGGGCACGGTGGCGAGCATCTCGGCCAGCGCTTCGCGGTCGGCCACGTCGCAGGCGACGGCCCGTGCGTGGGCGCCCAGTTCGGCCAGTTCGGCGATCAGTTCGTCGGTCCCGGGGGCTGCCGGGCCGCGCCGGCTCACCAGCAGCAGCTCGCGGACGCCGTGCTCGGCGGCGAGGTGCCGGGCCACCCGGGCACCCAGGACACCGGTGCCGCCGGTGACGAGTACGGTCCCGTGGGCCACCGTCTCCCCGGAGTCGGCACCCGGCGCGGAGGCGGCGGCGCGGGCGAGGCGCGGGGCGTGCCACCGGCCGTCCCGCAGCGCGAGCTGCGGCTCGTCGGTGCCGGCCGGTCCCGTACCGGGTACGTCGCCGTCCGCGGGGTCCAGGTCGAGCAGGACGAAGCGGCCGGGGTGTTCGGTCTGCGCGCTGCGGACCAGGCCCCACACGGCGGCCGCGGCCGGATCGACCGGAGCCTGGCCGACGGGCATGGCGCCCCGGGTGAGCAGGACGAGCGTGGAGTCGGTGAAACGCCCGTCGGCGAGCCAGGTCCGTACGCACTCCAGGGCGCGGTGCGCGGAGGCGCGGACCCGGGCGGGCTCGTCGGCGTCGCTGTCGGCGCCGGGCACCGGACCTGCGTGCACGGCCACCAGCGTGGGGACCTCCGGCAGGGCCGCCAGGTCGGCGAGTTCGGCCGGCCCGGCGACGACCGTCCAGGGGCGGGTGCCCTCCTGGCCGTCCGTCGTGGGCAGGGCGGTCCACTGCACACGGAAGAGCGTGTCGGGTCGTACGGCGGCGGCGCCCGTGGTACCGGCGGGTCGCAGGACCAGGGACGCGACGTTGGCGACCGGCCGGCCCTCCGGGTCGGCGAGGTCGAGGGAGACGGCGTCCGTGCCCGCCGGGGCCAGGCGTACGCGCAGAGCGGTCGCGCCGGTCGCGTGCAGGGTGACACCGGACCAGCTGAACGGCAGCCGTACGGACTGCTCACCCTGCGCCGGAGCGCCCTGTGCCGGAGCGCCCTGGGCCTGAGCGCTCTGCGCCGGGTCGTACAGTGCCGCGCCGTGCAGGGCGGCGTCGAACAGTGCCGGGTGCAGGCCGAAGCCACCGGGCTCCGGGGCACCCGCGCCACCGACCGAGGGCAGCGCCACTTCGGCGTACACCGCTCCGTCGGCGCCGCGCCACGCGGCCTGCAGGCCCTGGAAGAACGGCCCGTACTGGAGGCCTGCGTCCGCGGCGGTGGCGTAGAAGTCGCCCAGCTCCACCGGCGCCGCGTCCTGCGGCGGCCACGTAGTGAGCGGGGTGCCGGAAGCGGCGGAGGAAGCGGCCGAGAGGATGCCGCTCGCGTGCCGTACCCAGTCGCCGGACGGTTCCACAACGCCGGTCAGGTCGTCGGGGAGGGAGTAGAGGGCGATCTCCCGGGAGCCGTCCGCGAGCGGTGCTCCCACCTCGGCCTGGATGCGGACGCCGCCCCGCTCGGGCAGCACCAGCGGCGTGTCGAGAGTGAGTTCGTCCACGACGGGGCAGGCGACCTGCTCGCCCGCGTGCAGGGCCAGCTCGACGAGCGCCGTGCCCGGGACCAGGACCGTGCCGGCCACCTGGTGGTCGGCGAGCCAGGGGTGGGTGGCCCGGGAGAGCCGCCCGGTGAACACCAGCCCGTCGCCCCCGGCCACCGTGACCACCGCACCGAGCAGCGGGTGATGGGTGCCGCGCAGCCCCACGGCTCCCAGCGCGGCCGCACCGCCGAGGGCCGGCCAGTAGCGCTGCCGCTGGAAGGCGTAGGTGGGCAGGTCGATGCGTCGGGGGGCCCAGGGTGCGTACACGGCGGCCCAGTCGGGCGTGGCGCCGGCGGTGTGCACATGGG
>NZ_JBIBEO010000024.1:0-2511 GCF_042902595.1 Streptomyces sp. NPDC012508
CCCACACCCAACGGCCCCACCACATCCGGCGCCGCCACCAAAGCCACGTTCTCCACCGCACCCCGCACCGACACCCCCACCCGCCACGCCCCCTCAGGAGCCTGGAGGGTGCGGTCGGTGACAGGGGCCAGGCGTGCCGCGTACAACCGGCCGCCGCGCACGGCGAGTTCCGGTTCGTCCGCGCCGGGCACGGCCGTGAGCGCCGTCCACGGGTCGGCGTCGACATCCACCAGGAGCACGCGCCCGGGGTGCTCCGACTGCACGCTGCGCAGCAGCCCCCGTACGGCGGCACCCGACACATCGGGCAGGTCGTCGCCCGGCTCGGCCGCGACGGCCCCCCGGGTGAGCAGCACGAGGGTGGCGTCGGTGTCCGCGCAGGCCAGGAACTCCTGGACGGTGGCGAGCGTCGCGCACACCCGCGCCTCGGTGTCGTCCAGGCCGCCGGCCCCGTCGACGGGCGCCGAGGTGACCAGCAGCAGGTCGGCCGAGGCCGAGGCGACGTCGGCCGCCCGCACGCAGTCGGC
Organism: Streptomyces sp. NPDC012508; assembly: GCF_042902595.1. Classification (NCBI taxonomy): domain Bacteria; kingdom Bacillati; phylum Actinomycetota; class Actinomycetes; order Kitasatosporales; family Streptomycetaceae; genus Streptomyces; species Streptomyces sp. NPDC012508. The sequence continues at coordinate 525 of NZ_JBIBEO010000024.1, forward strand.
CCCTAGGGCCGCGAGCGCGTCGGCCGCACCGTACGGGTCGGCTCCCACGACAGCCCAGGTGACATGGGCGGGCGCCGGTTCGGGGAGCGGGACCCAGTCCACCCGGTGCACCGGCCGCGCCACCGTGGCGCCCGTCGGTGCGTCCGCGGCGAGGGGCCGCAGCACGACACGCCCGACGGAGAGGACAGTGCGGCCTTCGGCGTCGAGGGCCAGTAGCTCCACCGCGTCCTCGCCGCGCGGCGAGAGCCGCACGCGGAGCGTGGTGGCGCCGGAGGCCGCCAGGGTGACCTGCGACCAGGAGAACGGCAGCCCCGGCGGCCCTGCGGGGCCATCCGTCTCGACCGCCCGGACGGCGAGCGCGTGCAGCGCCGCGTCGAGCAGAGCCGGGTGCAGCCCGAAGCGGCCGGCGTCCGCGTGCGCCTGCTCCGGCAGGACGACCTCGGCCCAGAGGTCCTCGCCCGCGCGCCAGACGCCGCGCAGCCCCTGGAACACCGGACCGTACTCCAGCCCGGCACCGGCCAACGCCGGGTACAGCTCGTCGAGGGTCACGGCGTGGCCGCCGTCCGGCGGCCAGGAGGACGCCGGGGCGACCACGGGGGCCGCGGCACGCAGGGTGCCGGAGGCGTGCCGGGTCCACGGCTGCCCGTGCCAGCCGGTGCCGTCGGAGAGGCGCGAGTGGACGGTGAGCTGACGCGCGCCGTCCTCGTCCGGAGCACCGACCAGCACCTGGAGCTGGACGGACTCCTCCGTCAGCACCAGGGGGGTGTGCAGGACCAGCTCGTCAATGGCGTCGCAGCCCGCCTGGTCGCCGGCGCGCACCGCGAGATCGACGAACGCGGTGCCGGGAACCACGATCCGGCCGTGCACCCGGTGCTGGGCGAGCCACGGGTGGGTGCGGACGGAGAGGCGCCCGGCGAACACCAGGCCGCCGTCGTCGGCGAGTTCGACACCTGCGGCAAGGACGGGATGCCCGGTCTCCCCCAGTCCGGCGGACACCATGTCACCGGGGCGCGCGGAGACCGACGGCCAATAGCGCTCGGGGACGAAGGCATAGGTGGGCAGCTCGATCCGACGGCCACCGGCCGGCGCGAGCAGGGTGACCCAGTCGACGGGCACCCCGTGCACGTGCAGGGCCGCGAGGGCGCGCAGCAGGGCGGCATCCTCGTCCTGGCCCGAGCGCAGGGCCGGCACGGCGGTCGCGCCCTCGCTGATGTGCGGAACGAGCGCGGACAGCACCCCGCCGGGCCCGAGTTCGAGGAAGATCCGGGTGTCGGTGAGCGAGGCGACCGCGTCGGCGAACCGGACGGGCTCACGAATCTGACCGACCCAGTAGTCCGGCGTCGTCATGTCGCCCGGCGCCGTGGTGACGACGGGGATCGTCGGGGCGTGGTACGTCAACGACTTCGCGACCGTCGCGAACTCGTCGAGCATCGGCTCCATCAGACGCGAATGGAACGCGTGCGAAACGGCCAGCCGCTTCACCCGTACGTTCTCCGCCCGGAGCCGCTCCTCCAGCGCACCGATCGCGTCCGCGTCACCGGACACCGTCACCGACGTCGGCCCGTTCACGGCCGCCAGGTCCACACCCTCGGGCAGCTCAAGACCGTCCTCGGCCGCCTCCACGGCCAGCATCGCACCGCCCGACGGCAACGCATCCATCAACCGACCACGCGCCGAGACGAGAGCACAGGCATCGTCCAGCGACAGCACCCCGGCCACATGCGCCGCGGCCAGCTCGCCGATCGAATGCCCCACCAGCACGTCCGGGGTCACACCCCAGGACTCCACCAGACGGAACAACGCCACCTCGACCGCGAACAGAGCCGGCTGCGTGTACGCCGTACACGCCAGAAGCTCCGCATCCTCGCCGAACACCACCTCCCGCAGAGGCAGTTCGAGGTCCACCCGCGCACACACCGCGTCGAACGCGTCCGCGAACACCGGGAAGGCGTCGTACAGCTCACGCCCCATCCCGACCCGCTGCGCA
>NZ_JBIBEO010000026.1:0-1604 GCF_042902595.1 Streptomyces sp. NPDC012508
ATGCGCAACGCCGCCGTGCTCGTCCTCCCCTCACTCACCGCGGCGGAGTCCTTCGGCATGGTGCTGGTCGAGGCCATGGCATGCGCCACCCCCGTCGTGGGATCCGACGCCGGCGGCATCCCCTACGTCATCGCCGACAAGATCACCGGCCTCATCGTCCCCCACGGCAACCCCAAAGCACTCGCCACCGCATGCGAACGCGTCCTCCGCGACGGCGAACTCGCCGACCGCCTCGGCGCCGCCGGCAGACAACGCGCCGTAGAACGCTACGCCTGGCCCGCACTCACCGACCGCTACCTCGACCTCTTCCGAACCCTGCCCCCCACACCTACCGGCCGCTGAGCCCGGCACCGACCCCGGCATGCCTCTTTCAGGAGTTCAGGAGTCTTCTCATGAACCCGCGTTCCGTTCTGATCGTGGCGCCGCACTTCCCGCCCGACGACACAGGTCCGGTGGCACAGCATGTGTGGCATCTCGCCCGCCTCCTGAGCTCCCGTCACGGCTACCGGGTGGTGGTCGCAGCGGCCTCGGAAGGGGGGACGAAGCCGAGGACCCACGAAGGCCCCCACGGCATGCCGGTCTACCGTCTGGCCGCGCCCGGCACTCCCCTGGCCCTGCGCTGGGGCCACGACCTGCGCCGCATCATCGAGACGGAGGATGTGGACCTCGTCGACGCCCACACCCCCTCTGCCCTGCTCGCGGCCGCCGCGGCCCGCGCCGGCCGTGACCTGCCACTCGTGCTGACCTGTCACGTCGGCCGGCCCTCGCGAGGCCCACGGATGCCGGTCCACCGGACCCTCCTGGCCCCGGCCGTCTCCCGGGCGCGCGAGATCGTGTCCGTATCGGACTCGGCGGCGGACCTGCCCGGGGTCCTCGCGTTCCGGGCCACCGCCATCGGCCGCCGGAGCTGCGAGGACGCGCCGGGGGAACCACCCTGGGAGGATCTGTGCGACCGTACCGCCGAGGTCTTCGACCGCGCCGCCGATCCCGCCCGCCTGACACGCACCGTCGCTGTCGTCGCGCCCTATTACGCGCCCCACATCGGCGGTGTGGAGCACTACGCGCACCGCGTCGCGCAGGCGGTCGCGGCGGATCCGGCGATGCGCGCCGCCGTCATCACCGCGAGCACGACCGGCTGGCGCACCTCGGTGGGCGTCGAGGACGGCGTGCCGGTCATCCGTCTGGGCACCTGGACGAGCCGGTACGTCAACACACCGGTCAGTCCGTTGTGGCCGTTCCAGCTGCGCCGCTGGCTGCGCAGGCTCCGCGTCGACGTCGTCCACGCCCATGCGCCGGTCCCCGGCCTCGGCGAACTGGCGGTCGCGGTGGCCGGAAAGAGGCCGGCCGTCATGACCTACCACGCCGGAACCATGGTCAAGGGCTCCAGATTCCGCGACCGGCTCCTGGGCTGCTACGAGCGGAACGCCCTGCCCCGGGTGTTCGACCGCACCCGCGCACTGGTCGCGGTGTCACCCGCCTCGCTGGCCTCCAGCCGTCCCGGGGCCCTGCAGATCACGCCGGGGGTCGATGTGGAGCGGTTCACTCCGGGACCGAGGGCATCCACCCGGCCGCGCACGATCGTGTTCGTGGGGAGGCTGGACCGG
>NZ_JBIBEO010000027.1:0-1295 GCF_042902595.1 Streptomyces sp. NPDC012508
GCTCAGTGGCTGCAATTTGTCGCCCCTGCGAACATATGAAGGCAGGTTAATTGAATGTGGCAAGTTCGCCTGCGTAAACCCAGCGGAATCTCGCGTTCCACCCACCCGGCCCCGTGTACTGGACAAGATTCGCCCCGTCCGCCATGGAAGCGTTCTGGATGTGCCAGTAGAAGTTAGAGGCAACGCCTCTGATTTCATAGTGCTCGCCAGGACCCACCATGTTGTACGTGAACTGCTGGCTCGGCGTGGCATTGCATTTTTTGATGACGAGCTTTTCGTTGTTATAGGGGCCGGTCCGGGAGATGCAACCAGGTACCATAGCGCCATTTGTGGCCCTGATGTTCTTGAGTAGCATATAGGATTCCACTCCGTTTCCGAAGTCGATCGTCCTGAACATCTGCAGTTTCGCGAGGTAACTAGTAAGGTTAGTTCCTCCCGGCGTATTCTGGCGGATCTCAGCCCCTTCGTTCAAGCTGGCTACCGTGAGTGCCTTAGCGCTGTGTAGTGGCTTGATGTGGTAGTACTCCGCGCTAACCCGTCCCCCTAAGAAAGTGTCAGCGCTGGCGGTGGGGGCATTGACTGCACTCATACCGACAATCGACATAGCAGCAACTCCCGCAGCTGCAGCATTTTTCGCCATACGGCGACGGGAAATGAATGAACCCATAACGGTGCTGACTCCTCAGATGCAAACGGACTCAAAAAGGATGTCTCCAATTCAGTGGAGACATCCCTGGTCGAGGGCTGGGAGTCCTTAGACTTGATCGATGCAAACCACAAACCCCGCTATCCCTCATCCGTAAAGCAATACGGATTCCGTGCTGGACTGGATCAGCCGTTGTTCGACAGTCTTGTAACAGACCCACCAGGACGTATCGAGCGGTGTAACTGGGGTGGTTGGGGTTACTGGCGGGCTGCGGAGAGTCGGCCGTCGAAGGTGATGTCGAAGGCGTTCAGGGCGGTCTTCCAGCGCAATGGTCCAGCGGGCCTGTCCCTTCCCGGTGGGGTCGAGCGACATGATCGCCGTCTCGACGGCGTCCGGCAGGCCCTTCAGGCCGTCGCAGACGAGCATGAGGACGTCGTTCACGCCGCGGTTCTTGATCTCGGTGAGGATGTGCATCCAGTGCTTGGCACCCTCACCGCCGTCGCCCGCCCACAGCCCCAGGATGTCCCGCCGGCCCTCGACAGTGACGGCCAGGGCAACGTAGATCGGCCGGTTCGCGACGGCGCCATCGCGGATCTTCACGTGGATCGCGTCGATGAAGACCACCGGATAAACAGGGCGGTTTCCATCA
>NZ_JBIBEO010000028.1:0-1130 GCF_042902595.1 Streptomyces sp. NPDC012508
CCTAGTGACCTGAGTCAGAGATTCGTTGGCAGTAGGCGGCGACTTTGTCGAGGATCTCGTCGGCTGTCTTCGTCCAGACGAACGGTCTGGGGTGCTCGTTCCAGTCGGCGAGCCAGGACCGGATGTCGCGTTCAAGGGCCTGGACGGTGCGGTGGACGCCGCGCTTGAGTTTCTTCTGCGTGAGTTCGGCGAACCACCGCTCGACCAGGTTCAGCCAGGACGCGCTGGTCGGTGTGAAGTGCAGGTGGAACCGGGGATGCACCAGCAGCCACTTCTTGATGTCGGGTGTCTTGTGGGTCGCGTAGTTGTCCAGGATCAGATGAACCTGCAGATCAGCTGGGACTTCTTTGTCGAGCTTGGTCAGGAACTTCTTGAACTCCGCCGCGCGGTGGCGGCGGTGGAGGGAGCCGATGACCTTGCCGGTCGCTACTTCGAGGGCGGCGAAGAGAGTGGTGGTGCCGGCCCGGATGTAGTCGTGGCTGCGGCGTTCGGGAAAACCGGGCATCATCGGCAGGACCGGTTGGGACCGGTCCAGGGCCTGGATCTGTGACTTCTCGTCCACGCAGAGGACAAGGGCCTTCTCCGGCGGGTCGAGGTAGAGGCCGACGACGTCGCGTACCTTGTCGATGAACAGCGGGTCGGTGGACAGTTTGAATGTCTGAGCCCGGTGCGGCGCGAGGGCGAACGCCCGCCAGATCCGCGAGACCGTCGACTGCGACATGCCCGTGGCCGCGGCCATCGACCTGGTCGACCAGTGGGTGGCGTTCTTCGGCGTCTCCTCGAGCGTCTTGACGATGACCCGCTCGACGTCGGCATCGGTGATCTTCCGCGGGACACCGGGCCGCGGGTCGTCGCACAAGCCGTCAAGGCCCCGCTCGATGAAGCGGCGTCGCCAGGTGCGGACGGTGTCCGGAGCGATCCGCAGCCGGCGGGACACCTCCATGATGGAGTGGCCTTCGGCGCACTCCATCACGATCCGCGAGCGTTGGGCCAGAGCCTGGGCCGTCGTGCGGCGACGTAACCAGCTCTCAAGCACAGCCCGCTGGGCATCAGTGACCGACAACGGCGGAATCTTCGGACCCGGGCGACTCATGCCCGACTAACGACGAATCTCTGACTCAGGTCACTAG